>OY761465.1:3395000-4311425 GCA_963664535.1 Binatia bacterium
TTCGGATGAGCTGTGGGTTGGAGTGAAAGGCTAATCAAATTCCGTGATAGCTGGTTCTCCCCGAAATATATTTAGGTATAGCCTCGTGTCTAGCGGGCGGAGGTAGAGCTACTGAATGGGCTAGGGCGCTTAACGGTGTACCAACCCCAACCAAACTCCGAATGCCGCCTTGCCGAATCACGGGAGTCAGTCTGCGGGAGATAAGTTCCGTGGACGAGAGGGAAACAACCCAGACCGCCAGCTAAGGTCCCCAAATATAAGCTAAGTGGGAAAGGATGTAGAAACGCCCAGACAACCAGGAGGTTGGCTTAGAAGCAGCCATCCTTTAAAGAAAGCGTAACAGCTCACTGGTCGAGTGGGTCTGCGCCGAAGATATAACGGGGCTAAGCTTATTACCGAAGCTGCGGGTTCGTGGAGGTCTTCGGATCTCCATGAGCGGTAGGGGAGCGTTCCAGTCGCCTGTGAAGGTAAACCGTAAGGATTACTGGAGGTCCTGGAAGTGATTATGCAGACCTAAGTAGCGATAAAATAGGTGAGAAACCTATTCGCCGTAAATCTAAGGTTTCCTGGGTAAAGTTAATCTTCCCAGGGTTAGTCGGTCCCTAAGCCGAGGCCGAAAGGCGTAGGTAATGGGAAGCAGGTTAATATTCCTGCACCACCTGTGCTGCGTTATCAGCGAAGGGGGGACGGAGAAGGGTAGACCATCCGGGTGTTGGATATCCCGGTTTAAGCCCGTAGGCGGGTCCGCTAGGCAAATCCGGTGGACTATACCAAACGCTGAGAGGTGACGACGAGTCCCGCAAGGGACGCAAAGTGGTTAATCCCATGCTTCCAAGAAAAGCCTCGTAGCGAGTAGCGCGGGTGACCGTACCGCAAACCGACTCAGGTAGATGGGTAGAGTATACCAAGGCGCTTGAGAGAACCCTGGTTAAGGAACTCGGCAAATTGACACCGTAACTTCGGAAGAAGGTGTGCCCGGCGCGGTGATTCCCTTCGCGGGATGAGCGGCGCTGGGTCGCAGAGAGCAGGGGGTAGCGACTGTTTACCAAAAACACAGGGCTCTGCTAAGTCGCAAGACGATGTATAGGGCCTGACGCCTGCCCGGTGCCGGAAGGTTAAGGGGACTAGTCAGTCTGCTTCGGCAGGCGAAGCCAGGAACCGAAGCCCCGGTAAACGGCGGCCGTAACTATAACGGTCCTAAGGTAGCGAAATTCCTTGTCGGGTAAGTTCCGACCTGCACGAATGGCGTAACGATTTCCCCGCTGTCTCGACCAGGGACTCAGCGAAATTGCAATCTCGGTGAAGATACCGGGTACCCGCGGCAGGACGGAAAGACCCTGTGCACCTTTACTGCAACTTTGCATTGGATCTAGGGTCAGTATGTGTAGGATAGGTGGGAGGCTTTGAAGCGGGGGCGCTAGCCTTCGTGGAGCCATCCTTGAAATACCACCCTTACTCATCTTGGGTTCTAACCCGTGGCTGTAATCCAGTCAGGGGACATTGCATGGTGGGTAGTTTGACTGGGGCGGTCGCCTCCCAAAATGTAACGGAGGCGCGCGAAGGTCGGCTCAGGCTGAGTGGAAACCAGCCGTCGAGTGTAATGGCAAAAGCCGGCTTGACTGCGAGAGAGACATCTCGAGCAGGTGCGAAAGCAGGTCATAGTGATCCGGTGGTCCCGCATGGAAGGGCCATCGCTCAACGGATAAAAGGTACGCCGGGGATAACAGGCTTATACCCCCCAAGAGTTCACATCGACGGGGGTGTTTGGCACCTCGATGTCGGCTCGTCACATCCTGGGGCTGAAGTAGGTCCCAAGGGTTCGGCTGTTCGCCGATTAAAGTGGCACGCGAGCTGGGTTCAGAACGTCGTGAGACAGTTCGGTCCCTATCCGCCGTGGGCGGAGGATACCTGAAGGGAGCTATCCCTAGTACGAGAGGACCGGGATGGACGCACCTCTAGTGTTCCGGTTGTGGCGCCAGCCGCATCGCCGGGTAGCTACGTGCGGAAGGGATAACCGCTGAAAGCATATAAGCGGGAAGCCCACCCTAAGATTAAGTATCCCGGGTCGTAAGACCCCTGAAGGCCCCTTCTAGACTAGGAGGTTGATAGGCCGGATGTGGAAGGCCAGTAATGGTTGAAGCTTACCGGTACTAATTGGCCGTGAGGCTTGACCATATTCACCAATGCTACTCTGCAGTTTTTACCTTCTTCAGTTTGTCAGCCTGGCTTGGCAGTTTGTTTGTCATTTTGAACTTCAAGGTTAACGGACAAGACCGCACCCCGAGCGGGAGCGTCTTCCAGATTTTCTCGGTGGCAATAGCGGAGGTGTCACACCCGTTCCCATCCCGAACACGGTCGTTAAGCCCTCTAGCGCCGATGGTACTATGGGGTCCCCTCATGGGAGAGTAGGAAGCTGCCGGGATTTTTCAAAGGCCCGATCTTTCGAGATCGGGCCTTTTTTTTCGAGCATTCGTCCCTTCGTCAACATGCGGGCCGGTTCAGCGGCAGGGCTTTGAATGCACCTGGGTTCGGCGGTTCCTTGATTGTTGCGTGTGTTCGAGTGATGATAAGTCGCATGACCACCGTGAATCAGGCGGTGGGGCTCGTCCTTGGGTCGGTCTCGCCGCTGTCGTCGGAGAAGGTCGGGGTGGCCGAAGCCCTGGGACGGGTCCTCTGCGAGGATGTCCGCTCGGGCCGGGACGTCCCGGCCTTCGCCAATTCGCCATGGACGGTTTCGCCGTACGCTGGGATGACGTGGACGGAGCCTCGTCCGACGCGCCGGTTTCCCTGGAGGTACGGGCCGAGGTGGCCGCCGGCGGGGTGTCCCGCAAACGCGTGCTGCCAGGCACCGCCATCAGGATCATGACGGGTGCGCCGGTTCCGGGCGGAGCCGACGCCATCGTCCGGGTCGAGTACACCGAAACATGCGGAGACCGCGTTTCGGTGTTCCGCACCGACGCCAGGGGCAGTCATATCCGGCCGTCCGGCGAGGACATCCGGAAGGGTCAGGTGGTGCTGGAACCGGGTAGGGTGCTGGCAGCCGCGGACATCGGGCTCATGGCATCCATCGGCAAGGCCACGGTGCGCGTGCGGCGGCGTCCCGTGGTGGCCATCGTCGCCACCGGCGACGAACTCATCGGCATCGAGGACAGGCCGGCCCGGGGAAAGGTCGTCAACAGCAACGGCTATACCCTGTCTTCCGCGGTTCGGGAGATCGGCGCCGTCCCCAGGTCCTTCGGAGTCGTGGGCGACAGCCGCCGGCGTCTGGCGAGCGCCTTCGGGAAGGCGTTGGCCTGTGACGCGGTGATCACCTCGGGCGGCGTCTCCATGGGCGACTACGACTACGTGAAGGACGCTCTTGCCGATGCCGGCGTGAGCATGCTCTTCTGGAAGGTCGCCCAGCGGCCCGGCCATCCCATGGCCTTCGGCCGGATGGGTCGGAGGCCGGTGTTCGGACTGCCCGGCAATCCTGTCTCGTCGCTGGTTTCGTTCATCCTCTACGTTCGCCCGGCCTTGCTCAGGATGATGGGGCACGAGGACCTCTTCATGCCGGTGGTGCGCGCGAAGATGGCCCACGACGTCAAGACGGCGCCGGGGCTCAAGGAGTTCGTGCGGTGCCGCCTGGAGCAGGAGAACGGGCGGCTTCTGGCGTCCAGCACCGGGACGCAGAGCTCCGGAGTGCTGCGCTCGTTGTCCCTGGCCCAGGCGCTCGTCGTCGCGCGCGAGGACCAGACGTTGCTGCGGAAGGGCAGCTACGCCCCCGCGATCCTGCTCGATCACCGGGCGCGGCTTGGGCAAAAGGAGATGGGCTTCTGAGCGCAGGCTACAGGGTTGGCCAGGGCTTCGACATCCACCGGCTCGTGGCCCGGCGGAAACTGATTCTCGGCGGTGTCGAGATACCGCACGAAACCGGCCTGTCGGGCCATTCCGACGCGGATGTGCTGCTGCATGCCCTCATGAACGCCCTGCTCGGAGCCATTGGCAAGGGCGACATCGGAACCCACTTTCCGGACACGGATCCCGAATTCGAGGAGGCCTCGAGCACGAGCCTTCTCGGTCATGTCGTCGGCCTCATGCGCGAGGCCGGTTTCGGCATCGTCAACGCCGACGTCACCGTCATCGCGCAGCGGCCCCGGCTGGCGCCGCACTTCGGCGCGGTCCGGGCTCGCATGGCCGAGTTGCTGGAGGTGCCCGAGTCCGTCGTCAACCTGAAGGCGGGCACCATGGAAGGCCTCGGTCCCATCGGCGAGGAAAAGGCTATCGCAGCCACGGCGGTGGTCTTGCTGGAGGCCGTTTAGCCTGCAGGGCGGCGCGGTCGTCAAGGCAGAAAACCGGTATTGCCAACCGGCCCGGTGTTTCATAATATTCACCAACCTGTGCAATCAACGACCGAAGATCACGCCGCTGGCGCGGTGACACGCTGCGTTCGTTAAGGAGGCGACCATGGCAGACGACGCAATCGAAGTCCTGTTGGAAGAGGGAAGGACCTTCCCGCCGCCGGACGAGTTCAAGCAGTCCGGAAACCTCAACGACCCCGCGGTGTGGGAAAAGGCCGATAAGGACCCGGAGGCGTTCTGGGCCGAGCAGGCGCAGCAGCTTGACTGGTTCAAGACCTGGGACAAGGTGCTGGAGTGGGACTGCCCGTGGGCCAAGTGGTTCATCGGCGGCAAGCTCAACGTCTCCTACAACTGCCTCGACCGGCACGTGAAGACGGCGCGCAAGAACAAGGCCGCCATCATCTGGGAGGGAGAACCCGGAGACGAACGCGTGCTGACCTACCGCGACGTCTGGCGCGAGGTGAACAAGTTCGCCAACGTGCTGAAGGGTCTCGGAGTGCGGAAAGGCGACCGCGTCGCCCTCTACCTGGGCATGGTGCCGGAACTCCTGATCGCCATGCACGCGTGCAACCGCATCGGCGCGGTGCACAGCGTCGTGTTCGGCGGCTTCAGCGCCGAGTCCCTCAGCGACCGCATCAACGACGCCTCGGCCAAGGTGCTGGTCACCGGCGACGGCGGCTACCGGCGGGGTACGATCGTTCCCTTGAAGAAAAACGCGGACGAGGCCGTCGACAGCTCACCCTCCATCGAGAACGTGGTGGTGGTGGAGCGCGTGGGCAGCGAGTCCGGCGCCACCATGAAGGAGGGCAGGGACCACTGGTGGCATGATCTCATGGCCGATGCTGCGCTGTGGTGCGAGCCGGAGCAGATGGACAGCGAGGACATGCTCTTCAGCCTCTACACCAGCGGCACCACCGGCAAGCCCAAGGGCATCGTCCACACCACCGCCGGCTACCTCCTCGGCGTCTACCTTGCCAACAAGTGGGTCTTCGACATGAAGGAGGACGACGTCTTCTGGTGCGCCGCGGATATCGGCTGGGTCACCGGCCACACGCACATCGTGTACGGGCCCATGGCCAACGGCGTCACCCAGGTGATGTACGAGGGTTCGCCCGACTGGCCGGACAAGGACCGCCTGTGGCGCATGGTGGAGAAATACGGCGTGACCATCTTCCACACCGCGCCCACGGCCATCCGCACCTTCATGCGCTGGGGAACCGAGTTTCCCGCCGCCCACGACCTGAGCAGCCTGCGGCTCCTGGGTTCCGTGGGCGAACCCATCAATCCCGAGGCCTGGATGTGGTACCACGAGCACATCGGCCAGGAGAAATGCCCGATCATGGACACCTGGTGGCAGACCGAGACGGGGCACCCGCTGATCACCCCGTTCCCGGGCGTCACCACGCTGAAGCCCGCGTCCGCCACCAAGCCGTTCCCGGGCGTCGAGGCGGACGTCGTGGACGAGCAGGGCAATTCGGTGCCCCTGGGGGGCGGCGGCTACCTGGTGCTGAAGCGGCCCTGGCCGGCCATGCTGCGCACCGTGTTCAACGATCCCGACCGGTACGTGGAGACCTACTGGAGCCGCTTCCCGGGCATGTACTTCGCCGGCGACGGCGCCAAGCGCGACCAGGACGGCTACTTCTGGCTCCTGGGCCGGGTGGACGACGTCATGAACGTCTCCGGGCACCGCATCAGCACCATGGAGGTGGAGAGCGCCTTGGTGGACCACCAGGCGGTGGCGGAGGCCGCGGTCATCGGCAAGCAGCACGAGGTGAAGGGGCAGGGCATCTGCGCCTTCGTCTCGCTCATAGCCGGCGTCGACAACACGCCGGAGCTGGTCGACGAGCTACGCGGCCACGTCGCCAAGAAGATCGGCGCCATCGCCCGGCCGGACGAGCTCTACTACGCCGCCGAGCTGCCCAAGACCCGGAGCGGCAAGATCATGCGCCGGCTCCTGCGCGACATCGCCGACGGCAAGGCGCTGGGGGACACCACCACCCTGGCGGACCCGACGGTGGTGGCGAAGCTGAAGGAACAGTACGAGGACGAATGATTCGGAAGGCGGTGGCGGACGCCCCCCACGCCGCTGTCACACTGAAGTCATTCCCTGGACACACCCGAGACCATCACCCGAATACCCTGAAGTACATTTCGGCCAGGGGCGGTTCCATCACGGCGGCGTCCTGCATTTCCTTTTCGATCGCGGGCCGTAACGGGTCATAGAGGCGGTTGACCTCGGCCAGGATCTCGGCCTCGTCCATTTTCGTGAGCCGGCCTCCTTCCACCACCACCTCTCCGTTCACCAGCACCGTGTCCACGGAGCTGCCGTTTTCGCAGAGCACGAGTTGAGTGATGACGTCGTTCAGCGGCGTGAACGCAGGGGTGTCCCGTTTCAGCAGCGCGATGTCGGCGAGGCGGCCCGGCTCCAGCACGCCGCAGTCGATGCCGAAGGCCCGGGCGCCCCAGCGGGTGGTCATGGAGAGGGCCTGGCGGGCGGTGATCCAGTGGTTGAAGTCGTGGTCGCGGGTGTTGTGGATCAACGCGGCCAGCCGCATGGCGTCGAACATGTTCTGGCTGTCGTTGGAGCAGGCGCCGTCGGCTCCCAGGGCCACCCGCCCGCCCGCCGCCAGGAAGTCGGGTATCGGCGCGAGGCCGCTGCCCAGGCGAAGGTTGCTGGCGGGGTTGTGCACCGGCGTCGCGCCCCGTTCCACGATGATCTCCACGTCCTCCGGCTCGATCCACAACGAGTGCGCGGTGGAAAGGTTGGGCTTCACCACCCCCAGCTCGTCCAGGTGCTTCAACAGGGACGTCCCGTAGAGTTTCGGCCCCATCAGGGACTGGGACTTGGTCTCGGCCAGGTGGATGTGCAGCGGAACGTTCCAGCGTTCGGAGATGGCGGCGGCGCCCAGCAGCAGCTCATCGGTGCATCGCTGTACCGCGGAGGGTCCGGGGCAGCAGGTCGTCAACCGGTCCGGGTCGTGCAACTCGTCCATGAAGGCTTCGATCTCGTCGAGCCAGCCCCGGGTTTCCTTGGTCTCGGCCTGGGTCATCCGGCTCACTTCGTCGCCGGTCTCTCCCCTTGCCGCATTCAGAGGTATCGTGGCCTCGTAGGGGCGGTCGGTGACGGTAAGGGGCACGATGTGCCGCAACCCCAGGTCCCGCATGGCGCGGATCGCCTCGCCGGCGCCGGTGTAGCGGCTGTTCTGGTTGCCGAAGAAATGGTCGAGGTTCGTGGTGCATCCGGTCTTGAGCATCTCCATGCCGCCAAGCAGGGCGCTGACGTAGAACAGCTCATCGCCGCAGGCCCGCAGGGCGGCCCGCCAGTAGGCGCGCCAGATCTCCAGCGGACGCGCCGGCATCAAGCCGCGGAAGATGTTGGCCGGCGAATGGTTGTGGGCGTCCACGAGTCCCGGAATCGCGATGAAGCGGCCACCGTCGATGACCCGGTCAAAGTCTTCCCCGGGACAGCCGGACGCGGGGCCGACGTACCGCAGGCGATTGCCGTCGACGACCAGGGATCCGTCCTCGATCACCTCGTCCCGTTCGTTCATGGTGACGATCAGCGCGTGTTCGATGAGTTGTTTCATGACGATAGCCTTTCCTCTTGCGTTGGAGACCGTCGGGACCTCTCCTGCCCGCCGGTCACGGGGCCACCCGGCGCAGAGCGAGTCCCAGGAGCAGCACGGCGACGCCCAGGACCGCGTTGGTCACCAGCAGGCGCATCCATGGGTTGCGGCCGTCGAGTGGATCCTCCGGGCAGGCGTGGTACCGGAACGCCTGGAGCCCGTGGTTGAGCGCCATCACGGCCGTCAACAGCGTCTTGGCCGCCAGGACGAAGAAGGCGCCGGAGCCCGGCGCCGTTCCCTGCAGCCAGAACCCGCCGAAGCCCGACAGCACGGCCAGGGGGGCCGCTGTCGCGACGACCGCGTTCAGGCAGCCGGCGGCCCGGCGCATGAACCCGGCCCTTTCGTCAGGCATGAGCGCACGGGTGGCCGGCCACAGCATGCCAAGGACGAACAGGTTGGCGCCCACCCACACGCTGAAGGAGAGGATGTGCACCCACGGCAGGAGAGTCTGCAACGGCATTTCCTTCCCGGCCCGAGAGAGGCCGCCGGACACCCTGGGGTGCCTCGGCACGTTTATATCGGACCGCGCCGGTCGCTGCTACTTGGCGAATCTTTCAGGGTTTACCACGGACGGAGTCACCCTTGATACGCCACGACACTTGTGTTAGCAAAGAGCGAATTCCACGAGGAGGGTTTCGAACTCGCCATGATGAGCTGGTTGCCAGAGAACGTGTCGACCTATGGTGGTCAGATCGACTACCTCTTCTACCTTATCTACTACATCACCGCTGCCGCGCTGATCCTCGTCACGGTCCTGATGGTCGCGTTCCTCATCATGTACCGGCAGAGGCCGGGCCGAAAGGCCGTCTATTCACACGGCAACACGGCCCTCGAGATCACCTGGACGGTGGTTCCCGCGGTGATCTTCCTCCTGATCTCCTTCATGAGCATCTCCACCTGGGGAGAGATCAAGATCTACGCCCCGCCTGCCGAATATGAAGTGAGGGTCGTCGGCAAGCAGTTCAACTGGGATGTGTTCCATCCCGGTCCCGACGGCAAGCTGGGCACCAAGGACGACATCAAGATCGAGAACGAGGTGCACGTCCCCGTGGACAAGGTCGTGCATGTGCAGCTCCAGGCGTCGGACGTCATTCACAGTTTCTTCGTGCCCAACTTCCGGGTCAAGCAGGACGCCGTTCCCGGACGGAACATCCTGGTGTGGTTCGAGGTCACCAAGCCGGGCAAGTACGAGCTTCCCTGCGCGGAGCTGTGCGGCTTCGGTCACTCGGGCATGCTCGGCTGGGTGTTCGTCCACACCCCGGAAGACTACGAGAAATTCCTCAAGGAAAACCAGGGCTGATCCCGCCCATCCGCGGACGGCGCCTCGCGAGGGGGGCGCGTCCCTGACGGCGGAGGAGGAACATCAAGGATGAGCGAAGCAGCGGCATCGGCGCACGCCGATCACGGACACCACGAGCCCGCGGGGTTCTGGTCTCACTACGTCTTCTCCACCGATCACAAGATGATCGGCCGGCAGTTTCTCTTTCTGGGCCTGTTCATGCTGATCATCGGCGGCACGCTCGCCATGCTGATCCGCTGGCAGCTCGCGTGGCCGGAAACCGAGGTCCCAGGGCTGGGCTGGGTGCCCGAGCCCACCATGTACGAGGGGATCATCCCGCCGAACACCTACAACATGCTGTTCACCATGCACGCCACCATCATGATCTTCTTCGTGGTGATGCCCGTCATGGTGGGCTGCTTCGGCAACTTCCTGATCCCCATCATGATCGGCGCCAAGGACATGGCGTTCCCGTTGCTCAACATGCTGTCGTTCTGGGTGGGAGCGGTGGCCGGCGTGATCATGGTGGCGAGCTTCTTCGTCGTCGGCGGCGCCGCGGCCGGGGGATGGACGTCCTATACGCCGCTTGCCGGAGACGCCGTGTTCACCGGGGTCAACTGGGGCATCAACCTGTGGGTCCTGAGCCTTTTCGTGCTGGCCTTCTCGTCGCTGATGGGCTCCATCAACTACATCACCACCGTCATCAACATGAGAGCGCCGGGCATGACCTACTTCCGCATGCCGCTCTCGATCTGGTCCCTGTTCATCACCGCCATCCTGCTGCTGCTGGCGCTGCCGGTCCTCACCGCGGCCCTGGGCATGCTCTTCTTCGACCGGGTTTTCGCCACCAACTTCTTCCTGCCCGCGGGCGGCATGCCGCTCCTGTGGCAGCACCTGTTCTGGTTCTTCGGCCATCCCGAGGTCTACATTCTGGTGCTCCCGGCCATGGGAGTGACCTCCGATATCCTGTCGGTCTTCTCGCGCAAGCCGATCTTCGGTTACCGGGCCATGGCCTATTCGATGATCGCCATCGCGTTCCTCTCCTGGATCGTGTGGGGTCATCACATGTTTCTCAGCGGCATGAATCCGCTGCTGGGGACCGCCTTCATGCTCACCACCATGGTCATCGCGGTTCCCTCGGCCATCAAGACGTTCAACTGGCTGGGTACGCTGTGGGGCGGGTCCATCCGCTTCACGGTGCCGTTGCTGTTCGCCATCGGCTTCGTCTCCAACTTCCTCATCGGCGGCCTCAGCGGCATCTTCATGGCGTCCACCCCGGTGGACATTTTCATCCACGACACCTACTTCATCGTGGCGCACTTCCACTACGTGGTGGCGGGGATCATCTTCGCCATGTTCGCCGCCATCTACTTCTGGTTCCCGAAGATGTTCGGCCGCATGATGAGCAGCACGTGGGGCATCGTGCATTTCATCGGCACGTACATATTCTTCAACCTGACCTTCTTCCCCATGCATTTTCTGGGGGTGGGCGGTCACATGCGCCGGATCTACAACCCCATGCAATACGAGTACCTGGAACAGTTCGGCGACATGAACGTGTTCATCACCATCAGCGCGTTCCTTCTCGCGATCTCCCAGATACCGTTCATCGTGAACTTCGTCTGGAGCCTCTTCGCCGGCGAGAAGGCGTCCGAGAACCCTTGGGAAGCCAACACGCTGGAGTGGTCGGCGCCCTCGCCGCCGCCCCACGGCAACTTCGCAACCACGCCGCAGGTCTATCGCGGCCCGTACGAATACAGCGTTCCGGGGGTCGAGGAGGACTGGCTGCCTCAGGATCGGCCGCTCGGCGCCGCTGCCGCCACGGGTCACTAGGGGTACACGGGGATGGCCGACGCCTGGCTCCATCGGTTGGCGCTGACCACCGCCGGGACCACCCTGTTTCTGTTGTTCGTGGGCGCCCTGGTCACGAGCAAGGGCGCGGGCCTCGCGGTGCCGGATTGGCCCACCACCTTTGGCCACAACATGTTCCTGTTCCCTTGGGCAGGGATGGTGGGCGGCGTGTTCTACGAGCACAGCCACCGCCTGGTGGCCTCCGGTGTCGGGTTTCTCACCCTGGTGCTGGCGGTGTGCCTCTGGCTGCGGGAGCCGCGCGCGTGGGTTCGCTGGCTGGGCGCTGCGGCGTTGCTGCTGGTGACGGTTCAGGGTGTGGTCGGGGGGCTTCGGGTGGTGTGGCTGGAACAGGACTTCGCCATCGTCCACGCCGTACTGGCCCAGGCGTTCTTCGGCCTCATCGTGGCCATGGCGCTGTTCACTTCCCGAGCATGGGCAGAGGCGCGGCCGGAGCCGGCGGCCGGGGGCTGGACGATGTTCCAGTGGTTCTGTCTCGCCACGACGCTGTTGATCTATATGCAGAGCCTGCTGGGAGCGGTCATCCGCCATACCGGCACGGCTGTTGCGCTTCACGTGCTGATGGCGCTGGTGGTGGCGCTCCAGACCGGCCTGTTGGTGGTGAAGGCGCTCCAACTCGGTGACCGGGTGCCCGTGTTCAGGACGCTATCGCTGTTTCTGGGGCTGTTCCTGGCGGTGCAGCTCGCGCTGGGGGCCGGCTCCTACGCGGCGCGCTTCCTGTCGTTTGGAGCGATGTGGCAGCCGGGCGTGATCGTCGCCGTCACCTCCGCCCACGTGGTGACCGGGGCGCTCATGCTCGCGTTGAGCGTGGTGATGACGCTGTGGGCTTTCCGCGTTCTGGGCCCGGGCCGCCTCCCGGCGGTGGACGGGATCGTTTCCGAGAGGGCTACCGCGTGACCATGCGAACCGAAACGGTTGCCGTCGGCTCCGCCCACGGCCGAAAGCTGCTCGACTATCTCGAGCTCACCAAGCCGCGGCTCGTGCTGATGGTCCTTATGACCACCCTGGTGGGTTACTACATGGGCTCGGAGCCCTTGCCGGACTACCTCGTGCTCTTCAACACGGTGCTCGGCACCGCCCTTGCCGCGGGGGGCACCCTGGCTCTGAATCAGTCTCTCGAACGTGACATCGATGCGGCGATGGAGCGCACGCGGCACCGCCCGATCCCCGAGGGGAGGGTGCAGCCACTGGAGTGCGTTCTGTTCGGAGCCAGCCTGGTGGCCTCCGGTCTGCTGCTGCTGCTGCTGGCCGTAAACGTACTCAGCGCGCTTCTGACCGCCATCATCTCCGTCACCTATCTGTTCCTGTATACGCCGTTCAAGCAGAAGTCCTCTCTGTGCAGCCTTATCGGCGCGGTGCCCGGAGCGCTACCGCCGGTCATCGGCTGGACCGCCGCACAGGGAACCCTGGGCCTGGAGGCCGCGATCCTGTTCGGGATCCTCTACCTCTGGCAGATACCCCACAACCTGGCCATCGCGCGGCTCTACCGCGACGATTTCATGTGTGCCGGCATTCGCTTCCTGCCCGTGCTGGACAAGGAGGGGAAGAGCACCGGCCGGCAGGCCGTGAGCCATTGCCTGGCGTTGCTGGTGGTGAGCCTGATGCCGACGCTCACGGGTTTCGCCGGGGAGATCTACTACGTCGCGGCCATCCTGTTGGGAGCCGGGTTTCTGGTTTACGCGGTGAGGCTCGCAGCCTTGAGATCAGTGAACAGCGCGCGTCATTTGCTCTTCGCCTCGCTGTTCTACCTGCCGCTGCTGTTCGTCGCCATGGCCCTGGACAGGATACCGATCTGATATGGAATCAATCGCGGACAGCCGGAATCGACGGAGGAACGGCCGCCTGGGACTGGTGATCGCCGCGGTGGCGGTCAGCTACATCGTGGCGACGGTGGTCTTTCTGGTCGTGTATTGACGGAAGGCGTGGAAGGTACGGATGACAAGGGAAGCGACGGCGAGGAGCTTGAGCGGCGACGGCGTGGAGACGCTGGCACACGCGTCGGCCTTCGGGGGCGGTCCGCCGCCGCCGTCGCAAGCGGAGCCGGTGATCAGCAACGCGAGGCTCGGGCTGATGATGTTCATCGGCGCGGAGGTGATGTTCTTCGCCGGCCTCATCGGCGCGTTCCTGGTGCTGCGCCTGAGCAGCGAGGTCTGGCCCCCGCCGGCCCAGCCGCGGTTGCCGGTGTGGATCACGGGGTTCAACACGGTGGTGCTGCTCTGCAGCGGCCTTGCCATGCACCGGGCGTCGCTGGCCGCGAGGCTGCGGGACCGTTTGCGGCTTTCCGGCTGGCTGCTGGCCACCGCTGTCCTGGGCGCGTTGTTCCTCTGCATCCAGGGCTACGAATGGGTGCGGTTGATCGGGTTCGGGTTGACCATGCGGAGCGGCCTGTACGGCTCCACGTTCTACGCCCTGATCGGGTTGCACGGACTTCACGTTCTCGGAGCGCTGGTGTGGGTGGGTGTGGTGTGGTCCCTGGCGCGGCAGGGAAGCTACGCTTCGGACCAAACGGCGGGAGTCGAGTTGTGTGCCATGTACTGGATGTTCGTGGTGGCGCTGTGGCCGGTGCTCTACGGACTCGTTTACCTGTACTGAAGGCGCGCGCATGAGCAAAGCCTCGACGGACAACCGACTCGTGGCGCGGGCGGCGGGAATGACAGCCGCCGCGGCCATCGTTTTCGCGCCCCGGACTCCACGGGGGTTCGCGGCCGAGACCGAGCGGATCGCCGAGGCCTTCAACTGGACCGTGGTGTTTCTGATGGCCATGCCCTACGCCACCATGGCCTGTTGCGTGGGCTGGATCATCTATCGTTACACGCGCGCGCACAGGGCGCGCGAGGGCAGGCAGGCCCGGCTTCATATCGTCAGAAAAGGAGAATGTTAGATGAGCGAGGCAGCGACGTTACATCGAGAGCCCGCGGAGTCTCCACTCACCCCGGAAAGCTGGGGCAAGCTGGGAATGTGGATCTTCCTCTGCGGCGACGCGATGACCTTCGGGACCCTCATCGTGACCTTCGGCATCATGCGTATTGCCGCGGCCGACTGGCCGGTGCCGGCGGAAGTGCTGGGCATCAACCTGACGGCGTTCATGACGTTCTTGCTGATCTGCAGCAGCGTGACGATGGTGCTGGCCCTTTCCGGCATCAAGCGCGGGAACATGCAGGAGTTCCGCAAGTTCATGCTGCTCACGATCCTCGGAGGGACGTTTTTCCTGGCGTGCCAGGCTTACGAATGGACCCATCTCATCCATAAGGGCGTGACCATCACCGCGAACAAGTACGGCTCGCCGGTGTTCGGCGACACCTTCTACATCATGACCGGCTTTCACGGCATGCACGTGTTCGGCGGCGTCGTCTACCTGGCGGTGATCATGGTGGGCGGCCTCACCGGCCGCATCACCCAGGCCAACGCGTCGGTGGTGGAGATCGCCGGTCTCTACTGGCACTTCGTCGACCTCGTGTGGATCCTGATCTTTACCTTCGTCTACCTCTTGTAGGATACGGGAGAGCATCCATGGCAGATACAACAGCCCATAACGAAGCACACGCGGAGCCCAACTACATCGCGGTATTCGGCTGGCTCTTCGTCCTCACGGTGGTGGAGGTGGGGATCATCTACCTGCCGATACCCCAGCTCATGATCGCCGCCGGACTCGTGCTGTTGGCATCGGTGAAGGCCGCGCTGGTGGCCATCTACTTCATGCACCTCAAGTTCGAGAAGGTGGTGATCTGGTGGATCGCGATCATCCCGGCGATTCTCTGCGTCTTCCTGATCTTGATGCTGATTCCGGAGCTGGCCTGACCCCGGCGCGGTACCGAGGGCCTGAGCGGCGCGGGTTCGAGACCGTTCCCCGCCCGCCCTCGGGCCGCACCGAGAACGCCCTTTTCGCGCGCCTTTCGCCCTTGGCGGGCCCGTAAAAGCGCCGTTCCTGAAACGTCAACGCCTCCATTGATCCCGGTCACGTCGCTCCCTCACCTGAACGCGCTGCTCAACTCGGTCAGTGCGATTCTGCTTCTCACCGGCTACTGGTTCATCCGGCAGGGCTACGTCGCGGCTCATAAACGGTGCATGCTGGCCGCGCTGGGCAGTTCCGGGCTGTTTCTGATCTCGTACCTCGTCTACCACTTCAGCGTCGGTTCCGTCCGCTTCCAGGGGCAGGGCTGGATCCGGATGGTCTACTTCGCCGTCCTGGTGTCCCACACGGTCCTGGCCACGGCCATCGTGCCGCTGGTCGTGGTCACCGTCGTGCGGGCGCTGAGCGAACGTTTCGACAGACACCGCGCCATCGCCCGCTGGACCCTGCCGCTGTGGATCTACGTGTCGGCCACGGGCGTGGCCGTGTACTGGATGCTGTACCAGATGCGCTTCTAGTTCAGTCTAGTGTCCTGTCCCGGCGTCCCTTACTTCATCCGGTTCCGGGCCTTCCGGCGTGTCCGCGGGTCGAAGCCGGCGACCGCGCGCACGGCGTCCGCGACGCCGGGAGCGGCGGCGATGACAGGGTTGCCGCGCAGCAGGCCGTCGTTGGCGAGAAAATCGTTGGTCCAGCCTCCGGCCTCTTGAACCAGCAGTATTCCGGCCAGGCAATCCCAGGAGTTGATGTGGGCTTCGAGGTAGCCGAGCAGACGCCCGGCGCCGACATAGGCCAACATCAGCGCGCCGGAGCCATTACGCTGGTAGATTCCGCCCGCGTCCAACAGCCGGCGGATGCTGTCAGCCGCCGTCTTGCCTGACGTGCGGCTCGAATAGCCTACGCCGACGGTGCCCTGGGTCAGGCTGTCCGCGGTGCTGGTGGAGATCCGCGTCTGGCCGCAGAAAGCGCCGTGGCCGCGGCGCGCCGCGAACAGCTCGTCGGCGTTCGGGTCGTAGATGACCCCCATGTCGATACGGTCCTGCCGCACGTAGGCGATGGAGACGCACCAGACCGGCACGCGATTGATGAAATTGGTGGTTCCGTCGATGGGATCGACCACCCAGATGCCGCCGGAATCCTCGTTGTCGATGACCGCCCCGCCTTCCTCGCCCAGAAAGCCGTCTTCCGGAAAGAGTCCTCGAAGGCGCTCTCGGATGAGCGTCTCAACGGCGAAATCGGCCTGACTGACAAAGTCCTGCCTGCCCTTGGAGATTACCTCCAGCGCGTCCGGATTGCGGAAATAGGCCAGCGCCGCCCGGCCCGCCTCGTGTGCGATGTCTTTGGCCGCCTGAAAACGGCGGGCCGATCCTTGGTCATCCATATCGGTGAAACCCGGCGCGCGGATCCGTTCGGTTCGAATCGGTCTAGGTCTGATTCTCAAGCAGCGTGACGCCACGGTCGCGAAAGGCGATCTGGACGCGGGAGCCGGCAGGGATCAACGCATCGTACTGGTAGTCCGCCACGAACATTTCGCCGAGACCGGTATCGAGGGTGTACTCCACGTGGTTGCCGACGTAGGTGCTCTGCGTCACCGTCCCGGTGAGACCCGCCTCCTCCTCGCTCGCTTCCAGGCCGATGGCCTCGGGGCGCACGGCGATCCTCACGGGTCCGGCCGGCAGATCCCGGTGCGGCAGCCGCAGATCGACGTGGCCGCCCACGCGGACGGTTGCGTAGTCCCCGTCGCGCTGCACCAGCTCGGCGTCGATGACGTTGGCATCGCCGATGAAGTCGGCGACGAAGGTGTCGCGGGGAGCTTCGTAGAGCTCGTTCGGCACGCCTTCCTGGGCGATCTCCGCGTTGCGCATCACGATGATGCGGTCCGACACCGCCAGGGCTTCCTCCTGGTCGTGGGTGACGTAGACGGTGGTCAAGCCGAGGCTCTGCTGCAGCTCCCGGATTTCCTCGCGGACCCGCCGCCGCAGCTTGGCGTCGAGGTTGGACAGCGGCTCGTCGAACAACAGCACCGTGGGTTCCAGGACCAGGGCGCGGGCCACCGCGACCCGCTGCTGCTGGCCGCCGGAAAGCTCGCTGGGCAGACGCTCGCCGTAGCCGGAAAGACCCACCAGCTTCAAGCCTTCCTCGGCGCGGTCCCGAGTCTCGGCTTTGGCGACGCCGCTCACCGAGAGGCCGTAAGAGACGTTTTCGAACACCGTCATGTGCGGAAACAGGGCGTAGGACTGAAACACCATGGAGACGTCCCGCGCGCTGGCCGGCAGGCGGGAAACGTCGTCGCCGCCGATGAACACGCTGCCCGAGGTGGGCATCTCCAGGCCGGCGATGAGCCTGAGGGTCGTCGTCTTGCCGCAGCCGCTGGGCCCCAGCAGGGTCACCAAGTCCCCGGCCTGGACCTCGAAGGAGATCCGGTTGACGGCGACCACGGGGCCATAGTGCTTGCTCACGCCGTCGAATCGCACCGCGGCGGCCTGTCCCTTGATGCTCATCCCACCGCTCCTCCCGCGCCAAAGGCGACGTTCACGGCTTCATCCCGGCGTCCGATGCGGCGTTGGCCCACCACTAGCTGTATCAGCAGGATGACCACCACCATGACCACGATCAGGACCGAGCTGTAGGCGATGGAGAGGCCGTAGTCGCCGTTCTCCACCCGGCCGATGATGTAGGATGTGGCCATATCGTAATTGGCGCTGACCAGAAAGATCACCGCGCTGATGGCCGTCATGGCGCGGACGAAGCTGAAGACCAGGGCGGCGATCACCGCCGGGCGAAGCAGCGGCAGCACCACCTTGCGGACGGTGGCGAAGGAGCTGGCGCCCAGGGTGAGCGAGGCCTCGTCCAGACTCTTGTCGATCTGTGTCATGGCGGCGATGCCGGCGCGGACGCCCACCGGCATGTTCCGGAAGATGAAGCAGATGACCAGTATGATGCCCGTGCCCGTGAGCTCGATGGGCGGCACGTTGAACGCCAGGATGTACCCGACGCCGATGACGGTGCCGGGTATCGCGAAGCTCAACATGGTGCCGAACTCGAACGCCTCCTGGCCCGCGAACTTCTGGCGGATCAGCAGCCAGGCGGTGAGCAGCCCCACCGCCGCGGTCAGGGGCGCGGAGACAAGAGAGATATAGATGGTCGTCCAGAACGAGTTCCAGGCGGCGCCCGACCACACCAGTCCGCCGGCCCCGGTGGTGATGGAGAAGGCGTCGATGTAGTGTCGCAGCGTGAGGCTGTGGTCCCGGCCCCAGAGTTCCACGAAGCCGCCGAACATGATCATGAAGTAGATCACCGCGGTAAGACCGGCCCATGGGAGGGCCGAACCGTAGACCAGCCATGTCACCCGCCTGGGCAGGGCGACGTGCAGTCCGGCATCGCCCTTGCCGGTGACGGTGGCATACGATTTGTGTCCCAGCCAGCGATGTTGGGCCCAGAACGCGGTCAAGGTGAAGGCCAGCAGAATGATGGCCAGGACCGCGGCCCGTCCCTGGTCGTTCTGGGCGCCGACGATGGCAAAGAAGATGGATGTCGACAACACGTCGAAGTTGCCGCCCAGGACCAGAGGGTTGCCGAAGTCGGCCAGGCTTTCGATGAAGCCTACGAGGAACGCGTTCGCCAGGCCCGGGCGCATCAGCGGCAACGAGACGGTGGTGAAGGTGCGCCAGTTGCTGGCGCGCAGGGTCTGCGAGGCTTCTTCCATCGAGGGACTGACCCCTTCGACCACGCCGATCAAAACCAGGAAGGCGATGGGGGTGAAGGCCAGCGTCTGGGCAAGCCAGATGCCAGGCAGGCCATAGATGTAGCGTCCCGGCGTCGTGCCGGTAATCGCCTCGATGGCCTGAGTCACCGTGCCCGAAGCGCCGAACAGCAGGATGATGGCGAGGCCGATGACGAAGGGCGGGGTGATGATCGGCAAGACGCTAAGGAGGCGCAGCAGTCTTTTGGCCCGGAAACCGGTACGCGTCGCCAACAGGGCGAAAGCCAGTCCCAGGACCGTCGTGCTCACGCCGACCACGATGGCCATAAACAGGGAGTTCCAGGCCACGCCGCAGTTGACGTTGGCGGTGAGACAGCCCACGCCCCAGATGTCCCGGCTGAACAGCTTCTCGACGAAGAGGTAGGGCACGAAGTTGTAGTCGTTGTCCTGGAAGGCGCTGGCCAGGATGCGGACCACCGGGAAGAAGATGAAGGCGGCCACCAGCGCCATGACCAGGGCGATGGAGCCGACCACGAAGCCGTCGCCGTTGATCGCCCCGCGGGCGGCGATGCCTTGCGCGAACAGGAAGAGAAAAGAGGCCGATACCAGAAGGGCGCCGTAGCCCATGCCGAACTGGCGATCGGCCAGGGGCCCGAAGAATGCTTCCAGAGTGGCGTATTCCCAGCCGCCGAGGCCGATGGCGAAGCCCTGGACCAGGAAACAGACCGTGCCGAAGCTGCCCGCCGTCAGCAGGACCGTGGAGAAGAGCGGGTCCGAGCGCCGGCGCCACAGCACCACCAGAGGCGCCGCCAGTGGCAGCACCATCGGCGCCAGCCACCAGCGGCCGAACAGTAGGACCTGGAGCAGGGCCGGAGCCGCATCGGCTCCGGCCGGGTAGTCGAACAGCCAGGCGAAGGACCAGAGCCCGTCCTCCACGCCGTACCAGGGGAGGAGCGCGAAGCCGCCCCATCCCACGGCAAGCCAAAGCGCGGCGGGCCGATTCATCAACCTGTCGGGTCAGACGTTCAACGCGGCAGCGTGGAGACGTCGTCGTCCCACTTCTTCAGCAGCCTCCGCCGCTCGGCGGACGATCCGTACTTCTTGAAGTCGTAGTCGATCAGCTTGATCTGGCTCAGGTCGGGGGCCTGGGGCGGCGGTGTGGCCTTGGAGTTCGACGGCACCTGGTACGCCTTGGCTTGCGCCGCCATGGTCTGGATCTTCGGATCCAGGGCGAAGTCCACCCACTTCTTGGCGCTTTCCGGATTGCGGCCGCCCTTGATGATGCTCACCGAGCCGATCTCATAGCCGGTACCCTCGCAGGGCGAGACGATCTTGATGGGGAAGCCCTTGACCGCCTGGGTCACCGCGTCGTGCTGGAAGACGATGCCGACGGTGGTCTCACCCCGGGCCGACGCCTTGATCGGGGCCGAGCCCGACTTGGTGTACTGGTTGATGTTCTTGTGCAGGGCCTTCATGAACTCGAAGCCCTTCTCCTCGCCGAAGACCTGGATGATGGTGGCCAGCGTGGTGTAGGCGGTGCCGGAGGAGTTGGGATTGGCCATCTGGACGTGTCCCTTGAACGCGGGCTTGGTCAGGTCCGCCCAGCATTTCGGCGCCGTCAGCTTGTGCTTGGCCAGCAACTCGCTGTTGTAACCGGCGCCGAGTGCGCCGGCATAGATGCCCACCGTCTTGTAGCCGGACTGCTCGGCCTGTCGCCGCGCCCAGTCCTGAAGCTCGCCCAATCGCGGCGACTTGTACTCTTGGGTCAGGCCTTCCTCGGCCGCCTGCAGGTGCGGGTCGCCGGTTCCTCCCCACCAGACATCGCCCTTTGGATTGCGGCGTTCCGCCTTGATCTGGGCGAAGGTTTCACCGGAGCTTTTCCGCGTCATGGCGACCTTGATGCCGGTGGCCTTCTCGAACTCCTTGACCATGAGCTGGCACCACTCGATCTGCGGGCTGCAGTACAGGGTCAACTTGCCGGCGGCCATGGCCGTGCCGGCGGTTGACGCCACGAAGCCTGCAATGGCGAATGCAACAATTGAAAGCCTGAGAAGTCTCATCGTGCTGTCCTCCCTGTTTCGTTCTGGCGCGGCGCCATTCCCGAGCGCCGTTACCGGGCATCTTTGGCGGCACTTTCAAGTCACGCCATCCATACCACACTCGGAGCGGCGTTTGTAATATTTCGAAATGTTATTCGCAACATCGATTTTCTCCGTCATTCCGGGTTCGCCGAGGAGGCCGGACGCGCCCTTCTCGGCCCGATCCGCAAAACAGGCTCCCGTCATTCCGGGCTTGACCCGGAATCCAGGAGGGGAGGGGGGCCGGGACGGAGCGCTGCGGGGATGCCGTGTTGAAACCGTGGCCTCGGGGCTGCTATAGGGCAGGCAGTCGGTTGGCCATCAGGGAGGCAACTCATGAAGACCATCGGTATCGTGGGCTGTGGAGCCATCGGGAAGGGCCTGTTGAGGGCCATCGATTCAGGAGCCATTGCTGCCGGCGCCTGCGTCACCAGCCGCACGGAAAGCTCGTGCAGAGAGTTCCTCGAGAGCCTGGAGACGGCGGTCCCGTTCTTGACCCTGGACGAAGTCGCCGCCCGCGCTGACATCGTGGTGGAAGCGGCCGGGGGCGCGGCGGTGCCGGATCTGGCGCGCCGGGTGTTCGACGCCGGCAAGGACCTCATGGTCATCAGCGTCGGCGCGCTGCTGGACCATCCCGAGGTCATCGAGCGGGCGCGCGAGACCGGCTGCCGGCTGCTGCTGCCTTCCGGCGCCATCGCGGCGCTCGACGGCATCAAGTCGGCGTGCGCCGGAGAGGTGGCCCACGTCACCATCACCACGCGAAAACCGCCCCACGGCCTGGAAGGCGCTCCCTATCTCGTGGAGAACGAGATTTCGCTGGCCGGTTTGACCGAGCCGAAGGAAATCTTCTCCGGCACGGCGCGGGAAGCCTGCCGGGCGTTTCCGGCCAACGTCAACGTGTCCGCGGCCGTGAGCCTGGCGGGCCTGGGGCCGGACCGCACGCGGATACGGATACTGGCGGTGCCGGGGCTCGAGCGCAACTGTCATGATGTCGAGGCCGAGGGCGAGTTCGGCCGCCTGACCATGCACATCGAGAATGTCCCCACCGAGAACCCGCGCACCGGGCGTCTGACCGTGCTGTCCATGATCCGCTCCCTCCAGGATGCGCTGGACCCCGTCCGGGTCGGAACCTGACGATATGACCAACGTCGAAACCATTGTCCGCATGTTGGAGCAGGCGGGAGTCCGCTGGGTCTTCGGCATCCCCAGCGGTCCGGTGCTGCCGCTCATCGAAGCCCTGGGCCGGAGCCCGGTGGAGTTCGTGCTGACGGCCAGCGAGACGTCCGCGGGTTTCATGGCCACCACCGTGGGCCAACTCACCGGCGTCCCCGGCGTCTGCGCCGCCACCGTGGGGCCGGGCGCCACCAACCTCACCACCGGCGTGGGCTGTGCCTGGCTGGACTGCGCGCCGGTGCTGGCCTTCACCTGCAACGTGTCCAGCCCCTGGCTCCGGCGCAGGATCCAGATGCGCATCGACCACAACGCGCTCTTCCGGCCCCTCACCAAGGCCACCTTCGCCCTGGGTGTGGACGACGTGCCGGACCGGTTGGCGGAAGCCGTGGCCGTGGCCACCGCGGAGCCGCCCGGCCCGGTGCACCTCGACCTGCCCGAGGACGTGGGAGTGGCGCCGTGTGTGGGCGAGGCCCCGGCACCCGCCTCGGCGCCGGCGTTGGAGGACGTTTCGGAGGAGGCCCGAGCCGCCCTCGCCGAGGCGCTGTCCCGCGCGCGGCGGCCGCTGGTTATCACTGGACTGACCTTTACCCGTTGCGCGGCCACGGATTCGCTCCTGCGCTTCATCGAGCGGCATCACGTCCCGTTCGTCGCGACCCTGCACGCCAAGGGTTTTCTCCCGGAGAGCCACCCCAACTGGGCCGGGGTCATCGGGCGCGCCCGCCGCACCGACGTGCAGCGGATGCTCGACCGGGCCGACCTGATCATCGCGGTCGGCTACGACCCCATCGAGATCAACTACGAGGAGTGGGTAGGGGAGACCCCGGTGTTCCATGTGAGCACCATGCCCGCGGAGCCGGACCCCCGCGTGCGTTTCGCCTTCAACCGTGGCGGTGATCTCGATCGGGCCCTGCGGCGGTGGGAGGACTTGCCGCCTGCCGCCAACGACTGGACGCCGGAAGAGTGGGAAGCCCACCGGAGCGGACTGGACCGGGAGCTCCGCCCCCAAGGGAGCGGGTTCGCGGCTCATCACGTGCTCGACATCCTGCGCGCGGCCCTGCCGGCGGACGGCATCCTGGCCTATGACGTGGGCGCCCACACGCATCAGATTGCCACCCAGTGGCGCACCGACCTGCCGCACACGCTGCTGGCCACCAACGGCTGGTCGTCCATGGGTTTCGGCATGCCCGCCGCCTATGCCGCCAAGATGGTCCACCCCGACCGCGCGGTGGCGGGTGTGGTGGGGGACGGCTGCTTTCAGATGACGGCAGGGGAGCTGGCCGTGGCCCGGCGGCGCAACCTCGCGGTGCCGATCATCGTGCTCAACGACGGCTGGCTCGGGCTCATGAAGGTGAAGCAGGAGCGCCGGGAGTTCCCGCTTGCCGGAGTGGAGCTGGGCACGCGGGCGGACACCCCCCCGCACTACTTCGGCGTCCCGTGCCGGAGCGCCGAAGACGCCGGACAGCTCGAGGAGGCCGTCCGATGGGGCCTGAGCCTCGGCGGCCCCAGCGTCATCGAGGCTTTCATCGACGTGGAGCCCTACTCCGCTACGGTCTTCGACTGACGTCGCCGCCGAATGCATGATGGCGCATCCTCACGAATTGCTGTAGGGTAGGCCGCGTATGGCCACCGAGCCTCCCATCCGCACGAACGTCTTCGTCCTGGCCACCTGCCAGATGCTGTTCGGGTCTTCGCGGACGCTCCTCATCGCCACCACGCCGATCATCGCCCTGGGCATGGGCTACAGGGCGCTGGCCACCACGCCGGCGGCGCTGGTGATCGTCGGCACGGCCATCGCCACCATGCCGGCCTCGATGTTCATGCGCGTCACCGGACGCCGTCTCGGGTTCATGATCGGTGCCGGCGTCGGCGCCCTCGCCGGCGTCATGGTCCTGGTCGCCATCCTCCAGTCGCGGTTCTGGCTGTTGTGCCTCGCCGCCCTCACCTACGGCGTCTTCGCGGCCTTCGGACAGTACTTCCGCTTTGCCGCGGCCGACACCGCCCCCCAGGAGTTCAAGAGCAAGGCCATCTCCCTGGTGCTGGCCGGGGGCGTGGTGGCGGCCTTCGTCGGCCCCTACCTCGCCAAGACCGGGGAGAACCTCGTGGCCACGGGCGAGTTCATGGGCTCCTATGTGTTCCTCATCGGGCTCATGGCGCTCATCGCCCTGGCGCTGATCTTCCTCAATATTCCCAACCTCACCCCGAGCGAACGTGCCGCCGCTCAGCGTCCCCTGGCCCGGATCATGGCGCAGCCGGTATTCATCGCCGCCACCCTGGCGGCCACCATGGGGCAAGGGGTCATGAACCTGTTGATGACGGCGATTCCCATCGCCATGGTCGAGGCCGACTTCCAGTTCGCGGACACCGCGTTCGTCATAAGCTGGCACAGCTTCGGCATGTTCGCGCCGGGGTTCGTCACCGGGTCCCTGATCAAGCGCTTCGGCGAGGTTCGGATCATCCTGACCGGGGTGGTGCTGCAGCTTCTGTGCATCGGGGTGGCGCTGTCGGGCGAGGGCGTGATGGAGTTCTGGCTCTCCATGCTGCTCCTCGGCGTGGGCTGGAACTTCGCCTTCACCGGCGGCACGTCGCTCCTGACGACGTCCTACAACCCGGCGGAGCGGGCCAAGACCCAGGGCGCCATGAGCTTCATCAACTACGCCTTCGTGGCGATGGTGTCGCTGTCGTCCGGAGCGCTGTTGCACTTCTTCGGTTGGGAATGGGTGAACCTGAGCAGCATCCCGCTGCTGGCCATCGCGGCCGTGGCGACGTTGTGGTTCGCGCTCTCCAGGCCGCCGGCCGCTCCGGCGCCCGCCTAGCGCCGCAGGAAGTAGACGGGCGGGTTTCAAACGTGGCCGTGTAGGCTTTGTCCTACAGTCCACTGCCCGTAACTACCTGAAAACAAAAGAGTAAAACTCTCCTCTTGCATCGAGTCGAAGGGACTACTCAATCGCGCACCCGAATCCTCGATTCCTCGACGATCCAGAGTTGGCCGTCGAGGGAGCCGCTGGAAAGCTGATGAAGAAACCGTGCTCCAATTTCCAGAAGATGGTCGCGTGCTTGATTCTCCAGTCGGAACACGACGATTCCCGGATACGCGCCGGGCCGGTATGTTCGGATATCCGAAAAGTCACTATCGAGCGTCACGATGGCGCGGCGCTCCTGAACACAGACGGTCGCCAGCTCCGGATCGCTTGCACCTCCCAGCTGCTCATCGAGAACGGTGACCGCATCATGGCCTGCACCATTGAACAAATCCGCCATTTCCGCGGGGAGGTTTTCGTCTAGCTTGAACCGCACTTGAGCCGTTCCCTACTCGGATAGCGCTACCGTCCGTTCCTTGGCCAACTCCGCGGCGTAGCACACCGCTGCCTGTACGGACTCCTTTCTGATCGAAGGATAGCTCTTGGTGATTTCCTTTGAATCCAAACCTGCCGCCAGATTGTCGAGGATGGTGGCGACCAAGACCCGCGTGCCCGTAATGCAGGCTCTCCCGTGGCAGACTTCGGGATCGACGGTGATGTGCTCTCGCCAGTTCATTGGCCTGTCCCCCTTTCATATCCTTGGTACGTGAAAACGGCCTCGGTTCCAATAAGGCAACATGCGTCCGGCAACGGAGATCCAGAGACCGGCGGCGCAACGGCGGGTAGTGAACAACGCACCACGCGTTACCCTGCAGTCGGGTGGGTCGGCGTGGTTATCGGCGCGTGGACCTCCGTCAGCCTGTCGATGCAATCGGCGATCTGTTGTGCGGGCTCGCGGAGCTGCTCCACCGTCCAGTCTGCGGCGTAGCCCTCGGTCACGTCGCCCGGCCGCGCGTGGTTCACCAGTCGCTTGGTCAAAGACCGTGGCAGCATCAGGTCCCGCTCGGCAACTGTGATGAAGCAGTTGCGCAACGCGTGGAACCAGAACTTCGCTCCGCCCACCCGCCCGATGGCCTCGTAATGCGCCTGAAGCTCCTCCACGTGCCCCGAGGCGCTTGACGGCGTAGGGAACACCCACCCGCGGTTCTCTTCTCGCACGGTGTCGCAGTTGGCCAGCCGCCGCGCCAGGACCTCTCCGAGTTGGCGCGTCACCGGCAACTCAAGCGGCACGCCGGTCTTGGTCTCCTCTACCCGGAAGAGCCCAGCGTCCAGGTCCACGTCCTCCCACCGAGCGTATGGCGCTGGAGACTAGGATTAACTTATGGAAATAACGGCACTATCGGCGTCGGCAGCGCATGCCTGAATGTCAGTGCTGTCAAGTGACAGGCGGGTTTCAAACCCGCCCGCGCCCGCTACAGCACCGCCACCACTTCGATCTGGAACAGCATGTCGCCGCGCACGGGAGACTTGATGGCGTGGCGGGCGGGCCGGTCGTGCTCGTCGGGGAACATCTCGAGCCAGGGTTTGTTGATGGCGTCCCGGTACTCTTCCTCTTTCAGGTAGACCGTCATCCGCACGATGTCGTCGGGGCTGCCGCCGGCCAGTTCCATGAACTTGCGGAGGTTGTCGAACATCACCTCGGCCTGTCTGTCGGGGTCCGACGGGATTTCACCGGTGGCGGCGTCCCGTCCCGAGATGCCGGAGGAGTAGACGATGTTGCCGATCCTGGCTCCCATGGGAATGGGAGCGTTGTGCGGGACGCCCGGCAGCTCGATGCTCACTCGTTTGGACATGGACTGGGTCCTTTCGTGTGGTCTCGCAACCCCCCCTCAACCGGCGGCGGGCTCCAGGGTCTTCGTTCCTCTCGCCGTGATCGCCAACAGGACGGCGGCGATCACCATCACCACCAGGGTGCTGAGCCCCAGCGACCAACTGATGCCGATATACGCGCCCGCAAAGCCCACGGTTATGCCGCTGAAGGTCCGCAGCCCCTGGGCGGCCATGTTGTAGAGACCGATCAGGCGGCCGCGCAGATTGACCGGCGCCTCGAGCTGCACCAGCGTCTGCGCCATGGACAGGAAGGCGAGGTTGAGGATGCCGGCGGTGAACAGGAACAGCAGCGCCAGCGCGTACTGGGACGTGGCGGCGAATGCGATCATCGCCGCGCACCACAGGATGGCCAGCACCATGGCGGTGGATGCGCGCGCCTTCAGCAGCCCGCGCACTTCCAGCAACAGGCCGCCGGTGACGGCGCCGGCGCCGTTGGCGGCGAACAGCGCCGCGTACCCCAGGCTCAAATCACCCGCCCCGAGCGACAGGGCGAAGGCGGGCATCAAGGCCTGGAACGCGTTGCCCACGAAGAAGGCGTAGAAACCCACCAGCAGGATCATGGACAGCAGGACCCGGTTGCTCGAGGCGCCCCACAGCGCCGAAAGCGCCTCCGACCAGCCTCCTCCCCGGCTCCGCCGTCCGGAACCGTGCCCGGTGTAGGGCACCAGCCGGCACCATATCACCAACGGTACGTAGATGAGGGCGTTGAGGCACAGCGCCAGCGCGGGTTTCAGCAACAACAGGATGCCGCCTCCCACCGCAGGGCCGAACAGGATCCCCAACTGCCGCCCCGTGGCCAGCAGCCGGATGCCGCTCTGCAGCGTCTCGGGACCCACCACGTCGTAGATCATGAGCTGGCGCGACGGGTTCCACAGGGCGCCCGCCAAGCCGTGGAGGGTCAGCAGGACCACCGAGTGCCACATTTCCAGGCGGCCGGTGTAGAACAGCACCGCCCAGGCGAAGCTCACCGAGATGAACAGCGCCTGGGACCACTCCATGACCCGGCGGCAGTCGAACCGGTCCGCCAGCGCGCCGAAGTACCACGACAGGGTCAGGGCGGGCAGCCAGTGGCTGATGACCGCAAAGCCCTGCAGGGTCTCGGACCGAAACGCCTGGTAGACGATTCCGTAGCTGATGACGTGCTCGATGTTGTCGGCCATCATCGACAGCATGTTGCCGACGAAGAACCATGCGAAGTCCGGGTTCCGGAGCGCGGCGAACGCGGGCGGGGCCTCGGCGGGTGGGGGTGCGGGCGTGCTCATGAAGTGTCGAGGTTGTAAGACGCGGGTGCGACAGGAATCACTTTAGACGGGTTGCCGGCTCTTTGACAACCGGCCGAAAGAAAGGATGGGGCAGCCTCCACGGCTGCCCCATCCGATGGTTGACGAACCGGGTGCCTACCGGCGGCCGCGGCCCTTCCTGCCCTTCAGCATGCGTTCCAGCATGCCGTCCGCCTTGGCCAACTGTTCGGGGGTCAGGACCTCGCGGACTCCCAGCACGGCGTCGGTCCTTGCCTGCAGCAGGTCTCCCCGGAGCTTCGCGATGGCGGCCACCTTGGCGTCGATCTTGGCCTTGTCCACGGTCTCCTGTGAAACCATTTCCCGGAGCTCGATGCGGGCGACCCGGGCGTCGGCGCGCAGGCCGATCCGCTTCTTTCGCGCGTCCGTGAGAACGCTCTTGATCTTCTTGACCTGCTCGTCGGTCAGCTCGAGCTTACGGATCATGCGCTTGACCGATCCTTCATGGCCGCGGCGCCCGTGCCGGCCTTCGCGTCCGCGCCAGTGCCGTCCGCGGCGCTCCTCGCCGTCGGCGCGGGCGATGCGGGGACCGTCGCCCCGACGTTCTTCGCCCTGCTGGCCCCAGGCGACGCCGCCGGAAAGCCCCACCAGGAGCAGGGGAACCATCATCAATGCCGTGCGCTTGCGATTCTTCATTTGCCGTTCTCCTTCTTGTGTGAGTGGTTCGATCCGGATCGCTGTGTCAAGGATTAGACGCCCCCTGGTTCCCGGGATCCCGTCAACTCCCGTCGCGCAGCGATTCGAGCCGGGAGATCATGCGCTCGCGTTTCTTCCTGCGCCACTCGCGAAAGTTGTCGGTGCGCTCCTCCAGCTTGCGCGCCTGGGCCTCGTCCAGGGCGGGCCTGATCCTGCCGTGGAACTCGAGGACGATCCGGTCCGCTTCTTCGAGAGACCGGATCCGTGCCTGGTACAGGCTCCGGCGGGTCTGGCCCAGCAGCGGGCCGATCTCGGCCATCTGCCGGTCCGTCAGGTCGAGCTCCCGTTGCAGCATGCGGATATACCGGCCGCTCGACCCGTGCCGCCGGCCGCCACGCTGCTCCTTGCCGTCCCCGGCGTCATGCCAGGCCCGGCCCCACAGGTGCCTGACCGGGTAGATCTGCCCGACGAGGGCGCCTCCCATGAGCCCCAGGAGGAACACGCCCACCACTGCGATAAGGGCTTTGCGTCTCATGGTCTCCGAGCTCCTGCCCACGCGATCAGCACCGCGTCGGGTTCGTCCGCGGACAACGCCTCCTGGCCCGATGCGTTCTCCAGCATGGCTACGGTGGCGGGGACCGGTTCCGGGTTCTCCGGCAGCAGGTCACGCCACAGGCCTACGCCGCCCAGACACAACACCACCAGGACGAAGGCCGGGGCGAGCCGCCGGCTGAAGAGCAGCAGCGCGTCGCTGAGCGACGAGCGCCGGCTTTCTTCCTCCCGGATTCTGGCGATCACCCCCGGCCATGCCGGCCGTTCAGGGGCGGGCGCCGGCGCGGCGGAGAAGAAACGCCCCCAGAGCTGTTCCTCCTCGAGGGCCGCGCGGCAGGACGCGCACGACTCGGCGTGTTGCCTGTGTGCGTCCGGCATTCCGCCCGTCATCCTGGCGCCGGTGTTTTCCAGCCATTGCCTGAAGTTCTCACAGGTCACGAATCACCTCCGACCAAGACATGGGGGGCCAACGCCTGCCGCAGGCGCTGGCGCGCCCGGGCGTGGCGCGATTTCACCGTACCCACCGAACACTTCAGCATGACGGCGACCTCCTGATAGGAGTGCCCCTCCATGTCCTTCAAGGTTATGACGACGCGCAAACGATCCGGCAGGTCCGCCACGGTGCGGGTCACCAAACGGCTGGCGGCGGTCTCCGAGGCCTCCCGCTTCTCGTCGTCCGCGGGTTCTTCCGCGGAGAGGAGGTCGCGCAGGCCCCGGACGGCCTCTTCCCCGGGCTCCGCGTTCAGGGAAACCTTGCCCGCTTGTTTCTTGAGCTCGTCCCGGGCGCGGTTGATGGCGATGCGGGTGATCCAGGTGCCGAACGCCGCGTCTTCGCGAAACTTGCCGAGCGAGAAGTACGCCTTGACGAACACCTCCTGGACCACGTCGTCCACGTCGCCGTGATCCGGCCCGAGGAGCCTCCCCACCAGCCGGTGCACGCGCGCCTGGTGGCGTTCCACCAGGAGCCGGTAGGCGTCCGAATCGCCGTCCCGGACCCGTCGCACCACGTCCCTCTCCGTGTCCTCCAGGGTGAGGGGATAGGGCAGCGCTCCCGTCATCCTCAATCGTCTACCTCGCTCCAATGGACTGCTTCATTCATTTAGACGATAGCGGGTTCCCGGGAAACGGCTCCGGCGCCCTTGTCGTCGACGCGGGTCAAGCACGGAAGGCGGGGAGAACGTCGCGCGCTATGCGGCGCATCTGCTCGGGTTGGTCCTTCGAGGCGAGCACGATCTGCATGGTGCGGACGCCGGCGGCCGCGAACTCATCCAGGCGGTCGATACACTCTTGCGCGGTGCCGCAGATCACCCACCGGTCTACGCTCTCGTCATCGAAAGGCATGCGGTGGTAGGCCACGAGCATCTCCCGGGCCTCGTCCCGGGCGGTCTGGCGGTCCTTCCCCACGTTGATCCAGCAGTTCATGGCCGGGTGGACGGCACCGGGCGGGCGCCCGTAGCGCTCAATGGCAGCGGAGGAGATTTCCGCGTAACGCCCGGCGTACTCCGCGGGACGGATGTGGTTGGTGAGCCAGCCGTCCGCGAGCCGAGCGACGCGGTCGAACGGCCCGGTGTGCTTGCCGGCGTCGGCCGCCACGAAGTGGCCGTAGCGGTAGTTCTCGACCCGCACCGGGTTGTAGTGGCCGGCGGCGATCCAGATGGGCGGATGGGGCTGCTGCACCGGTTTGTATCCCAGCGATACGTCCCGGTAGCGGTAGTGACGGCCCTCGAAGTCCACGGAGTCCAGCGTCCAGAGTGCCTTGAGCACTTCCAGGCACTCTTCGAAGACCTTGCCTCGTACCCGCCGCGGGAAGCCGGCCACTTCGCATTCCTTGGAAAGCAGCTCCGGCGGCCCGGCGCCGGGGCCGACGCCCATGATCGTGCGCCCCTGGGAGACGATGTCCAGGGTGGCCCATTCCAGGGCCGTCACCACCGGATTCCTGAGGTGCGGCTGCAGGATCCCGGTGGCGACCTTGATGTTCCTGGTGCGGGCGGCGATGGCCGTCAGGGTCACGATGGGATCGTAGCGGGGCTTGGCCAGCATGCTGTCGCCGACCCAAAGGGAATGATAGCCGAGTTCTTCGGCCTCCACCGCCAGGTCCAGCAACTCCTCCATCGAGAAGCCCGGCAGGAACACCGACGCGCGGTTGTTGGCGTAGAGACCGAAGTCTAGTGGCATGTAACGTCCAATACGAGACCAATCTGCTGGCCTTTTTCGCTGTCGGCCGCGTTGCTCTTCCTCGCGTGGTACCCGCCACTGCTCGTCATCGCGCCTTGCCGACAACGAAAAATCCTGCGCATCTTGCTCTCGTATTGGACGTTACATGCCACTAGTCGAGCCGCGCCGGCCATATCGTTTTGGAAAGGGGTCGGTCAGTGGCCTTTGACCGGCGCTGCCATCCGCTGCCTCGGCGGGCCGTGGATCAACCGGTAGCGTTGGCCATGGCGAGGCGGCGCGCCACCGGACGGGCCAGGCCGGCCCCGGCCAGCACCACGCCGACGATGTCGGTCATGGCGCCCGGGGCGATGAGCATGATGGCGGCCACGAACACGACGATCCGCTCAAGCGCTTCGGTACGGTCCTTGAAGTCGCCTACCAGCGCGTAGGCGTTGAGGATCACCCCCGCGACCGCCGTGGCCGTGGTCAAGATGATGTCCACGGGATGGCCCCGCATCAGCAGCGGCGTGCCGAACACGAAGGCGTAGGGGAGTATATACACGGGCAACGAGATCAGGCCGGCGAACAGACTGGTGCGCCAGAAGTCGCTGCCCGCCACGGTGGCGCCGGCATAGGCGGCCAGGGCCACGGGCGGCGTCACCATCGACAACATGCCGGAGAAGAAGATGAACAGATGCGCGGCCATGGGCCACACGCCGACCTTGATGAGCACGGGCGCCACCATCAGCGCGAGGATGATGTAGGCGATGCTCGTGGGCAGTCCCATGCCCAGGATCATGGAGGCGAACATGGTCAGCAGCAGAATCAGCGTGAGGTCGCCGCCCGCCATGCCGATCACGAGACCGGAGAAGCGCGTGGCGAGGCCGGTCATCAGGATGGTGCCCATGATGATGCCGACGCAGGCCACCGCGGTGCCCAGGGTGACGAAGTCCCGGCCGGTGCCTTCGAAAACCTGGATGCCTTTCTTGACGGCGGTCAAGGCTCCGCCCGGGACGGCCGAGACGAAACGGCCGCGGTCCTGGAAGAACAGGGTGATGGCGGAGATGCCCACGCCCAGCACCGCAATCACGGCCATGGCCCGCAACACCGCCTGGACCGGCGACATCCGCAGCAGCAACAGCACGATGAGCAGGCCGATGCCGGCGATGAACGTCAGCCCCTGGGGCTCGCGTATCACTTCCCTGACCCTGGGCAACTCGTTCGGCGGCAAGCCGGTGAGCCCGGAGCGCAGGGCATAGAAGTAGACCCCCGCAAGCACGCCGATGAAGTACAGCACCGCCGGGATTAAGGCGGCCTTGACGATCTGGAGATAGTCCACCGCCAGGAACTGCATCATGAGAAAGGCCGCGGCCCCCATGACCGGCGGCATGAACTGTCCTCCGGTGGAGGCGGCCGCCTCCACGGCGCCCGCCACGTGGGGCTGAAAGCCCACGCGTTTCATGAGCGGGATGGTGATGGAGCCCGTGACCATGACGTTGGCCACCGCGCTGCCGCTCACCGATCCCATCATGCCGCTGGAGACCACGGCCATCATGGCCGGGCCGCCGCGGTATCTTCCCACCAGCGAGCGGGTGAACTCCATGATGAACGCCAACGCGCCGGTGGCTTCCAGCAGCTTGCCGAACATCACGAAGAGGAACACGAACTTGAAGGTGATGTAGGTGGCGACGCCGAAGACGCCGTTGCCGGACAGGTAGACGGTGGTGACGATGCGGTCCAGGTCAAAGCCGCCGTGGCCCCCTACCCAACGTGGCAGGTGCTGGCCGTAGAAGACGTAGACCAGGAAAACCAGTGCCGTGACCACCAGGGCCCAGCCCACGATGCGGCGGGTGGCCTCGAGCACCACGAACACGCATACGATTCCCAGCACCAGATCGGTCTGGGTAACGAGTCCCGACTTGAAGGCGATCTCCTCGTGCTCGATGAACACGTACCCGAAGGTCGCCATGCTCAGCGCCAGCCAGAAAAGGTCCACGGCCACCTGGGCGGGCCGCTCGCGTTCCGTCGCCTGGGTGAGGAACACCAGGGCGAACAGCACCAGCAGGAACAGGCTGCGTTCCTGAAGGGGCGGCAACGGACTGAAGGCGTTATAAACGGCGTACGCCGACAGTCCGATCGCCAGTATCCGGGTTAGGGCGCGGCCTATGGCTTCCAGAGCCCCGCCTCCTTCCAGTAGCGCACGGCGCCGGGATGGAAGGGCACGTTGATGTCCTTGGTCAGCACCGCCGGGTTGGCCTGGGCGTACTTGAAGTAACGCACTTCAGCGGCCATGCCGTCGAGGTTCGCGTGGATCAGCTTGGTGACCTTGTAGACCAGCTCCGCGTCCGCGTCTGCCCGGACGTAGACATGCGGGCCGCCGATGTCCACGGTGTCGATGTCCTTGTCGAAGGTCGGAGTGTCCTTGGAAATGCGGATCCGCGCCATGTAGGGCAGTTCCTTCAGGACTTTCTCGACCGCTTGCGGCTCGGGCCCGAAGTAGGCCGCGCCCTTCTCGGCGTGGAGCCGCAACGCCCCGGGGATCGGGCTCAGGCCGGCCACGATGCCCGGCGTCGCCACGATGATGCCGTCGCCGAGTTGCGTGTACAGGTCGCTCATGCCCGCGTAAACGGGCTTGATGTCCTTGTAGGTGAGGCCGTGGGCCTCGTACAGGGGCTTCAGGAACGCGTCCCAGGTCCGGCCGGTGCCCACGCCCACCCGGTGGCCCTTGAGGTCCGCAAACTTGCGTACCGGGGTGTCGGGGAGGGTCATGTAGGCGAAGGAGTGCGGGTACAGGCCCAGGATCGGTGCGATGGGGTGTTTCTTGTCGAAGCCCTTGAGCCCATGGTAGCCGGGATAGCCGTTGTTCGAGGATATGATCCCCATGAAGATCTGCTTGCGGTCGATCAAACGGATGTTCTCGCGCGAGCCCTCGGTCACCGCCGCGGTCACCGGGATCTTGAGCTTGTCTTCAAGCAGCTTGGCGATGCCTCCGGCCATGACATAGAATCCGCCGCCGATGCTGGCGCCGCCCACTTCCAGGCTGGCCGGCAAGTTCTGCGCGGTCGCCGGCTGGGTACCGGACGCCCATGCCATGGCGGCTACCGACACCGCCGCCAACAACCCCTTGAGTCCTGGACACTTCATGGCTTGCCTCCCCAGGATTTTTTCCAAAGGTTGCGGCAACGGACCGGAGGCGTGCCGGACGGCGCGCCTCGACGGTCCGCCTGCCGCTATGCTCGGGTCCGGATGCGGCTTACTTCTTCCAGAGGCCGGCTTCCTTCCAGTAGCGCACCGCCCCCGGATGATACGGAACCCCGATCTGGGTGGTGAGCACCGCGGGATTGATCTGGGCGTACTTGAAGTAGCGCACGTCCTCCGCCAGCTTGTCGAGGTTCTGGTGAATCAACTTGAGGACATTGTAGACCAGCTCCTCGTCGGCGTCCGCCCGGACGGTGAGCAGAGGGCCGCCGATGTCGAAGGTCTCGACGGCCTTCTCGAAGGTGGGCGTGTTCGCCGGAATGGTTTGCCGCGTCATGTACGGGAACTGATTGACCATCTTGTCGACGGCCTGGGGCTCCGGCGGCAGGTACCTGGCGCCCTTTTCGGCATGCAGGCGCAGCGCCGCGGGGATCGGGCTCAGCCCGGAAACCATGGTGGGCATGGCCACGATGTTGCCGTCGCCGAGTTGCGTGTAGAGGTCGCTCATTCCCGCGTACACGGGCTTGAAGTCCTTCTTGTAGGTCAGGCCGTGGGCCTTCATCAACGGCACCATGAAGGCGTCCCAGGTCCGGCCGGTGCCCACGCCCACGCGGTTGCCCTTGAGGTCGGCGAACGAGTTGATGGGACTGCCGGGCAGGGTGTGAAGCGTGAAGGCGTTGGGGTAAAGGCCCATGACCAGGGCCAGCGGGTGTTTCTTCTTGAAGGTCATGACCCCGTGGTACGCCGGGTACGAGTTGTTCGACGCGATGACGCCCATGAAGATCTGCTTGCGGTCGATGAGGCGCACGTTCTCGCGCGAACCCTCGGTAACCGCCGCGGTTACCGGGATCTTCATTTTCTCTTCCAGCAGCTTGGCCACGCCGCCCGCCACCACGTAGAAGGCGCCGCCTATGCTGGCGCCGCCGATCTCCAGGCTCTTCGGCATCTCCGCCGCGGTCGCCCGCTGCGGGCCGGATGCCCACGCCATGGCCGCCACCGCGACCGCAACCAGCAATCCCTTGAATCTCGGAATCCTCATGAAATACCTCCCGGCTTGTTTGATTCGTGATGGATCGGCGTCAAAACCGCCGCCCGACGAACCGCAAAATAGGATGGATGCTTTCGGCAGTCAAACGAAAAATCTCAGAAGGGGCCGCCGCGGTAGCCGAGCACGACGATCTCCGTCTTCCGGGGCAGCGCCGCCTTGCTGATGGCCAGCGAGCCGTCCGGTACGGTGCGGGTAGGGAAGCCTTCGGTGAAGACCCGCACGCGCTCGAGATCGTCGCGGTAGTGCATGGGGATGGCTATCCTGGGTTTGAGCTGCCCGACCACCTCGCGGGCGGTATGGGGTCCCATGGTGGTGCGGCCGCCGATGGGGACCAGCGCCACGTCGACCTTGCCGAACTGCTTCAGTTGTTTGGGGGTGAGCTTGTGGGCCAGGTCGCCCAGGTGCGCGACGCACAGCCGGCCGAGATCGTATGTGAACGCCGCGCCCTTGAAGAGGTCGCCGTCCGGGCGGCTCACGTAGATGGGCACGCTCTGCACAAGCACATCCTTCACCGTTGTCCTCACCTGGTTCCACTCGTACGTGTACTCCATTTCCCGGAGACCCCGGAGAATCAGCGGCCGCCCGCGCACGATGGGTATCCAGTTGTGGTTCTGATGTTCCCTGCCGATGGTGACGGCGTGGGCGGAGACGTCGGGCACGGGGTACCAGCCCGGCGCCAGCGGGTCCATCACGACCCGCGTGCCCCGGCTGGTGACGAGTTGGAAGAAGCTGTGGCCGAAGTAGTGCAGGGTGGCGTCTGGCGTTGCGGCGTATGCCGGGCGGAGGAAGCGGCTCGCGAAGCTTTCCTCCCTGCATGCGCCGAGAAGCGCGCTATGCAAGAGGAGAAGGAGAAGAGCGAACGGTACCGCTATGAAGTGTCCTCTATGCATCCCTTCAAGCCCTTGCGGCAGACGACCGAAAGCCGGCATCTGTTCGACGAGAGAATCGGACAAGTCCCGAGCCCGCGCCATCTTCGCGCAATGTTTTCCGTTTGACAAGCCGCGTGTCCGTGCCCTAGAAGGGCGTTAAACGCGCAGGAGGGCGGGATGCCGTTCTTTCGATGCCCGCATGCGCCAGGCTTCCGCAGGAGCAAACCCGAGAGGAGGACATCCTTATGAAGGCACTATACTTGACCGTCGCACTACTCTTTCTTTGCGTGACCGCGGCGTGGGGTCAGAGCGCGACCCTCAAGAAACTGGCCAACTACAGCGGGCCCGCGGCGGACTACGAGAAGATGCTGCACGAGGGCGCCAAGAAGGAAGGCAAGGTGGTCTGGTACACCTCCCTCAGCGGCAAGTCCTACAAGACCATACAGTCGAATTTCGCCAAGAAATACCCCGACGTGAAGATCGAGGTCTATCGGGCGGGAAGCAAGGATATTGCGTCCAAGGTCCTCGCCGAGGCCAAGGCCAAGAAATACCTTGTGGACGGGACCGAGAGCACCCCGGGCGTCCTGCAGTTGTTCCGTGAGAGGAACATCATCCATCCCTACACCAGCCCGGAGCACAAGAGATGGCCGGACGAGCACCAGACCAAGGCCAAGAGCGGCGGGGTGTGGTGGGTCACAGACCGCGAGTCCTTTATCGGTCTGGGCTACAACACCGACAAGATGCCCAGGGACAAGTCACCCCAGAGCTTCGAGGACCTTCTGGACCCGTCTCTCAAGGGCAAGATCGTCATGAGCGTTCAAAGCACCGGCGACCGGATGCTGGGACGCATGATCGCGGTCAAGGGAATGGAATACGTCGAGAAGCTCAAGAAGCAGCAAATCAAGCTCGTCAAGATTTCAGGCACGGCCACTCGGGACCTGATCATCTCCGGCGAGTTCGTGGTGTCGCCCTCGGTGTTCCGCAATCACGCGCTGGTGAAGATCAACGAGGGAGCGCCGCTGGGGTGGAACGCCTTGGATGAAGTCCCGACCAACGCCGGAGGCTCCGCGGTGTTCACGAACGCACCGCATCCCCATGCCGCGCTGCTGCTCACCAATTTCGTGCTGACCGACGGGCAGAAGCTCCTGCAGAAGTTCCACTACGGCATGGCGTGGTTGGATTACCCGTTCCACCGGGTGTACCCCGAACGGGGACTGAGCTCGAAGGAGTACAACAGGGAATCCAAGAAGCTGAACAAGCTGTTGCGGTCCATCGGCCGCAAGTGACGGACTTCATGCGCGACCTTCCGTCGCCGCCCCTCCGGATCCCGACCGCGAAAACCGAAGGCAGGGCGCGAGCCCTCCCTCGGGTTTCCGGTGGTTGGCGGCGGCTGGTGCGCCCGCCGGGACGAGGCGCCACCAGGAATTGCTACAGTTGAGCAGGGACGAAGCAGCGCTGAAGGAGCCCGGTCTGCCCAGGGGCGGGGTTTCGGCATTCCTCGACGTCTTCCGTCCCAGCAGGCAGGGCCGTGACCACCCGCTGTGGTTGTTCATACCCTGCGGGCTGGTGCTCCTGTTCCTCGTCATTCCGCCGCTGGTCTTCATCGTCTATTCGAGTTTCGTTCCTTCCGAAGACTCGGACATCGTCGGCCTGACGCTTCAGAATTTCGTCGAGATCTTCGAGGGCGTCTCGGAGTTCGAGACTCTGGTTTGGAACTCTATCGTGTTCTCCGTGGGCAGCGCCGCCTGGGCGCTCGTCTTCGGCACCGCCATGGCCTGGCTGGCGGAGCGCAGCAACGCGCCGTTCCGCGCGGTTGCCTACGTGGCGGCTTTCGTGTCGTTCGCCGTTCCGGGGCTGGTCAAGGTCATCGGCTGGATCCTCCTGCTGGGGCCGGAGGCGGGTTTCATCAATGTGGCCGTGAACTCCGTCACCGGGATCATGCCCATCTTCGACATCTTCTCCATGAGCGGCATGATACTGGTGGAAGGGTTTCTGTGGACCCCCATCGTGTTCCTGCTCATGGCAACCCCGTTCCGGTCCATGGATCCGTCCCTGGAGGAAGCCGCGGTGGTGGCCGGCAGCAACGACTGGCAGGTGTTCTGGAAGGTGACCCTGCCCATGGCCATGCCCAGCCTTCTGTCGGTGCTGATCCTCACCTTCATCCGCAGCATGGAGGCCTTCGAGATCCCCGCGCTGGTGGGTCTTCCCGCGGGCATCGAGGTCCTGACGACCCAGATCTACCTTCAGTTGATCGAGGGGTTCGTGCCCGAATACGGCTTCGCCAGCGCCTACTCCGTGCTTCTCATCGGTCTGGTCGGGTTGTGTCTGATTCCCTACTATCGCGTCACCCAGCACGCGCACCGGTTCACCACCATCACCGGCAAGGGGTTTCAGCCTCGGCGTAAGGACCTGGGACGGTGGCGCTGGCTGGGCGGGTTGGCGCTGCTGGGCCTGCCGGCGCTCCAGCTCCTGCCGCTCACCGCGCTCATCTGGTCGAGCTTCATGCCCTACCTCGTGGTGCCCTCATGGGAGGCGCTCTCCATGTTTACCCTCAACAACTACGTGGAGGCGTTCAGCGACGACAAGATTCTGCGCTCCGTCACGAACAACGTCACCATCAGCATGGTGTCCGCCACCGCCTGCGTGGGCGTGGCGTTCGTCACCGCTTGGCTGGTGACGCGCACCAACATCAAGCTGCGCTGGTACCTGGACCGGTTGACCATGGTGCCGCTGGTGTTCCCCGGCATCGTCATGGGGGTCGCGGTCCTGCAGACCTACCTCACGGTCCCGATTCCCGTGTACGGCACCATCTGGATACTGGTCATTGCCTTCTCGGCGCGCTACCTGCCCTACGCCATGCGCTTCAGCCACGCCGGCCTCATCGGCATCCACAAGGAGCTGGAGGAGAGCGCCACTGCCAGCGGCGCCAGTTGGGGCAACGTGGCCCGGAAGATCATGATTCCGCTGATGATGCCGGCGCTTTTCGCCGGGTGGATCTACATCTTCCTCATCACCATCCGGGAGTTGTCGGTCGCCCTGCTGCTCTACAGCCCGGGTTCCGAGGTGATCTCCGTGGTCATATGGGAGCTTTGGGACAACGGCCATGTAGGGAGCCTGTCGGCCTTCGCCCTGGGCATCAGCGTCGGCACCGTTCTTCTGGCCACTCTGTTCTACAAGCTGAGCCGCCGCCACGGCCTGGACGTCCGCTAGGAACTGGAGGCCGGGGAGAAGGCGGAGGCACCGGACCGTCCGAACAAGACACGTAGGGCGACCGCCCGGTCGCATCCTACCGGAGATCGTCCCGCCATGCCGACGAGAACGACACCGCCGTTCCGCGCCGACCACGTCGGCAGTCTCCTGCGCCCCACCGGGCTCAAGGAAGCCAGGGTGCGCCTCCTGGGACCCGACACGGCCGAGAGCAACCTGGGACCCCACGGAAACGAGGAGCTGGCACGGGTCGAGGACGGCTTCGTCCGCGACGTCATCGCGCTGCAGAAACGCGTGGGGCTACGCTCGGCCACCGATGGAGAGTTCCGCCGGCGGAGCTGGTTCAGTGAGCTGATGATGACGTGGGACGGGTTCTCCGCCACCCGCCAGGGCGCCGCTTCGCCGTTCAGTTGGCGCAACGAGGAGAGCCGGCAGCAGGATTTTACCGTGGTTCGGGTCGAGGGCAGGGTGCGCTGGCGCCCCAGCGCCGTGGTCCGGGCATTCGAGTTCCTGAACGACAACACCGATGCCGTGGCCAAGGTGACCATTCCCGCGCCTACGGTGGTCTACTGCTTCGCCGGCGGAGACCCCGGGGTCGTGGGTGGCGTCTACGACGATGTCGACGCTTTCTGGGAAGACCTGGTGGCGGCCTACCGGCAGGAGCTGGCCGCCCTGGTGGACGCCGGTGCGCGTTACATCCAACTGGACGATGTCGCCATTCCGTTCCTGTGCGATCCCACCTACGACGATGTGTTCCGCTCCTGGGGCTCCGGCCCCCAGGCGGTCCTGACCGAGTACGCGCGCCGCATCAACCAGGCTCTGGAAGACCTGCCCGACGGCGTCACCGTCACCATGCACCAGTGCCGCGGCAACCGCGAGGGACTGTGGGCCGCCGCCGGCGGCTACGACCCCGTGGCCGAGGTGTTGTTCAACGAGATCAACGTCCAGGGTTATTTCCTGGAATACGACACTCCCCGTGCCGGTACCTTCGAGCCCCTGCGCTGGGTGCCCGCGGGCAAGGTCGTGGCCTTGGGCCTGGTCTCCACCAAGGGTCCGGACCTCGAAACCGCCGACCACCTCAAGCGCCGCATCGAGGACGCCGCCCGTTACGCCCCTCTGGAGCGCCTCGCCCTCGCGCCCCAGTGCGGCTTCGCCAGCTCCGTCAAGGGCAACCCACTCACCGAAGCCGACCAGGAAGCCAAGCTCGCGCGCATGGTGGAAGTTGCCCAGGAAGTGTGGGGGGACGCGTAACCGGTCATCTGTGCCGCTCCGGCGACGTTGTCCTGGCCGTGCATCCTGAAACCCCAATGGGCGCCGTTGGCGAGGCGCGGGAGCGCCTCCCTTCACGACAGACCCTGAGCAATGTACATTGGTAAGTCTGATGGAGCACCTGGTGCTGCGTCTGGAGAATACGCTGGTCGTCTCAACTGCTTGCGGGAGCCACCATGATCACACGGGTCGCCATCAACGGATTCGGCCGTATCGGCCGTCTCAGCTTGCGTGCCATAATGCAGAGACACCGGGAGCGTCTCTCCGTCGTCGCCATCAATGACATCACCGGGGTTGAAGTCGGCGCGCACCTGTTCAAGTACGACACGAGCTACGGCACTTTCCCCGCCGAGGTAACGGTCGGCGAGGGCGTCATGGAGGTGGACGGCGCGGCCATCAGCGTCACGAGTGAACGGGAGCCGTCCCGGCTGCCCTGGAAGAAGCTGGGGGTCGACGTGGTCATCGAGTCCACCGGGGTCTTCACCAACGCCCGCGCGGTATCGGCCCACCTCCAGGCCGGGGCGCGCAGATCGGTGATCACGGCGCCGGCCGGGGACGCGGACATGACCGTCGTCCTGGGCGTCAACGACTCTCGGTACGATCCCGAAAAACATCGCATCGTCTCCAACGCCTCCTGCACCACCAACTGTCTGGCGCCGGTGGCGAAGGTGCTCCACGACCGCTTCGGCATCGAGAGAGGCATGATGACCACGACCCATGCCTACACCGGCGACCAGCGCATCCTCGACGTGGCGCACAAGGACCTCCGGCGCGCACGGGCCGCGGCCATGAACATCGTGCCCACCAGCACCGGGGCCGCCCGCGCCATAGCGCGCGTCATTCCCGAGCTCGAAGGCAAGCTGCGCGGGATGGCGTTGCGGGTGCCCACCGCCACCGTCTCGGTGGTGGACCTCGTGAGCGACCTCAAGAAACCGGGCACGGCGGACGACGTCAACGCCGCCCTGGCCGAAGCCGCTGAAGGACCCATGAACGGGATACTGGACTACTGCGACAAGCCGCTGGTCTCGAGCGACTTCAAGGGGAATACGGCTTCTTCCATCGTCGACGGACTCTCCACCGTCGCCGTGGACGAGAGAATGGTGAAGGTCCTGTCATGGTACGACAACGAATGGGGCTACAGTTGCCGTGTGGCGGATCTGGTCGCCATGATGGCCGAGAGAGAGGCCGCTTCACAGTGAAAACGGAAGTGCCACGAACGGCTACCCCCGCACCACCCGGCCGGCCTCGACACGAACACCATAGTCGCGCCCCGCTCCCTCAGGTGTAATGTAGCCGCGGTCGAGGTCACGCTGAATTCGTTCTATCGCACGCTCCTCCGGCGGCCCCCAACCACCTCCGCCGCCGGTTTCCAGGATCACCCGGTCGCCGGGTTGGAGCTTGTAGTTCTGGGCCTTGCCCATGCTCTCCGTCTCGCCCGATGCCTTGATGATGGTGACGCAGCCCGGCTTCGCGGCCTTTCCGCCGCGCACGCCCCAGGGCGGACATTTCCTGCGGTCCAGGTTGGTGTTGAGGGTGCAGGGGTGGAGAATCTCATATTCCTTTCGGAAGCCGAGCCCGCCGCGGAACTTCCCGGGCCCGCCCGAATCCTCGCGCAATGAAAGCGAGCACACCCGGAACGGCAGCAGGGATTCCTGCAGCTCCATGGGGATGAGGCGCGTGTCGCCGTGGGCCATGGTCCGGAACGGCCCAGCGCCGTCGTGTCCGTCACCCGCGCCCCAGCCTCCGTGGCCGCTGTCATGGCCGTGAAAGCGGCTTCCGTCCGCCCAGCGGCCGTGCATCATGAACCCCGAATGGGTGCCGAAATGGGCTCCGGTGGCGAGGTGCGGAAGCGCGTCCGAGAGACAGTCGATGACCGAATCGATGACGGTGGGAAAGGGCGTCGAGTAGTTGGACATGGGAGCGTCGGGCCGGGCGCTCAGGATCTTGCCCTCCGGCAGGATCAGCTTGAGTGGGCGGAAGACGCCCTCGTTTGCGGGCTCGCGCGGGGCGATCAGGTACTTGAAGGCGACCCGCGCGGCGGTGACGCCGCCGCCGAAATAGCCGGAGTTCAGTGGCCCGGGGACCTGATCGGCGAGCCCGGAGAAATCGATGGTCATTTCCTCGCCGTCGACGACGACCTTGACCCGGATGGGCACCGGTTCGGCGCCCAGGGAGTCGTCGTCCAGGAACGCCTCGCTTTCGTAGCTCCCGTCCGGGATGTCCCGGATGCGCGCGCGTGACGATGCTTCGCCTTGGGCCATGATGGTCTCGACCGCTGCGAAGTAGGTGTCGGCGCCATACTTGTCGGCAAGGGCGAGGGTGAGGTCGCGCCCCAGGAAACAGCCGGCGAGCTGTGCCGAGATGTCGCCCATGACGTCCACTGGCATCCGCGTGTTGTTCTCGATGATGCGGTAGACTTCCTCGACGGGTTCCCCTTTCGACCAGAGCTTGATGGTGCGGAGATGCAGTCCTTCCATGAAGATGTCGGTGGAGCCGTGCATCACCCCGCCGATGTCGATCCAGTGGACGTTGAGGGCGAAGAACCCCAGCAACGTCGCGCGCTCCGGGCCGCCGTAGATGGGCGTGTACATGACCGTGTTGTTGAGGTGCTGTCCCTGCACGGCCGGGTGGTTGCAGACCACCACGTCGCCGTCGAAGAGCCGTTCGCGGCCGTAGATCTTCAGGCCGTCACGCACCGCCGTGCCCACGGCATCGGCGACGAAGGGCGGCATGCCACCGGTCGACTGGGCCACGAGCTGCCCGTTCACGTCCACCAGCCCGACGGCGAAGTCCTTGTACTCGTAGACGTAGGAGCTGAACGCCGTGCGCGTAATGTTGGCGTCGATCTGGTTGGTGATGGAAACGACCCCGCAACGGATCACCTCGAGGGTGATGGGATCGATGCGAGGCGCGGCATCCTTGGACTGGGTGGCGGTGCTCTTGCTCATCGTTCTCCCATGGCTTCACTTCTCGTCATTCCCGCGCAAGCGGGAATCCAGGAAGGGCGGGGCGGGGGGAGCACGGCTGCGCGCCCATCCTCTACACCCCTGGATTCCCGCTTCCGCGGGAATGACGGAATTGTAGGGCTAGCCGCACGCGATGCGGATTTCGCCCATTCCGCCGATTTCAAAGCGATCGCCCGGCCAGATCAGCGTCGTCGAGCCGTACTCCTCGATGACCGCGGGTCCCTCCGCCGAAAACCCCGGCTCCAGCGCGTCGCGGTCGTAGATCGTGGTTTCGAGCATCCCTCCGGCGCCGCCGAAATAGACTTGGCGGACTTGGGCGTCCGATGCCGTCCCGGACGAGGCCCTCCGCCGCAGGTTCGCAATGTCCGGCCGGCGGAGCCTGGCGAAGGCCGACAGATGCAGGGCCTGAAGCTCTGTCGCCGCCTTCGAATCGGCGTGGCCATAGCGGCGTTTGTAGTCGCGCTCGAAGGCTTCCCTGATCTCGATCACGGTGCGTAATCCGGTGATGGGCACATGGATGTTGTGCCGTTGTCCGTGGTAGCGCATCTCCGCCTTGCGCTCGAAATAGACGTCGCCGGCGCCGAAGTCTCGGGCAAGGGCATCCGCGGCGCCGGCCTCCATCTTGCGGAAGCCGGCGTCCATCCCGGCCGCCAGCGTGTCGTCGAGGATGCCGGTGAGGGTCTCCGAGGTGTCGATCCGTGCGTCCGCCAGCAGCATGCCGATGGCGGAGAAATTGCCGGGTTCCGGCGGGATGACGACCGTCGGGATGGACAGCTCGCGCGCCAGCGCGGAGGCATGCAGCGGCCCGCCGCCGCCGTAGGCGAACAGCGCGAAATCACGCGGGTCGAGTCCGTGCTCCACCGAGACCTGGCGGACCGCGCCGGCCATCAACACGGTGGCGATGGAGACGATACCGTCAGCCGTACGGATCAACCCTTCCTCGCCGCGGTAGCCGAGCGGCGTGGCCGTCCTTGCGGCGATGGCGTGGCGCGCCGATTCGAGCCCCAGGGTCAGCTCCCCGCCCAGGAACCGGTGGGGGTTGAGCCGCCCGAGCACAAGGTTCGCATCGGTGACGGTGGGCTCGGCGCCCCCACGCTCGTAGCACACCGGCCCGGGGGTCGATCCGGCGCTTTGGGGTCCGACATGAAGCCGTTTCTGGCCGTCCAGCCACGCGATGGAGCCGCCGCCCGATCCGACCTCGACGACATCGATCACCGGCCATTTGATGGGGAAACCCTGGACGTAGCCGTTCACGTAGTAGACCGACTCCACGGTGAAGCGCCCGTTCTCCACCAGGGCGCATTTCGCCGTGGTGCCGCCCATGTCGAAGGCGACGACGTTGCGGATGCCGAGCGCCTCCGCATAGGCGCCGGCGCCTATGCAACCCCCGATGGGGCCGGATTCCACCAGCCCGATGGGTTGGCGGCAGGTGCGGTCCACCGACAACAGACCACCGTTGGAGCCCATCATGAACAGCGAGCCGTCATGGCCCCTCGAGCGGAAGTCGTTCTCCAGACGGCGGACGTAGGCATTGACCTGTGGTCCGACGTAGGCGTTGGCGGCGGCGGTGGAGGCACGTTCGTACTCGTACCACTCGCGCGTCAGCTCGGTGCTGTAGGTGACGTAGACCCCGGGGAGCGATCGCTTCAGGATGTCGGCCGCCTGTTCTTCGTGGGCTGGATCGAGGTACGAATTCATGAAGAAGACCGCCACCGCCTCGATCTCGAGCCGCTTGAGGTCCTCCGCCACGGTTTCGAGCGCGCCGGTGTCCAGCGGCACCAGCACGTCGCCGTTGGCGTCGATCCGCTCGGGCACCTCGAAGCGCCGCTCGCGAGGGATCAGCGGCTCGTCCCGCTGATAGTGCAGGTCGAAGGGGTCGGGACGGTTGGCCCGGGCGATCTCCAGAACATCGCGAAAACCCGCCGAGGTGACCAGCGCGCACTTCGCGCCGCGCCGCTGGATCAGGGAGTTGATGACCAGCGTGGTGCCGTGATTGAGGAAGCCGGCGTCGGCGGGCGCCAGGTTGCCCTTGTTGAAACAGTCAAGGATGCCCTCCACGAAATCATCGTAGGTGGTTGGACTCTTCGTGTACGTGGCGGCGCCGGTCTCGTGATCGAAGGCCACGAGGTCGGTGAACGTGCCTCCGATGTCCACGGCGACGACGTACGGCATCAGGTTCTCCAGCGTATGCGGATCAGCTTGTATGATCTGTGGCAACTGCCCATGGAACCGGGCAGGCTGGCCCCTATCGGATCGGATGCCGCGCCAGGAAGTTCTGCAGCGCGGTCAGCGCGCCGGTGCCGTCCCAGAAGGTCATGTGCCGGACCCCGGGGATGAGCGCCAGCTCGGCCCCGGGTATGGCCTGTCCCAGCATCCGCGCGGTGCCCACCGGGGTGCTGCCGCGCCGTTCGACCTCGTCGTCCTCGCCGCAAAGCACCAGCGTCGGCACCTTCACCTCCGGAGCCGTGGCCAGGGCATCCCAGCTCAGACGGGCGAGCTCGTGGCGGCGAAACATCTCCACCGTGGACTGTCCCGACCACAGGGCATCCGACAGGGCCGCGGCGGCTTCGCGGTTGGCGTGATAGAACGACGGGTTGAACGCCATGCCGTCGTTGTCCACGTGGGACCGTATGTATTGCTCGAAACCCATCTCCTGGATCTCCCGGGCTGCATCGGAAGACAGTTCCCGCGGGTCGCCGCCGAGGGTCCTGGAGCCGGGGCCGCTGGCGGACATGGTGAGCGTGGCCACGAGGTCGGGACGTTGGATCGCCAGGGCCTGAAGGATCTGGCTGCCCATGGCGAAGCCCACCACGTGGCAACGCGAAATGCCGAGATGCGCCAGCAGCGCGGCGCAGTCCTCGGCGAATTGGGCGACCGTATAGCCATCCCCGGGTTGGCTGCTGCGGCCGGTGCCGCGGCAGTCCATGATCACGGTCTCCCAGTGCTGGCTCAGTGTGGGGACCACCTGGAGTTTCCAGGGGTCCGACGGCCACCATGACGCCGGCACGAACAGCACGGGCTCTCCGGCGCCTTGCCGCTCGTAGTAGATGTCCAGTCCGTCCAGCTCGGCTATTGGCATTTCAGTTCTCCGTTTGCTTTCCGTGTCGTAGCGGCCGCCCCGGTCAGGCTGATGTCCACGCCGCCACGGTTCCGCCCGCTCCGACGATAGAACCCGCCGAGCGGTTTCGCAAGCCTATTCGCGGCGCGGCACGCCGGCGGAGGCGTCGGAACGCAGGAGCCGGAGGATCTCCAGCCGCGGGAAGCCGTCCACCGGACGCCGTTTCTTCTTTTGGTAATCCCGGATGGCGGCGCGGGTCCTGGGGCCGATGATCCCGTCGACCTCGCCGATGTCGTATCCCCTCGCCGCCAGAAGCCGCTGCAGTTCCTTTCGCTCCGGTTCCGCGATGGAAATGGCGCCGTCGGGCCAGCTCAGGACGGTCTCCCTGCCTTGCAACCGGTCGGCGAGATGCCCCACCGCCAGCGCGTACTTGTGCGCGGGGTTGTAACGCATGATCGACCGGAAGTTCTGGCGCAGCAGGAATGCCGGTCCGCGCACCCCCGCCGGAATGTAGAGATAGGCCTGGTCCCGGGAATGGGGAAAGGCCCGGTTGTCGGCGCGCCGGAGGCCGGCACGCTCCCATTGACGGACCTCTCTTTCGTTCTTCGAGCCGGCGAGTCCGGCGTCGAAGCCTTCCGGCAGGACCACCCGATGTCCCCAGGGTCGTCCGGGCAACCAGCCGTTCCGCCGCAGGTAGTTGGCCGTGGACGCGAGCGCGTCCTGCGGCGTGTCCCAGATGTCGCGGCGGCCGTCTCCGGTGAAGTCCACCGCGTAGGCTTCGTAGCTGGTGGGGATGAACTGCGTGTGGCCCATGGCGCCGGCCCAGGAGCCGGTCATCCGGTCGAGGGTGATGTCGCCCGTCTTGAGGATCCTGAGCGCCGCCAGCAGTTGCTTGCGCCCGAACCGGGCCCGACGCCCCTTGTAGGCCAGGGTGGAGAGCGAGCGGATGACGTCGCGCTTGCCGGGAAGCGTACCGTACATCGTTTCCATGCCCCACACGGCCACCAGCACGTGGCGGTCCACGCCGTATCGGCGTTCGATCTCGTCCAGGTCGGCGGCGTGTTCGGAGAGTTTCCGGCGGCCCTCCCGGATGCGTGTGTCCGTGACCGCCAGCGCCATGTAGTGGGACGGCGGCAATACGAACTCGGGCTGCCGGTTGTTCCTCTCGATCACTTCCGGATCGGGGGTCAGACCGCGGAACGCACGGTCGTAGAGCGTGACCGGGATGCCGTTGCGGCGGGCAACCGTGCGGAATTCCTTGATGAATTGTTGGTACGCCGCTTGATCGGATGTCAGCGCTTGAGCGGCCGGCGGAGGGCCGGCGACGCCGCCGGCCAGGAGAAGGGCCGCCGCCAACACCGTACCGGTCCTCGTCCGGCTGCCCATCACGGACACCCGCTTATGTGAACAGCTTGACAAAGATGGCGATCAGGCCCGCCAGGATCGTGAGCGCACCCCATGCCGTCTAGCTTTCGAGCTTGGAGATGTCCGCCTTGGTAGCCAGATGCGGCAGGGTGGTCTCAAAGGCCGTCTCCAATCGGGTCATCCGCTCTTCCACTCCGTTCGCCGTGGTCCGTCTCCTTGTGGTCACTTTTGACGCTGAAGCTACGAAAATCAACAGGTCTGGTTGGCATCCGTGGCGTTCGTACCACCTGTTTGCCCAACAAATCCGCACTGGTTATAGTTGGGTCTACGCTGCCTTCCCGCAGGCCTGTGCACCGAATTTCAGCAACATCGGACGAGAGGAGATTTCACCATGCCCAGACCGAGCCCCATCCAGTGGCCGGACAAAGCGAAGATTTGCGTCACTTTCATCATCCCTTGGGAAGTATGGCCCGACAACTACGCCACCCGCGGCTCGCTCCAACGGGTCAGCCATCCGCTGCCGCCGGAAAACGCGGTCTTCAAGCAGAACATGGCCGCGGTCACGGAGCGCGAGTACGGCGACCGGGTGGGCATCTGGCGCATCATGGACATGTTCGAGCGCCACAACCTCAAGGCCACCTTCCTGATGAACGGGAAGAAGGTCGAGCAGTTCCCCGACGAGTGCAAGGAATTCCAGGCCCAGGGGCACGAGTTCTCCTCGGAATGCTACGAGCACGAGTACGCCTTCATGTACACCCGGGAGGAAGAGCGAAAGTCGATCCAGGACACCGTTGCCGCCTTCAAGAACGTGCTCGGGGCGCCGCCCACGGGTTACCTGTCGCCGGGTCACGCGTCCACGGACAACACCCTGGAGCTGGTGGCGGAGGCGGGCTTCGTGTGGTGGGCCGACCCGCTGAACTCCGATATCCCGTATACCGTCGAGGCCGGCGGCCGGAAGGTCGCGGTGGTGCCCTACAACGTGCCGGGCTGCAACGACTACTCCACCTACGGCGGCGGGCGAACGCCCAGGGACCTGCTCCAGATCATGAAGGACCAGTTCGACTACCTCTATTGGGAAGGGGAGCAGGGATCGCCGAAGTTCTTCGCGTTCAATCTCCACCCGTTCGTGTCCGGCGTGCCTTACCGCACCAAGATCATCGACGAGTTCATCAAGTACGCCAAGGGCTTCTCCGACGTCTGGTTCGCCAGGAGGATCGAGATCGCCAACTGGGTGCTGGAACAGGGTTACTAAGGCCCTCGCCGCGGTCGCGGCGCGGGCAACCCGATTGCCGGAACCGGCGCCGCATCACCCGAGCTCGACGGTCCTGCCGGACAACGCGCCGGCCGGGTCGCTGAGCAGAAGGGCGGCTACCGCCGCCACCCGGGACACCGAAAGGGAATCGCCGCCGGCCGGATCGCGGGAACCGGTCCGCGTTTCGCCGCAGCCGCATGAGCGTCCGGCGGTCCGTGAAACCGGCGCGGGCTTCAGCACGTTCATGGCGACATTGTCTTCGGCCAGCTCTGCGGCCACCACTTCGAGCCAGGCCGACAGCGCGGCGCCGGTCACCGAGTGGAGCTGCCTTTCGGCGCTGGTCCCCCGTACAGCCCACGGAACCATCCACAGGACGCGTCCCCATCGCCGGTCCCGCATGCCGGGCAGGAGGGTCTCGGTGGCAGCCCTGAAGCGAAGGAAGCCGTCGTCGAGGCGCTCCTTCCAAGACAACCGCTGCCTGTCTTCCAACGCGGGGCGCCGGGCTACCCCGAACAGCAGGTCGATGGCGCCGAAGTCGCCGGTGATGCGGTTGACGAGGGCGACGGCCGAATCCTCGTCCCAGGCGTCGATGCGATAGCCGGCGGTCCGGACCCCACAGGCTTGGGCGGCTTCGGACGCCACCCTCTTCGCGGCCCATTCCTTCCGGGCACAGACCGCCACCTCCGCGCCCTCGGCAGCCAGGACGCCGGCCACGGCGCGGCCGATGCCGCGGGAGCCCCCCAGGATCAGCGCCCGCCTGCCTCTGATGCCCAGATCCATGGCTTACGCCCGTTCCGGCCCACCCTCGGCGGCCGGAGTCCTGGCCCGCAGGCTGATGGGATGTTCTTCGTGCAACGGACGGAAGCGGTTCATGGACAACCATACCCGCAGCAGGTGGCGGCCGGGTCCGTGGTCCTCGGAGAACTCGGACCGGGTGTGCAGGACCACGTGGTTGTTGAAATACTCGACGTCGCCGGGTTTCAGCTCCATGGAAACGGCCACCCGGCCGGCCACGGTGTTGAAGGCGGCCAACGCGCGGGTCTGCGCGGGGGTCAACTCGGGAACCCCGGCGAGGCCTTGCGCCCGCTTGATGTGGACCGGATAGGCGCAGGCCGTGAACACCCGGTCCCGGATGCCGAGGAAGGGGAGGCGCGTCCACTTCTGCCCGTGGTCCGGGTGGGGTTGCTGAAGAGCCATGTGGAAGGGTTGCATGAGGACCCGCAGCTCGTCCGGGTGCTCTTCCCGCATGATATTGTACACGGTGACCGCGCTGGCGAACCTGCGAGCGCCGCCGCCGGAAGCCGGCCTGATGCACAGGAACCCGATGACGTCCTCGAGGTCCGCATGGAAGGGGAGCTCTCCGGCGGCGCGAAATCCGAAACCCTTGCGTCCCTTGGCGTCGGCGCGCACGTGGGCGAGTTCGACTCTTCCCGGTTGCTCCATCGGGCAACCGAGCCCCCGGCTCAGGGCGAGGAAGCCCTTGGCGGTGCCTTCCTTGCCCAGCTCCTTCACCGGAAAGCCCCGGAGGACGCGGAACCCCACGCCTGACTTCAGCTCCCGCACCGTCTGCTCCAACTGCGGAGCGAGCACCGGGAGGGCCGGTTCCTCTCCGTTGACGGTGTCACTTGCCGCGGCGATCAGCTCGGCCGCCTCGCGCCCGGTGAAAGCGTGGCGCCAGGCCGCCGATCGCGTGATGTCATCCGGCGTCCAGGCCGCCGGGTCCGTTGCCCTCGGGAAATCTTCGACCTTGTCGTTCATGAGCTCTGCCTCCCTGCGTGATGGCGTCATTTTTCCCGGAACGCGTCCTGCCGGTAGCCCCGAAGCGGCAGCAGGACGTAGTCGATGACGCGCTGCTTGCCCAGGATGACCGCCGCTTCGGCCGTCATGCCGGGTACGAGAGGGATCGTCCGTCCCTCCACCTCCATGTAGTCCTGGTCGAGCTCGATCACCGCCTTGAACATCGGGCCGGTCGTGGGAAGCGCGGCTGCCGCCGCGAGCGAGGGGCCGCCGGCTTGCGCTCCGGCGTTCACGGCGTCCTCGCCCAGATGGCTGACCGTTCCCTGGATGGCCCCGTACCGGCGGAAATCGAAGGTGGTGACCCTCAGGGAGACCCGCTGGCCCGGTTTGATGAAGCCGATGTCGGCGTTGGCAACCAGGGCTTCGACCCGTATGCCGGCGTTGCGGGGCACGATGACCATGAGGCGCGCGCCCGGCTCCACCATGCCGTTCTCCGTGTGCACGGCCAGGTCCTGCACCACCCCGTCCACGGGAGACAGCAGGACGTGCCGGGCGCGGTTCTCCCGCGCCTGGCGGATGTCCTGGCGCAGGACGATCATTCTCTCCCGCACGGCGGCCAGGGCGGCGCGGTGTTCGCGGTCGAACTCGGAGCGCGTCTGTTGCCTTTGCGCCCGAAGGGAGGCGAGCGAGGCTTCGGCCTGGGCCAGCTCTTCCCTGCGAAGGGCCAGGTCTCCTTCGAGCTCCACCAGCCGCTCCTGCTCCTTGAAGAGCTCGAGCCTGGAGCCGTGGTCCTTGCGGTAGAGGGTCTCCCGCATCCGCGTCCTCTCGCGCAGAATGGGCAACAGCCTCTCGTACTTGGCAAGGCCGGCTTCGAGTGTCCGAAGCCGGGCCCGGCGTTCCGCTATCATGCTGTCCAGTTCCCGGAGGCGCGCGCGGTGGAAGGCAATCTGGTCCGCCAGGAGCCCTTCGTTGACCGAGACGATCTCCTCGGGTGCATCCGGAGGCGGTCGGAACGGTTTGCCCCGGCGCCAGCCCAGGAGTGCTTCCAGGCGGGCGGCCTCCACGGTCTTGTTGCCGAGCGCCGAAGCGTGCTTGGCGACCTCCGCGTCCACCACGGTGGAGTCGAGTTCGACGAGCACGTCGCCCTTCCTGACGACACTCCCTTCCTCCACGGCGATCCGCTTGATCTTCCCCTGTGCGAAGGAACGGATGGTCTTCACCTGGCCGTGGGGAACGATGCGTCCCGAGGCCACGGCGGCCAGCTCCACCTCGGCAATGGAGGCCCATGCCAGCGCCCCGACGAGGAAGACGCAGAGGGCGACCAGCAGGACGGCATGGGGTCTATTCATCCCGTCCCTCCATCCCGTCTTGCGCGGCTCGGGCCGCCGCCCGTCGCTGCAGGAGTTCCTGGAGCAGCGTGGCCTCGCCGCGTACCATGCGGGCAAAGTATCCGTCGCCAAGGGCCAGGTCCCCCGGCGGGCCCTGTTCCACCACCTTCCCCCGATCCATGCAGACGATGCGGTCGGCGTAGCGGAGGGCGGACAACCGATGGGCGATGATGACGGTGGTCCGTCCGCTCGTGAGGCGGCGGACGTTTTCCTGTATCCGGCCTTCGTCCTCCTGGTCCACCGAGCTGGTGGCCTCATCCAGGATCAGCACGCTCTTCGAGTGAAACAGCGCCCGGGCCAGCGCGATGCGCTGCCGCTCTCCACCCGACAAGAGCGTGCCCCGGGCGCCGATCCGGGTGTCGTATCCCTTGGGGGTGCGGGTGATGAACTCGTGGGCGCAGGCTGCCTTGGCGGCGGCCATCACCCGGGCCATGTGTTGCTCGGCAGGCTCCAGGGCGATGTTCTCGGCGATGCTTCGCCGAAACATCGGATAGTCCTGCTCCACCGCGCCGATGTGACCGCGCAGCCAGGCCGGGTCCAGCACGGCGGCGTCCGCGCCGTCCAGCAGGACGCGCCCCTCCGCGGCGAGATGGAGCCGTTGAATCAGGCGGGCCACGGTGCTCTTCCCGGAGCCAGACGGCCCCACGATTCCCAGGGTCTCACCGGGTTTGATCTCGAAGGTCACCCCGGCCAGGGCATCGCGGTGTTCATCGGGGTAGCGGAAACGGACGCCGTCGAACTGGACCGCACCCTCCAGGGATGGCAGCGTGACGAGGTGGCCTTGCTGCCGCTCCCCGGGCTCGTCCAGCACGGTCCCCACTTCCCTGATGAGGCCGCGGAGCCGTGAGAAGTCGTAGATGAACATGCAGAGACGCAGCATGGGCTGGGAGAACCGCATGTTCACCAGGTTGACGGCGACGAGCTGTCCCAGGGTGAGCTGTCCGTCCAGCACCATGGAGGCGCCGAACCAGAGCAGGCCCGCGCTGGCCAGGCGGTTCACGAACTGGTTGTACTGGGTCACCGAGTCGCGCAGGTCCTGGGTGTCGTCGTCGGAGGACGCGGCCTCGTCCACCCGTTGGGTGAGGAAGGTTTCCTGGGCGTCCTCCCGGTGCATCCCCTTGACCGTCTCGATGCCGTTGAAGGTGTCGAGCACGGCCTCGTTGCTCTCCCGCCGGCTGCCCTTGGCTTGCCGGTTCCATTGCCGCAACGTGGGCATGACCACGAAGGCCGGCGCGATATAGAGCGGCAGGCAGGCCATAATGATCATGGACAGGGCGAGGCTGAAGTTCAGCATCAACGCCAGGAACACCAGCACGAAGACGATGTCCACGAACACGAACACCACGGCGTTGGTAAGGAAGCGCCGCAGGTGCCGCAGCTCCTCGATGCGGGAGAGGGTCTCCACCGGGGTGTTGCGGAAGTAGAAGGAGACGGGCAACTCCAGGGAATGGCGGATGAGCCTCGAAAGCAGCGAGCGGTCCATGTCGCGCACCGCGTGGCGCAGGGCCTTGTGGCGGGCGCCGCGCAGGATCGCCTCGAAGGCGAGAAAGAAGACCAGGCTCGCGATGATGACGTCGAGGGTGGCGGCGCCTCGGTTGGAGATGACCTTGTCGATGATGATGAGGAAGGCGAACGGGTAGATGTAGCCCAGCAGGTTGATGAAGAAGGACGCCGCCACCAACGGTCCGAAGACGGTCTTGTTGGCGAGCAGATGCTCGGCGATGGAACGGAGAGTGAAGGCGCGGTCCGCGTCGGCGCCCGCGTGGCCCGTGGTTCCGCCCACGGACAGACCCGCCGGCCCGTTGGTCTCAGCCATGGTTGCCGCGCACCAGCACCAGCCCCTGAGCGGCGAGATGCTGGACGGTGGCCCGGCCGGCCGGTTCCGGCGCCGACCATTCCGTGGAACGCTCCAGCAGCGCAAAGGCTTCCGGCGCGAGTTCCATGACCGTGGGGCGTCGCTGTCCGCGAGAGGCCAGGACGGCGACGCCGACCCGTCGCGGCGTGACCGGCTCACCGGAACGGCCGGGCTCGAACAGGGGGCGCACGTCGTGCCCGCAACGGACGAGCACGGCGCACGGGTGGGTGCGGTAGCGTTGAGAGGGCGGGTGGCTCGGGCACTCCGCGAGGGCCGCGGTTTCCATGGTCGCGGGCCGGAGCGTCCGGGCGCGGGACAGGGCCAGCTCCACGGCCGCCACGTCGGCGGCCCACGCGGGCGTGGGCGGTTTGCCGGCCCAGTGCTCCATGAAATGGTCGAAGAAACGTTGTGCGTCCGGATGGCGCTCGTAGGTCTCGGGTGGATGCAACGCGGCAAATTCGCGTGTGATGGCCGAGAAACCGTGACCGAGCAGGGCGGCGGTACGCTCGAAGGTCTGGCGAATCCGTTTGATCCGCTTGTTGTAGGAGAACTCCGCCTCCAGCCGCAGCCGCCGGACGTCCATGCCCCGGAGGTCAGGGTCGCCGGCCGCGGCGCTCAGTCCGTCGGTGCCGAAGATGAACGCCTCGCTGGTCAGATGGCGGAGCAGGCGGGTCTGTCTTTCAATGAGCTTGTTCATGGGTGTCGGGTCCTTCGTTATCGGCGTTTGCGGCTTGCAGCCGAATGCGCGTCACGTCCGCCAGGAGTTCCTCGCCCCGGTCGACGTCGTTGTCGCGTTCCAGGATCACCGTGCGCGGGCGCTGCCGGCGGAGGGCGTGGGCCAGCAGGTCCAGTGCCTGCTCGGGCACCGGGCTGCTGTGGTTGTCCGCATGGAACGGTGTGTCCAGATAGGGCCGGCGAATCAGAGGCCCCCCGGCCGCGTGTACGTCGGTCACCACCGCTTCGGGCAGCGCGTCAAGGAACGCGCGCGGGTCGATGGCGTGGTTCCGGGAATTGACGAACAGGTTCTCGACATCCAGCAGCATGCCCACGCCGGTTTCCCGGAACAGAAGATTGAAGAATTCGGCGTCGCTCATCTCCGCGTCCGGGAAGTCGAAGACGTAGGAGATGTTCTCGATGGAGAAGGGAACCGGCAATCGGGCCTGGATCTGGCGGATCTTGGGGATGAGCATGTCGGCGGCTGCCCGTGTCTTGGGCACGGGCAACAGGTTGGCGATGTCGATGCCCGGCACCTTGGTCCAGGCCAGATGCTCGCTGTAGGAAGGCGTCTTGAGGTCTTCGACGGCCTCCGCCACGCCGTCAAGGTACGCCTCGTCGAGGGGCCCGTCCGTACCGATGGAAAGGCCGACGCCATGCAACACCAAGGGTATCCGGTCCACGAGATTCCGGATCGCCTTGCGGGCGTACTCGCCCCCCTTGATGTAGTGATCCACGGTGACTTCGAGGACGTCGAAGCGGTGCAGGTTGGCCAGCGTCCATCTGGCGATGGGGACACGGAAGCCGATGCCGATCAGGGGCGACGTGGAAGAATGCGACACGTTCATGGGACCTCCCGGTTCGAGCCAGGTCCGCCGTGCCGGCGGGAGTTCCGTTCGCCGGCACGTGTTCGGACCGCTGCCGGCACCGCCCCGGCGGTCGAGGCGAGGACGGCGCCTACAGCTATACTAATCGCTCGGTGGGCGCCGAACTTTAGGGTTCAGCGCCCGGGAGGCGCACAATTTGCGCGCGGAAGGGCAGGGGAGTGCGGTGGAGGTCGGCTATTCGGTGGAGGCGGGCGATACGTCGGCGGTCAGCTATCTAGTGTCGTGTCCCACGTAAATGTTGACAAATCTGCTGGTCTTTTTCGTCGTCGGCTGCGTTGCTCTTCCTCGCGTGGTAACCGCCACTGCTCGTCATCGCGCCTTGCCGACAACGAAAAATCCTGCGCATCTCTGTCAACATTTACGTGGGACACGACACTAGCTCCATGCCCACGACCTTGGCAGGGTTGGCGGTGCACACCGTGTAGAGCTCGTCCTCGGTCAGGCCGAAGGCTTCCATGTAGCCCCGGATGAGGCGCATGGCTTCCACGGAGTCGGGGAACAGCGGCTCGCCGGCGTCGCTGGACAACGTGAAGTGTTCCACCCCCACCTCGCGGATGGTGTTGTACATGATCTGGGGGTCGACACCCAGCAGCGGCGACAGCTCGTCGAAGGTGAAGTTGAACAGCACGCCCAGCGGTGCGAGCTCCTTCATCTGCTCCACGGATACGTCGAGGAAGGGGCTGTAGGGGTGGTCGATGACCAGCCGTTTGAGCCCCGACTTGTGCGCTTCCTCGGCGATCTTGAAGATCTCCTTGTGGGTGGGGTGGCCGAAGAACAGCGCCACATCCCGCTCCACGCACAGGCGGATGATGTCCCGCACCTCGGGCTTCAGCTCGCCCGACTCGTCGAGGTTGTAGCGGCCGTGCTCCAGGGCCTTCTCCCAGGACAAGGGGCCGATCCATCCCTGGGCGTTCATGTCGTGCTCGATGAGCTCCCGGCGGCTGCCCACGATGTGCATGGTGTTGGCGTGATTGAAAACCGGCAGCCACAACGCCACGACTCCGCCGTCGATGGCCTTCTCGGCGAGCTCGGCGGACACCGGGTCGTCGTTCCGGCCGCACACGAAACCCGGAAACAGCGCCACCGGCGCCACGCCTTCCTGCGCGGCCCAGCCGTCGAGTTGCTGTTGCAGCTCGCGGACCGCCTTTCCGGCGTTGCCGACGATGGACTTGAACAGGATGCCCTTCATTTCGGCGCGTGTGGCCTTCTTCACCAGGTCGAGGGCGTCCTGCTGGCCGGCGTGGGCGTGGGCGTGAACGTCGATGGCGTCCTTGACCTTGATATGGCCGGGATGGACCACTCCGGGCTTGTACTGGGTGCGCGCCGCGTAAGAGGTGACACAGCGTTCCTGGGTGCGGGTCGAAACCACGTTGTCGCTCATCGTACAGCTCCCTTCACCGAGGGCCGGAATCGGACGCGCCGGATACGGCCTGCCGCATGTTGTGGTACATTCCCATAGTAGATGCTGGCAAACCGAAACGAAAGAGGGCGCCCATGAAATTCGGCCTGTTCATCATCGGAGACGACGACCCGGAGCTTCAGCTCGACCTCAAGGGCTACTACGAGCGGATGCTGGAGCAGGTCCGCTGGGGCGAGTCCCTGGGCTACGAGTGCTTCTGGTTCGGCGAGCACCACTTCGACTTCCACGGCGTCATCCCTTCGCCGACGGTGCTCATGTCCGCCGCGGCCACGTGTACCGACTCCATCCGCCTGGGCGTCGCCGTGGCACTGCTGCCCTACCGGGATCCCATCCTCACCGCCGAAGAGTACGCCATGATCGACGTGCTCAGCGGTGGCCGGCTGGACTTCGGCGTGGGGCGCGGCACGCCACCGGAGTTGGTCGGGTTCGGCGTCAAGGAGGACAACCGGGACCGGCTGGTGGAGAGCCTTGAAGTCGTCGAGATGGCCTGGCGCGAGGGGAGGGTGTCGTACCAGGGAAAGTTCCATCACATCGGCGACGTCTCGCTGAACGTGCAGCCGGTCCAGCGGCCCCTGCCGCCCGTGTACTTCGCCGCCCTGAGCCAGGGCTCCTACCAAGTGGCCGGCGAGCGCGGTTATCCTATCCTGGGCATCCCCTTCGCCAGTTGCAAGGACATGGCCGAGGTCAAGCGAAAGGTGGACTTCTACAAGGAAACCCTGAGCCAAAACGGCCACGACCCCGCCACGCTGGACGTGGGCCAGACCATCCATACCCACGTGGCCGAGTCCGACGCCGCCGCCCGACGCCGCGCCCGTCCCGCCATGAGCCGTTACTACGAGGCCCGCAAGTCCGTACGCCCCCGCGGCTACGACGAGCTCGATCAAGAGCGTATGCTCATGGTGGGCGGCCCCCAGCGCTGCATCGAGCAGATCCAGGAGATCGCCGACACCGGCGCCAACTACGTCATCTTCTCCATGAACTTCGCCGGCCTGGACCAAGCCAGCATCCTGGAGTCCATGGCGATGATGGTGGAGGAGGTGTTGCCGAAGGTGGACGGCCACAATGCCGCCAAGGAGCAACCCTGAGGGGGCCGCTAATCCCAATGTTGCAAAAGGTTCGTCAAGAGCAAACCGGAACGCGCCCTACGAAACGTCATTCCCGCGAAAGCGGGAATCCAGGCGGGGCGTGGGCGGAGACACCGGCCAGTTGGCCCCTCTCCACCCCTGGATTCCCGCTTTCGCGGGAATGACGTTTCGTAAAATTGGGAATGACGTTTCGCAAAATTCCCTGTCACCCTACTCTGCCGCTTGACTTCACGCCCAGTGACATTCCCCAACCACCCCTTCCTCCCTTCCAGATCCCATCCCGCTTGCCGCACGGGCCTCTCCATGCTTCCGCCTTCTGCAACATTGGGGCTAACCCATCAGCCCCGGCAGCCAGATGGCGATGGGCGGAAACAACATCACCAGGGCGAGGGCGATGATGTTGATGAGGACGAAGGGGATGACGCCGCGGTAGATGGCGCCCAGGGTGACGTCGGGCGGCGAGACGCCCTTGAGCACGAAGAGGTTCATGCCGAAGGGCGGGGTGATGAGGGAGAGCTCGATGTTCACCATGGTGACGATGGCGAACCACAGGGGGTCGAGTCCCAGGGAGCGGATCACGGGGAAGAAGATCGGCACCGTGATGAGCATGATGGAGATGGGCTCCATGAACGCTCCCATGATGAGGATGACGATCTGCATGGCGGCGATGATGATCCACGGCGACACCGGCAGCTCGGTGGCGAACATCGAAAGGCCCATGGCGGCGCCGGAATGGGCGAGGATCTGGCTGAAGGCGGTGGCGCTCGTGACGATGAGCAGGGCGAAGCCCGAGACTTCCACGGTCCCCAGCAGAGCCTTGCGCAGGATCTCCCACGACAGGCGGCGGTAGGCTACCGCCAGGCAGAAGGCACCGGCCACGCCCATGGCGGCGGACTCGCTGGGAGTGGCGATGCCCATGAAGATCGATCCCAACACCACCAGCACCAGCACCACCAGCGGCAGGAAGTACAAGAGCGCATTCAGGCGCTCGCTCCAGGACACCTTCTCCAGCTCCACGGCCGGCGCCAGGTCCGGCCGGACGGAGCAGATGATGACGATGTAGCCGAACAGAAGGGTCGCCAGCAGCAGCCCGGGGAGGATTCCGCCGATAAGAAGGTCCCCCACCGAGAGTTGGCTGATGCCGCCGAAGATGACCATCAGCGCGCTGGGCGGGATCAGCACCGCCAGCCCGCCGGAGGTGGCCAGCGTGCCCACGGCCAGACCGGTGTCGTAGCCCTGCTTGCGCATCTCCGGCACCAGGATGGTGCCCAGGGTGGCGGAGCTGGCCATGCTGGATCCGCTGCCGGCGCCGAAGGCCGTGCCCGCCAGCACCGCCAGCACGGCGAGGCGGCCGGGCACCTTGCCCAGCCACTTGCCGATGGAGGTGATGGCGAGAGCGGCCAGACCCGAATGGAGCACCAGCTCGCCCATGAGCACGAACAGCGGCAAGGCGATGAATGCGAAGGTGCCGATGCTCGTGAAGCTGCTGAGAGCCACGGCCTGGATTGCGCCCGGGCCCACCAGGACGTAGAGGAACCCGAGGTTCAGCACGCCGAACGCGAACGCGATCGGGATGCCCGACGCCATGAGCACGATCAGGGCGCCGAACATGATGACCAGAACGATCCACCAATCGAGGAAGATCAGAGGCCTCCCTTCTCGGGAGCCTTCGCAGCGTGCGCGCGCGGTCCAGTGAGGATTCTGACCATGAAGGCGAGGCCCAGCCACGCGGCCCCGATGGGGATGATCACCAACACCGGGAATTTCGGCAGGTTGAGCGCGGTGGAGAACCGGTAGCCGTTCTCGAACGCGTGCCAGGCCACCACCCAGCCCTGCCATGCGAGGACGATGCAGTAGATGAACCCCAGGAAGTCGGTGACGACGCGCAGCCTGCCTTGTGATGCCGGGCCGAGCCGTGCGGTTACGATCTCCACCTTCACGTGGTGGTCGTTCATGAGGATCCACGCGGCCGGAACGAAGCAGAGGTACACCAGGAGGTATTCGTTGATGTCGAGAACCCAGATGGTGGGCGCGGCGAAGAGCATGCGGGCGAGCACGTCGTACAGGACGGTCACCGCCATGACCACGACGAACGCGGCGGAGACGTAGCCCAGCGCGCGATTCGTCCGGTCGAATGCGCGGTTCAGCGTATTCAGCATTGAGGGGTGAGGGCGGCCGCTGCCGGGTGTCTGCCATGCAGGCCGGCAGCCGCCGCGAATCGGGTCCGGACGACCCGGATCAGTTGTAAGGCGCCAAGGCCTTCTGGATCTGCGCGCCGTACTTGGGCGATTGCTTGAGCAGCTCGGGCCAGTAGGCGTTGCGGGCCTCGCCCAGCCGCTTCTTGGCGGCGTCGTCCACCTCGATGACCTTCATGCCGTTCTTCTCAAGCCGCTTGATCGCGGCGTTGTCGTTGGTCTGGAAGTACTTGAGTATCCCGGGCTCCATATCGATGATGGTCCCCTCCAGCACCTTCTTCACGTTGTCCGGCAGCTTGTCCCACGACCGTGTCGGCATGTAGACGCCGCCCGGCGCGAACTGGATGGGCGTCGCGATCATGGCCTTGTAGACCTTGTGCTCGCCGAAGCTCCAGGCGTCATTGGGCGCGCGGTAGGCGCCGTCCACCACGCCGCGCTGCAGCGCCGTGTAGAGCTCGTTGGCCGGAAGGGTCTGGGGCGAGCCGCCGAGGGCCTGGATGGCGGCGGCATCCTGGGCGCCCGAGGCGCGGATGCGCTTGCCCTTGAGGCCGTCGAGGTCCTCGATGGGCTTGGCCATGAGGAAGCGGAAGCCGGTGCCGGCCACGGTGATGCCCAGGAAGCGCATCTCCGACTTCTCACGGTAGGCCCTGTTGATGATCTCCATGGCGCCGCTCTTGCGCAGAGCATCCAGGTACTTCTGCAGGCTGTCGGGCGCGATCAGGCTCATGGCCGCGGCTTCGACCGTCTCGCCCACGTAGTAGGCGGGCGCGGAGTTGGTCATGTCGGCGATGCCGGTACGCAGGGCCTGGAACTGCTCGAACGCGGAGGCCACTTCGTTGCCGCCCAGGAGGCGGATCTGCACCACGCCCTTGCCGCGCTTGTTCACTTCCTTGATGTAGTTCTTGTACCAGGTGTTGCCGTCGATGCTCAGCGGCCAGGCCGAGATGGCCCGGATCACCACTTCCTTGGCGTCGGCCGGCGCGGCGGCGGTGAGGGTCCACAGGGGGCCGGCCAGCAACAGGGCGAGTAATGAAACGCCCGCAAAGGATTTCGTACGCATAGGATACCTCCAGCGGTACTGTGGGATGTTTTCCCGGAAGAACGGTCAGATCGCCTCGTAAGGGTAGCGCTTCACCTTCGCCATGTTCTTGCCCTCGATGCGGATCAGCTTGGTGGTGTCGGCGCGCCAGGGCGAGTGAAGGTCTCCTTCGTTGTAGAGATGAGCCATGCCCGGCTTGAGGGTGTAGGTGCGCAGCTTGCGGGCCTTGCCCTTCTTGCCTTCATCGGCGGGCTCGACCTTTTCCCAGTCGGTCATCTCGGTCTCGCCGGTGGCCTGGCCGTAGATGGCCCAGGCCGGACCGTGGTCGTGGGGATTGCTGCCCTTGGAGCCCTTGTTGTGGTGGGCCAGGATGCAGAAACCCAGCTCTTCATCCTCGTAGATCACCTTCCGTTCCGGCTGATCCTCTTCGATGTGCTGGGCGATGAATTCTTCGTCCTGGCAGACTTTCGCGACCAGCGAAACGACTTTCTGGCGCCCCTCGGGCCCGGGCTCCGCCTTGAGGATACGATGGCAATCCGCGGCAAACTGTTCCAGCGTGTGGCTCATGATACGACTCCTTCGGAAACAAAGTTTGGGCTCGCCGTACAACACGGGAACCCGCATATGGGAATCCTTCTACGCCTTCCGCCGCGAGGGTGTCAAGCCGGATCGTGCCCGGCCCCGGCTACTCGGCCCACCCCACGATGGGCGTGAACAGGTCCTCCAGCGCGGGCCTCGGTTCCGCCACGAACCCCTGCTCCACGAGATACTGCATGAACGTGTCCAGGTTGTCGCGGTTGGCCTCCACGCCGTAGGGGTAGGGGTCGCCGCCGAACAGCTCGCGGATCTCGTCCACCTCGGCGTTGAGCCACGGGACCATGTACAACATGGCGCCGCTGAAGCGCATGTGCTCCAGCACCCATGCCTTGGCTGCCTGAAACGCCTTGAACATGCTCTCGGCGATCCATGGGTGCCGGCCATGGAGATCCTCCCGCATCACGATGGCGTGCATGATGGGAAAAATGCCGGTTTCCCGGAAATAGTCCCGTTCCGTCCGGCGGTAGTCCGGGAACAGCCGCACGATGTCCGGATGAGTCCCGAGGGCGTCGGGTTGCCGCGCCCCCAGGTAGGCGGCAATGTCGCCCTCCAGCAACAAGTCGTTGATGGACTTGTCCGCCGGCGCGGGATCGATCTCCAGGGCCCCGGCCGGCCGCAGGTCCATGTCCTCGTCAGGCGGCCGCGGCGTGTTCACGCCGCCTTCCACCCAGTGGATGGTGGAGAGATCGACTCCGTGCCTGTGCTGAAGGATGCCGCGGATCCATACGGCCGCGGTCTGGCCGTATTCCTGGACCCCGACACGTTTGCCGTTGAGATCCTTCGGTTCCGCGATGCCCTGCTTCCGGTTCACGTAGATGTACGCGTGCCGAAACATCCGTGACGGGAACACCGGCAGCGCGATGAACGGGAACGCGCCCCGCGAGCGCCGGGTCAGGTAGGTGGAAAGCGACATCTCGCACAGGTCGAAGGCCCGGGTCTTCATCATGCGGGTGAAGATCTCCGGCGGCGACTGGATCTGCAGGCAGGTGACGTCGATGCCCTCGGGCCGGACCACGCCCTTGGCGATGGCTTCGACCCGGTCGTACGGCCCGGTGGCCAGCGTCAGCGAGAGATTTCCCAAGGTGGTTTCCTCCGTGGTAGGGTTCGAGACTGCGGTTGACTCCGTTTGGCGCCGGTCCCTTGCAGCCTTTATGATGCGGTGCACGCGCGACGGTGCCCATGGAATCGGCAGAAGCATTTCAAAGTGCGGCGGAAACCGCAAGGTTCCCTCCATGATCGTCAGTTCAACGTTTGGGAGGTCCTTCATGCAGATGCAGTTCAGTCTTCACAGTCCCAACGGTGGCCTGAAGGAAGCGGCGCGGATCCGCGACCGCGTGGTGCGTGCGGAGCAGCTCGGCTTCGAGGGCATCTACCTGGGCTGCAGCCAGCTCAGCACCCCGGAGCCTTTCCAGATCCTGGCCGTTTGCGCGGTGGCCACGAACCGCCTGAAGCTCGGCACGGCCGTCACCAACATGGTCTACCAGGACCCCACGGTCCTGGCGGGGTCCGCCGCGACCCTGAGCGACATCTCCGACGGCCGCGCCGTCCTCGGTCTCGGCACCGGCGACGGCCCGGTGTACGCCATGGGCCGCAGGGCCACCCGGCTCAAGGAGTTCGAGGAGGGCGTGCGTACCATCCGCGACGTCCTGCAGGGCGGCGAGCTGGCGACCCCCAACAACCGCGTGGGCGTGAACTACCGCATGCTGCCGACGCCCGTGTATCTCTCCATGGAGGGACCCAAGGGCCTGCGGCTGGCGGGGCGCGTGGCCGACGGTGTGTTTCTCGGGAGCGGCGTGGAGCCCCGCGCGGTGAGCTGGGCGCTGGCGCGCATCGCCGAGGGAGCGGCGGAGGCCGGGCGCTCGCCGCACGAGATCGCCACCTTGGCCTGCGGCATGGTGTGCATCAAGGACGACGGCGACGAGGCGCGCCAGATCGTGCGCCGCCGTCTCGCCAACCGCGCCCACCACAACTTCCAGTCCACCCTCGAGACCGTGCCCGAAGAAGAGATGGAGAGCATCCGGGAGTTCATGGGGGCCTTCGACCAGTCCAAGCCCATGGAGGACCGCTCCGATCCCGCGTTGATCACCGACTATCTCGTGCGCCGCTTCGCCATCGCCGGCACCCCCAAGGAGTGCATCGCGCGGCTGGAGGAGCTGGCGGACGCCGGCGTCAAGCGCGTCATGTTGACGCCCGCCCGGCGCGTCTACGAGGAAACCGTGGAAGCCTTGGCCGAGAAGGTGATGCCGGCGTTCGGAGCGTAGCGCCGCCGTGAAAGTCGCCCACGTCACGAGCGATATTCGCTCGTGACGTGGGCGGTATGCATGACTTGCCAGGGACCAGCCTCCGCGCGGTCCGCTGGGCAGGTAAACGCCAAGCCCATGCGATTCTACGTCAACATCCTGTCCACCTGCTTCCCGGAACGGGACCCGCCCTACGAAGTCTACTACCGGCAGATGCTGGAGCAGATCGAGCTGGCCGAGGAACTGGGGTTCGAGTGCTTCATGTTCAACGAGCACCACTTCCTGGGCTACGGCGGCCTCGTCGCCAACCCGGCGGTGATGCTGGCGGCGGCCGCGACGCGGACGTCGCGCATCCGCCTGGGTCCGTGCATCGCCATCCTGAGCGTGCGCCACCCGCTGCAGGTGGCCGAGGACTACGCCATGGTGGACGCCATCTCCGGCGGGCGGCTGGAGTTCGGCATCGGGCTGGGGAACACGGCGCTGGACTACCGCGTTTTCGAGACGCCGCAGGAGGAGGGGCGGGCGCGCTACCAGGAGGCCCACGACATCATCGTCCAGGCGTGGACCCATGAGCGTTTCAGCCACGCGGGGGAGTTCTGGCGGTTCGAGGAGATCACGCTCTATCCGCGGCCGGTGCAGCAGCCGTTGCCGTTGATGTGGGTGGCCGGCACCTCACCCGAGGGACTCGGGTGGGCGGGCCGGAACGGCTACCACATCATGACCGTGGGACATCCCCATCCGCCGGACAAGGTGCGCGCGGGCGTGGAGGCCTGGCGCGAGGGTCTCGTGGCCTCGGGCCGCGATCCCGCGGACTACCACTGCCAGTACCACCTCCGCACCTATGTCCACGAGAACCCGGCCACCGCCCGGGAGGCCGGAGAGAGGGCGATTGCGCGCTACGAGGAGATCTCACGGATACAGCGCAAGGCGCCGCCTCCTCCGGGTTACGCGTACCCCTGGAGGGAGATGCTCGAGACCGGCCGCAACCTCTACGGCACCCCGGAGCAGTGCATCGAGATCATCGACAACGCCCGCCGCCACTACCACTTCGACACCCTCACCCACAATTTCAACTTCGGCGGCCTCCCGCACGAGGAAGTGAAGAAGTCCATGAGGCTCTTCGCCCGGGAAGTCATGCCGGCGTTCCGGTGACTCGCCGGCCCGGAAGGGTTACAGATTGACCCGTGCCATGCCGTCGGGCGGATAGCGGTCGCCCGCCGCCGCGCCCGGCGGGAAGGCGGCATCCAGCGCGGCCAGGTCTTCCGCCGTGAGCGCCGCGTCCATGGCCTTGAGGTTCTCCTCCAGGTGGGCGCGGCTCTTGCAACCGGGGATGGGAAACACGTTGGCGCCGCGGGCCAGCACCCAGGCGATGCAGATCTGCGCCGGTGCCGCGCCGTGGGCATCGGCGACCTTCCGGATGGCGGCCACGCGTTCGCGGTTGGCGCCGGCGTTCCCGTCCGAGAAGCGCGGGAACTTGTGGCGGGTGTCGCCTTCCTCCAGCGCGTCGCGGCCGGCCACCGACCCGGCCAGGAAGCCGTAGCCGAGGGGCGCATAGGCCATCAGACCGAGTCCAAGCTCGTCGCACGCCGCAAGGTGTCCGCTCTCGACGTCGCGGGTCCAGAGCGAGTACTCGTACTGCAGCGACACCAGCGGATGGACCTTCACGGCCCGGCGCAGGGTGCCGGGTGCGGCCTCCGAAAGGGCGATGAAGCGGGTCTTGCCCTCCTCCACCAGTCTGGCCATGGCGCCCACCGTTTCCTCGATGGGCACGGTGGGATCGACTCGCGAAAGGCAGAACGCATCCAGCGCCTCGATGTCGAGGTTCTTGAGGCTGGTCTCGCAGACCTAGCGCAGCCGGTCCGGCGTGCCGCTGCCCTGGGCCACCGACGCGCCGTCGTCGGCCCGGATGGTGCCGGTCTTGGAGTGGATGAAGACCTTGCTGCGCAACCCGCCCTTCAGCGCCTTGCCGATGAGCTGGTGGTTGTGTCCCCGCCCGTAGCTGGCGGACGTGTCCAGCAGCGTGACGCCGAGGTCGATGGCGCGGTGAATGGTGGCGATGGATTCCGCATCGTCCGCCGTGCCGTACGCCCCCGACATGGAGAAGCAGCCGAGCCCGATGCGCGACAGCTTCTCGCCGGTATTCCCGAAGATCGCGTGTTCCATGGTGTGGGTGTGCCTTGCGCGGGTCTGCTCAAAGGTCGAGCGTGCTGGGCGCGAAGATCTCGTCCAGCGCGAGCTTCCGCGGCGTGAGCTTCTGCTCGAGGGAGTAGTCGATGAGGGTCTCGATCATGGCGGCGTTGTCCCGGATGCCGTAGGGGAAGGGGTCTTGTCCCACGATGGCGCGGGTCTGCTCCAGGTATGCCGCGCCGAAGAAGAGGTCCGACGGGATGGCCCGCGGCAGTTGCCGGCGCCAATGTTCCTTGGCCTTGTTGAAGGCGGCGAAGAGGTTGAAGGCGAGCCAGGGGTGTCTTTCGTGCACGTCGCCGCGGATCACGTAGCAGTGGTTGATGGGGACGAAGCCGTGGGCCTCCACGTAGCGCCTGCCTTCCGCCATCATGTCCGGGAACAGCGGCCGGACCAGGTCTTCGTCGCCCTCCCGGCGATCTCCGGTGGACCGGTCGATGACGTTGGGCTCGGCGTGGAAGGTGCTCAGCAGCATGGCCGTGTCGAGCTCGCGGTCGACCAGCATGGAAATGAGGCTCTTGTCCTCGGGGATCCGGTGAAAGCGGATGCCCTCCGGCGGGGTAAACCCGGTGGCGCCGCCGTGGCTCAGCGCCTCGCTGCGCTCCATGTACCAGTCGACGCCGTATTGGGACACGCCGAAATCGTGCTCCAGGGCGCCGCGAGTCCAAAGCGCGGCGGTCTGCTGGTATTCGCCCACGCCGATGCGCTTCCCCGCCAACTCCTCCGGCCGATGGATGCCGGAATCCCTGTGGACATACAGCGCCCCGTGCATGAAGCGCCGGGAGGGAAAGACCGGGATGGCCACCATGTCGTGGCCCCTTGCCTTGGCGATGAGCAGGGAGGACATGGACATCTCGGCCACGTCGAACTCGCCGAACCTGAGCTGCCGCCAGAAGGTCTCCGAGGGGTTCGAGTGGGTCCACACGAGTTCGGCTCCCTCCACCGGTACGGTGCCGTCGAGGAGCGGGGCGATGCGTTCGTACCGGGAGGAGACCAGGCTGAGTTGAAGCTTTTTCATTGTCGCGTGTCCATGAGAGTCGTGCGGGCGCTCTGGCGTGCGCGCCGTCGAGGGCGGCCCCGGCCCGTCACCCCGGACTCCGGATCACGCTCGACCCGGGGTCCGGGGTGTGGGAGGAGCTGTGGCCGCGGGTATTCCGGCTCCGCTACCGCGCCGTCACGCAGGCGGTCAGCACCGACGGAAGCTCGGGCAGCACCGGCTCCCAGGAGTCGCCGCGGTCGCGGGTGACGTACAGGGCGCCGGTGCCCCGGTCCTTGGGATCGAACCCGAAGCCGCGGGAGCCGTCCCCCATGGCGGCGAAGACCGTGTCCGGGTCCTCGGGGTGGCGCTGCAGCGTCCACGGCATGTACGGCATCATTTCCGTCAGGCCGTTGGTGGCGGTGCGCCAAGTGGCGCCCTCGTCATCGCTCAGCAGGATCACGCCGTGGGGATGGGTGCTCTCGCCGCGCCAGACTCCGGGGGAGCCGCGCCCGCCGCACACCATCATCCGCGGGGTGTCGCCGGGCAGGAAGTACCAGTCGTGGGTGTAGCTGTACTTTTCGGTGTGGCCCCACGGCATGCCGTCCTCCACCCGGCGCCACTGGCGGCCGCGGTCGTCGCTACGGAAGAAACCCCGGGCGCACGACACGTAGTAGCGGTCCTTGCTGCCCGGGTAGTTGTAGACGTGGTGCATGTCGAGGTAGTCGATGCCGGCGCTGGCGTCCTCCCAGGTCTTGCCACGGTCCTCGCTGCGCACGACGCCGCCATGCTCCAGCGTCAGCAACAGCAGGTCCGAGTCGTCGGGATGGATCAAGATGTTGCAGACGTGGGGGAACTGCACGCCGGCGTACGCTCCAGGGACGCACCACTGGTTCTGGACCTCCTTCGGCATCTGCTGGAGGCTCTCCAGGTTCTCCCAGGTGTCGCCGCCGTCCTCGCTGCGCATGAGCTGCACCGGCCCGAGTCCGGCGTAGACCACGCGGTCGTCGTGAGGGTTCACCGCGAAGCAGCGGGCGTCGCCGTCGAGGACCTTCTTCCAGCTCCTGCCGCCGTCGTCCGTGCGGTAGGCGCCGTCGAAGGGCGCGGCCGCGAAGACACGCTCGGGCCGGGTCCTGGAGCCCGCCAGGCCATCCACGGTCTGTCCGGGAAAATGCTCGGCGCAGGCCTCCAGCCCGCCGGAGCGGTTCTCGTAGACGGTGAGCCCGCCGTTGAACGCCACGTAATAGCGAAGTGAATCACCCATCGGTCTCTCCTCCTGCGGTTGGACGTTACAGGCCAATGGGGGCGCACCCACGCGGCGCGCCCGCGACTCGCAACGACGCCGAGTCCTAGCGCGGCGCCGCCAGAATCTCTTCTCTCGGAAAGTGGTCCATGATCTCGGCGCCGTCCTTGGTCACCACCACCATGTTCTCCAGCCGCACGCCGCCCACGCGGGTCTCGCCCTCGCGGCTCTCGATGGCGATGGTCATGCCCTCCTCGAACACCTGCGGGTAGTCGAGGGACCACTGGCGGTTGATGATGGGGATGTCGTAGTTGGTGCTGCCCTGGGTGAGGCCGATGCCGTGGCCGATTTCGCTGGCCAGCACCTCGCACTCCTCGTCGTAGCCCCAGCTCGACGCCGGCGGGAAGTGCTTGGCCGCGTCCGCGGTGGTGGCCCCGGGCTTGATGGCGTCGATGACGCCGTCGATGCTGTCCTTGACCCGCTTGTACCAGTCCTGCTCCTGGGCGTTGGGCTTCCGGCCGACGATGAAGGTCCGGTAGGTGCAGGTGGCGTAACCCTGATAGGTCAGTCCGCAGAGCGAGCCGTACAGGAGGTCGCCCGTCTGCAGCAGCCGGCTGGACTGATGGAAGCCGCGGTCGAAGGTGCTGGGCCCGGAGCGCCAGCCTCCGGGCGGAGCCGACTCCGCGCCCATGTCATAGCCCGCCTTGGTGGCGATGCCCGAAAGCTCGGTGTCCCGGACGCCCGGCTTGGCGTTCTCCCAGATGCTGTACCAGACCCCCTCCACGATGGCCGCCGCGGTCTTGAGGCAGTCGATTTCGTCGGCCGTCTTGATCTTGCGGATCTCCTTCATCACCAGGCTGAAGTCCACGAGGTTCTTGACGCCGGCGTTGGTGAGGGCCTCGCGCGCGATGCCGTCGAAGGCGCTGAAGCCGATCTTCTCGTTCAGCAGTCCCCGGCTCTTGAGCTCGTCGTGGATGTCGGCGGCGAACTGCCGGGCCTCGTCCTTGGCCGCCTCGATGCCGCAGGCCGCGGTGAGCCAGGCCCGCGCCGGCCGCCACTCGGTGATCCACGGCGCCTGGTCCGGCATCTGGTGGAAGTGGCCGCTGTGCTCGTACATGACCGGGTCGTGGTCGGCGAAGAACAGGGTGTAACGGCACATGGGGTAGTTGAAGCCCTTGAGGCCGGTGAGGTAGCGGATGTTGGCCGAGTTGGCTTCCAGCAATGCCGGGATGCCGTGCTCGCGCATGATCCGTTTGGCGCGCTCGGCCCGCTCCCGCCGCATGCGGTCCGTGTTGAGCCGCTCCTGCCAGTCCGATATCTCGTTGCCGTATATGAGCTTCGATGCGTACTGTGGTGCCATGGAAGAAACCTCCTTTGGTGGCTGCTAGATGGCCACATGAGCCGGACCTTGTCAAGGTACGGACGGGGTACTACGATGAACGAAGGCCCCAGGTGGTAGCGTCTACGGAAGGAGACGAAGGAAGATGAGCAACTACCGCGCCGTCGATGCGGACGGCCACGTGATGGAGCATCCCGGGGAGATCAAGGATTTTTTCGAGCCGCCCTACAACCAACTGCCCTGGACGGTTTACTCGTTGTTCCCCAGCGTGGACGGTTTCGTCCGCGGCTTCTCGCGTCTCACCGAAGACGACGATCCCAACGCCGAGCGCTGGGTGGAGTTTCTCGACCGCTGCGGCATCGAGACCTCCTACCTGTATCCGTCGGTGGGCCTGGCCAGCGGCATGATCCAGGACCGGGACTACGCCGCGGCCATCGCCCGGGCCTACAACCGCTGGGTGCACGCGAAGTTCATGCAGGCCAGCGAACGCCTGCGCGCGGTGGCGCTGATCCCGGCCCAGAACATACCGGAAGCGGTCACCGAGCTACGCGCCGCGGTGACCGAGCTGGGCATGCCCGGCGCCATGCTGCCGTCGGTCACCGCCGCCGGCAAGCACTACGGCCACCGCGACTTCGACCCCCTCTACGAGGAAGCCCAGCGGCTGGGCTGCTGTCTGGCCATTCACGGCGCCGTGAGTCAGCGCATCGGTATCGACAACTCCGACAACCTCTTCAAGACCCACACGCTGGAGCACCCCTTGTCCCAGCTCATCCAGTTCACCGACATGATGACCGAGGGCGTGTTCGAGCGGTTCCCCGACCTGCGCTTCGCCTTCCTGGAGGCGGGCGCCGGCTGGGCTCCCTACATGATGGACCGCATGGACGAGAACTACGAGCGACGAAGGAAGTGGTGCCCGGTGCTCACCAAGCGCCCCAGCGACTACGTGCGCGACGGCAACATCTACTTCAGTTGCGAGGTGGAGGAGAGGACCCTGCCCACCGTGCTGCAGCTCGTGGGCGAGGACCGGATCCTCTTCGCCTCGGACTACCCCCACGAGCGCCACAAGGGCGAGTTCTACGGCGACATCGACGAGTTGAACGCCCGCGAGGACCTCTCGGACACGCAAAAGCACAAGGTGCTCTACGCCAACGCCGAGCGGTTCTACAACGGCTGAGACGAGCAGCCGGGAGGGCAAGCCGACAGGAGGAAACCCATCATGCCGAAGGTCTCTTCACTGGGCCACATAGGCCTGACGGTCCACGACATCGAGCGCTCCAAGGCCTTCTACCGGGACGTGCTGGGCCTGACCGTCAGCGACGAAAGCGACACCGGCACGGTCTTCATGACCGCCCAGGCCCGTGACCAGGAGCACCACGAGCTGCAATTGCGCCCGGGCCGGGAAGACGGCGGGAACCTGATCCAGCAGATTTCCTTCCGGTGCGAAAGCCTGGCGGAATTGAAAGCGTTCCACCGTGACTTCCTGGAGCGCGGCGTCTCCATCGAACGCGTCGCCAGCCACGGCAACGCCGTCGGCATCTACTTCGCCGATCCCGACGGCAACACCGTCGAAGTGTACTGGCCCACCGGCATCGACTGGCCGCAACCGTTCCGCAAGCCGATCGATCTGACCCAAGCTGACGACGATATACTGGCGAACCTGACCTGACTTACAGCATGTTGTGTTCATGCGCAGGCAAGCACGGCCTGGCATGGATTGATTGATGGCCGACGGCCGCTGGTCACTTCGACCTACGTGTGCGTGGAGGCCAGCGCTCTCGTTCAGGCACGCCTCGGGATGGACGCCGTCCGCGTCCTGTTCCACGAGGTTCTGCCGACGGTGACGGTGGTGAACGTTGACGAGTCGCTCCACACGAACGCCGTCGCGACCTTCCTGGGGGCCAATGGAAGCGACCTCAGTCTGGTCGATTGCGTGAGCTTTACCGTGATGCGTCAGCGTGGGGTCGCCGCGGCGTTTGCATTTGATCGGCATCTCGCCGAACAGGGCTTTGGGTTCGTGTAGTACAGCCCCGCGACACGGGCCTGCCGGCGTGCATTCCGCCAGGACACCGCGGGCACCGAGGCATTTGACGATGCGTTGCGGCGCCACGGACACGAGCAGGGAGTAATGATCATGTCATACGCTCAACAACTTCTGGCAGAGGGCGAGGCAAGGGGCCGCGCAGAAGGCGAACGCCTCGGACAGTTGAAGACGGTCGAAGGCTTTTTGCGCACCGGCGTTAGTTGGGACGTGATCGAGGAAGCGACCGGCCTGAACGAGTCCGGATTTACGGCTCTCAAGGAACGGTTGTCAGCGGCGGATGGAGTAACTCCTGACAGACCAAAATGAATCTCCACGAGACGCTTGATGGAGCGGTGTCAAACCTCACTCGTCGTCGACCGCGTCGATGCGTTGTAACCGGTTGTCGGTGCCGCCGTCGACGAAGATGATCGTGACGAGGATCGGCGGGCCCTTGCCGAATACGATAGCCGCGAGAACCGGGCCTTGTTGCTGCTGTTCTTCGAAATTGAGTTTGAGCGTCCTATCGAGGACTGCTGCGGGAAGCAACGCGGAGGGTCTGCCTGGACGAAGAACGCGCCCGCGTCAACCCGTCCGGGTCCGGTGTGCTGAACCATCTCGATAGATGTGGAACGATGGTCCCACTTAACGGGCACTACAACCCGCTGGTTCCCGGCCGGCAGTATTTGAATCACTGTCAAGTCAATCATCAGGGAATGCCCGTGATAACAAAACCTTGACGGACCTTTACCGTGTTCAAGCGAAATAGCGGTTACTTCCGGGAATTTGAACCACTTGTCTGACCACCAATTCGACTTATGCGTTTGTCTGACGCTTGCACCCGTAGGTGAACCCCTTCACGTTTCTGGAGTTGGCCGATGATCTCGAACATGTTGCGGGCTTGGGGGTTGCCTCCAGGACCGAACATACGCATCAGACTCTTGGGCGATTTGTCGGCAAGGCCGCCGAGTTCTTGAAACCCGATGGTTGCGTTGATGAAATCGCGCAAGACGGCCTTGCCGGTGTCCACGTCGCCGGCGAGAAGGCATTCGATCCCCTCAGTGAGGAGGGCCTCCCGAAAGGCTGGGTCCCGTTCAACGCGCGCTCGGATGGTTTCCTTGAAATCTCGTGTCAGGACCATCAAATCCTCCCGTGTCTTGCGCTTCCTGTACTCTCTCCATAACCTTCGGGCGGTTTCGATATCCCCCTGTTGCCGGCGTTTCGTTCCGCCTCCAAGCAGGATAACCCATTCATCTCCGTCTTTCCCGAAGTAGATCCGATAGCGGCGTAACGGCTGTGCCCGTCGGCATCGATGTACTCTTTGATCTGGATCATCGACCATTGGTAACAGATAGGTTACCAAATGTGAGGGACAAACTCAAGCATCGCCGTCTTGACCTTGGGGACCAACTCACGAACGCCAGGCTTTCGCCATGACCTCACGGTTGGCGAGTTCTAGCCCGTCCATTTCCGCGAGCACCCGGACTTCTTGCTGTCGGGCGTCGGTGGACAGGACTTTGCGTAACGCGGCATCGACGGTCTCTTCGACGGAAGATGCACCGAGCACACGGCGCGCCTCCTGGAACAGATTCTCATCAATGTCGATGGTGATCTTAGGCATACAGTCGATATTGTATCATTCGGACAATAAATAATCGATCAGTGGTGCGGGCGTGTCCCTCGGATTGCGCTTCTCTAATCCGACCTACGAGTTACCCGAAAATACGGCTGTGGAGTGGGACCCTGAGCCCCGAAGGGCGCAGGGTCCTGTGTTCCTAACCGCTACGATTCGTTCAGCGCCGCGTACACCTTCTCCGCCGTGAGCGGCAGGTCGTACACGCGGGCGCCGGTGGCGTCGGCCACGGCGTTGGCGATGGCGGCGGCGGTGGGCACGTTGGGAAGCTCGCCGATGGCCTTGCCCTGGAAGGGGACGGGGCCTTCGCCCTGGTCGACGAACACGGTGTCGAGCCGGGGGATGTCCTTGGCGCAGGGCAGCTTGAAGTCGCCCAGGTTCAGGGTGGTGATCCTGCCGTCGGACATGGGGTTGTCTTCCATCAGCGCGAAGCCCACGCCGTTGACCACGCCGCCGTCGATCTGGCCCTGGTAGGTCAGGTGGTTGAGGATCCTGCCGGAATCGTGGGCGGTGGTCATGCGGGTGACCGTGACCTGGCCGGTTTCGGGATCCACCTCCACCTCCGCCACCTGGGCCGCGAACGACGTGATGGGCGGCTGACCCTCGGGGGCGAAGACGGTATCGTGGCGGAACGATCCGCCGGCTTCGCCGATGGCGGCCCGGGCCACCTCCGCGAACGACATCTCGGGGCCCTCGGGGGCGGCGAAACGTCCGTCCACCCGGCCCACCTGGTCGGGCTCGCAGCCGAGTTTCCGGGCGGCGCACGCCACCAGTTGCTCGTGGACCTCCCGGGCGGCCTTGTGGGCCGCGTGTCCGGTGGTGTTGGTGGATTTGCTGCCGCCGGTGCCCGGATCCCAGGGCGAGTTGTCGGTGTCCTCCACCTGGATGCGGATGGTTTCGGGCTCGGTGCCCAGAGTCTCGCTGACGATCTGCACGATGGCGGTGTGGATTCCGGGGCCTACGTCCGGCACGCCGACGCGCACCGTCACCGTGCCGTCTTCATCCAGATCGATGCCGGCGTTGGCGTTGCCGCCGCCGGCGCCGCGTTCATAGAGGGCAATGCCGCGGCCCCGGTTGGGTCCCGGCGGGCTGGTGCGCCACCCCGACGCCTCCACCGCCTTCTCGAGGGTTTCCTTGGCCAGGATGCCGTCCCACTTGGCCCCCAGAGGCGAGGTGTCGCCGGGGTCCAGCAGGTTTTGCAGCCGGAAGTCCGCGGGATCGATGTCCATTTCCCTGGCGATCTGGCCCATCAGCGATTCCACGGCAAAGACGATCTGCGGGCTCCCCGGGGTGCGGGTCTGTGTGCACGGGACCTGATTGGTGTAGGCGCATACCGTCTCGATGCGGATGGCCGGCACCCGGTAGTAACTGGCCAGCCGCTTTGCGCCCATCACCGTGATCTCGGGGTTGGCCTTCCAGGCCGCGTAGGCGCCGCCTGCGAATGTGACGATGCCTTCGATGGCCGTGAGGGTGCCGTCGTTCTTGACCCCCGCCCGCAGCGTCACCACCGCCGGATGGCGGTGGGCCGCGGTGGCGATCTCCTCGGTGTAGGTGAGCACCATGCGCACCGGCCGGCCCGTTTCCTTGGCCAGGAAATAGCACACCGGGGTGTCGATCATGGAAGCCTTGCCGCCGAAATCCCCACCCACCGAAAGGATGTGGACGTTGACCTTCTCGGGCTCGATTCCGAGGTCCTGGGCAAGCCGGTTCTTGAGCGCGAACGGCCCCTTGTTGGAGGCCCACACCTCCACGTTGCCCGAATCGTCCACCGCCACGGTGCAGGAGTGGGGCTCCAGGTAGCCGTGGTGCGCCAGTTGCGTGGCGAAGGTGCCTTCGAATACCCGGTCGGCGTTGTCGAAGCCGCCGTCGGTATCGCCGTTCTGCCAGATGCTGTGGGACTGGACGTTGGGCCGGTCCGGGTCGACGCCCTCCGCGAGCGGCGGCGCGTTCTTGTAGTCGCGCGGCGCGTCGTGGAGCGCCGCGGAACCGGGCTTGACCGCCTCCAGCGGGTCGTACACCCCGGGCAGGTCCTCATAGTCGACCTCGACGAGGCCCAGCGCCGCCTCGGCGATCTCGGGCGTATCCGCGGCCACCGCGGCCACCGGGTCGCCCACGAACCGCACCTTGTCCGTTGCCAGCACGGGCATGTCCTTCATCCGCAGTCCGACGTACACCTCGGGCAGATCGGCGCCGGTCAGAACCGCGTGGACGCCCGGCAGCGCCTTGGCCGGGGCGGTGTCGATCTTGCGGATTCGCGCGTGGGCCAGCGGGCTGCGGAGCACCTTGGCGTAAAGGGATTCGGGGATGGGCAGATCGGCGGCGTAGCGGGTGGCGCCGGTGACTTTATCCGCGCCCTCGATGCGGGGCATGGGCTTTCCGACTGTCTGATAGGCCAAGGTTCACCTCCGGTTCGTTCGCTTTGCGTGAATGCCGACTCGGGGAGTTAGTTCAATATCCGGGCAGCGTTGGCGCCCAGGATCTTGCGCTTGTTCTCTTCGGTGAGCTTGTCGCTCTCCAGGATAGGCCGGGTCACCGTGCCGGGAGGAGAAGAGTCCCAGTGCGGCGTGTCCGTGGCCAGCACCAGGTTGTCATCGCCGAGCATCTCCACCGCCACCTCGAAGTGCTCGTCCTCGAACGGCTCGCAGCCGACGTACACCTGCCGCATGAAATACTCGCTCGGCTTCATCTTGAGCCAAGGCACCAGGTGCGGCAGCTTCTCGAAGTGCTCGTCCATGCGTCCCAGCCACCAGGGCATCTGGGAGGCGCCGGTCTCGAGGCACACGAGGTTCAGTTTCGGGAACCGTTCCAGCACCCCGCCGCAGATGAACGACATCATGCACACCATGGACTCGAAGACACGCCCCACCATGTGGGAGAAGAAGAAGTTGTCGGCGAACCGTTCCTGGCCCATGGACTCGTGCTTGGTGTCGTGGACGATGATCGGCCAGTTCAGGTTTTCCAGTTCCGCGTAGATGGGATCGTAGCAGGGGTCCCAGCACAGGCGTCCGGCCACCGGCACCGCCTTCATGTTGAGGGCCTGGTTGCCCATGTCCGCCATCCGGTGCAACTCCTTGACCGCCAGGTCTACGTCCTGCCAGGGGATGACGCCCGCCCATTGCAGCCGTTCCGGAAACTCGCCGGCGTATTGCCGCATGTAGTTGTTCTGGGCGCGGCAATAGGCCGCCGCCAGCTCCGGGTCTTCCGGAAACCACACCAAGTCCAGCGCGGGCGAGTTGGGTGAGAGCACGGCCACGTCGATGCCGTCCTTGTCGAGGTTCCGCACCCGGCCCCCGGCCGCCAGGTCTTCCGCCTTGTGCCACTGGGGCTTCTCGCCGCTCTGCCGCGTCACCTCCGAGCCCACCATGATGCGCGATCCCACCAGGGTCTTGCGCCTTTCGTCGGGCTTGGTCGGAAGCGGCCGGGGCAATTGATCCCTCCACTCCTCCTCGATGCAGTGTTTCCAGTTGCTCACGTCCCCCACCAGATGGCTGTCCAGGTCGATGACCTTGGTACCGTTAATGGCCATGGGATTCCTCCTGTATGGATGGCAGCGGCACCAGCCCGACAGTGGACCGGGCCGTGGCAATGGCCCGGACTCGACGGTGCGCCGAAACGACAAGCGGTCAAGGTGTTGAATAGCGCTCCTGGACGGGCAGTTCAAGGGATGGCAGACTGCGCCGGACAGGCCCGCGGGCCGCGGTCCCAGTGTTGCCGGCGGCTCGCAGACGGAAACGGGGGACCCATCCATGCTGTTCCTGAAAGAGACGCCGGTGGAGACCATCATTCCCATGGCGCAGGCCATCGAGGCGGTGGAGGAGAGCCTTGCCGAGACCTCCCGGGGCAACGCCGTGGTGCTGCCGCGCCGGCGCATCCATCATGCCAACCGGATGCTGTTCGGGGTGCTGCCGGGTTCCTTCAAGGGCACCATGGGAGCCTACCTGCAGACCGACCGGGATCGCGCCATCCACCACGAGACCGTGATCCTGTACAGCGTCGAGACCGGCGAACCGCTGATCCTGTTCCAGGACTGCGCCATCAACGAGCTTCGTACCGGCGCGGCCGGCGGCGTCGGCGCCAAGTACCTGGCGCCCCCGGACGCCAGACGGGTGGCGGTCATCGGCAGCGAGAAGCACGCCTTCACCCAGCTCCAGGCGGTTTGCGCGGTGCGACCCATCGATGCCGTCCGGGTCTTCAGTCCGACGCCCGCCCATCGTGTTCAATTCGCCGATCGCGTCCGTGCCAAGCTCGGTCTTGACGTCACGGCGGAGGAGAGCGTTGAGGCCGCGCTGGAAACGGCCGATATCGTCATCACCGCCACCAACGCACAGCGTCCGGTGTTCGAAGGCCGAAGCCTCCGTCCCGGCATGCACGTCACCTCCATCGCCAACGGCGACAAGACCCGCGTGCGCGAGGAGATCGACCGGGACACCATGACCCGGGCAGCCCGGGTGTGCGTCACCTCAAGGGCGACCGTGCAGGCCAACGAGAGCGACGTGTTCCGCGCGGTCCGTGACGGCGTGCTCGACTGGGAGGGGGTAACCGAGCTGGGCGATGTGGTCCTCGGCAACGTGCCCGGACGCGTTGCGCCCGACGAGACCACGTTGTTCAAGCTTCAGGGGTTGGGGATCATGGATCTGGCGGTCGGGCTTCGGGCTTACGAGGTGTTGAAGGACTCGACGACGATTCAGAGGATTTGACCGCGCAGGTCTCCGGGGAGGAGACGCTACGCATACGTCATTCCCGCGAAACAGACCGTGTCAAAATCCATCCGAGCGGGGCAATGCCCCCCAACCGTCATTCCCGCGAAAGCGGGAATCCAGGTGGGGCGGAGCGGGGAAACGCCGCTGCAGCGCCTCGCCAGGACCCCTGGATTCCCGCTTTCGCGGGAATGACGGTACGTGGCGACGGAGCTCCTTCACCCTGTCAACGCAGTCCCCTCTTTCCGCGGCGCGGCAGCCGCAGGATTTCCCGCCTCACCATATCCTTCCATGAGGCGCCGGGCCGGTCGGTCCAGTTGCCGGGCAGATCGATGATCTGCCCCTTGCGTTTGAACGCGTGGGCGTGTCCAAGGGCTTCGGCCAACAGCGCTTCATGCCGACGCCCCGCTCGCGGTCGTCCGAAGGTCCGGCCCACGGGATTGTCCACGCACACCGCCCTAGGGGGTTTGACCCGCTCCACGATGTCGCGCACCGTGCCGATCAGCAGCGTCGGTGTACCCGAGGCCTCCACCAGGTTGGCGACGAGACTCACGGTCTCGTGGCAGTAGGGTCAGTAGGGGACCATCAACGCCAGGTCCACGCGCATGGCCGCGAGCTTCCGCGCCAACTCGGGCGCCAGCCGTTCGGCGATGGCGTCGTGGTCGCCGATGCCGCCGTAGATGGAGAAGTGAGCCGGAGCCACGCTGCCGATCACACCCTTTCGCGCCAGCTCCCGCAACGCCCGCCTGGGGAAGACCACTTCGTCATCCCTGCGTACGTCCTTGCCGACGGGAGAGTGATGATCGACGGTGATCTCGATGTCCGGGTCCGCGCCGATGCGGCGGTGGCTCGCGTCGCCTCCGGCGGTGAAGGCGCGCTGGCGGGTTTGGCGGATGGCCGCGCTTGTAACGAGGCTCACGCGCATCTCGTTCAGCGGTCGCGCAAGCGGCTGCCACCCGATGCGGGGCGCGCGGTACAGCTTGCGCGGCGGCCTGGGGGCCGCGTTTTCCGCCAGAATGGGCAGATAGTCGAGAGCCACGTCTAGCCGGCCTTGGTGACGTATACCGGGCCGCCCTTGCCGATGCGTTGCCGGTCTTCCTTGGGCAACTCCTTGATGTCCTTGCGCAGCTCGTAGTTGATGTGCTTGATGTCCTCGGACGGACCCGAGCGGTTGCCCATGAGGATCATCGGGCCGGCGCCGGTGTTCTCGAGTTGGTAGAACTCGCCGCCGTGGATGAGCGCCACCATGCCCGGCGTCATCACCGCCTTGCCGCCGTCCGGAAAGTGCATGGTGCACTCGCCCTCCATGACGTAGAAGCTCTGGTCGGCGTTGTGGCAGTGCATGTCGTCCCTGTCGCCGGGCTCGGGATAGACGTGCACCCAGGTGTGGAAACGCTTGGTGTTCAACACGACCTCGCGCTTGAGGTCCTTGCGCCCCTTGTCCATGAGATCCATGACTTCGATGGCCATTTGTTCTCCTTTTTCAAAAAATCAGTTACCAGTCACCGTTTTTCAGGGTACTGGTACTTTCAGAATCGTTTATCAGGCTGCCCGTTCCCACTTGTCGATGTCTACCTCCCATCCCTTGTTCTGGGACAGGTCCAGGGCGTTCCCCTCGGGATCCCGGAAGCGGAACTCGGCGTAGGGGCGGTCCGGCGGCCGCGCCTTTACCGCCACCACGGTTCCCAGGTCGTCGAGCTTCCGGGCCAGATCGTCTACGAGGAAGCCGATGTGGTTCACGCCGAAGCGGCGTTCGTGCCCGACGTTGGAGTTGAAGAACGGATGAATGGCGAGGTTGGTGGAGCCGTCGCCCGCGAAGCGGTTGAGCAGTCCGCTGCGCCGCCGCTTGTAGCTGCTCTCAACCTCCCGGAGCCCCAGCACCTGGACGTAGAAATTGAGCATCACCTCCGGGTCCAGGGCGTTGAAGGCGACGTGGGCGATGCGCGGCAGCCCGCCTTCCTTCTCCACGCCGAAGCTCCCCTCCGAGAGGGTCACGGGATTGCACTCGGGATCGAAGATGCGGATGGCGCCGTGGTGCAGGCCCCCGGGTTCGGTCACCACCACGCCCCGGGGGTTGAACTTCTGGTAGCGCGCCCGGACCTCGCCGAGATCCTCCACCTGGAGGCCGATGTGATGCAGCCCGCGGCGCATGTGGAACTCGCCCAACGATTGCCGCTTGCGGAACAGGGTGAGGTTGTAGAGGCCCTCGGTGAGGGAAACGTCGCCCTCCGGCGAGCGCCCCAATTCATTCATCCCCATGTATTGAGTGTAGAAGCCCGCCAGTGCGTCGGGGTCGCGGCTCAAGGTGGCCACGTAGCGAATCCTGGCCATGTCCGTCCCTCCTTTGTGCGGCGGTGGGCGCCGGTCAGGTTTGGCTGTGCCGATACGGGTAGTGTATAGTCTCGTTTCAATTCGCGGTGCAACCCTTTCAAGGAAGGAGCGACGATCACATGCCGGATCCCAAGCTGACCATGGCCGTGTCCCACTACGACAGGCACGTGCCGCTGTTGGACGGAAGCGTCACCGCCGAAGGCCTGGACCTCGAGGTGCTGGAGGTAGGCCAGTCGCACCCGCTCAGGCACGGTTCCCGGCGCCACGAGCGCATGCTCCAGGGCGAGTTCGACATCGGCGAGTTGTCGCTGTCGTCGTATCTCATCTCCCAGAGCCGCGACATGCCCATCAAGGCCATCCCGGTGTTCCCGCGGCGGCTGTTCAGCCTGTCGCAGATGTGGGTCAACGTGGACGCGGGCATCGAGTCGCCCAGGGACCTCGTCGGCAGGACCGTGGGCTTGAGCACCTTCCAGACGACCCTCTCCGTGCTCGCCAAGGGCGATCTGCAGAGCGAGTACGACGTGCCCTGGCGCGAGATCGACTGGGTCATCGACCGGCCCGAGGCGCTGCCCATCGAGGCCGAAGGGGTGAGCATCCGCTACCTCGAGAAGGGCGAGAGCATCGGCGCCATGCTGGAACGGGGCGAGATCGACGCCCTGATGATGCCTCATCCGCCGGACGAGGTGGTGGACGGCTCGGACAAGATCCGCCGGCTGTTCCGCGACCCCCGCGGCGAAGAGCTCAAGTACTACCGCAAGAACGGCTTCTACCCCATCATGCACGTCGTCGCCTTCAAGAACGAGGTGCTGGAGAAGTATCCCTTCGCCGTGCAAAGCGTCATGGACGCCTTCGAGAACGCCAAGGCGGCCTGCTTCGAGTATTACTCGGATCCCAACTGGTCGAGCCTGGTGTGGACCCGGCACCTCTACGAGGAGGAAAGAGAGGCTCTGGGCGAGGACTACTGGCCCTACGGCCTGAAGCGCAACCGGGCCAACCTGGAGCGCTTCATGGGCTACTCCCATGACCAGGGGCTCATGGACAAGGCCGTGGCGGTGGACGAGCTGTTCGTGGAATCGACGCTGGATTCCTGAGACGGGGCGATGCCGCGAGTGCGGCGTTCCCGGACCTTCGACCATCCATGCCGACCCAACGGGAAATCAGCGGCGCGTCCGACGCGGAGTTCGTCGAGCGCATGGTGGAGCGTTATCCGCGACGCTTCAACGACCAGTACTGGTCCGTCTTCAGGGCCAACGTGGGGCGGCACCTCCCGGCCGAGCCCGCCATCGCGGACCTGGGCTGCGGCCCGGGCCTGTACCTGCGCGACCTCTCCGAACGCCACCAGGACAGCCGCCTTTACGGCTTCGACGCCAGCGCGGCCATGATCGACCACGCCCGCGGGTTGCGCTACCGCGGCGCGCCGCCGGCCCTGGCGGTGCAGGACCTCGAAAAGGAGCCGTTGCCGCTGGCCGACGCCAGCGTGGACCTCGTTTCCATGATCGGGGTGCTTCACGTCCTGGACGAACCCTTTGCGGTGCTGGCGGAGGTGCAACGGGTGCTTCGCCCCGGCGGCCTGTTCCTGCTCGACGACTGGGTGCGCATGCCCCTGGCGCAGTACGTCCAGGACCGGCCCCGCCACCGCGGCGCTTCGCCGGACAGCCAGCGCGCCGGCTGGCTCCGTATGTTTCCGTTCCACAACAAGTACACCGCCGAGGACTGGAAGTGGTTGCTGGCCGAAGCCGGTTTCTCCCTGGTGTCCACGGTCCGGATCCGGCCCCAGTCGCAGATCTTCGTGGCCGTGGCGAGGACGTTGCCAGCCGGGGCCTGACAGGTCGCCTCGCTCCATGACGCGCTTCTCGCGGCTGGCGATGGCGCAGGCATCTCGGCGTCGAAAGACAGGATATTCCGGATTTCAAATCCGGATTTGCAAGGATAGTGTGGAGCGTCTAGCATAGTGCCATGGTCCCGCGGGACGTGGAGCCGCTGGCTCGTACTCTGGTGCGAGAGTTCCAGGTTGTAGCGGTCGTCGGGCTGCGCGGCGGCGGTACGGCAAAAGCGGTGCAACTCGTCTTCAGGCTCATCTTTCCTTGGATTCGACCTCCTCCTTCAGGCTCATTTGTCATTGGAAAACTCTACCACGACCCAGAATTCAACGGCACAGGAGAATGCCATGAAGATTTCATTGCCTACCCAGTTGCTGGTCGGACTGCCGAGAGTCATCGGGGCTGCCTTCGCCGCGGTCATCATGCTGACGGCGTTCGCACAGCCGGTTGCGGCGAACGCACTGACGGCACACGGTAACGACGTCTACGAAGGGCACGATCTGAAAGTCAGGTTCACCGTCGAGTGGAGCGCAAGCTCAAACTTCCATCTCCGCTACAAGTACAAGACTCAGGACGGGAGCGCCACGAGCAGCGGGCGGTGGCGGGACTACGAGCCGACCTCCGGATACGTCAGATGGTTGCCCTTCACCAGGAATCCGGTCGCCGACGTAATCGTGGAGACTGCCCAGGATCAACTCTGCGAATACGACGAGACCGTCAAGGTCATCCTTTACGACCCCCAGTGGACCAGCTCCCTCAGTCGGGGATGGGGGGGCTTTTGCCCCAACACCAGGGGCTACCCGTGCCAGTTCGAGGCGGAGTTCACGATCAAACAGCATGAAGACGGATGCACGGCGGGCACATTCGGTGAGTAGGCCCTGCGCGCCTGAGGCATGACCGGTTCCCGGGAGTTGCCATGTGGATCGGTCGCGTCATGCCCGGGGCGGTCATTCCGCTGGCTCAGACAGAACAAAAGAGTTCCCGAGGGTGGCCAACAAATGTTTTTCTTTGGCTGGGAGACGTTGTAGAAGCAGGTGCAGCAAAAATCCGAGAAAAATCAAGACGTCCTGCGACCCCATCACGGATGCAGAGTTGACAGCAGACGCCCAGCAGTACGAGTAAACGACAAGTTGATTATTCCGGGAATCGTGTGCGCGAGTGCCGGACGCGGAACCGTCTGCAAGGCTGCCGGCTTCCGGCACTTTCGTATATGATTTCCAAGAAACGGAGGCTCGGCCACTACCTCGACGGCAAACGGATTTCCCGCACGGAACAGCGGCACACCCATGTGGAGTGGTTGCGTTTCCTCAAGCAAATCGAACGGGCAATATAGAAAGGGCTGGCCATTCACCTCATTGTCGACTACTACAGTACTCATAAGCATGAACGTCGAGCGTTGTCACATGTGTTTCTCAGTCTGCGTTCATTATCGATCCGGCATCTTGACCCTATCGTTGCAGAAGTCATTGTCATGAAGAACGATCTTGCAAGGATGGGGCGCCCTCCGGTTCGGGGGGGGGGGCGTTGCGGCATCGTCTCGTCTCTCCTGTTCCTGTGGGCTTCGGCCTGCCTCGCCGTGCCGGCGCCGGCGGCTCCACTGCCCGAAGCGCCTTCTCCAACCGTGTTCGATCTGACGCTGAAAGACGCGGTCGAACGCGCGCTGGAACGCAACCGTCCCTTCCTCAACCGCGGCCTCGACCGCGAGGTGCAGCGGTTCTCGCTCGATGTCGCCGAGGACCGGTGGAGTCCCCGGTTCACCGTCAACCCGTTTGCCAGCAGGGACCGGCGGGAGCGCAAGGCGGGGTTCGGCGCCGAGGCGAGGCTGCGCGTTCCGACCGGCGGCGAGCTTGCGCTTCAATGGGAGAAAACCCTGTCCGAGGAGTTCAGGGACACAGGATCGCGGAGCCTTCGCTTTTCACAGCCACTGCTCAAGGGCGCGTGGCCCGGCATCGACAGCGCGGCGGTACGCCAGGCGCGGCTCGGCGAGGAGATCGACATGCTCGCCTACCGGGAGGCTGCCGCGGACCTGATCGTCTCGGTCATCAGCGCGTACCGGGCGCTCATCGGCGCGGTCCGGCAGGTGGAGATCGGGGAAGCTTCGTTGCGGCGCGCGCGCGAGCAGATCGAGGCGACCCGTGCGCTCATCCGCGCGGGGCGCGTGGCGCAGCGCGAAGCCGTGCGCGCCGAGGCGACGGTCGCCAATCGGGAGTTGACGCTGGCACGGGCGCGCAACCGGCTGGACGCTGCGAACTCCGCGTTGATCGCCATTCTGGAGTTGGGAAGCACGGCCCGGGTGCGTCCGCTCGACGACCTGAAGGTCGAACGGATGCAAGCCCGTCCGCGGCCCACGCTCGACGAAGTGCTTCACGACCGGGCCGACTACCTCCAGGCCTTGTTGCAGGTCGAGATTGCGGAGATTCGACTGGCGGTGGCCCGCAACAACCTGCTGCCGGATCTGTCGCTCGGTTTGGCGCTGAGCCGCGACGATGCCGGGGGGAGGACGGATAGCGAGGTACGCCTCGATGCCAGAATTCCCCTGAACGACAGAGCGCCCGGGCTCGATCGGCTGAGGGCGCGCACCGAGCTGCGCAAGGCCGAGCGGAGCCTTGCCGAGCTGCGGGAGTCGATCGGCATCGCGGTGCGCCAGGCCGCGAACGATGTCGAGGTGGGGCTTCGGCTGACGGAGCTGGCCCGCGGCGCGCGCGCGCTGGCGCAGGAGAACCTCGAGATCGAGAAGAGCAAGTTCGGCCAGGGCCTGTCCTCGTCGTTCGAGGTGTCGGCGTCGGAGGAGGAGCTGTTCCGCGCCGAGCATGCCGAGGTCGACGCTCTGGTGACCTGGCTCGATGCGTCGACGCGTCTGGACCGCATCTCGGGACGAACGCTGGAGCGATGGGGCATCCGGCTCGAGGCGGGTGCGAAATGAACGGTCCTGTCCCCGAAGTCTACGGGGCGCTCCTCGATGACCTGTCCGACGGGGTGATGGTCGTCGGCTTCGACGGGTCGGTCATCATCGCCAACGCCGCCGTCTGCCGGATGTTCGGGCTCGACTCCGCCGAGGTCGTCGGCGGTCTGTTCGGAGAACTCTTCGTTCAGTTCGAGGGCTTCGACGACTTCACCCAGATCGTGCTTGACGCCGTCGCCGCCCGTAGCGGGATCCTGCGAAGAGTGACGGACGTACGTATCGGCGACGAGTCTCGGTCCCTTTCCGTCACGACGTCCTATCTGACAGATGCGGAGGGAGGGGGCCTGGTGGCCGTGATCGCGGTGATTTCCGACATCACCGAGATCAGGGAGCTGCGCGAGACCGAGCTTCGCCAGGCGCGGGTCATCGAGGGCCAGCTCGGCGAGCTTCAGGACGCCTATCGGGACATCGAGGCCCGCAACGAAGCGCTGTCGGTAATGATGAAACGGGTTCAGGCGGCGCGCGGCCTGGCCATCGTCTTCGTCGCGGCCCTGTTCCTGGCCATCGGAGCGTGGTACGTGCAGCCGCTCGACCTCTTCAGCGGCACCCCGGCGCTGGGCGTCGGCTCCGCTGTCGGGGCCGGACAGTCGGGGATTCCCCGGACGATGACCCTGGAGCCCCGCGAGTTCCGTTCGACCATCGCGCTGAGCGGGCGCCTGGCGCCGGGCCGCGTGGTGGAGGTGGTCAGCCCGTTCGAAAGCCACGTGAGCGCGGTCCATGCGGAGCCGGGCCAGCGCGTCGCCCGAGGCGATCCCCTGGTGGCTCTCGATACCGGCCTGCTTGCCGTGGATCGCCGGCGCGCGGAGGTGGAGCACATCGGGGCGCTCGACAAGCTCCGTGAACTCGAAGACTGGGAGAACGGCGCCGAGATGTCGCGGGCCCGGCGCGAGACGCGCCGGGCACGGATAGCGCTCGACGATGCGGAACGCAATCTCGCGCACTCCGCTTTCCTGCTGGATCAGGGGCTCATCCCCGCGAGGGAGCGGGAAGAGGCGGAGCGGGGCCGCGAGAACCGGAAGCTGGATCTGGATGCGGCCGTGCGGGAGATGGAGACGGTCAAGGCGAAGGGCGGCGAGAAGGCGCGGCGCGCGGCGCGGCTCGAGGTCGAGAATGCGCAGGGTCGGCTGCGCGAGCTGGGGAAGAAGCTGGAGCTGGCCGGGATCGAGGCGCCGATTTCGGGGATCGTGGTGGCGGCGACCGGCCCCGGGAACAAGCCGCTTGCCAGGGGCCGGCCGGCGGCGCAGGGAGAGCTTCTGTTGACCATCGCCGACTTCGAGCGGCTCGCCGTGATCACCAGCGTCGACGAAGTCGACGTGCGGAAGCTCGAGGCCGGCCAGCGTGCCTGGATCACCGGGCCCGGCTTTCCCGGACTGCGAGTCGGGGGGGCCGTCGCCCACGTGTCGTCGCAGGCGGGCAGCCGCTCGCGGCTGCGGAGCGGGCCGCAGTTCGAGATCGTCGTCACGCTCGACGCGCTGGACGCGGCGGCCCGCGACCGCCTGCGGGTGGGGATGTCGGCGAATGTCACGGTCGTCGTCCACAGCCGCCCGGCGGCCCTGCTGGTCCCGATCGATGCGGTTGAACAGCGCGCCGGCCGGGCATGGGTGCGCGTCGTCGACCGCAACGGCGCGGCCGTGGAGAGCCGCGCGGTCGAGCTGGGCCTCACCACGCTCAACTCGGTCGAGGTGGTCAAGGGGCTCTCCGCCGGCGACGAGGTCGTCCTTCCCCGGTGACATGTTGAGTCTGGTCGACATCCACCGTAGCTACCGGCTCGGACCGCTGACGGCGCAGGTGCTGCGCGGCGTCGACCTGGAGGTGCGCGCCGGCGACGTGGTGTCGATCATGGGCCCTTCGGGAAGCGGCAAGACGACGCTGATGAACATCATCGGACTGCTGGACCGCCCGACCACCGGCGCCTGCGTTTTCGAAGGGCGCGACGTCTCCGGGCTCGGGGACGACGCGTTGTCGGCGTTGCGCAACCGGCACATCGGGTTCGTGTTCCAGTCCTTTCACCTGTTGCCGCGGTTGACGGCGCTGGAGAACGTGTGCCTGCCGCTGGTGTACCGGGGCGCGCGACGCGCGGAAACGGCGCGCCGGGCGCGCGCCGTTCTGGAGCGGGTCGGCATGGGCGAACGGATACACCACCGGCCCGACCAGCTTTCCGGCGGGCAGAAGCAGAGGGTCGCCATCGCCCGGGCGCTGGTGGGAGAGCCCGCGCTGCTGCTGGCCGACGAGCCGACCGGGGCGTTGGATGCGGACACCGCCCGGGAGGCGATGGATCTCCTCCTTGAGCTGAACGCCGAGCGCGGGGTCACGATCCTGATCATCACCCATGACCCGGCCATCGCGAGCCAGTGCGCGCGGCAGGCACGTATCCGCGATGGCAGGCTGGTCGAGGCCACGGCCCATGATCCGGGAGCCGCCGATGCCGCCGTCCCGCGGCGTCCGTCCCTGCCCGGCGACATCGGCAAGGGCGCCGCGGCGCGCCCGCACGCCTGACGCCGGGAGCCGGCACCATGTCCAGAGCCCTTTCGGTCCTTGGCGCGAACGCACGGGAGGCGACCGACAGCCTGCGCAAGGCGAAGCTGCGCACGGCGCTCGGCCTCGTCGGCATCATGATCGGCATCTCGTCGGTGATCGTCATGGTCTCGCTGGGCGAGATCGCAAAGGCGCAGGCGCGCAAGCAGTTCGAGGCCCTCGGCACCGACATCATGCTCGTGCGCAAGTCGCCCCATGCCCCGACCCCCCAGGGGCGGCGCCCGGCGACGATCGCCCTGTCGGACGCCATCCGCCTGGCGCCGGAGGTTCCGTCGATCGTTGAAGCGGCGCCCAGGGTCTCGGGACACGGGGCATTCCGTCACGCCGGCAGGGAGGTCGGCGACGGACGCATCCAGGGCGTCACCGCCTCGTTCGCCAGCGTGAACCGGCTGTCGGTCCAGGCGGGCCGGTTCATCTCGGACCTCGACGTCGACCGGTACTGGTGCGTCATCGGCGCCGACATCGCGGACGCGATGCGCCTCGCCGGCGCCCGCCGGCTCGTGGGAGAAATCGTCGAGGTCGGCGAGGTGCTCTTCACCATCGTGGGGGTGCTGAACGACGCGACCGAGAACTACGCGCTGCCTGTCCAGGTGGGCGCGAACGGGTCGGTCTTCGTGCCGATCACCACGTCGGGGCGGGTCGTCTCCGAACCGGAAATCGAAGTCGTCATCGCCCGGTCACGCGCCGGCGTCCACCACGAGACGGCCGTGGCGGACGTGCGGTCGTTCTTCCGGGACAGGGCGCCCGATCTCGATCTCGAAATCATCGCCGCCAAGGACCTGATCGCCCGGTTGGAAACGCAGATGCGGAACTACACCCTGCTCCTGGGCGCGGTGGGCAGCATCGCCCTGATCGTCGGCGGGATCGGGATCATGAACATCATGCTCGTGTCCGTGGCGGAGCGGCGCCGCGAGATCGCCATCCGCCGCGCTCTCGGGGCGCGGCGCCGGGACATCCAGAGCCAGTTCCTCATCGAATCGGTCATCCTGACGACCGCGGGCGGCGTGCTCGGCGTCTTGCTCGGCCTGGCGGTGACCTGGGGGATCTGCCGGTTCACGGGCTGGGAGTTCCTCGTCTCCGGGCTGTCGGTGGCAAGCGGGCTTAGCACGGCGACGGCGGCCGGACTGTTCTTCGGCTTCCAGCCCGCCCGCCAGGCATCGAGACTCGACCCCATCGCGGGGCTCCAGGGCGACTGAACGGAAGCGTATGTCCCCCGGACCGCCCCCGTCGAGGATCGATTGGCCGGGGTCGGTCTCGATGGGATCGACGCACCCAAGGCAACCGGTGAGGCGGTTGTGGTCGAAGTCGTTGCGGGGCTCCGCATTACTCGCCGAAGGTCGATCCGGACGACCCTCCGCTGCAGCCTTGCGCGGTATTGAGGTAACTGTCGCTGCCATCGTGCTCAACGTTCTTGATCGTTACCTCGAACGTTATCTCCGTTGCCACCGTCAAGGGGCATGATTGACCACTGAGGGTGAGCGTGCACGTGCCTCCCGTAAGCTTGAGGGAAAAGGTCTCGTCGGACTCGTCGCAGGCGTCCCCAAGGGTCTCGATCTCGACCTCCTTGGAGTTCTGGCCGGGCCAAAACGTCAGTGACCCGGAGACGTGCTTGAAGTCGAGGTACTTCGATGCGGTTCCGTTTTGTGTCGCGTAATTGTAGTCGATACGGTGGCCGTGACTGGGGGGAAGCATGGTACGTGTGGCACTTCTGGGCACTTCGACGGTCGCTGTGTCGCCCTCATTCACCTCCACGCCGCTCGCCGCCGCCGGCAACATGCCGGCCATCGCGAAAAGAGCGGCCGCGCAGGCGATCCGAATTCCCGGCCGTGCGTACGATTCCACGATGCTCCTTTGAATGAATTTCACCATCTCGTTTCTCCTCTTCGTCGGCCCGGTCCGGATCCATCCGGCCCGCGCCGATATCGGGAAGACTGGCGGCAAGGCTGTCCATGAGTCCAATACCGATTTCTTGTCCCATCTATCAGAAATTCGAATGGTGCGGTGCCGGGTTCGATGCGGCCGGGCGGGGCTTCCGACAACTCTCAGGGTCTGCGAACGCGCCCGCCGAAGCCCCGAACCGGACCTCGATGCAGGGGCGCCACTGCCGGCAGCCGGAACCCGCGCCGCGCGATCCGGCTCCGCCCATTCATGACGCCTCCGGTATCCCGGTCAGCGACGCCGCAACATCCGCGATCCGGGCCGTCTCCGCTCACCTGCCGACTTCAGCAACCAAGTGCAGTTTCCGGCCACCGCCTACACCGCATCGCGAACCGGGCGCGCTTCAGGCCTCCGGCGTCAGATGCGCCCGCCCATGACCATCTCATTCCGTCGCGTCCTGAATGACGGCCTTCGTGGCGCCCTCCAGACTCCAATTCCCCCCGGGAAAAGGCACTTGCTGCCACTGCCCGCCGGCGCTCCAGAAATCGCTTGGGATCCATACCTGCATCTTGGTGATCTGGATCGAGAAGGTTTCGTCATCTTCCTGCACGTCGTCCCCGAACGTCTCGACCTTGATCGTCAATGTACTGTTGGACATGCCGACGACATTGGCGCTCCACGGAACGGCCTGTTTGTAGTCCTGGCCGGCCGTGGCGGTACCGTCCAACGTCTTGTAGTACAACCGGAGTTTGCCCGGCCCATACGACACCCGGCCCTGGGGCGCGTTATACGACGCGGTGAAGGAGAACTGCGCGGTCTTGCCTTCCCTTACCTTCACTTCTTCGGCCGAAACCGGCGAGACGATCGTGCATGCCAGGACAACGGCGGCCAGTACCTCCGCCCCCCGGCGCAGATTAGCCCTCAAACCAGATGAATGTTTCATGTCTTTTCTCCTCTTGCCCGGCTGGATCCGAGCCTCGGTGGATATTTAGCCTAGCCTATCGGGAAAAATTCTAGCGTGAGGTTGCCTAAAAGTCAATAATTATTCTTCTATTTGTTAGCGCAAAGCGATAATGTCCCCTTTTGAACAAAGCTAAGATGTCCCCATTAGGAGAAGGAAGGGGGGCAAGGGATTGGCGAATACAGGAGAGGGGCTGACGATGAAGGAAGTGGACCGTCTGGGAGTGATACGGGATGTCGTAGGGAAGCGACTGCGGCAACGGGAGGCAGGGGAGCGGATGGGGTTGTCGGTGCGGCAGGTGAAGCGGCTCTTGCGGCGGTACCGGGAGCAGGGGGCAAGGGGGCTGATTTCGGGGCACCGCGGGCGCAAGGCGAACAACGCCATCGCACCGGAGAAGCGGGCGGAGATGCTGGGGTTGGTGCGGGAGCGCTACGAGGACTTCTCACCGACCCTGGCAGCGGAGAAGCTCCGGGAGGTGCACGGCCATCGGATATCGGCGGAGACGGTGCGCAAGTGGATGATCGCAGAGGGGCTGTGGCGGTCGAGGAAGGGCCGGGAGATGCGGGTGCATCCGAGCCGTCCCCGGCGGGCGGCGCTGGGCGAGTTGGTGCAGATCGACGGTTCGCCGCACCGGTGGTTCGAGGACCGGGGGCCTTCCTGCACTCTGATCGTGTTCATCGACGACGCCACCAGCCGGCTCCTGGCCCTGCGGTTTGTCGAGGCCGAGACCACCGAAGCCTACATGAGCACCCTGCGCGGGTATCTGCATCAGCACGGCCGGCCGGCAGCCGTCTATTCGGACAAGCACAGCATCTTCCGGGTCAATCAAAAGGACCGCGAGGGTGAGCTGACTCAGTTCACCCGGGCGCTCAAGACCCTGGACATCCAGCCCATCCACGCCAACACCCCTCAAGCCAAGGGCCGCGTGGAACGGGCCAACGCAACCCTCCAGGACCGTCTGGTCAAGGAACTGCGCCTGAAGGGCATCGACTCCATCGACCAGGCCAATGCCTTCCTGCCCAAGTACATCGAAGACTACAATCGCCGCTTCGCCCTACCCCCGCACAACCCCCGCGATGCCCACCGCCCCGTGCTCCACGACGCCGCTGCCATAGACCTCATCCTGAGCTTCCACTCCACCCGCAAGCTCAGCCGCAACCTCACCCTGAGATACCACAACCATGAGTACCAGATCCTCAACCAGGGCAAGGGCTACCGCCTGCGCTCCAATCCCGTCACCGTATGCGAGCGCTTCGACGGCCGCGTCTCCCTGTTGTGCCAGGGCAAGACCCTCGACTACCGCATCCTTGCCCAAGGCCAGACGCCCATCCCCCTCGACGACGAAAAGAGCCTCCACCGCACCGTCGACACCGCCCGCGCGCTTCAGCGCAAACGCCCCAAGTACAAACCCTCCCCAGACCACCCCTGGAACCGCTGGAAACGCTCCCTCCCCCACACCCAGCCCCCAGCCGGTTGACCACACCCGCCCCGTCGCCAAGCCCCCCGGTCCTGTCCGGCTTGTCCCGACCCTGGCCGCCCCCCTCCGCGCACCTGCGCCAAGCCTGTGGACAATCGGCGGTGGCCGGCTGTGCCCCAGCCGACAACCCCCACCTACCCTTGACCGGACCGAAAAACACCGGCTGCGGTCCCCGCTACACCGTGAGTATACGCTGGCCAGTCAACCACTGGCCGCAAGCCCATCCCGGCCATCGTTGCCCTTCAGCAGGTAAGCGCAGCGTGTCACCCGAAGGACCGTAGCGCAGCCGTGGAGGCGCGCAGTGCCTTGTCTCGTTGCCCGCTCCTGCTACCCCCTCCCGCCCCACCTAAAAGGGGACATCTCTGCTTTGCCTAAAGGGGACATCTTGGCGTTGGCTTGACATAATTATTCTTCTATCCGATGGATTAGAATTTGCCTACGGGAGGCGCCGGGTCCGGCACCGGAGGCGGTGAGATGGGCGGCGAGCTCCCGTTCCGGCGGATCCCGCCCGAGGAGACCGTCGCGGTGCATGGCGAGCCTGGCCGGCTGCGCACTCGATAATCGTGTCCGTGGCGGCGGGCTTGGCACGGCGACGGCGGCCGGACTGTTCTTCGGCTTCCAGCCAGCCCGCCAGGCATCGAGGCTCGACCCCATCGCGGGGCTCCAGGGCGACTGAACGGAAGCGTATGTCCCCCGGACCGCCCCCCGCACCCGGGGGGGCGCATCGGTCGTCAACCGTCAGCGTTCATCCTGACGGTCATTGGCTTCCTCGCGGTAGAGCCCGAGCAGTTCCAGGAGAGGGCGGTCCGTGGCGGAGAAGAGGATGGCGGCTTCTTCGTCGGAGCTGTTTCGGTGCCGGTGCCAGCTCCAGTTGGGGACGACCACGAAGTCTCCCTGCTCCCACGCCACCTCGGTACCCTCCACGTCGATGACGCCCGAGCCGCGGAAGCCGTGATACAGGTGGTTGGCGGTGTGCCGGTGCGGCGACGTCCGCTCTCCCGGGTCCAGCATCTGAATCCAGCACGAGAACGTGGGGAATGTCGGGCCTCCCGTGGCCGGGTCGCGGTATTCCAGGCAACGCCCGTCGTAGGGGCTCTTGTCCGCCGCCAGCATCCCGTTCAAGGCCGGCAGGGTCTCGCGCCACTTGTAGACGAACCCCCTGGGTTTTCTGCCGGGAGGTGAGAGGCTGCCGGGATTACGGACGGTGGTGTCCGTGGCGCTGTTGAAGAGCCTGACGTCCTCGGCCGGGTGGGGCTCCTGGAACATCGCGCGCAGGTGGGTCGTCAGCCCGACGTCGAGCGCGTCGATCCAGACCGCATCCCGGTCGGATTCGTTGACGTGGTTGTGCCAGCTCCAGTTCGGCTGGACGACGAGGTCGCCTGTCTCCATGACGCACTTCTCGCCGTCGGTTATGGTGTAGCTGTCCTCCCCGCCTTCGAGGATGAAACGAATGGCGGCCGCGGTGTGCCGATGGGCGTAGACCGCCTCGCCGGCCTTGACCAATTGGACCGCCATGACCAGGGTGTTGCTGGTGCCCCGGCCGATATCCGGATGGACCAGCGTGATGGCTCTCCGGGATCCCTTGAAATGGGTCGGCACGAGCCTCGCGGCCGCGTCCAGCCCCTCCCGGATCTTCGACCACTTCCACAGCCTGGGAGCGCCGAAGGGGCGAGGCTCGACGATGTGCCTGTCTTCGCCCACCCACAATCCCTGCATGGACTCGCTCTCGAGCAGGTCGTCGAGGGCCTTCAGGTCGGAAATCCGTTCGCTGTCCGCCACTCCGTTGCTCCAGGGACCGGACCGTCACCGCTCACTTCAACTGCGGCATCACCTGTTTGTGGAAGAGGTTCAGGGAATCCATGACCTTGCGGTGGGGAAGGTTGCCGATGTGGAACATTCCCATGAAGTGATCGGCGCCCACCTCGCTCATCTGTTCGTTGAGTTGCCGGGCCACCGTGTCCGGGCTGCCGGCGAAGACATACCCGACCTTCTGCAGGTCTTCCCAGCCGAGCGACGAGAAGTCGTACCGTTGGCGGTTCTCCTCGCGGAAATAGTTGAACGACTTGTCGGTGTAGAGGGCCTCCCTCACGCGCGCGCCCTCCACGCTGGCCGTCTGCTTGAAGCCGCGGTTCAGCAGCGTGAAGAAGTAGCGCAGCGCGGGTTCGACAACCTCGCGCGCCTTTTCGTCCGTTTCGTCAACGTAGATGTGCCGGCATAGAACGAACTGCCCGTCGTCTGCGTCCCAGCCCCCGTCCCGGGCCACCTTGCGATAGTAGTTGAAGGTATCCTCGATCTGGCTGGTGGTCTGGTAGACCTGGGCGATGGGGATGCGGCGCTCGGCGCACCACTCGACGGACTCGGCGCTACGGGCGGCGACCCACACCGGCGGGTGGGGCTGCTGGACCGGGCGGGGCCAGGTGGCGCAGTTCTCCAGATGGAAGAACTTGCCGTGGTAGCTCCAGGTGGGCTCGGTCCACGCCCTCATGATCAGCTCGAAAGCCTCTTCGAAACGTCCGCGCGATTCGCTCGGATCGATGTTGTACCAGAGGTATTCGGGAGGGATGCCGCGCACGAAGCCCGCGATCAGGCGGCCTCCCGACATGCAGTCGACCATCGCGTACTCCTCCGCCACCCGGACCGGGTGGTGACGGAGCGGCAGCACGTTGCCGAGCACGCCGATCTTGATTTGACTGGTCCTTTGACTGAGCGCCGCGGCAACCAGGTTGGGCGACGGCATGGTGCCGTAGGCGCTGTAGTGGTGCTCGTTGAAGAGGACTCCTTCGAAGCCGAGCTGTTCGCAATGCTCCATTTCGTAGAAGTGTTCTTCGTAATTGCGACGGCCCTCGGCCGGGTCGAACAGGTTGCTCGGCAGGGGCGTGCCCGGGATGTCCATGGGCACGTGCGGATAGGCGAGAAGGTCGAAGTTGTATATCTTCATCGGTCCCCGTTCCGAGGCGGCGGGTTCGCCTGCGCATAGCTTTCGTAGATGCTGTCGAACTTGCCCAGTTTCAGGCGCACCGTGTGCTGCGCGGCTTCACGCACCAACTGCTGTTCCCGAGGCGTCCCGGCCATGCGGGCGATCACTTCGGAGGCCATGGCGGTGTGCTCCTCATCCGCCGCCATGTGGACCGTGAAGAACTCGCAGGCGTCGTCCCCAAGGCCGTAGTGCTTCCGCGCGTAGCGGTTGAACTCCTCCGAGTAGCGCCGGACCATGCTCTCGTCGACCAGGGCGCCCACCCGGTTCTCCGCCGGTGAGCCCAACAGCATTCCGTGGATCATCCGGCTGGTGTGGACCAGGCAGCCGAACACCGGCGTGGCGTCGGCGAAGTCCTCTTCGCCGAGCCCCAGCGCCAGGCCGAAGCGCTTGGCCAGGTCGGGATGCGTGCTCTCTTCCTCGAACTGGTAGGCAAAGTGACCGAAGAGTTGACTGTCGTGGGCGTTCTTGACCATGCAGAGGGCGAAGCCCTTCAACAGGACGACGTTGTGCAGGTAGTGCTGCAGCGACCACCCCTGGAGCCGCCGCACCGAGAGCCTGCCTTCCCGCAACTCGGCGAAGTAGCGGTGTTCCATCAGTCGCCGGATTCCGGGTTGGATGATCTCGTTGACGATCGAGTCGACGAAAGGTTCGTTGGCCATGGGACTGTCCCGATAGACTCCCCATTACTTCCAATCCTCCGGGCGTGTCAAACAGAAGCGGGCATCGGGCAGGGCTCTTCAAAAGTCCGCTGCTCCCCTTCCGTCATCCGCTGCTCCTCTTCCGTCATTCCCGCGAAAGCATGCCCTCGACCCCGATCGGGGGCGGGAATCCAGGTGGGGTGAGGCGGGGAAACGCCCGTTTGGCCCCACCCCGCCCCTGGATTCCCGCTTTCGCGGGAATGACGGAAAGGAAACCGGACGAATGACAGAAAGGAAACCGGACGAATGACGAAAAGGAAACAGGACTTTGAATGCACTTGGGACATCGGGTGCCGAACCTCGTCCCCAAGGCGGAACAGCAGCGTCCGGATTGCGGTTGACAATGATTCCGGCCTCATCGTAGTGTCCGGGAATTCAGAAGGGTTCCGCGGCTTCCGAACACGCGCCAGGGGAGGTGTTCATGAACGGCAAAGCACCCACCGGAGTAGCCCTGTTCACCCTCGTCGTCGCCTTGTGCCTGTGGCTTCATCCCGGGACTCCGGCACAGGCGGCAACCGCTTCATTCTACGAAGGCAAGACGGTCAAGATGATCGTCGGAGTCAGTCCGGGCGGCGGGTTCGACACGTTCGCGCGGATGCTGGCCCGACATCTCCCGTCCTACATACCGGGCAAGCCCAGGTTCATCGTGCAGAACATGCCGGGCGCGGGCAGCCTGATTGCAGCCAACAGAGTCTATGCGGAACAACCGGGCGACGGGCTCACCATCGTCAACTTCGCCGCCGGAATCGTCATGCAGGCCTTGATGCAAGACCCCGCGGCCAGGTTCGACCCCGAGAAGTTCATGTTTCTGGGCGATCCCTCCCTTCCGGCCCTGCCGAGAGTGCTCTGGGTGCGGGGCGACCTGAAAGTAAACACTCTCGCGGATCTGGAGAAGAGGAAGGAACCTCTCGCGGTGGGGGCGACGGGCGTGGGTCAGTCCGCCGCGATCATGGGTGAATTCGAGCGTTATCTCGGGCTCAACGTCAAGGTCGTCTTCGGGTACCGGGGCTCCAGCGGCATCCTCGCGGCGCTGGAACGGAAGGAGCTGGAGGGAATGAACCTGTCCCTGCATTTCGTCCAGGACCGGTACGGTCACCTCATCGAGAACGGGACCATCCGGCCGTTCCTCGCCATCGGGACCGGCCCGGGGGCGGAGGCGCCGCCGGGAGTGGCGACCCTGAATGACCTGACCCTCAGTTCCGACCAGCGGCAGATGGCCGATTTCCTGATCGGGAGCTGGAGCATTCTTCGCCTCTACGCGCTCCCTCCGGGGACGCCGTCCGACCGGTTCGAAGTCTTGCAGGAGGCATTCCTCAAGGCTCTCGGCAGCGCCGGGTTCATCAGCGAAGCCAAGCGCCAGGGCATCCGGGTGGCCCCGCTCTCGGGAAAGGACGTGGCCCGGATCGTCAAGCGCATGACCGACGCCCCTCCGGGTGTCGTCGCCCAGTACAAGAAGTTTCTGGGCCTCGAGAAATAGCCGGAGTTTGGTACTGCGTCAGTTTGGGGTTGACTTCTCTTGAAATGCAAGAAGGAATGGGGACCGTCATCATTCCTGGTGGCGGTCCCCTTGGCATGTCAGGTCAGCACTGCGACTTCGGTGCAGCTAGGGAACTTAGAACAGAACGCGAGAGGACATACCCGCGGGACGCCAATCTACGATCATCCAAGCTCCTTGCAGAAAGATGCCAAGACAGACCCATTCGCAGATCGAAGATACGGTCCCTGCTGGCGCCCACGCTGCAGGATAGTAAAGAACCATCCCGAATGCTGCCGTGGCGAATCCATCCGCCTTACGTACTACTCGACGAGGATCCGTGTGTTCAAGGATGAACTGGAGGAAATTTTTTACATCTTTCGGCTGCATCACGGAACGAGTAAACCAAGCAGAAGCGAAATGTTATGCCAGTGACCACCAGGACAACACCGACGACCAATCCCGTCCATCCTTCTGAGAAAATGAATGGTCCGAGAATCATGAGAGCAAACGAACTCACCAAAAAAGCGCAACCGAAGTAGAATAAGACACGGGCTTCTCTCGAAAACTCCCACATTTCGGGCTTTGCCGAAGATATCTCCATCACGCTGGAACGGTTTCCCTCTAGGCGTGATAGGACCAAATCCTCGCTGTATAAGCAGATGACATCGGCACGAGGGAACGAGCTTTGTACTTCAGTTTCTTGAACATCAGGCGAGACCCATCCATACAGCAAGGGGGTCTCGGGTTGGGTTGTAACCATCGCTTGGTTGAAATATCTCATGACGTCCCCCCTCTGCCGCGAGAAGGCACTATCTGGATCCGGCCAGCAATGTCCACGTTGTATGTCGGGTTCCCAGCGGTATCCAGCCGGCCCTCAATGCGTGAGACTTCAACGATTTCGACGCCGACGATAATCTCTGTCCCATCCGCCAAGTGAACATCCAGAGAGGTCCTCGTTTGGTCACCTAGCACTTCGATTGGGACAGCATCGACGAACTGACCCGGATTTTGGGGATCAGGAACCTTCTTCCACACGTCGCACCTTTCTTTAACGAGGATATCAAAATTATGGCACCTATATATGCCATAATTCTTGATGGCTGGAAAGTCAAGACCTCAGCACGGGTGCACGACAACATAGTGGTGTGTTGATGGTGAGTTGACGAAGTGGATGGAATTCGGCATGGTTCTGTAAGTGACTCAGTTTACAGGAGGGAAACATGCCTGAATCAGACAACCTTCAAGCCTTGGTGACGCGTCGGGGAGAGCTCCAAAACGCCATGAGTGCCATCAGCGACTTTCGCCAAGGTTCGCTCACCGAGATGTACCGCAAATGCGGCAAGCCCACGTGCCATTGCGCGAGCGAGGGGGACCCTGGGCACGGTCCCAGTTGGGTGCTGACCCGTAACGTCAAGGGCAAGACACAGACGCGGGCGGTGGCCGTGGACAGGGTAGCGGAGGTTCGCTCGCAAGTGGCGACCTATCAAGAGTTTCGTGAGTTGATACGGGCGATGATCGACATCAGCACTCGCATCTGTGAATTGAAGGCATCCGCCGGACGTAACGCGGCATCAGCATCGGCGTTCCTTGAGCACCATAAACCGTTACCACCTCGTCAGAAGACATCGCAGTAGATCTCCCTCAGTGCCTAGTGCACTTGGTGTTGAGCTCGGCGCTCTCCTTGAGCTTCCTCTCCAGGTAGTCGATCTTGCCGTAGAGGATACGGATCAGGGCATCCTTCTCCTGGCAGCCCTCGCACTCGCAGGGCTTTTCGTGGGTACAACCGCATTCGGGCATGGTACACCTCCTTTTGTGATAAGGGAAGTGTACCGCCCCCGGCGGAGGGGGACAGGTTCAAACTGACGCAGTACCCGGAGTTTGACGGTCCATGCACCGGCTGGTATCCGTTTGAGCATCGAAAACCACGCCGGAATCTTCCGGACAGGGAGCATTCATGGACAGTCACGAGTTCGCCAGGAAGGTACAGTCGCGGGTGGTCGAGTTCTGCAAGGGCCTCGACGACAACCTTCCCGCCTACAGCTACATCCCGCTCACCACCGACGAGATGCGCATCAAGGTGATGCAGAGCCGGCTCTTCAACGAGGTGCGCGCCGCCGAGGTCTTCGGCACCTGGCTCAAGACCACCCCGGAGCTCGAGGTCAAGGCGATTCTGGCGGAAGCCATTTACGAAGAATTCGTCCACGCCGAGTATCTTTCCGAAGCCCTGAAGAGCAAGGGAGCGGTGCCCTACGACTACAAGCCGTTACCCGCCCAGATGGCAATGTTCAACGGGTTCGAGGCGCTGACCAGTACCTGTGAGCGCATTGCCGCGTTTCCCTTCGCCGGCGAGGGCGTGGCCGACTACCTCATCGGCAAGAGCCTCGAAGCCGGCACCGTGCCCGAGTGGGTCACCGGCCCCTACCAGAAGATCCACGACGACGAGGAAGAGCACGGCAACTATCCCTTCGAGCTGCTCGTCAAGTACGCCACCGACCCCGAGACCCAGGACCGCATCGTGCGCGCCGTGGAGATGAGCCTCATGCTCCGGCGCCAGTTCTTCGACAATCTCGACCGCTGGGTGTACCAGGATAGCTGGTCGTAGGCGGCGGCAGGGGCCTGCCCCGGCCGGAACCCGGGAGCCGCGGACTTCGCCAAACCGATCTGCGCGTTGTGAACGGGAGTCTGCAGGCGACGCTACGGCAGCAGCAGCCCGGACTTCAGCAGTGCCCGGCGGATGCGCTCGCGTTCCTCGTCGCCGATGCGCCTGAGGGGCGGACGCACTACGGCCTTGTCGATGCGTCCCAGGAGCGCCAGCGCTTCCTTCATGCGGTTGTGCATGTCCACGAAGGGCGGCGCATAGAACACCTCCACCAGCGGCGCCAGCCGGTCGTTGATCTGACGGCCGGCTTCCAGGTCCCCGGCCTGGACGGCCCGGAAGAGTTCCGCGTGCAGATCGGCGGCGACGCTTCCCATTCCGGAGATGGAGCCGTCGGCTCCGAGCACGTAGCTTCCGAACAGCGACATGGTGTAGCTGCTCAGCATGGCCACCGGCCGGCCGGTGCCGCGCAGCGCGCGCAGGTTGGCCTCCAGGGCCACCATGTCGTTGCTCCAGTCCTTGACCCCCACCACGTGATCGATCTCCGCCAGACGCGCCAGGGTCTCGGGGCTGTAGCCGATGCCGCTGGCCGGCGGATACTCGAAGACGATCAAGGGTAGATCAGTCGCCTCGGCGATGGTTTCGAAATGGGTGATCGCCATCTCGGGCCGGAGCCGGGCGCCCCACATGAAGAGCGTCGGCGGAAAGACCAGAAGCCCGGCCGCGCCATCGGCCCTGGCGTCCTTCGCAAGTTCGGCGGCTTCCAGGGTGTTGTCGGTGTAGATGCCGGAGATGAGCTCCACTTGGTCGCCTACCTCGTCGGCGGCGATGGCCAGCGCCCGGCGCCGTTCCTCCCGGTTCAGGGACGATACCTCGCCGGCGTGGCCGTTGCAGACGATAGCGCTCGCGCCGTCCACCGCGGCCAGCCACGACAGGTGCCTCCGGTAGTTGACCTCGTCAAAGGAGAGGTCCTCGTTGAAGGGCAGCAGATTGGCCGGGATGGCGCCGCTGAAGCGGAGTGCGCTGATCATGGTTCACCTCCTACGCCGTCACTATAGTTTGCGAAACTTTTGCCGACAAGGATAGATGTGGTTCGCTTTGGAGAAGGAAAGAGCCCCCGGAGCCGGATTTCCGATCTTGACGAAAGGCAATAAGCCCGTTTAAAGTTGCCATATGGCGAAACCGGTTCCAGTGCCCGGCAGCGCGCCGCTCGTCCGGCCGGAAATAACCGACGCGGAGGCCCTGGCCATGCTCCGAGCCTTCTTCAATCTGGCGGAGCATTGGCAGCTCAACGACCGCCAGGGCCGGATTCTGGTGGGCGATCCCGCGGCCAGGACATATGCCCGTTGGAAGACCGGGCAGGTGGAACCGTCGCGCATCTCGCGAGACACACGCGAGCGCCTGTCCATGCTGATGGGCATTCACACGAGCCTGCGCCATCTGTTCCGTGAGCCGTTACGTGGTTATGAGTGGCTGCGCAAGCCGAACCAGGCGTTCAGCGGGGCATCGGCGCTGGACCGGCTGCTGGCGGGCTCCATTCCCGACCTAGTGGCAGTCCGCGCCTATCTCGACGCGGAGCGCGGCGGCTGGTGATCCCGCCCCTGAGCCGGATCCGTTGGCAACGGGCGTACCGTCTGATCCGCACCATCTATCCGCCGGTGAACCTGTTCGAGGACATCGCGGATCCAGCGGACTGGGAATTGCTGGCGGAAGCGGAAGCCAAGACCAATCCAAGGGTTCGAGACGACATCGGTGCCATCCATCTGGTGCCGCCCGCGCGTCGGGTTTCGGGTCCCGGCGCCAGTTGGGTGATGGCGCCGTTTTGCCATGTCTCGCGTGACCGCCGGACCCGGTTCAGCGATGGCCGCTACGGGGTCTACCATGCGGGCAACCGTTTCGAGGTGGCCCTGGCGGAGACGGTGTATCATTTTGAGCGCTTCATGGCGGCGACGGAGGAAGGGCCTGCCTCCGCAGACTACCGCGAGCTCGTGGGCGGCATCGACGCGGAGTTCCACGACCTGCGCGGCGCGGAAGCTTTCAGAGCCGCGCTGGACCCCGATGACTACACCGCCGCGCAGGCGTTGGCCGCGGAATTGCGCGGCCAACATGCCGGCAACGGCCTCGTCTATCCGAGCGTCCGCTGGCCCGGTGGCGAAGCCGTGGCTGCATTCTGGCCCGATGTGGTCGGGATCCCGGTCCCGGGCCGTCTTCTTTGTTATCGCTGGGACGGGCGCCGGGTGAATGCCTGGCTCGTGTATGGCGAAGAGAACTGGCGAATCCTGCCCTGATCCACCAGCCGTCCAGTCAGTGCGTGTCGAAAATCTCCTGGTACCGCGCAATCGCCGCCACCGACGCCTGCCGCTCCCGCGCGGTGGGGTTGCGGGGGTCGCGGGCCTTGGGCAGACGTCCCAGGCGCAGCATGGCCGCGCGCAGCAGCACCCGCGCCTTGGTGGCGTCCAGGTTGTTTCCCTCGATGGTGAGGTCGTTGGGATTGGAGGGCAGGGCACCTTCCGGGTCGCCGCGGCTCACCCGCACCACCGGCATGCCGTTGCAGGCGGCGAGGGCGAGGGCGGCCATCTGGCTGTGGAGGGCCGAGCCGGTGCCCGCCGCGCCCTCCAGCACGAACCCGTGGAAACGCGGCGCGCCCGGCTCCGCGGACGCTTCCTGCGCGAGCCCGCGTTCGATGCGCGCCATGATATCCACTTCCACGTCCGGGTCCGCGGTGTCTTCCTCCGCCATGTAGTGGCCGTACTTCACCACGTGCACCGGCGCGATCACATCGCCGCGCAGTGAGCTGTCGTCATCCTTGATCGGGATGGTTGCCGTCTCGGGGCTGTCGCCGTATTCCTGAAAGGCGACCGTGGCGGGCAGGCTTGCCACCGCCAGCGCGGACGTGCCCGTGGTCCGGTAGGCGGGGCGGAACCACACGCGCACCTCGTGGCCGGCGCTGCCGAGCACGCCGCCGTGCCCGCCGGTGGCGCGGTAGCCGCCCGGCCGCGCGTCACCCTTCTTGAAATTGCGTGCGGCGAAGATCTGCTCGTCCACGATGCCCACCGCGCCGAGGCCCGCGCCGAGGCCCGACGCGATGTAGCGCGCGGCGTCCACGATGTTGCGGTCGCCGTCGTTGGCGAGCGCTCCGTGGGGACGCTGCGACGATATGCCCACGAAGGGCAGGGCGGTGTCCACCACGAGGCTCAGCCAGTAGAGCGTCTCCTCCACGTGGGGGCTGCCTTCCAGCCAGATGAAGCCGTCATGGCGCCCCGAGTCGATGGTCTGCTGGACGATGTTGAGCGCGCGGGCCATGGCGGCATTGGGCGGGAACTTGCCCAGGGGCCTGGGGCTGTAGGGGAAGAAGTCGCGGCCGCCCACCTCGCCCTGTTTCGTGTAGCCTGACGGGGGCAGCACGCGCACGAAGTCGAACTCCGCGAGCCGGTCCAGTTCGCTGGCCGAGCCGTCGTGGCCGCGCCCGCTCAACCCGCGGTCGATATCCTCGAACAGCCGCGACGCATCGGGGAAGTACGACTGCCTCCCGCCGTAGCCGATGCTTGCATCGCGCTGGTCGCTGTCCTCGAAGGGCGTGCCGTCCTCCGAGCCGTCGCCGCGCCGCGCCATGTAGGGCAGCGGATACGCGCCGTCCTCGGGGCGCAGTTCCACCTCGTAGTACGGCTTCCCGTCGTCGTGGTAGACCTCGGCGGCATCGGATTCCAGCGGGTGCGCGCTGAACTTTTCGATGCGCACCCGCACCGGCTCGTGCAGGCGTTGCGGAACCAGATGGTCGAACCGTCCTTCCAGTTGCCGTTCACCTTCGTCCCGCCCCTTGTTGCTGGTCACGAGCGGCGGTGTATTGGCGATGGTGGCGCGCGGGCCCGAGAATACCGCTATGCGTGGCTTGGACATCGAATCGTCCCCCTGTGGCATGCACCGTCCGCTCGGTTCGGCAGGCCGTTAGAACACCACCTCTCCCTCCGCCCACGCCCGGATCAGGTGGTGGGCGATGGCCACGGGGTCCGGCAGCCGCAGGTTCGGATTCTCGCCGGCCAGGGAGGAGACCACCTCCTCCCGCGTGAACCACTGTACGTCGGTCATCTCCTCGTCATCCTTGGCGATGTCCGTGGTCAGGGCCTTGCCGTGGCAGCCGATCATCAGCGACGAGGGGAAGGGCCAGGGCTGGGAGGAGTGATAGCGGACTTCGCCCACGGCGATGCCGGCCTCCTCCTTCACTTCCCGGCGCACCGCCTCCTCGATGCACTCGGCCTGGTCGATGAACCCCGCCAGGGCGGAGTAGCGTCCGGAGCGCGCCAGGCGTCCGCGGGACTGGCCCAGCAGGGCGCGTTCGCCGTCGGTGACGACCATGATGGCCACGGGATCGGTGCGCGGAAAGTGCTCGGCGTTGCAGGCCGTGCACTTGCGCACCTGGCCGCCGCGCCCCTGCTCGGTGGCGCCGCCGCACACGCCGCAGAAGCGATGCCGTCGATGCCAGTCTACTTGGGCCTTGCTCTGGGCCAGGATGCCCACGTCCTGGGGCTTGAGCTGGGCCGCCGCGGCCCGGGCCTCCACGAAGCTCCACGGTTCCTCCAGGTTGAGCTCCCGGAGCGGCTCGGAAACCCGGGAGACGTCCACCGCGAAGTGGGCGGCGCCGTCCATGAGGCCGAGAAACACCGGCGGGCCGACCAGCCCCATCCCCTCGATGTTCGCGGGCTTCACCCAACCGAGCTCGGTCCGGTCGCCATTGCGCAGAAGGATGTCGAGCTGCCACAGCGGCAGGAAGCGGGAACGGGGGTCCCGGGCCGCCCGCGTGAGCCAGTCCTCGTCCCGGCGCTGTACGTCGCCGCGGTCCAGAGGATTGCCGGAAAAGACGTGTGTGGTCATGACCGAGACTCCAGTGTCTTGCGGCACGGACGGGAAGCGGGTCCCGCGGGACCCCGGGGACCTTCGTTCACACGAGGCCCCAGGTGCGGCGCAACCACCACTCCGCCGCCAGCAGCAGCACCACGAGGGTAAACAGCAGCGGTTCGTTCCAGAGGGCCACGCGGCTTCTGGCAACGATGCTGGAGGGCGCGGCGCGCTCCATCAACTGCTCGAACTCCGCCCAGTGGGCGTCCGTCAACGAGCCGGTGGTCGTGAACATTCCCTGGCTGCGGGCGGCTACGGCTTCCAACAGCTCCGGTCTCGGCCGGCCGTCGTCGTTCTCCTCCGACGGCAGCGCCACCAGGAAGTTGGCGGCGGCGCTCCCCAAGGGCTTCGTCGACGACGCCGCCCGGACCTCGATGCGGTGGGAGCCTTCCAGGCGCGGCGTGAACTCCACCCGGTACTCGCCGGCCTGTCCGGTGGCGGCGGCCTCCAGCGGCGTCCGCTCGCCCTCGGGTCCCCGCACCACCACCTGGAGGGTCGGGTCCGTGGCCGGTCCGTGGTCGTCCCGCAGCACCCGGATGCGGAACTCGATCGGTTCTCCGGGCCGGCGCGAGCCCCCCACCGCCAGGATCTGCACCTGGTCGAAGGCCGGCTCCCGCGCCAGCCAGCGCACGCCGTTCCGAATGAGCTTCAGATGGATCTGGGGGTTCTGGTTGCGGCCCACCGCGTCGAAATTCCAGCGCCAGAGGTCGTCGCTGGCGAAAGCCAGCGTCCGGCCGTCGTGGTGCCGGCCCACCGTGAGCAGGGGCGCCTGGCGGGAGCCCACCCGCGCCGAAAGCAACACCTCGCCGTTGGCCTGCGCCACCTCGTTGAGGGTGGTGAGAGGCGGCAGCGCGCTCCAGGCCTCCTCGTTGGCGTCAGGGTCCGCGAACACCCGCGTCAAGGGATGAGCCTTCCCGGCGGACGTCAGGCTGGCGTGGGCCGCGACGCCGGTCCGGAAGGCGCCGCGTCCGTCGAGCTTCACGGGCAGCACCGGGTTCAAGGCGGTCTCGTGGTAGCCGCCGCGGTCGAAGGCCCGGGACCCGCCGAGCATGGCGAGGCCGCCGCCGTCCCGCACGAAGTCCCGGATGTTCTCGAAGTAGAGCGGGTTGAAGTAGGTGCGGTGCGAGAAGTCGTCGAGGATGAGCACGTCGAAGTTCTTGAGCTCCTCGACGAAGATCTCGTCGATGGGGAACGGGATCAGGCTCAACTCGTTCTCCCGCACGTCCACCACGTCGCTGGGCGTGCGCAGGAAGACGAACGACACCAGGTCCAGGAACGGATCCTGCTTCAGCGCGAAGCGCAGGAACCGGTAGTTCCACGACGGAGACCCCGACAGGGTCAACACCCGGATCTTGTCGCGGCGCACCTCCATGCGGAACGCCTTGCGGTTGTTTCCGGCGATGCTTTCGCTGTCCTGCTCGGGCAGCGTCAGGGTGAAGCCGTGGGCGCCCAGCTCCCGCGGGGTGTAGCTGAGGGTGACGCGGTTTTCGTAGACGTCCCGGTCGATGGCGATGGGGTGCGTGGAGATGAGGTTCCGGCCAAGGTTGAAGTAGAGAGGCACCCGGACGCCGGCCATGCCGAACGCCTGGATGGTGAAGTCGATGGTGGTGGCGCGGCCGCGGAAGGCCAGCTCCGGGACCCGCAGGCCCGCGATGCGCAGGTCCCTGAAGCCGTCCGTCTGTCCGACCGCCACGGCGAAGACCGGTCGGGGGTGTCCCGGGAACGCTTCGAGGGCATCCGCGGGATTGACGATGCCGTCGGACACCACGACGACCCCGGCGGCTTCCGGCTCAAGTTCCGCCACCTGTTCCAGGGCGTGGAAGAGTTGGCTGGCGTCGCCCGCCGGCGCCAGCGCCGCCAGTCCGTCCGGCTCCCGCGCGGCGGTCTCACGGTCGAAGGAGTAGAGCTTGAGGTCGTATTTCCCGGCCAGTCCCAGCGCGAGGCCCGGGGCCGCGAGCACTTCCTTCGCGGCGTCGAGCCGGCTGGCCTCGCCGCTCCCGGACGGGAGCGCCATGCTCTCGGAGGTGTCCAGAAGCACCACCAGCGGGCGCCGCAAGGACGTGGGCGCCTCCACCGTGCGCACGGGTCCCAGCAGAAAAAGCAGCAGCAGGAGGTAGACCACGCCGCGCAGCAGCGTCAGCAGCGAGGCCTTGCCGGGTCCCAGGCTGCGGCGCAGGAACCTGAACTGGTGCGCCAGGAAACCCGCCGCGGCCAGCGCCAACCCGGCGGTCAACCACCAGGGAACGCCGCCGCCGAGAACGATGTCCGATAGTCCCGTCATGGCATCCTACTGCGTGAGCCGCCGCCGGATGAACGGCACGTGGATCAGGTCCTGCTTGTAGTTGCCGGTCATGGAGTAGAGGATCAGGTTCACCCCGAGGTGGAAGGCGTCGCGCCGCTGTTCCTCGCCGTTGGGAACGCAGGGGTGGCTCCAGCGCCCGAGCCCGTCCCGTTCCCAGGCCCCGGCCAGGTCGTTGTGGCAATAGACGACGGGCGTGGTCTCGCCGAGCTGGATTCCCTCGAGGTAGGAACTGGTGGCCGTCCGTCCGCCCACCCGGCGGAGCAGGTAATAGCTCCGCAGCAGCGCGTGGGTCAGGGGGACTTTTCCCATTTCCCGCCCGGGCAACACCCTTTGCATCTCCGCCCGGAAGCGCCGGTCGAAGCCGTATCCAAGCTGCCCGAGGGTGTTGTCGGCCAGCAGGAACCCGCCGAAGGAGAGGAAGCGCCTCAGGTTCCGGACCTCCTCCTCGGTGAACGGCTGAAAGTCGTATTTTCCGGCCATGTACAGAAACGGATGCGAGAAGAGTTCGGGGTCGGTCAGTCCCACCACCCGGCGTTCCGGGGCGGCCGTGACGCTGGTGCGGCGCATGAGCTCTTCCATGAGCGGGGTCACGGCGCGCGGACGCGGGTCCCAGTCGCCGCCGCGGTAGCGGACTTGCGCGAAGACGAACTGAATGCGCCGCGCGGGCTCCGCCGCCGGCACCGTTCCGGGCAACCCGAAGGCGGCGGCCCCCAGGAGGCATTGCAGGAAGCTCCGCCTATTCATAGTTCCGTTGCCCCAGCCAGCCCTCGAACAGCAGCGTGAGGATCAGCACCACCACCAGGGCCAGCGCCAGGTCGGTACGGATTCCGCCGTCGGACAGGGCGCCGGCGGAAAGGACCTCGTGGTCCACCGGCCCGAACTTCCGCGCCAGCTCCTGGGCGTCCATGCGCTCCAGGCGCGTTTCCAGGGGCGGCGGGTTCACGGCGTAGAGGGTGGGGATGTCCAGGTCCGCGCCGGGAGAAACGACGCGGTAGACTCCCGCGAAGTGGTTCCCGTCGAAAGTCCCGGAAGCCTTTCCGTCGGCGGCCACCAGCGTGACCTCCCGTTCCGTGCGGCGGGGGTCCACCACCCGCAACCGCTTGCCCGCGTGGACCGTGTCCGTGGACCACCGTTTCTCCGTCCCGGCGACGATCCCCGTATCGACGGAGCCGCTGCTGCCGCCCGCCATGTGCGTTACCAGGGATTGCACCAAGGGCACGTAGCCGGTCTTGAGCGGGAGGTTGTTCCAGGCGCTGTCGGCGGTGGAGGTCCACAGCAGGACCCGGCCCTTGCCCACTTCCTTCTCCACCAGCAGCGGGTCGCCGTTGCTCAGCCGCATCAGGGTGCGTCCGCCGACCGGGGCCACCTGGAAATACGACGATACCTTCGCGGACCGCAACGAGTCCAGCAGGCGCCGGTCGCCGAAGGCCGCCAGCGCCGGATGCGAGAGGTCCGCCTCGCCGACGGTGACGTTCCGGTCCAGGGGCACTCGCCGGCGCTCCCCGAGCGGACCGGGAAGGAGAGGCGAAGCATTGTTCCACAGCGCCCGGTTGTGGTCTTCGGCCACGATCTGGTCTCCCAGCGACAGCAACAGGCCTCCGCCGCCCTCGACGAAGGCGGCAAGCCGGGCCACGAAAGGCGGCGGCAGGGTGGCGACGTTGGCCAGCACCAGGGCCTGGTAGCCCTCCGGATTGACCTGGCCCAGCGCGCCGGAGAGGATCACCTCCGGCAGCAGCACGGAGTTGGCCACGTCTCCGGTGGGGTTCAGCGCCCGGCTCAGGAAGAAGGTCTCGCTGGCCACCAGCGCCCGCTGGGGGTCGCCGTCCACCAGCAGGACGTTCAACCGTTCCCGGGTGTGGAGGGTGAAGTAGTGCCGGAGGTGCTCCGACAAGCCTTCCCCGTGGAGCGATACGTAGCCGGCGTGGCTCCCCGGCCGGTCCAGCTTGAACTGGAAGTCCACGGTGGACTCGGCGTCTCCCGACAGGGTCACCTGTTTCTCGTCCCGGACCTTGCCGTCGATGTGGAGCCGGGCGGCCACCGGCAGGCCGACTCCGGCGACGGAGGCCCCGAGGGAAGTCACCAGTCCGATGTCCAGTCCGGGAGCGATGTGGAGGGCCGGGGACGCGAGGGCGTCGATGGTGGCGCCGGGCACGGCTTCGGACGAGCCCACGGTGATGATCTTTACCGGAACGGTGGGATCGTACTCGCCTACGGCCGGCAACGACAGGTGGTCCCATCCGGACAATCCCAGGTCCGTGACCACCCACAGGGCCTTCTGGCCCCCGGTCTCCCGCAACAGTCCGTAGGCGGTGCGCAGCGCGGCCGTGAAGTCCGCGGCGCCCGCCGTGACCGCCAACGGATCGAGGTCCTTGAGGACGGTTTCCCGCGAGTCCTTGAGTCGTGGCTCTCGCCGTCCCACCGGGTTGGTGGGGATCACCGCCGCCCGGTCGCCGTCGCCCAGCGCTGCCAGGATCCGCCCCGCGGCCTGCTTTGCTTCCCTGAACGGCGCGCCTTCCTCGCGTACCTGCATGCTCAGGGAATTGTCCACGATGATGGCGGTGGAGAGCGGTGCCCCCCGGGCCGACAGACCCGCTCCGGTCTCCCACAGGGGGTGCGCCATGAGCAGTGCCAGGAAGATGACCGCCAACGTCCGCACCGCCAGCAGCAGCCAGTTGCGCAGGTTGTAGGTGCGCGCCACGCGCCGTTGCGAGATGAGCACGAAGCGCACCGCCGGGAAGCGCAGGCGTCTCTGCTGCCGCCGGTTGAGCAGGTGGATCGCCAGCGGAATCACGGCGGCGGCCAGGGCCGCCAGGTACAGTGGATAGAGGAACGCCAGGTTCACTTCCTCCAGCTCAGATAGCTCACCAGCGCCTGGTCCAGCGGCGTGGCCGTGGAGACCAGTTGGTAGTCGATGGCGTATTCATGGCAGCCCGACCGGAGGGTGTCGATGTGGTTCTCCACCACCCGGCGATACTCGGCCTGGATGGCCTTGGGATCGGCGGTGACCCGGAGCCTGGAATCCTCGATGTCCTCGAACCGCGTGTTGCCGGAGAAGGGGAGCGTCCGCTCCGCCTCGTCCATCACGTGGAAGACCAGCACGTCGTTCCCCTTGTAGCGGAACAGGCGCAACCCCTGGAGTACCGACTCGGCGTCGTCCAGCAGGTCCGAAACCAGCACCACCAGGCCCCGCCGCCGGAGGCCGCCGGCCACCTCCCGCAGGATTCTGCCCACGGCGGTCTCGCCCCGGGTGGTCTCGCCTTCGAGCTGTTGCAGCAGCTCCACCATGTAGCCGCGGGTGGCCTTGGGCGGAAGTTGCGAGTCGATGCGGTCGGAGAAGGTGATCAGGCCGGCGGCGTCCTGCTGCCTGAGGATCAGGTAGGCCAGCGACGCCACCAGGATGCAGCCGTACTGGAACTTGGTGACCTCGCCCGACGCGTAGTCCATGGAGCCGCTGACGTCCAGCAAGAGGTGGGTCTTCAGGTTGCTCTCGTCCTCGAATTCCTTGATGAAGTAGCGGTCGAACTTGCCCAGGGCCTTCCAGTCGATGCGCCGGATCTCGTCGCCGGGTGCGTACTCGCGGTGCTGCTCGAACTCGACGCTGAAGCCCTTGGCGCGGCTCCGGTGGAGCCCGGCCATGACGCCTTCCACGACCCAACGGGCCTTGAGGTGCAGGTTCGAGAGTCTCGCCAGCACCGCCGGATCGAAGTAGCTTTGTTCGGGGGTGGCCATGAGCGCCGAAGCGGTAATGGAATACGGCGTCAGTTAACCACCTTCGTGCGTTGAACTCAAGACGGCCGGGGTTTCAGTTCGGCGGTCCTGGTTTGCAGGACAGGAAGGCGGCGGAGTTAATCCCAATGTTGCAAAAGGTTCGTCAAGAGCAATCCGGAACGCGCCCTACGAAACGTCATTCCCGCGAAAGCGGGAATCCAGGCGGGGCGTGGGCGGAGACACCGGCCAGTTGGCCCCTCTCCACCCCTGGATTCCCGCTTTCGCGGGAGTATCTGTGATGGAAAACAAGGGCTAAGCGGGTTCAGAGTCGAGGGTCGAACACCACGGGGTGCCGCGGCGTGCGATGGCATGGAGTTGCAACAAGAGCTTTCGCATCACGGCCACCAGGGCCACCTTTGCGGGCTTGCCGCGGCGCCGCAACCGACGATAGAAACCACCCAGTTCGGGGTTGCACCGTGTGGCTGACAGGGCGGCCATGTACAAGGCCCGACGGACCGTGCCACGGCCTCCACGGATGGCGCGGTAGCCTTGACGCTGGCCGCTGTCGTGAGACCAGGGTGCCAAGCCTGCCAAGGAGGTCAAGCCCTTGCCGCACCCTTGGCCCAGTTCGGGCAAGTACCCGAGCAAGGTTGCCGCGGTGAGCTCTCCCACGCCCTTCACGCTCTGATACAGGGCTACCCGTTCACTCAACCCTGGGTGACGCCGCCACAGCGCTTGGAGGGCCTTGTCCAGCCGTGCGATCTCCTTGTCCAGCCATGCCACATGGCGCTCACCGGACTGCTTGCTCGCCTTCCCAGGCCCCTTCTCCAACCGATTGAGTTCCTGCACTCGCTGCTCCACCAACTGCCGCCGCCGCCCCAACACCTCCCGTAGCTCCTCACTGGCACTGTCCCCCTCCTCCTCCTCCTCCTCCTCCCCCTCCACCTGCATCATCGCCCCGTAGTGCGCTAGCACCTCCGCGTCCATAGGATCGGTCTTCGCCCCACGCCCCAGCGCCTGCGCAAACCCGCGTACCCGTGGCGGATGCGCCTTGTGAACCGCCACCCCGCTCCCCGCTAACCCCCGCGCCACTCCCCGCTCGTAGCCCCCTGTAGCCTCACACACCACATGCGTCACCCCCTCCGTCCTCAGCCACTTCCGCATCTCCCCGATTCCCCCCGCCTCGTTCCTGTACCGCCGTACCCCCTTGCCCAGCACACTCACCACCAACTCCCGCTTGCCTACATCTATCCCTGCGTATACCTTCATGATCCCCTCCTCTTCTGCCAGGATGACGCTGTCCTCCACACTTGCTTATGCGGGGCTCTACCCCCCTGTATCTGTTCGGAGCGACAACTGGCATGCGGGGTGTCCTACTCCCGCCCGGTGCAGAACCCCTAGGGTCCTCACCCTATGACGTGCGACCCGCCCCGCATGCCTACCCCTCAAATTGGCCGATCTGAGAGGTTCTCTCAACATACAAATGACGTTTCGTAAAATTGGGAATGACGTTTCGTAAAATTCCCTGTCACCCTACTCTGCCGCTTGACTTCACGCCCAGTGACATTCCCCAACCACCCCTTCCTCCCTTCCAGATCCCATCCCGCTTGCCGCACGGGCCTCTCCATGCTTCCGCCTTCTGCAACATTAGGGTTAAGGTGTATTCCGGGTAGTCGGTCATGCCGCCAGAGTCTTCTTTGGCACTTTTCGTGTTGCGCGTGTTGCGGTTTAGGCGGCAGAGGGGCAGTCGGGACACGTAGCGGTGTCGGGCTGGGGGACCGGTATGCTAAGATGCGTCGTTGCGGCGGGCGGGAAGGCCGCGGGACATATCCGACCATCGGTATACGGGCGTATCCATTCGTGAAACGGAACAGCCGACTTCGAGCCATCGGCAGGGACCGGCTGGCGCTCCTGGGCTATGTCACCGGCGGGCATTTCGCCGTGCACTGGTTCGGCCAGCTCTTTCCCATGATCCTGCATCCCCTGGAGGTGGCCCTGCGGCTGAGCTACGTCCAGGTGGGTTTCCTGACCACCACCCGGGAACTGACCACCGGGCTCACGAACCTGCCCGCGGGGTTTCTGGGGGACCGCCTGGCGCGTCATCGGACCGCGATCCTTTCCTCGGCCCTCCTCGCGTTCGGCGTGGCATACCTCACCTTCGGTCTCGCCCCCGGCTACCTCTACGCGCTGGTGGCGGCCGGGCTGGTGGGGGTGGGAATCGCCTTGTGGCACCCCACCGCCATGGCGTCGCTTTCGAGCCGGTTCCCGGAACACCGGGCCACGGCGTTCGCCGTCCACGGCATGGGAGCGACCACCGGCGACACGCTGACGCCGCTGGTCGTGGGCATCTTGCTGAGCCTCTATCCATGGCGCAATCTCATGGCGCTGCAGTTCCTTCTGGCGGTGGCGGTAAGCGTTCCCTTGTGGCTCGGCTTGCGGGGGGTGTTTGCCGCGGCGCCGGTCGAGTCCCGGACCGGTAGCGCGCAAGCGTCCGGGTTGGCCGAGTTCCTCCGCAATCCCGCCTTCCTGGGCGTGGCCCTGGCCAACGGCCTCATGAACGCCGGCCGGATACTGATCATCACCTTCTTCCCCCTCTACGTGCAGGAAACACTGGGCTACGGCTCCACGGGACTGGGCTACTACTACGCGTTGTTGCACGTGTTGGGTACGGTCTCCCAGCCCGTCCTGGGCTACCTCTCGGACCGCCTGGGCCGGAAGGCGGTGCTGTTGCCGTCGTTCCTGGTGCTGGCGGTGCTCTACACGCTGATTCCGTTGGTGCGTCCGGGGATTCCCCTGGGGATCGTGGTGACCCTCATCAGCCTGTTCTTCTACACCCTCAGCAACATTACCGCCGCCGCGGTCGTGGACGTGGCGGGTTCGCGCATACAGGCCACCTCGCTGGGCATCACGTTCCTCTCCAACAGCCTGTTCACTCTGCCCGGCCCGGTCATTGCCGGATACATGGTCGGGCTCTACGGCATGAGCTCGGTGTTCTACCTGTCCGGTGGGTTCCTGCTGGCGGCCGCGGTCGCGATTGCGCCCCTGCGGCTCTACAGGGGTTCGGGACGGTGACGCCCACGGCCCACTCCCACTGGTCGCCTCCGGCGGCCAACCTGGCGCTGGCGCACGATACGGTCCACGTCTGGCGTGCGGCCACCGAGGTGCCCGCTTCCCGAGTGGCTCCCTTGTACGGGCTGTTGGCGCCCGACGAGCGCGCCCGGGCGGCCCGGTTTCTCTACGAGGAGGACAGGCGCCGGTACACGGTGGCCCGAGGAGTGTTGCGAAGCCTCCTGGCGCGCTATCTCGACGTGGAGCCTGCCGCCCTCGAGTTCCGTTACGGCGCCCATGGGAAGCCGTTGCTGGCGGGAACCCCTGGCGGCAGGGACGTGCGCTTCAACCTGTCCCATTCCTGCGGGTGGGCGCTGCATGCCTTCGCCATCGGCCGGGAGGTCGGCGTCGACGTCGAGCGCGTGCGCCCGGACACCGACATCATGGGGGTCGCCCGGCATTCCTTCTCACCGGCGGAGGTGGAAGCCTTGACGAGTCTCCCCCCGGGACAGCGGCGGGAGGCGTTCTTCAATTGCTGGACGCGGAAGGAAGCGTTCATCAAGGCCCATGGCGAGGGGGTCGCGCTGGGCCTGAGCCGGTTCGACGTGACCCTGCGGCCGGGCGAGCCCGCGGCCCTGGTGCGGTTCGAGCGAGACCCGGCGGAGGTGTCGAGGTGGTCCATGCGCGCGCTGGACGGGGGCGAGGGCTACAAGGCGGCGTTGGCGGTGGAGGGGGATGGTTGGTATCTCAAGTGCTGGGACTACCCGGCTGAAGGGCTGATGTAGCGGCGGGTTCCAACTCCGCCGGCGGCTGCACGGCACTGCAGGAACAACACACAAGAGGAGGGCGTTCACATGGCGCGTATCGCGAGTATCAAGGGGAAAGAAGACCTGAGCCCGGAGCACCATGCGGTGTTCGATGCCATCGCGCAGAGCCGGGGCGCGGTGCAGGGGCCGTTTACCATGCTGCTGCACAGTCCGGAGCTGGCCGCCCGCGTGGCCCACCTCGGCAGCCTCGTCCGTTTCGAGATGGAGCTTCCCCAGAAGCTGAAGGAGCTGGTGATCCTCACCGTGGCGCGGGAGGTCGATTGCCTGTTCGAATGGTCGGTCCACGCTGGACACGCCAGGGCGGCGGGTATTTCGGACGAATGCATCGAGGCGGTGCGAGAGCGCCGGGAGCCCCCGGGGCTCTCGCGGGAGGAGGCGGACCTCCGCCGGTTCACGCAGGAGCTGCTGCGCTCCCATCGCGTGAGCGAGCCCACCTTCGCCGCCGTGGAGAAGGCCTTGGGAGCCACGGCGTGCGTGGAGCTTTCGGCCTTCATCGGATACTATGTGCTGCTTGCCTGCGTCCTGAACGCCATGGAGGTGGAGCCGAAGGAGGGCGAGAAGCTCCTGGAGCCATAGGGATGTCGCAGGCCGGGTGATTCGCCGCCGGTCTCGAAGACACGAGGACGTTGCACGGCGCGATCCAGGACACGGATGGAGCGAGATGACAGACAGACCTAATTTCCTCTTCATCATCACCGATCAACACCGGGCGGACCATCTGGGCTGCTACGGCAATCCGGTGGTGCAGACGCCGCACATCGACGGGCTGGCTTCGTCGGGCACCCGCTTCGAGCGGTTCTACACGGCGACGCCCATCTGCATGCCCAACCGCGCTACGCTCATGACCGGCCGGATGCCGTCTCTCCATGGCGTGAGGCACAACGGCATCCCGCTTTCCCTGGAGGCCACGACCTTCACCGACGTCATGGCCGCGGCGGGTTACCATACGGCGCTCATCGGCAAGTGCCACCTCCAGAGCATCAAGGACGATCTCCCGGTCATCGGCATGCCGGAGCCGGACCCGCGGCGCACCCGGCCGCCGGAGCTGCTCCGGGAGGCCCGGAAGGACGTCGGCGGACGTTACGACCAGGAACTGCCTTCCACCTGGGCGCGAGACCCGGAGTTCGAGCCGGTGTTTCCCTACTACGGGTTCCAGCACGTGGAATTGTGCATCAAGCACGCCGACCAGGTGGTGGGGCACTACGAGCGCTGGCTTCGGGCGCGCCATCCGGATCCCGACTCGCTGCGCGGGGCGAAAAACCAGCTTCCCGGCAACCATTGCCAGGCCCCCCAGGCATGGCGCACCCGGGTGCCCGAAGAACTCTACCCCACGAGTTACGTGGCCGAGCGCACCATGGCGTTTCTGGGGGAGCATGCGCACTCGGGACGGGATCGGCCCTTCTTCCTCCAGTGCTCGTTTCCCGATCCGCATCACGCGTTCACGCCCCCCGGCCGGTACTGGGACCTCTACCACCCGGAACAGATCGAGCTGCCGGCCTCGTTCCATCACGGGGAACATCCGGTGCTGCCGCACCTGGCCCGGCTCTACGAGGAGCGGGACCGGGGCGAGGCCAACCGCGACGGCCAGCGCGGCTTCGCCATCACCGAGCGCGAGGCGCGCGAAGCCATCGCCCTGACCTACGGCATGATCACCATGATCGACGACGCCATCGGCCGCATCCGGGCGCGGCTCGAGGCCCTGGGGCTGGCGGAGGACACGGTCATCGTCTTCACCAGCGACCACGGCGACTTCATGGGCGACCACCAGCTTCTGCTCAAGGGGGCGCTCCATTATCGCGGGCTGGTGCGGGTGCCGTTCATCTGGACCGATCCGGCACAGCAGGGCAGGGGAGTGGTCAACCCCGGGCTGTGCGGCACCCTGGACCTGCCAAGCACGATCCTGCACAGGGCCGGCCTGGAAGGGCACAACGGCATGCAGGGGGTGAGCCTGCTGCCGGCCATGGACGGCTCGGGCACGGGCTACGATTCGTTGCTCATCGAGGAGCATCAGCGCCGGGGCTACATGGGCTTCGACAACAACTTCCGGGCCCGCACGCTGATCACGCCGGACCGGCGCCTGACCCTCTACGAGGGCGCCGGCTGGGGCGAGATCTACGACCTCGAGAACGACCCCGACGAGATGCGCAACCTGTGGGAGGAGCCGGGCTCACGACGGGCGGAGCTAACCGAGGCGCTGGCCCGCAGGATGATGGCCCTCACCGATACGAGTCCCTTGGCCACGCACCATGGACCGTAACGAACCAGCGTGGGAGTTTCGTCGTGTACAAGACCAGGAGTAAGTTTTTACAGCGTAGTCGCGATTTATCCGCGCAGAAGTCGTCAGGTAAGACTGCTGGACGAAAGCGGGAGTTGGATCCCGCTACGCGTGCAGAGAACGCCAACGAACAAATTGTACGTCATTCCCTTCTTAGGGGTTAGGGAAGTGAAGCCCGCCGCTTGGCGCAGGAAGTCCTCGGCAAGGTCGCCTCCGGCGCAGATCCCTGCTCGATTCTTTCCCATTAGTCAAAAACAGGATAATGCACCGAGTCGAACCCAAGCTGTTGCTGACTCACAGGTACTTAACTTGCTGGACAAACGCACGATGCATTTCGTTCAGATGTTTGGCAAGCCACTCGTGCTGCCGAGCCCAGTCCGACTCGTCGGCCGGGTCAACGTCCCGGAGATAATGTGCAATCCGACGGTCGCGAGCCGCTGGCCCTTGATCACCCCATTGCAGAGGGTACCCCAGCTCGCGCTCGATCTCGTCTTTGTTTCGTTCGAGCAGATCGAGACGTTCATTCGCATCTTCGCCAGAGATATAGAGTTCTACCCGAACGAACTTCTCCCAGGTGTTCATCACCGCACCGAGATTAAAGCCGCCCAGCCCTATGCCGTAAGCCATCCATGACTGCGGCTGCGGTTTACGGTTACCGCGAATCGGACCACCTGCGACTTTGAGCCTGTCGTGAAGCCCGGTCCAATATTTCCGTTGCAAGAGCCTTAGTTCAGACAATTCGGGATCATCCGCAACTGATCGTGACCAGTCGTTCGGCATCGAGACAATGTTGAATTTCGGCGCGGCGGGCGAATCTCCGATCTGCCACAATTCAATCTCCAGTCCGAAGAAACGATCCTGAGCTACTGTCAAATCTGGTGTATGGCGGGGCTGAATCAGGCGGCTTTCCTACGGGTCTCCCTTTCATCGATGCCATCGACGAACTTCACCTTCGCGAGCAGGTCGGCGAGCTGACCGAACCCGCGGAGCCGCCGCCAGCGCTTCTGAGCGCTCATGGCGAGTTGATGCACGAGGCTCAGGGCGGTCTTGACGCTGAGGCAATTCCGGGTCTTCACGGTTCGTAGCCGGATGGTGGCGAAGGTGGACTCGATGGGGTTGGTGGTGCGCAGATGCTGCCAGTGAGCGGCGGGGAAGTCATAGAAGGTGAGCAAGGCGTCGCGGTCGCGGCTCAGGCAGTCGGCGGCTTTGGGGTACTTGGCTTCGAAGGTGCTACAGAAGCGCTCCAGGGCCTGCTCGGCGCTCTTGCGGGTATCGGCCATCCAGATGTCGTGGATCATCGACTTGGCCTGCGACTGGAGGCGCTTGGGCAGCTTGTCCAGGACATTGGCGGTCTTGTGGACCCAGCAGCGCTGCGTGCGGGTTTCGGGATAGACCTCGGCCAGGGCCGTCCACAACCCCAGCGCTCCGTCCCCCACCGCCAGCTTCGGCGCCTTGACTCCTCGGTCTCTGAGGCTCAAGAGCACCGCTTTCCAACTCTCCGCCGACTCCCGAAACCCCGCATCCAGGGCCAGAAAGTGCTTGCGCCCGTGGATGTCGCAGCCCACCACCACCAGGATACAACGCCGTTCTTCCTGCCGGATGTTCACGTAGATCCCGTCTGCCCACACGTACACGAACTCGTGCCCGTGCCACTCCCGCTCCTGCCACTCCCCATACTCCTCCTCCCACACCCGCTTCATCCGCGTGACCGCCCCAGGCGACAGCCCCTTCACCTCTCCCCCGAACAGCGCCCCCAGCGCTTCCCCAAAGTCGTTCGTCGACACCCCCTTCAGGTACAGCCACGGCACCACCGCCTCCACACGCCGCGCCTTCCTCAAGTACGGCGGCAACAACTCCGAGCGAAAACACCGCCCCGCCCCCGCCCGGTCCCGTGTCTTCGGCACCCGTACCTTCACCGGCCCCAACCCCGTCAACACCTCCCGCTCCGGCTGGTGCCCGTTCCGTACCACCGCCCGTCTCCCCATCCCGTCCCGCTCCAACTCATACCCTCCCAAAAAGCTCTCCAACTCCGCCTCCACCGCCGCCCGGATCATCGCTTGTGCCCCCTCTCGCAGCATCTCGCTCAACTCATCCCGAAATTCTGCTGGACTCCGATCCTCTTCTCTCCTATCCTTCCCCATGGTGGCGCTTCTCCTTTCCCGCTGAAACGTTGCTCTTCCAAGCCCCATTTCAGCAGAGTTGCGCCGCCTCCTTCAACCTTGCTCGTACACCACTTTTGAGTGTAGCTCAACGAGCGTCTTGGTGAGTGATCTCGTTCAACCAGTCGAGAGCCGCTCGATGTTCGTCCCGGAACGCTTTCGCCAGCCACACCACGGTGACAGCTTGCAGACCCGCAGCATAAGTCAGCAGCTTTCCAAGATGATCGTGATCCGTTTGTTCAAGCTGGTTTTCGATCAGGACCGAGGAACCCGTGCCGATGTCCTTGCATACGATGTCCGCACGAAACGAACCGACCTCTTTTTCTACCGAGCCGGGCTCGAGATCGAGCCCGAGTGTATCGCCGAGGATTTGGAGATTCTCGCGTTCCGCGAGCCACGGCGTGAATTCCGCTGGCTCGTTTGTCCATACGGTTCGAAGCTCGACACGCTGGAGACGTCCAAGACGTTGTTCTTTCAATTTGGAGTCCTACGATTCGTTCGAGGATGGCGGCAAAGGGATCCTACATCCTTCCGCATCACCGCAAGCCCAACTCTTTTTTTACCAATCTGGATCCCACCCGTTCGGCGGCTCGGCTCAAGGTCGCATCGCCGAGATGACCGTAACGGTTGGTGGTGGACGCGCGCCGGTGTCCGAGCAGGTGTCGCGTGACGTGCAGGCTCTCGCCTTTCACGACTGCGTGCGAGGCATGCGAGTGCCGCTGGTCGTGGAGTGGTGTGTGCGCCACGATCCCAGACATGGCGCGCACCTTGGTCCAGAACCAGTGTAGCGCCCTATCGGTCAGCGGTCCGTCCCCATTCTCACCCGGAACCCATTCCCCGGAAGCATCATCGCCGAGCCCGTTCAGCAGGTCGTGCGCCCGCCTCTCCGAGCAGAACGTATCTCGGTCCCGTCTTCGCGTCAATCAGCGCGAGCCGATTCAATAATTGCCTTCGCAATGAGTAGCACATCCGAGCGACGGCCATGAACCTTGAACAGAAGGCTAAGGATGGAGACCCGAGTTCGGACCGTGGGGACGGCATCCGTCCAGGCTGGCCGCATATTCGCGGTCAGACGCTTGCAATCTGGCATGCTATCGTATATATTCGCCCCTACCAAGGAACGAATATATGCCGATCACAGCCGATTTGACCATTCGCGAAACCGCTGCCCTGTCAGGTGTATCCAAGGCAACCATCGAAAAGGCCGTCGAAGCGCACGTATTGCGAGCCCTCTCGGCGCCGGCCCGCTTTCGCGGCGGCGCGACACGATATCTTCCGATCCGGGCCGTCGCCTATTTTCGGTCCCTGGAAGCGGCCAATCTCACGGACCTACCTTTGCGCCACAAGCGGGCGATCTGGGCGCATTTGGTCCGAGTCGAGCCGATGCGGCTCGAAACAATTGAGTTCACGCCCGGTGCGACGATTGACTTGGCGCGCCTTGCAACGGACACGCTACGTAACGCCGTACGATACAGGGAAGCCCGCGACCGATACATTGAATCGGACTCAGACATTCTGGGCGGCACGCCGGTTATTGCCGGAACGCGCTTGACGGTCTATTCCGTCCTCGGCCGACTGCAGGATGGCAATGGCATCGATGAACTCGCCGAAGACTATCCCGAGTTGTCCCGTGAGGCGTTCACGGCAGCAGAGCTATATGCCAGAGCCCATCCGCTTCGAGGCCGTCCGTCCGGTAGGCCTTGGCACAATGCGGCCTGAGTAGTTCTTGCAGCCACCGTGCGGTTGTTTCTCGACGAATGTCTGTCGCCCGCGATCGCCAGATCTCTGAATGCGGAAGGCGCTCATGTCGCCATGCATCCGCGCGACTTTGGCGGGCTGGGGGCGCCGGACCGTGCGGTCCTGGCTCGATGCGTTGAACGGAACCTTGTGCTCGTAACCGCAAACGCGCGGGATTTTCGAGGACTTGTTGCGCTGGAAGACGTTCACCCCGGTCTCATCATCCTGCCTTGCGTGGGCCGGGCGCGCTCGGAGGCATTGCTGCGGGCCGCGATCCGATTGCTGTCCAAACGCGGAGACCCGATGGACGTAATGGTCAACCGAGTTCTTGAAGTATTCACAGAAATGGACATGACACTGTATCTCTTGCCGAGGGACAAACAGTGAGCCACCTATGAACCGTGAACGGAAGACGAACGGTGAGGTGGAATTGGGTCTGGGCCTGCGCGCGCGCCATCCGTCCATGCTGGCCGAATATTCGCGCCAGGCCGAGGACGCGGGCTTCAGCCACATTTGGCTGTACGATTCACCGCGGTGCGCCGAGCCCTATGCTTCCCTGCCTTACTGCGTCATGGCCACGTCCCGGGCCGTGGTGGGCATGGCGGTGACCAATACGCTGACCCGGGATCCCACGGTGGTGGCCAACGGCTTCGCGACCCTGGCCATCCTCACCGGCGGGCGGGTCAAGTTCGGCCTCGGGCTCGGGGACAGCGCGGTGAAGTTCATCGGTAAGCGGCCGTCCCGTTTCGACGCCTTCCGTGAGGGGGTCGAGGTGGTGCAGGGGCTTCTGCGGGGCGAAGCGGTGTCCTACAACGGCCGGCGGCTGGGGCTTCCCGCCGCGCCGGAGGTGAAGCCGCCGCTCTTGCTGGCGGCGGAGGGGCCGCGAACCTTCGACTTTGCCGGCGCTGCCGCTGATGGCGCCATCATCAGCCCCGGCGGTTCGCCGCGGTTCCTTGGTTACGCCATCGGCAAGATTCGCGAGGGAGCGGTGAGGGCGGGGCGCGATCCGGAAGCCCTGCACGTCTGCGCGTGGACCCACTGCGTGGTAGGCGAGACCACGGAGCAGGCCATGGACGCGCTGGCTCCCGAGGTGGGCCGGACCCTGGTGAAGGCCGCGGTGCGGATTCCTCCGGAGGTCCTGGGCGCATCCGAGCCGCTGCTTTCCGCCGAGCTGCGCGCCCGGGTGCTGGAAGAAGCCACGCGTCAGGACCACGAGTACGATCTGGCGCAGACCATGCGGGCTGCTCTCGGTGACGACCTGTTCAGGGAGATGACGCTGGTGGGCACGCCCGACGACTGTGCCCGCAAGATCGCCGAGTTGAGACGAGTAGACGGCCTCAGCCAGCTCATCGTCAACGTCTACGGCGAGGACCGGGAGTCCGCGCTGAGGGCGTTGGGCGGCGGGATGGCCGGTTGACCGGAAGCACCCCGGCCGCTGGCCCCCGCCGCGACGAGCGGCCTCCCTACAGCGGTACGGCCTCGCCCTCCGGCACCTTGTCCTTGTCGATGTGCTTCAGCGCCTGAACGACGAAATCCTGTCCGAACACTTCGGTCCAGCCCTTCTGCAGGCTGCCCACCACGGGCCCGGGCTTGCCCTCGCCGATGGCGTTGCCGTTGATGCGTGTGAGCGGCAGCACGCAGCGGGAAGTGGTGGTCATGAACGTTTCGTCGGCGTTCATGATGTCGTAGAGCTGGAAGTCGGTCTCTTCCACCGGGATGTCGAGGTGTCGGGCAATCTCCAGCACCGCGCCCCGTGTGACACCCGAGAGAATGGTCTGCACCGGCGCGGTGACCAGCGTCCCGTTGCGCACGATCCAGAAATTGGCCGCGGTGAGCTCGGTGACGTTGCCGTCCAGGGTCAGCAGCAGGGCATACGCCTCCGGGTCCACCAACTGGGCCTGTTGCTCCGCCAGCCACAGATGCATCCGGCTGGTGCTCTTGATCTTCGGGTCCCATACCTGGGTGGGGATGGCGCGGATGTGCGTGGTGATGACGTGGCCGCCGTAGATGTAGTGGTGGGCGAACTTGTCGAAGGCGATGGGTTCGCACAGGATCACCACCGTGGCCCGGCCGGCCTTGTCCGGTCCGCGGGTGACGTAGTGGCCCACGAAGTAGTCCTCGTCCGCCCCCAGCAGCCCCTTGTTCTGCTTCACCAGCTCCACGGTGGTCTCGTGCATCTCGTCCGCCGTGAGGCCGGCATCCAGCTTCACCGCCTTGAGCGACCGGTAGAGCCGGGCGATGTGCCGGTCCAGTTGAAAGACATCGCCGCCGAAGGTCCGCGTCCGCTCGAACACGCCCAGACCCGACAGAAACCCCCGATCGTAGATGGAAACGCTCGCCCGACTCTCGGGCAGGAACTCGCCGTTGACGTATGCCGTGCGCTCTGCCATGGAATGCTCCCTTCGGGATATGGTCTTGCCCACATCGTAGGACTTTCGGCGACCATCTGTAAACCGGATTTCGACGGACCACGGAGGCCGTCTTGGGAAAGACTTGACAACTAGTTGCACAACTCTTAGCCTACGTAGGTAGTGAGAAGGATCCCATCATCATGAACAGCAAATACGCCCCGCTCGAATCGCACCTGCGTGATTCGGGCCGCGCACACGTGCCCATGACGTTCAGCGAGATCGAGCACGTTGTCGGCCTGCGGCTGCCGCCGGCAGCCTTCAAGCACCGTGCATTGTGGTCCAACAACCCTGGCAACTGGGTCATGACGAAGGCTTGGCTCGCGGCGGGATACGAGACCGAGAAGGTGGACATGGGGAAGCGCAAGCTCGTATTTCGGAGGGCCGTACCGGATGCCCTGACCCCAGATGCCGGCGGCGACTCATCCACGGCCGAACGTAGCGGTTCGTTCGCGGACATCTTCGGCGCGCTGAAGGATACCGTGACGATATCGCCTTGCACGAACCTGACGGACCCGATCGACGAAGACTGGGCCGCCGCGCGGTAACCGCTACGTGACCGACTACTTGCTCGACACGTGCGCCGTCATCTGGACCGCACACAACGATCCCTTGCGCGAGCCGGCGGCGAGCGAATTGCAGGACGCGTACCGGCGCGGGGCGCGGTTGTTCGTGTCTCCCATCACAGCGTGGGAGATCGCGATGCTCGTTGCGAAAGAAAAGATCGCGCTAGCCCAGGAAACGGGCCCATGGTTCGAGCGCTTCTGTGCGCTGCCTTCGGTAACGCTGGCTGCGATGCCAGTATCCGTGCTGGTCGCATCGACCACCCTGCCGGGTACGCCTCCTCACGATCCGGCGGATCGCATCATCATCGCGACGGCACGCGCCTACGGGTACGTGCTCGCGACGCGTGACGCCAAGATCCTGAAATACGCCGGTCAGGGCCACGCACGGGTTGTCGAGTGCTGACCGAGGATCCAGCCTTCGATTCGCGTCGTGTCGTCCTCGGGCTCTCTCGGCACGCCCAACGCGGCTCCGCGCGTGGCGGCGTCATCGGGCTTCCGCCAGCAACCGGAGCAGTTCGCCGGGTGAATCCACGATGTAGTCGGGGGCTTCCTTCGCAAGCGTGGCCCGGCTCTGATAGCCCCAGGTGACGCCGACGGTCCGGACGCCGCCGGCCCTGCCGTGGCGGATGTCTCCGCGGGTGTCGCCGATCATGAACGCTTCGTGCGGAGGGACGCGGAAGCGTGTCAGGGCGTGGCCGATCTTTTCGCCCTTGGTGCCGGGTTGTCGCGCGTCGAGCACCAGGGAGACGCACCCGTCCACGCCGTTGCGCACGAGGCCCTGCCTTACCAGGTGTTCGTAGTTGGAGGTGACGATGGCGATGGTATGCCGCTCGGACAGGGTTGTCAGGAGATCGGCGATGCCCGGGAACATGGCCGGCTCGTAGCCGTCCCCTTCCAGCAACGCGTGGGTCCGGCGGGTGTAGCGTTCGATGTCGGGCTCGGGCACCCCCAGCAGCGCCGCGAGGCCGGCGGCGTTCAGGTCTTCGATGGTCTCGAAGTCGTTCCGGGTGGGCGGCCGCCCGAGCCCGGTATCCCGGGCCGTTCGCCGGAAGGCGCCCAGGAGTTGGTCGAAGGAATCGACGAGGACGCCGTCGTAGTCGAAATGGAGCAGCATGCGGCCAGTGTCGTGGGACACCAGGTCCACGGTTCACGCCGCGGCGTTGCCCTCCGCCGCGGGCCGAATCTCTTCCATCAGCCGCGCGATGATGTCCAGCGACGAGAGCCCCTCGGCCTGGGCCTTGAAGTTGGGGATGATGCGGTGCCGCATCACGGAGGGCGCCATGGCCTGGACGTCCTCCACCGACACCGCGAAGCGCCCGTCCAGGATGGTCCGGGCCTTGCTCCCCAGCACCAGAAACTGCGACGCCCTCGGTCCGGCGCCCCATTCCACGTAGTTCTTCACCACCTCGGGCGCCTGCGGGTTGCCGGGCCGGGTGGCCTGGGCCAGGGACACCGCATAGTTCACCACGAAGGGGGACACCGGCACCCGCCGTACGAGCTCCTGGTACGACCGAATGGTCGGCCCGTCCATCACCTTGGCCGGCGACGGCCTGGAGGCGGAGGTGGTCTGCAGGACGATCTGGACCTCGTCTTCCAGGGGCGGGTAGGACACCTCGACGTTGAGCATGAAGCGGTCGAGTTGCGCTTCCGGCAGCGGGTAGGTGCCTTCCTGCTCGATGGGGTTCTGGGTGGCGAGGACGAAAAACGGCAGGTCCAGCGAGTAGGTGGTGCCGCTGGCCGTGACCCGGTACTCCTGCATGGACTGGAGCAGCGCCGCCTGGGTCTTTGGCGGGGTGCGGTTGATCTCGTCCGCCAGCAGCACGTTGGTGAAGATCGGACCCCTCAGGAACTGGAACTGCCGCCGGCCGGTGGCTGCGTCTTCCTGGAGGATGTCGGTGCCGGTGATGTCGGACGGCATCAGGTCGGGGGTGAACTGGATCCGGTTGAATTCCAGGTCGAGCACCTCCGCCAGGGTGCTGATGAGCAGGGTCTTGGCCAGTCCCGGCACCCCCACCAGCAGGCAGTGGCCCTTGGAGAAGAGCGCGATGAGCACTTCCTCGATGACCTTGTCCTGCCCGACGATGACCTTGCGAATTTCCTCGAGCATGGTCCGGCGCTTTTGTCCGAACTCCTCGATGGCCGCCAGTTCCGTGTCCAACAGTTGCGTGTCGTCCATTGTGGAAAGCTTCCTTCCGTTGCTTGGAGCTTCAATCGTCCGGCGCCGTGTCCGCCGCCCGTCTCTACGAAGCGCGCAACCTCCTCATGACCTCACGGGTCTTGCGCGCCCCCGCGTCGTCTCCCATGGCCTCGTAGACCCCGATCAGGATCCGGTACACGCCCGGGTGAAACGGATTGATCTGAAGCGCCTCCAGCAGGGCGCCGCGGGCGCGCGCGGGGTCGCCGGCTTCGTGGTGGAGCCGCCCGGTCAGGTAGTATGTGTGCACGGCGTCGGGGTCGAGATACCGGGCCTTCTCCAGGTGCGGCAGCGCCTCGTCGTAGCGTCGGGACTGAATCAGGGTCTCGCCCAGCCGGCTGAGGATGACGGTGGATTCGGGCCCGGCGCGGAGCGCCCGCCGGTACTCGGCACCGGCGGCCCGCAGCCGGCCGCGCTCGCGCAACCGGTCTCCCAGGTGGGTGCGGTTCCGGGCGATCTCCGACCGGATCTCGGTCAGGTCCACGGAAACCGGCTGGTCTCCCTGCTCCGCCACCTTGAAGCGGCGCAAGCGGCTGCCCTGCACGATCCTGAGCCCCTGGCTTTCAACGAAGCGCCGCCAATCCGCCTCGAAGCCGTCCAGCGGCACGCCCATGACCGCTTCAATGGCTTCCGCCGTGGATAGCCGGTTCACCAGCGACAGCACGTCCCGGATGCCCCCGGGCCCCTTGCGCCGGGTGATGTAGTCCACGGCCGAGGCCACCTCGGCGTAGGCGAGCTGGACCTGCTCCGGCGTGTCCAGGCGGATCAGAGACGGTTCCATGTCCTTGAAGCTGACGAACTCCTGCCGCTCCACGGCCGTGGCCAGCAGGGTTTCGTTGGCCGGGGTGAGGTAGTCCGGCCGCTCTCCCTGCACCGGGTTCCGCCACACGGTCTCGTAGTACCGCGCGATGCCCTCGTGCAGCCAGATGGGCGCCTTGTTCCGCGTCAGGTTGACGATGACCCGGTGGATATACTCGTGGACCAGGGAGTCGAGCCAGCGGTATCCGTGGGCCATCACCCGCGGCGAGATGATCATGACCTTGTTGAACTTGCACAGCCCGATGGCGCCGGTCTCCTCGATGTCCCGTTGGGTGAAGGTGGTAATGGCGGTGAAGGACCGCACGTCCGGGGCGATCTCGATCCGCACCTTGTCGCGGGGCCGGTGCCCCAGCGCGCGCTCCACCTCCCGGTGCGCCTGTTCCAGGGCCGCCAGCGCGGGTTCCGCCAGGATTCCGTCGCTCTCTTCGTGCAGGTGAAGCACGAAGTGATCGCTCTCGTAACGCTTGAACTGCCGGGTGACGTCGTGCGTCTGCTGCAACAGCAGCCGCAGGGCCTGCCGTTGCTCGTTCTCGGCATCGATGGCCAGGGCCTTCTCCACCGTGGCCAAGGCTTCGGCGTAGGAACCCTCGTAGTAGGCCAGCAGCGCCGCCAGGTCCAGCGCGTCCACGGATTGCGGCTGCGTCTCCAGGAGCTGTTCGATGACCGGGCGGGCGTCCTCGACCCGCCACTCCCCCAGCAGCTCTCGCGCCGTCTCGACGCCGGAACCCTCGGGCGCCGGGACCTCGGCGAGTCCGGGGGCCGCGACGACCAGAGCGAGGAGCATCGCCGGCCACAGGGCTCGGCAGGCGCGCTTCAGGGCATCTCCCTCCACTATTGCGACAGCTCCTTGAAGTAGCGTTCGACCTGTTCCTTGTAGCGGTCCGGCACGCCCTGCTTCAGCGATTCGAGGACCTCCTGGCGAAACCGCTCGGGCTTGTAGTCGTCTTTGCCGGGGAGCTTGAACTTCTCCGTATCCAGGCCGGTGAGGTTCTCGTCGATGTCGTGGTCGGGGAACTGCGGCGTCCCGGTCGGAGGCAGGAACTGCCCGGAAGGCAGGAACCGGCCCCGGCGGAACACGTGCACCAGCGGCACCCGCCCGAACCGGCCCCGCTGCGCCAGCCGCTGCATGGCCTGCTGCATCTGCTGGCCCGATTGGGAAAGGCGGTTGACGGCCTCCTGCTCAGGCGGAATGGCCTGTCCCGGGCGGAGCGAGCCCAGCTCGTGGGTGGCCTCGCCCATGAACTCGCCCGCCTCGGCGATGTTGTTGACGATCTTCGGATCCAGCGACGGGAAGAGCTGGAACAGGTACCGCAGCCTTTCGACCAGATCCCGGGTCCGGGTCGCCAGCACGTCCTCCCGCATGGCGAGCTCCCGGACCTCGCCCTTCTGGGGCGGGGTCAGCGCGGGGTAGGGCAGTCTTTCGATGGCGCGGTACTCTCGCGCCAGCGCCGTAAGCATCGCCAGGGCCGCCTTCTGCGCTTCGTCCAGGGCGCCGAGCCCCGCAAGCTCTTCGGTTACCGGCTCCAACTGCTTCGACAACGCGTCGAAGTCCCGGTTTGCGATCATGTCCCGCAGGCCCGACAACAGCCCCCGGACGGCCGCGTTCCGCTCCCGTTCCGCGTGCGGCCGGGCCCGGTCGCTTTCCAGATCGGGATGGGCGAGGAGATGGGCCAGCACCGCCATGTCGGCCTGCGCGCTCGCCGCCAACCGGTGAACGGCCCGTTCGTGCTGCTCGTCGACCTCTCGAGTGTTCTCCTTGTGGGTGCCCTCGGTTTCCAGGAGGATCTCCTGCTGTTCCCGGAGGATCTGCTGCAGTTCGTCGCTGGAGCGGCTCATGGCCCCCTGCATGCGGGACATCATGGAACCCTGGGCCTGCTGCTGCCCGCTCCGGAGGGAAGCCGCGAGCTGGGCCATCTGGTTGAACAACTCCCGCGCGAGTTGCATGGCGCCCTCGATGTCGCCTTCCTGGAGCTTCTGGCGGATCTGGTCCATCGCGGAGCGCATGTCCGAGAACGGCATGTTGCGCAGGTTGGCGGGGTTGACGAACTGGTCCGGGGCTTGCCTCGCGAACTGCATGAGCGAGGCCTGCAGTTCCTGGATCTGCCGGGAGAGCTCCGACAGCTCCTTCAGCACTTCGTCCAGCTCCTTGTTGCCGCTTCTCAGCTTCTCCAGCGAGTCCAGGAAGCGTTGCTGGTCCTTGACCATGTCCCTGGCGGTGGCCGCCATTTCCTGGCCGGCGAGCCGCTTGCTCACGTCCTCGCTGAGCATCGACAGCCGTTCGAGCTCCGTCGCCATGGCGTCGTGGGCCTGCTCACGCTGTTCCGGCGAAGCCGCCTGCCGCATCCCTTCCATGAGATCGGTCCGCGCGTGATCGAGGTTGTTCCTCAGGGTCTCGAGGTCGGACCAGGTGGCGAAGTCGCTGATGCGGTCCGCGCGGGTGCGTTGCATCGCTTCGTCCACGCGCTGCATCATCCGGTCGAGGCCCTCCGCCAGCCGCTGCGTCGGGTCGCCCTCGGTGGATTCGTCGGGCGGCGCTTCGAGGTGGTCGCCCAGCAGGTCCACCATCTTGTCCGAGATGTCGCGGATCATCTCGGCCACCTGGCGGTGCTCGGCCTTGAGGTTCTTGAGGCGGAGGCTCAGGGGCCGTGACTTGACCAGCTTGGGGCCCGAGATGGTGTCGTTGTCCAGCACCTCGAGGTGGTAGACCACGACGTCGCCTTCCTCGAGGCGGATGGTGTCCAGATCCCAGATGAAGGTTTCCTGGAGGGTGCGGGCAACCTCGTCCCGCCAAACCGGAATGCGCTCTTCGCGCTCTCCGACCACGGCCACCAGGGTAACTTCCCGGATCCCGTAGTCGTCGCCGGCGCGGTACTCCAGGGCCAGCCTCTCGTCGCCGTTCACCTCCAGGTCTTCCGTCGGTTTGAGCACCTCCACCAGCGGAAAGCCGTCGGGCACGGCCACCATCTCGTAGGTAACCGGCAGGTTCTCGAAGCCGAAGGCATCCTCCAGGCGGATGCGGTACGGCTGCGAGCGGAACAGCACGACACTCCCCTGCGCGGTGTCGCCGGCGACCTTCAGCGGGACCTCCCGGCCGTCCCCCAGGGCGATGACGGCATGGGCCATGTCCTTGTTGGCGGCGGCGGAAAAGCTCAGGGTCGAACCCTTGACGCCGCGGATGTTGCCGCCGTTGAAGGTCTCGTCGGCGAGGCCCGTGTAGTGGGGCGGGTAGAGGGTCACCTTGAGGTCGGTGACGGCCGGCCGTTCCACCGCGGTGATGGTGTACCACGGGGATTCGAACGGTCCGGTGACGACCCGGTAGACGAGGTCTTCCGAAACCTCCGGAACGGTGGCCGCGTACCGGCCGTCTTCAACCTTGTCCATGGCGACGGTCTGCGCCGCCTCGGCCGTCTCCCCGGAACCGGCGGGTTTGAAAACGAGCTCGACGCGGTCCGGGCGGGCTCCGGACGTGGCGGCCCGGACCGGCACCGCGTCGCCGCGAATGACGCGCACGTCCCGGGTTGCCACGTGGATGAAGATGTCCGCCGGCGGCAGGTGTTCCAGCGGATTCGCCACCAGCGCCAGCGTGCGGCCGGGGAAGTCCGGCTGCCACGCGGCCAGGGCGAGCACCGGCGTGGCCGCCAGCGCCAGCAGCCGGGCCTTGGCCCGCAGCGGCCGGAGATCCACCAGAGATGCGGGCTCGATGCGGCGAATCTGTTCGCGGGTCTGGCGGATGAGCGCGAGGATCATGGGGGCCGAGGAGCCGGCCGTCCGCGCGGAGTCCGAGAGTTGGGGGTAAAGCTGCAGCGAGTTGATGAGGTTGTTGCGGAGCTCCGGCCGTTGGCTTTCGATGGTCCGCGCCGCCCAGGAAAGGCTCCGGGACCGCAGGAAACGCAGCAGCGCGACCGTCGCGACCGCCAGCACGGTGGCGACGGAAAGCACGCTGAATGCCAGGGGAGCGTAGGGCAGGAGCTCCTTGACCGCGTCCACTCCAATGCCCAGGGCCGCCAGCACCGCCAGCGCCGTGCCGGCGAGGCACAAGGCTTCCAGGCCCTGGACCCGTCGGAGCCGGTTCACGAACCGCTGAAGGAAATCGTCTATCGGACGGTAGTCTTCTTCGTGCATTGGAGGGTCCTCACCGCCGCGGCCGTTGTGGAACACCTGTTTGTACCCGGTGTCGTCTGACCCATTCTAGAGTTTTTTTTCGGTTTCACAAGCCCACCGAGTCCGCGCTGAACGCTCCGCGGCCAATCTGGCAACCCGCCGGGGCTTGTGCTATGAACGATGCCTTGCCCGCACTCCCCAAGGACCCGGTTGAAAGGACTCTGTTGAATGGACCGCGACTTCACGGAAACGCCCCTCGTCTGTCACGAAGGACACGAAGACCACGACCACGATGCGCCTCTGCCCGATGAAGACCACCCCATGTGGCGGTCCGAGCGCATCTCGCTGACCTCCGTCGGCATCGATATCGGCTCGTCCACTTCCCATCTCATTTTCTCCCGGTTGATCCTCCGCCGGCAGGGCATCTCCCTGTCCAGCCGTTTCGTCGTGATCAAGCGGGAGATCATCTACGAGTCGCCGATCCTGCTTACGCCTTACGTCGACAAGCTGACCATCGATACGGAGAAGCTGAACGACTTCATACACGACGCCTACGCCCGTGCCGGCCTTACCCGGAGCGATATCGACACGGGCGCGCTCATCGTCACCGGCGAGGCCGCCAAGAAGAGGAACGCCGAGGCCATCGCGGCCTTGTTCGCGGAGGAGGCCGGCAAGTTCGTCTGCGCCACCGCCGGCCACAACCTCGAGGCGATCCTGGCCGCGTACGGCTCGGGCGCGGTGGAGGCGTCGACCCGTGACGGCGAGGTGGCGTGCATGAACGTGGACATCGGCGGAGGCACCAGCAAGATCGCCATCACCCGCGGCGGGCAGGTGGTGGACACGGCGGCGATGGAGGTGGGCGCGCGGCTCGTGGCCCTGGACGAGGGTCAGAAGATCAACCGGCTCGAGGATGCCGGGGCCCGGATCGGTGAAGCCAGCGGGTTGTCGCTGGCCCTCGGCGAGACGCTGGGCGAGGCCGACAAGGAAAGGATGGCCGGCACGTTGAGCGGCTGTCTCCTGGAGGTGTTGGGCCGCGGGCCGCTGTCGCCACTGACCCAGGAGATCATGCTGACGCCGGCGCTCTCGTATCAAGAGCCGATTCACTCCATCCAGTTCTCGGGCGGAGTCTCGGAGTATGTCTACGGTTACGAAACCGCGGACAAGGGCGATCTGGGCAACCATGTGGGCCGGAAGATCCGCGCCGGCGCCGTGGATCTGGCGACCCGTGAGTCATGGGAATTCAAGGAACCCGACGTGCGCATCCGCGCCACGGTCATCGGCGCGTCCCAGTACACCGTGCAGGTGAGCGGCAACACCATCTTCCTTTCCGACGATTCCTTGCTGCCGCTGCGGAATCTCCAGGTCATCACGCCGCGCTTCCGCCAGACCGAGCCGCTGACTACGGACGATGTCAGGAATTCGGTCGAGAGCGCGCTGCAGCGATTCGACATGACCGACGGTGACCGCGGGGCCGCGCTGGCGCTCCACTGGGAGTTGGGGCCTTCCTATCCCCTTATCAAGACGCTGGCCACCGGAGTCGTGGAAGGCATGAGGGAGCACCTCCGCCGGGGCCGGAACCTGGTGCTGGTGTTCGATGCCGACATCGCCAAGCTGGTGGGCAACATCATCGACAAGGAGATCCGTCCCGGCACCGGCGTCATCTCCATCGACGGCATCGACCTCAAGGACTTCGACTTCGTCGACATCGGCGAGGAGTTGCCGGATGCCAAGGCCGTGCCGGTGGTGATCAAGTCGCTGATCTTCCGTCACGAGGAATGGGGCAGGGGACGTTTGCTGGCCAACGACTGACGAGTGGCCGCAACCGGCGGCCGTTGTCCTCGCGGCCAAACGCAAGAACCTGGGAATCGAGGGAGTGGAAATCGACGCGGCCGGCCAGGTCCGGCCGCGGACGGGTGACCGCGACTAGTGCGCCACCTGGGCCATGGCCATGGTGATGGACTCTTCGATCTCGGCGATGACGCTGCCGACCTCGCGGCCGATGAGGTCCATGACGCGGAGCTGCTCGATGCGGGGACGGACCCGCTCCATCTCCCGTTCCGAGAAGATGTCGCCCAGGATGTCGCAGGCGTCCACCAGGCAGACCAGCGCGACGTCCCGCGGGTCGGGCATGTCGTCGGACAACAGCACGTCCTCCATGCGCAGCTTTACGGCCCGTTCCGTGCGTCCGTCGATGGTGGGATAGCGGCGGGAATGGAACACCCACAGGAACTTCTCGTCCCTGGCCTCGAGAATACCGCGCGCGATGAGGTTGTTCATGGCCCGCTGGCGGATGTCGCCGGCCTGCTCCCGGGCCAGCAACTCCACCCATCCCTTGGTATCCAAGGTCTGCTCGGAACGGGCGATGCGGTCGAGCGCTCCGTCGACCAGCGGGTTGCCCGTCGGTGTCGCGTCGATCACCTGAAGTTTCTCGGGATCGGTGTCGATGCGGTTGGCAAATGCGAGGTCCATGAGCGCGGCGCCCACCAGGATGTGCTCCACGGCACCGCCCCGGATCGGCAGGAACAGGCCGTCGTCGTCAAGCATCAGCAGCAGGATTTCTTCGGTGAATGTAAGCATGGCGCCGTCTCACTTATCCCGCCGCCAGGGCGGCATCGCGGGTTTCGTGGTACTCGAGCATGTTGAGAAACCCGCTGACCTCCATCACCGACTTGCATGAAGGCTGCAGCGAGCATACCGCAAGCTTTCCCCCTTCATTCTGGCACTTCTTGGCGCTCACGAGAACCACCCGCAAGCCCGCGCTGCTGATATATTCCATGTTCGCGCAGTCCAGCAGCACGCGGTGGTTGCCACGCTCAATGATATCCGAGATCCGTTTCTCGAGTTCGGGGCTGGTGAAGCCGTCGACCCGCCCGCTCAGCGCCACCACCACCAGCGATCCCTGGGTTTCCTCTTGAATGTCCATCCGACACCTTTTCCCTGGTTTCGAAAGATCCTGTACGAAAGACACTGCCGACAGACGCCGCTACGTGTCCGCCGTCAATGGATACACCAATGTCAAAGCGGCGCAAGAATACCACAGCGGCCAGACGCGGGCAACTAGCCGCGCGGCGTTGTTAGCGCAAAGCGATAATGTCCCCTTTTCAACAAAGCTAAGATGTCCCCTTTAGGAGAAGGAAGGGGGGCAAGGGATTGTTGAATACAGGAGAGGGGCTGACGATGAAGGAAGTGGACCGGTTGGGGGTGATCCGGGAGTTGGAGGGGAAGCGGATGCGGCAGCGGGAAGGGGCGGAGCGGATGGGGTTGTCGGTGCGGCAGGTGAAGCGGCTTTTGCGGCGGTATCGGGAGTTGGGGGCGAAGGGGCTGATTTCGGGGCACCGGGGGCGCAAGGCGAACAATGCCATCGCACCGGAGAAGCGGGCGGAGATGCTGGCGTTGGTGCGGGAGCGCTACGAGGACTTCTCACCGACCCTGGCAGCGGAGAAGCTCCGGGAGGTGCACGGCCATCGGATATCGGCGGAGACGGTGCGCAAGTGGATGATCGCAGAGGGGCTGTGGCGGTCGAGGAAGGGCCGGGAGATGCGGGTGCATCCGAGCCGTCCCCGGCGGGCGGCGCTGGGCGAGTTGGTGCAGATCGACGGTTCGCCGCACCGGTGGTTCGAGGACCGGGGGCCTTCCTGCACTCTGATCGTGTTCATCGACGACGCCACCAGCCGGCTCCTGGCCCTGCGGTTTGTCGAGGCCGAGACCACCGAAGCCTACATGAGCACCCTGCGCGGGTATCTGCATCAGCACGGCCGGCCGGCAGCCGTCTATTCGGACAAGCACAGCATCTTCCGGGTCAATCAAAAGGACCGCGAGGGTGAGCTGACTCAGTTCACCCGGGCGCTCAAGACCCTGGACATCCAGCCCATCCACGCCAACACCCCCCAGGCCAAGGGCCGCGTGGAACGGGCCAACGCAACCCTCCAGGACCGTCTGGTCAAGGAGTTGCGCCTGCGCGGCCTCGACTCCATGGAGCAGGCCAATGCCTTCCTGCCCAAGTACATCGAAGACCACAACCGCCGCTTCGCCGTACCCCCGCACAACCCCCGCGACGCCCACCGCCCCGTGCTCCACGACGCCGCTGCCATAGACCTCATCCTGAGCTTCCACTCCACCCGCAAGCTCAGCCGCAACCTCACCCTGAGATACCAGAACCATGAGTACCAGATCCTGAACCAGGGCAAGGGCTACCGCCTGCGCTCAAGCCCCGTCACCGTGTGCGAGGGCTTCGACGGCCGCGTCTCCCTGTTGTGCCAGGGCAAGACCCTCGACTACCGCATCCTTGCCCAAGGCCAGGCGCCTATCCCCCTCGACGACGAAAAGAGCCTTCACCGCACCGTCGACACCGCCCGTGCGCTTCAGCGCAAACGTCCCAAGTACAAACCCGCCCCGGACCACCCCTGGAACCGCTGGAAACGCCTCCAGGCTCCGCCACAGCCCCTGTAACCTCCGCCCCTCGGCGCGCGCAGGGGTTCCGCCGCCGCGCCCTGGGGGAGTTCCTTGGTGCGGGACTGCAACCGCGTGAGCGTTCGCAGCTCTGCACCGTCTCAAGGGCGCCCGTGACCCAACGCCGGATCATCCCCAGGTGGGTACACCTCCCCCTCTCACCGCCACCCCCCCGGCGCTCATCACACGGCGCCAGCCCAACTTCGCCCGTCCACCCGGGCAACTCCCCCGCATTATCCCTTCTGTCTTGTCTCTACCGTTCCTGCCGCCCTTCGCGCGGGTGCGTGAAGCCTGTGGGCAACCGGTGGTTGGAGGTCGGGCCGCGGGGTTGTCCACGGGCCACCCCCGACGCCCTTGGTGCACCAGCCTGTGCCCGTGCCACTCCCCACCACGTACCCCCAAACTCCCCAAGGGGGCATCTTGGCTTTGCTCAAAGGGGACATCTTGGCTTTGGCTTGACACTAGCCGCGCGGCGTGCGGCGGCATTGTCGCCGTGCACGCATCGTGACAGTACCACGGCACGGCTCCCCTGCTACTTCTTTCCGGGCTCGAATCCTCCCTGTTCGTGGTACACGACCTTCTTGTCCTCTTCGAAGGCCCGGACGGTGGGAATCGTTCCCCGCAGTCCGAGCTCTTTCCAGCGCCCCGCCACCTGGTCGTACATCTCCCGGCTCAACGTGGTGCGCTTGGAGAAGACCGGCAGGTAACGGTGCTCCTTGCACGCGTTGATCAGCGCCTTGGAGCCGTAGGGCCGCTCTTCCGGCGGGTTCTGGGTGGGGTCCAGCCAGGTGCTCCAGGTGTTGCGCAGGATGTCGATGTCCTCGATGGGATGGCAGCGGCTGCTCATGGCCCAGATCACCTGGTCCATGTCCGTCGGATCGATGTCCTCGTCCACGGCGATGATCCACTTGGTGTAGTAGGCGCCGCCGGGCACCTGGGCCGCCAGGGCCAGGCACTGGGCCGCGTGGCCGGCGTAGCGCTGTTCCAGGCTGATGACCGTCATGCCGAAGCCGCCGGCGCCGGCGGGGTGCGCGTAGACGCCCTGGACGCCGGGGATGCCGAGCTTGTCCAGGTCGTCCCAGATCCGCGCCGAACGGATGACGGCGAAGAAGCCGCTCTGCTCGCAGGACGGGTAGTCGGCCATGATGGCGTTGGTGAGCACCGGGCTGGTGCGGTAGTGCACCCGGGTGATGTCCACCAGCGGACAGCCGGCCTCCGGCCTGCCGTAGTAGCCGGGAAACTCTCCGAAGGGGCCCTCGGTCTTCACCGAGTTGGGGTGGATGACCCCCTCAACCACCAACTCGGCGTTGGCCGGCAGCAGCAGGTCGCTGGTCTGGGCGCGTACCACCGGGACCGCCTCGCCCTTGATGCCGCCGGCGAACTCGTACTCCGACACGTTTTTGGGAAAGGTCTGGGAACCCACCAGCATGAAGAGCGGATCGATGCCCCAGGCCGCGGCCACGGGCACGGACTTGCCTTGTTCCCAAGAGCGGGTGATGTGAAGCCGGGCATCCTTGCCGGGCGACAGGTAGAGACCCACCTGGTTCTTGCCCTGGAGCATCATGCGGTACGTGCCGACGTTCAGGTATCCCGAATCCGGGTCGCGGGTGAAGACCGCGTCGGCGGTGCCGGCGTAGCGGCCGCCGTCCAGCGGCCAATGCCTGGGAATGGGCAACTGCTCCAGGTCGATATCCGCTCCGCTCAGGGTGTTTTCGAACACCGGGGCCTGGGCTTCCGGCACCTCCCGCGGCGGGATACGGTCCTTCATCTTCTCCTTGAGCCGCCGGATGAGCTCCAGCGTCGGCGTTTCGGGCGGCTCCTCGATGGTGAGGGCGATGCGCTTCGAGCTGGGCCCCAGGATGTTCCACAGCATCCGGGCGCCGATGGGGCTGTCTTCATACCCCTTGGGGTTGTCGAAGAGGATGGCCGGGGACGGGTCCTGCTTGGCCACCAGATAGGTGATGGCGCTCATCTCCTCGTCCCGGTCCACCGGCTTGTCGATCTGGATCAGTTCGTTGATGCCTTCCGCGCGGTCCAGCCACTCCCGGATGTCCTGAATCGGGCGGCCGGCGGCCGCCGCCGGCCTGTTCGCCTCAGCCATGCTTCACCTTCCTTGTCGTTTGATGTTTCAGGCGGCCCGTGTGACCGGCCACCCGTGGGTCGTATCCTGTTCAGGTTGCGGGACGACTAGTCTTCTTTCATTTCGTCCGGCATCAGGCCGGTGAAATACGCGAACGCGTGATGGGCGCGCCCGCGGTTGGTGGCCGCCATGATGGCCGTGTTGCGGCCCGGCATGGACACCGCCTGTCCGATGGTGCTGGCCACCCACTGCATTTGGGCCGTCCGCTCCAGGTAGACCGCGTGAGAAGCGGCCTGCTCCACGCTGTCACCCACGGTGGTGATGCCGTGTCCCTGCATCAACAGCGCCATGCGGTCGCTCAGCGTCGCCGCGACTTCGATGCCGTCCTGGACCGTATAGATCAGCCGGGGGCTGTGGAAGATGGGCGTCTCGGGGGCGAAGGCCGAGGCCTGGTTGTAGATGGGCCGGATGGGGACGCCGGCGATGGCGAAGGCCGTGGCCAGCGGCTGGTGCGTATGGACCACCGAGTTGACGTCCGGCCGCGCCTCCATGATGGCCGCGTGGATCATGGTCTCCCGGGGCGGTACCTTGAGCTTGATGACGGCCTTCTGGTCGCCGGCCTTGGCCCAGTTGGCCTCGCAGTTCTTCTTGTAGTCGTCGATGTCCACCTCCATGATGTCCTTGCTCCGGATGGATCCCAGGGGCGCCAGCACCGGCTTGATGAGCAGCCGGTTGGTGCCGGGAATCCTGGCGCTGACGTGGCCGTGGTAGTCGGCAAGGCCTTGGTGGAACAGCATCCGCGTAGCCAGCGCCACGGTCTTCTTGAGCCGTCCGAGCTCGCGCGCGCCGGGTCTGCCTTTCTGCGACTTGGCCATGGAGGTTCCTCCTTGATAACGCCGAACCGAGCCCCGCGCCCGGAGTCGTTGCTCACACGGATGAACGGGAGGCGGAACGCTTCTTCAGCGAAAGTGGAAAGAGCGGAAAACCCGTTGGAATCGGGGTTTTCATAGCACACGGGACCTCGTGAATCCAGCCGCTCCCGTAGACTCCCGGAGCGCCTTTGTGTTACAAATGTTCCGGGAGGGATTTGAGAAGGGACGGTCCTCCTGACTCCCGCCTCGTCGGCACCCAATTCCCCATATGGTCGTTTCGGCGCTCCGGAAGTCGCTCGCCGGCAAGTGAGGGACGAAGTTCATGGACTACAAAGACACGCTGAACCTTCCCAAGACCACGTTTCCGATGCGCGGCAACCTGCCGCAGAAGGAACCCGCGTGGGTCGAGAAGTGGGAGCGTGAGGACATCCACGAAAAGATGGTGGCCGCCCGCCGCGGCGCTCCCAAGTTCATCCTGCACGACGGTCCGCCGTACGCCAACGAGCGCATCCACATCGGGCACGCGCTCAACAAGGTCCTCAAGGACATCATCGTCAAGTACAAGAGCATGCGGGGCTATTGCACGCCCTACATCCCGGGCTGGGACTGTCACGGACTCCCCATCGAGCTCCAGGTGGAGAAGAGCCTGGGCCGGGAGAAGAAGAACCGGCTCAGCAAGGTGGAGGTCCGCAAGCTGTGCCGCGCCCACGCGGAGAAGTTCATCGGCGTCCAGCGGGAGGAGTTCAAGCGGCTGGGCGTGCTGGGCCGCTGGGCGGAGCCGTACCGGACCATCGACTACGAGTACGAGGCCACCGAGGTCCGGGAGCTCGGCAAGTTCATGGCCAGCGGTTCCATGTACCGGAGCAAGAAACCCGTCTACTGGTGCGCCTCCTGTGCCACCGCGCTGGCGGAAGCCGAGGTGGAGTACGACAACCAGCGGACCCCGTCCGTCTACGTGAAGTTCCCGATCAAGGACGCCAAGGGCAAGCTGCCGGATGATGCGGAGGGCGCCTTCGCCATCTGGACCACCACGCCCTGGACCCTGCCGGCGAACCAGGCCATCGCCCTGCACCCGCAGATGCGGTACCGCCGCGTGCGCACCCCGGCCGGCGTGCTGGTGGTGGCGGAGGAACTGCTGCCGTCGCTGATGCAGGACTTCGGGTATGAGAGCGGGGAGTTCGAGGTGCTGGAGGGTTCCTGGTCCGGGGCGGAGCTCGAGGGCATCGTTTGCTCGCACGCGTGGCTCGATCGGGACGTCATCGTCATCCTCGGAGAGTTCGTCACCGCGGATCAGGGCACCGGCTGCGTCCACGTGGCGCCGGGACACGGACACGAGGACTTCGAGGCGGGCCAGCGCTACGGCCTCGACGCGTACGCCCCCGTGGACGGAGCCGGCCGGTTCACCGCCGAAGCGGGGGAGTTTGCCGGCGACATGGTGTTCGACGCCAACCCGCGGATCATCTCCAGGCTGGAGCAGGAGAAGCGGCTGCTCGGCGCCCGGGACATCGACCATAGCTATCCGCACTGCTGGCGCTGCAAGCAGCCGGTGCTGTTCCGGGCCACGGAGCAGTGGTTCATCTCCATGGCTCACACGGCTCTGCGGCGGGGCTCCCTCGACGCCATCGAGCAGGTGCAGTGGATTCCGCCCTGGGGGCAGGACCGCATCACCGGCATGATGGCCAACCGTCCGGACTGGTGCATCTCACGGCAGCGTTCCTGGGGCGTGCCCATTCCCGTGCTGTACTGCGCGGACTGCGGCGAGACGCACTTGAGCGAGGCATTGTGCGAGCACGTCGCCGGGCTGTTCGAGCAGGAGGGGTCCGACGCCTGGTTCGTGAGGCCGCCGGCCGAACTGGCCCCTCCCGGTTTCCGCTGCCAGGGCTGCGGCTCCACGCGGTTCTCCAAGGAAGAGGATATCCTGGACGTCTGGTTCGACTCCGGCGTGAGCCATGCCGCGGTGGTGGAGCGCCACCCCGAGCTCGGCGGCAGGGCGGACCTCTACCTGGAGGGCAGCGACCAGCACCGCGGCTGGTTCCACACCTCGCTGCTGACGTCGGTGGCGAACCGCGGCCGGGCGCCCTACGAAGGCGTGCTCACCCACGGGTTCGTGCTGGACGGCAAGGGACACAAGATGTCCAAGTCCCTGGGCAACGTCACCGCGCCGCAGGAGATCATCAAGAAGTTCGGCGCCGACATCATCCGGCTCTGGGTGGCGGCCGAGGACTACCGCGACGACGTTCGCATCTCGGACGAGATCCTGAAACGGCTGGTGGAGTCGTACCGGCGGCTGCGGAACACCGCCCGTTTCCTCATCGGCAACCTCCACGACTTCAACCCCGGAACCGACGCGGTGAGCGCCGATGCCCTGGAGCCGCTGGACCGCTGGATTCTCGACCGCAACCAGCGGCTGCTCGAGCGTTGTCTCGAAGCTTTCGACAGGTTCGAGTTCCACTTCGTCTATCACGCGTTGAACAACTACTGCAGCGTGGATCTGAGCTCCCTCTACCTGGACATCGTCAAGGACCGGCTCTACTGCGAGGGATCCGGCTCCGCCGCCCGGAGATCGGCGCAGACCGCGCTCCACGGCATCCTGCAAACCCTGGTGCATCTGATGGCGCCGATCATTTCCTTCACCGCCGAAGAGATCTGGGAGCACGCGCCCGGCACGGCGTCCCGCCCGGACAGCGTCCTGCTCTCGCCGATACCCGAACCGGACGGAGAGTTGTCGGATCCCGCCCTGGCGGCGGAGTGGGAGTTGCGTCTGGATCTGCGCGGGGAGGTGCTGAAGGCTTTGGAAACGGCGCGTCAGTGCGGCGCCATCGGCCATTCGCTGGACGCGCGGGTGGTGCTCTATCCGGATGCCTACGGCACGGTCCCGGCCATTCAGGAGCTGTTGCGCGCCAGCGCGCCGATGCCGTGGGAAGACCTCTTCATCGTCTCGCAGGTGTCGGTGGTCCCGGGGGCGCCGTCGGACAACCTCGTCTTCCCGGAGCCCGAGGCGGGGGGTCACGCGGGAGCCAGGGATGCGGCGGGCGCGCCGGGGCAGGGCACGGGCTACGAGAGCACGGTCCTGGGCGGAGCCGTCGCCGTCCATGCGGCCGACGGGGGGAAGTGCGAGCGGTGCTGGAAGTATCACCCGGGCATGGGAAAGGACGCCGCCCATCCGGGGGTCTGTCCCCGTTGCGCGGAGGTGCTACGATCTTTACCGCAGGCCGAAAACGCGCGCGCATAATCGTTCTGCTGGCCGCGATCCTGTTGCTCGACCAGGGCACCAAGCTGCTCGTTGACCATACGATACCGCGGCATCGCTCGATTCCCGTCATCGAGGGCTGGGCGGACCTGACCCATGTCCGCAACACCGGGGCCGCGTTCGGGTTGCTGGCCGGTCAGCGCCGGGCTTTCGCTTCCTACCTCCTGATCGCCTTCTCGCTGGTGGCCATCGGCTTCGTCGTCCACCTGCTCCGCCGCCTTTCGGAGAGGGATACCGGTCTCATACTGTCGTTGACGTTCATCCTGGGGGGCGCCTTGGGCAACCTGGTGGACCGCCTGCTCTACGGCGAAGTGATCGATTTCGTCGACCTGCACTGGAACGCCTACCACTGGCCGGCGTTCAACGTGGCGGACAGCTTCATTACCGTCGGCGCCGTGCTGTGTCTCTTCTTCCTCATGCGCACCAAGGGCAGGGATCCGTTCTCCCGGGCCGGCGATTGACTTCACGACTTCACGCTCATGGAACAACACGTCACGTTCAGCAGCCGCAGGAGCGGGCATCTCGCTGGGGTCCTCCATCTGCCCGCGGGAAAGGCCAACTCCTCTGGGGTGATCTTGTGCCACGGCATGGAGTCGAGCAAGGAGAGCCTCAAGTTCGTGCACCTGGGCGAGTCCCTGAGCGGGGCCGGCTTTACGGTGCTGCGCTTCGACTTCACCGGCGCCGGCGAGTCCGCCGGCGAGTTCGAGTCCATCACCTGCACCCGGCAGGTGGAGGATCTCGAGGCGGCCCACGAACTGCTGAGAGGCCGCGGGCTGGCGGAGGTGGCGGTTATCGGATCCAGCATGGGAGGGACCACGGCGCTCATGTATGCGGGCGGAGCGGAAAACGTGGCGGCCCTGGTGACGCTGGCGGCTCCTTTCGATCCCCGGGCGCTCCTGGAGCGGGATTTCCCGCCCAAGGCCGTCGCGCTGTGGCGCGACCAGGGCTTCATCGAGTTCAACGGCCGCCGGCTTCGGACGGATTTCCTGGAGGAGGCCCTCGCCATCGACGTCGCCTCGGCGGTGGCGCGGATCACCTGTCCGGTGCTGGTGATCCACGGAGACGCGGATCCGACCGTGCCGGCGGCGCAGGCCGTGGCGCTCCACGACGCTCTGCCGGGCGAGAAGGAGTTGTGCATCCTTCCGGGCGCGGACCACCGCTTCACGCGTCAGGAAGACCGCGACGCGGCGCTGAGCCGGACGGAAGCGTGGGTCGCGCGGTGCCTGGGGTCCGGGGCGTGATCCGGCTCCGCGTGCTTTGCGCGGCGCTGTTGCTCCTGTGCGCCGGCGCCGGCTGCCAGGGGGAGGGCGACACCACGCCGCGGGGGGTGGCGGAGGCGTTCCTGGACTCGCACTACGTGGAGATCGACCTGCCCGGGTCCCGGGAGTACACCGTGGGTCTGGCCCGGAGCAAGGTGGACGACCAACTCCGGCTCACCTCGGGACACGCCATCGACGCGGGCACGCGCAAGCCCCGGGTCTACTACAAGCTGCTGGAACAGCGGGAGTCGGGCGGCCGTACCGCCTTCGTCTACCAACTCACCATCCGGTCGGAAGCCGGCGGCGAATTCTCCCGCAGGGTGCTCATCCGGGTGCGCCGGGAAGAGGCGGGCTGGCGGGTGTCCAACTACATGGAATACTGACGCGTCAGTTGTTATGAGATAGGTGCCATGACTTTGAGTGAACAAGGGCCTTTGTCGCCCTACCGTATTCTGGACCTGACCGATGAACTGGGCTTTCTCTGCGGCAAGACGCTGGGCGATCTGGGCGCGGACGTCATCAAGGTGGAGCGTCCGGGAGGGGACGCCGCCCGGCTCATCGGGCCGTATCTCGATGGCGGGCGCGATCCGGAGAAGAGCCTTTACTGGTTCGCCTTCAACAACAACAAGCGCGGCGTCACCCTCGACCTCGAGGCGCCCGAGGGGCAGGCGCTGTTCAAGCGTCTGGTGGCGAAGGCTGACTTTGTCCTGGAAACCTTCAGGCCGGGCTGGCTGGAAGCGATCGGCCTCGGCCACGACGTCATCCGGGCCGCCAATCCCGACACCGTGCTGGTCTCCATCACGCCCTTCGGCCTCACCGGCCCCTACAGCCGCTATCGGGCCACGGACATCGAGGTCATGGCCATGAGCGGCTGCATGTCCCTTACCGGCGATCCCGACAAGCCGCCGCTTCGGGTGACCTTCCCCCAGTCGTATCAGTGGACCGGCTCCTACGCCGCCATGGCGGCGATGGTGGCCCATACCCAGCGGCGGCGCACCGGCCGGGGCGAGCACGTGGACGTGTCGGCCCAGGCGTGCATGCTCTGGGGCTTCTCCCACGCGCACACCTTCTGGGACCTGAACCGGTCGGTGGAAAAGCGGGCCGGTTCCTTCATGACCGGGCGCACCATCACCGGCGCCAAGATGCGGGTGTTCTGGCCCTGCAAGGACGGCTACCTGAACTTCATCATCTACGGCGGCGAGGCCGGCCGCAAGACCAACCAGGCGCTGGTGGAGTGGATGGCCGAGAAGGGCGAGGCTCCCGCGTTCCTGCTGGAGAAGGATTGGCGCACCTTCAACATCGAACAGGTGACCCAGGAAGAGATCGACGTCATGGAGGAGCCCATCGCCGAGTTCTTCACCGGGATCACCAAGGCGGAGTTCTTCGAGGCGGTGACCGGGCGCGGCATGCTGGGCTACCCCGTCTCCACCGCCCAGGAGATCCTGGCGGACCCGCAGCTCAAGGCACGGGACTTCTGGCAAGAGGTGGAGCATCCCGATCTCAACCGCTCCATCACCTACCCCGGGGGATTTGCCCGCTTTTCGGAGTTCCCGTGCCGGATCCGTCGCCGGGCGCCGCTCATTGGCGAGCACAACCAGGAGGTCTACGGGGAGTTGGGCCTGGACGCCGCGGAGTTGGCGCGGCTGTCGGACCAAGGCGTGATTTGACGGCGGACGCCGCCCGCGGATTCATGGGAATGGAAGGATCATGAAGGCACTGGAAGGTCTCAAGGTGGTGGAGGCCGCCGCGTACGCGGCCGGGCCCGTGGTGGGAAAGCATCTGGTGGACCAGGGGGCCACGGTGGTGCACGTGGAGTCGCGGACACGTCCCGACGGTTTCCGCACCCACTATCCGCCCTACAAGGACAACATCCACGGACTCAACCGGTCGGGGCTGTTCGCTCTCTGCAACAGCGAGAAGCTGGGCATCACCCTGAACCTCAAGAAGGGTCCGGAGGCCCTCGCCCTGGCCAAGCGCATCGTGGGTTGGGCGGACGTCCTGGTGGAGAACTTCAGCCCCGGCACCATCGGCCGTTTGGGGCTGGGATACGACACCCTGAAGGAGGTCAACCCGCGGCTCATCATGCTGAGCAGCTCCAACCTCGGACAGACCGGGCCCCACGCCCACCATCCCGGCTTCGGTTCCCAGCTTTCCTCCCTGGCGGGCTTCACCAACCTCACCGGGTACCGGGACGGCTCGCCCCAGATCCTCTACGGCCCGTACATCGACTACATCGCCGTCGGCTACGGCGTGGTGGCGGTGCTGGCCGCGCTGGAGCACCGGGAGGCCACCGGACGAGGGCAGCACATCGACCTGGCGCAGTACGAAACCGGGCTCCAGTACCTCGCGCCGCTGCTGCTGGACTACAGCCTGAACGGCCACATCGCGGAGCGCGACGGCAACCGCCATCCGGAGGCGTCGCCCCACGGCGCGTTCCCTTGCGCGGGGGACGACAACTGGTGCGTCCTCAGCGTGGCGTCGGACGAGCAGTGGCGGGCGCTGTGCCAGGCCATGGACCGCCCGGACTGGGGCGGCCGGGACGAGTACGCCACCGCCGAGCGGAGACAGAAACGAGCGGACGAGCTGGAAGCGCGCATCGGCGAGTGGACCCGCCGGTTCGAGGCACGGGAGCTGGTGGACATGCTCCAGGCCGCGGGCGTCCCGTCCGGTGTGGTCAACGGCATGGACCAGGTCTACGATGACCCGCAGCTCGTGCACCGGGACCAGTGGAACCGCATGGACCATCCGGAGATCGGCACCATGTCGTACCAGCGGGCGCCCTACACCCTGTCCGAAAGCGACGGCGGCCCCGATCGCAGGGACCCCTTGCTGGGCGAGCACAACGAATACTTCTACCGCGAGCTGCTGGGGCTTTCGGGGGAGGAGTACGACACGCTCACGCAAGAGAGGGTCATCGACTAGGACTTTACTCGTCGGCACCACCTCCCAAGAACTTGCCAATGAGCCCCGAATGGCATAATATGCCAGTAAGTCTGCGGGGGTGAATCATGCCGACACGCAACGTCGTTCTAACGGATCGCCAGACACGATTTATCGGGCGGCTGGTGAAGGCCGGGCGCTATCAGAATGCCAGTGAGGTGCTGCGCGAGGGCATAAGGCTGGTCGAGCGACAGGAGGCCGAGAACACAGCCCGTCTGAAGGCGTTGCGCGAAGCGGCGAACGCCGGTATTGCCGATATCGACGCAGGACGCTTCCAAAGTTTCGATGCACCCGAGCCGCTTCGCCGGCACCTTGCGGGTCTGGCCGAGGTTGCCATTGCCCCCAAGGCCACCGAGTCAGACGACAAGGGATGACGGATCGTCGCCGATGGCGAGTTCGTCTCGCCGCGGCAGCCAACGCGGACCTTCGGGACATCCTGCGCTGGACTTCCGCACACTTCGGGGAAACACAGGCCCGCATATACGCCGCGACCTTGACGGAAGCCATTGAGGTGCTGACGGATGGTCCACGTGTCCCCGGCGCCAGGGAGCGTAACGAGATCGCGAAGGGGCTCATGACGCTGCATGTCGCCCGAGGAGGGCGGAAGGGCCGGCATTTCGTGCTGTATCGCGCCGACGCTCGAAGCGTCCCGCCGGTCATCGACGTGCTCCGCTTGCTGCACGACTCCATGGATTTGGCCCGTCATGCCGGTCCACTCGACGACGACAATAGTTGATAAGGCAAGGTCGAAATCCTGCGACCGGATATTGCGCCCAATGCGGAAGAGTGAACTGTTCGAGTTGAGCGAAACGGCCTTTGCCGCTGTTACCGCGCATGCCCTGGAAATGTACCCCGAGGAATGTTGTGGAGTCATCCTCGGCGGCGACGAGGTCCACCGGCTCGACAACATCCAGAACCGGCTGCACGCTACCGATCCCGAGACGTTTCCCAGGGACGCCCGTACCGCCTACACCATGGACCCCAAGGAACTGGACGCGGTGCTGGAACAAGCAGAGCGAAGGGGTCGAGCCTTCAAGGCCCTCTACCACTCCCACCCCGACCACGACGCCTATTTCTCTGCCGAGGACAAGGCCTGCGCTACCCCCTTCGGCGAGCCTACCTATCCCGACACTGCCCAGATCGTGATATCGGTCATGGGCGGGGGGCTCGGCCGGGTAGCGGTCTACGCCTGGAACCCCGACGCCGGGGATTTCGTCGAGACCACGCTCCAGCGAGTGCCGAGCCGTTGACGCCGAAGCATCACAGCATCGACGTCCGCGGTCTACCGATCCACTGGGTGGAGTGGGGCAAGCCGGGACCGCAGCCGGTCATCCTTATCCACGGCTTCCGCGACCATTGCCGGACTTGGGACTTCTTCGCGGCCGAGCTCCTGGCGATCCACCCGGACCTGTGGCTGGTGGCGCCGGACTGCCGGGGCCACGGCGACAGCGGTTGGGTCGGCGCCGGCGGCTACTACCACTTCTTCGACTATCTGCTCGACCTCGATTTCCTCGTCAACCATATAGACGCCCCCGTCGTGTGGCTGGTGGGCCACTCCATGGGCGGCACCATTGCCTCCCTGTACGCGGGCACGCGTCCCGAGCGTGTGTCGAAGCTCGCGCTGGTGGAAGGCCTCGGGCCGCCCGGGATGTTGTTCGCCGACGCGCCCCGGCGGGCCGAGCGGTGGCTGGACGAAATACCGGCCGTGGGGGAGGGCGCCGGCTATGGGAGCCTTGAGGAAGCCGCCGCTCGCCTGCGTCGTGGCTATCCCAGATTGACCGGGGAGCGGGCGCGTCACCTCGCCTGCCACGGCATGCGCCGGATGGAGACCGGCGCATGGCAGTGGAAGTTCGATCCGCTCCACCGGACCACCTCGCCGCAACCGTTTTACCTGGAGCAGTTCCGCGAGTTCCTGCGCCGCGTTACCTGTCCGACACGGGTGATTCAGGGGGCGGAGAGTGAGCACCGTGCAAGGGGTGACATACAGGCTCGGCACGGTTGGCTGCCCGGCGCGGAACTCATTACCTTGCCCAGCGCCGGCCACATGGTCCAGCAGGATAACCCCGAGGCCCTGGCCCGCACTCTGGCGCCGTTTCTCGCTTGACCTGCCGCGTCCGTGGAGCCCCAACCCTGCCGCCAGCAGGTTTGAAATGCCCACCCGATGCTGCTACCGTGCGAACCAGGGAGAGCGCCCGTGCGAAACGACGTGAGACTATTCCTGCGGGCCGGTGAGCAGGTCAAGCACAACCGCTACCATCAGTGGGGAGTCGGTATCGTGGAGGAGATCATGACCTCCAACGTCCCCGGCGGCACCTGCCTCGCCCGGATCCGTTTCCAGGACGGCCGCCTCCGCGTCTTCCACAACGACCTCGACAACCAGAGCTGCTGCTACTACTTCGGCATCCGCCACTACGACGACCCGGGCCACAAAAGCGTCCGACGCCAGCTCCTGGCATACCTCGATTCCGAGGACTGTTGACGATACATCTGCGCTCCAAGGGGTCGCCCGATCCGGCCCCCTGGACTCTACATTTGGACGTCTGAATTCAAGATACGGTTGCGGCCGTTCAGGACGGTGCTGGCGACCACTGTCCGCGTAGAGGCAGGCAGGACCTAGTGTCGTGTCCCACGTAAATGTAGACAAATCTGCTGGTCTTTTTCGTCGTCGGCTGCGTTGCTCTTCCTCGCGTCGTAACCGCCACTGCTCGTCATCGCGCCTTGCCGACAACGAAAAATCCGGCGCATCTTTGTCAACATTTACGGGGGACACGACACTAGCAGACGACCGTTGTTGCCAAGTCCCACCCGTTGAGTGATACGGCTAGTGTCCTGTCATTCTTTAAATGTCGCAACTGGGATTATAGGCTTCTCCAGAAGGAGGAGTACGATGCCAGGGATCAAGCGGCCATTCCCTTGGCCACCCTGAGCACGGAACGGGTGACCTACCTCTATGAACTGATGGACGCGGCCTACGACGCAGAAGAGATCGGCTGGCACAGCTACCTCTCAGGCCATGTGCCGATCATCGACGTCAACACCCGCAGGGACAAGGACTGGAAGAAGGAACGGCCAGGGAGGCTTGGGCCCAGCGCTGCGCCGGACACAAGGATAGTGCGATGAAGCAAACCGCCAAATCTCCAACGACATGCTACCGTCCGCTGGCCATCGCCCCTCCTCTGCAATTGCATTCAGTCCGCGCTAATCCGCCTGTGCGTCGATCTGCTCTTGAATCTGTGCATCCGTAATCGGAGTACATTCTTTCTTGATCTTCCGCACGTTCTCGGCGCACCGGCGCAGCTTTGAGATGTCCGGCAGGCTGATCAATCCTTTTCGGCTCGCCCGTTGCCACCACTCCCCACGGTCGCAGTAAATGTCGTGGAAGCAATACCAGACCCCGTTGGTCGTGCGGTCGTAGTTGACCTTGTGCAAGTTGCAGCCCTGGTTTTTATAGGCCTCGGATGCTCTCCAATGTTCGTTGCAGATCACATGGTTGCTGTACTCGCTGGGGCATGTAGTGCCCAGCGAAAAGCACCACGCCGCCGATGCAGGCGAAGAAGTGAGCAAAGTGGTGGTGAGCAAAGTAGCAAGGCCGATTCCGATGGCGACAATCAACTTCCTCATCTCGTTTCTCCTTCTCCGGTGCGACCATCCATGCGCCGCGCCTCCAATGGGACGAATCATGGACACCTGCGGGCCATAATTCCAAGACCGGCATGAGAAAACAATTCTGGACTTATGTCAAGCCAACGCCAAGATGTCCCCTTTCAGGTGGGGCGGGAGGGGTGGCAGGAGCGGCAGGAGCGGAAGATGACGAATCAGGCGATTGCGGACGTGCTGCCGGTGAGCATGAAGAAGATCGACCGGGTGAAGCGCCGATTTGTCGAGGAAGGTCTGGATGCGGCGTTGGACAAACGCAAAGCGGAACGGAGCCATATGCGGAAGGCGGATGGGGATTTTGAGGCGCGCCTGGTGGCACTGAGTTGCAGCCAGCCGCCGGCTGGACATGGCCGCTGGTCGTTGCGTTTGTTGGCGGACCAAATGGTGGAACGGCACTATGTGGACGCCATTTCCCATGAGACCGTCCGTCGGGTACTAAAAAACGAGTTGAAGCCGTGGAAGAAACAGCAGTGGGTTGCCCGCACCAAACTGAAACGTCTATATCCGACCCTTCAGACATGACACGACACTAGCCCGACAGGTTGGCCTTGTAGAAGTCCACCGTCCGCTGCCACGCGTCGGCAGCGGCGTCGGGGTGCCAGCGGTCGGCGTTGGTGTTGTTGTTGAAGGCGTGCTTGGCGCCGTCGCCGTAGATCTTGAGGTCGATGCTCTTGCCGGCGTTGGCCAGCGCCTCTTTCAGGGGCTCGATGCCGGGCATGATGTTGGGATCGTCCTCGGCGTAGTTGCCCATGAGCGGGCAGGTGATGTTGGCCACCTGATCCACCGGATCGGGGTTGCGGCCGTAGTACACCACGGCGGCGTTGAGCTGGTTGCACTTGGTCGCGAAGTTGAGGGACTGGCCGCCGCCCCAGCAGTAGCCGACGACGCCCACCTTGCCGTTGGCGAAGCCCTGGCTCTTGAGGTGCTCCACCGCGCTGGTCAGGTCTTCCACGCAGCCGGCCGGGTCGAGGCTCCGGATGGCGGCGATGGCGTCCTGCGAAGTCTGGTATTGCGCGGTGCCGCCGGTGCGCTGGAGCATGTCCGGAGCCAGCGCCGCGAAGCCTTCCTTGGCGAAGTGCCTCGCCACGTCCTTGATGTGGTCCACCAGCCCGACGTTCTCGTGGATGACGACGACCGAGCCCAGGCTGGCGCCGCCCTTGGGCCGCGACAGGTAGCCCGTGCAGCTTCCGTATTCCACCATCCCCGATTCGAGATCGGGGTCATTCTCATCGACGAGATAGGGTATGGTATCCGCCATATTTGACTTTCCTCCTCCTGAAGTGTGGTTGAGTCTGCGGTTACGCTGCCGCCAGTCCCGCGCCCCGCCTTCTCTTCTGCAACAGGTACAGCCCCGCGAACAGCACCCACGCGCCGAACTGCACGGTCATGCGCAGGGAATCGGTGTCGCCCACCAGAAGGGCCGGGCGGAAGGCGGCGATGCAGATGGCTATCAGCAGCATCCGTTCGGGCCAGCCGCACCGGTCGGCAAAGAATCCCTGCATGGCGGCGGCAAAGGCCATCATGGCCACCAGGCCGTTCAGTATCACCCAGACGACCGAGAACATGTCGTTCAGCCAGATGATGGCGCCGTCGGGCCCTACGCCGGCGATCAGCAGCAGTTCCAGGTTGAAGATGAACACGAACGGCAGGATCGCCGTGCGCAGGTCGTAAGTAAACCCTTGGAGCCCCGTCTTGATGGGATCGGAGCCGGCGATGGCGGATGCCGCGAAGGCCGCGAGGCCCACCGGCGGCGTGTCATCGGCCAGAATCCCGAAGTAGAAGACGAACAGATGGGCCGCCAGCACCGGAATCACCAGGCCCGCCTGCCCGCCCAGGGTCACGATCACCGGCGCCGTCAGGGTGGCCATGACGATGTAGTTGGCGGTGGTGGGGAGCCCCATGCCCAGGATCAGGCTGGTGACGGCGGTCAGAATCAGCATCAGCACCACGTTGCCCAGGGAGATGATCTCAATGGCCTCGATGAACCGGCTGCTGAGGCCGGTGAGGGTGACGGTGCCCACGATGATGCCGGCGGCCGCGGTGGCCACCGCAATGGGCGCCATGTTGCGGGCGCCGGACACGCAGCCTTGCAGTATTTCGCGGATGCTCACGGCCAGTCCCTGCAAGATCGCCTGCCCGAGCGAGCCGGGCGCCGGGTTGTCCGGCGAGGGTCGAAGGACCGCCACGCAACTCTGCCCGACCCGCTGAATGACCATGATGGCAAGGGTCAGGAGAATGGCGTTGAACGCCGCCGAGATCGCGGAGAACCGCAAAATGACCAGCGTGTAGATCAGCGCGAGAATCGGAATCAGGAAATGGACACCCTTGAGGAACGTGGACCAGAATGGCGGCAGCTCTTCCCCGGGTATTGCGGTCAAGTTCAGCTTGAGGGCTTCGAGGTGGACCACGTAGAGCAGGGCGATGTACGAAAGTATCGCCGGTATGGCCGCGGCCGTGACCACGTCGATGTACGGGAGCCCCAGAAACTCCGCCATGATGAACGCCGCCGCGCCCATGACCGGCGGCAGGAGCTGCCCGTTGGTGCTTGCGCCGACCTCCACCGCCCCGGCCTTGTATGCCGGGAGCCCCACCCGCTTCATCAGCGGGATGGTGAAGGTTCCCGTGGTGGCTACGTTGGCGATGGACGAGCCGGACACCATGCCGGTCAGGCCCGAAGCGAGTACCGCCGCCTTGGCCGGTCCGCCGCGGAAACGGCCCACCATGGCGTACGCCACTTGCACGAAGTATTCCGCCGCCCCAGCCCGGTCGAGCAGTGCCCCGAACAGCACGAACAGGAAAACGAAATCGGTGGATACACCCAGTGGCACACCCCAGATGCCGCTGTCCGAGAGGTACATGTGGTCGACGACGAACTCGAAGGGAATTCCGGGGTGAGCGAGAAACCTCGGCAGGTACGGGCCGATGAAGCAGTAGAGCAGGAAGACCGTGCCAAGCGCCGGCAACGCCAGTCCGAGAGACCGCCGTGCCGACTCGAGCAGCAGAATGACAAACGCCCCGCCGATGTAGACGTCCCTCGCCAGCGGGAGGCCGGAGCGTTCGATGATCCCTACGTAGTCCCACGCGAGGTAGGCGGTGCCGCCGCCCGCCAGGGCCGCGATGATGAAGTCGTACCAGGGAATCTTGACCGGATCCCGCTTGCGCCGCCCCGGAAACAGTTGCTGCATCAAGGAGTTGAGGCGCTCCAGCGTCGCGGTCCGCCGAATGGCCGGGAACGCCAGATAGACCAGCAACACCGCGAAGGTCAGGTGGATGCTGCGGGCGATGATGGAGTTGAGGGGGTAGTAGGCGATGTAGAGCTGGAACAGCGACCAGCAAAGCGCAAGCACCCAGAGGAACCCCCCGACCGGGCCGCCGGGGGAGCGGGTTTTTCCTTCGCCCTCGCCAAGCTCGGCCAACGCTTCGAGGTCGACGGTCTCGCCGGCAGTGTCGTCGTGATCGGATGAATTCACGGGGCCGCCTGGCTGGCCTGTGCCGTTGGTGTCTCCGTCAAGTGGACCGGCTCGGGGCCGGACGCTTCCGCCCGGACCCCGAGCCGTGCGTCATTTCGGGGAAGGAGGCCGGTCGTTTACTGCCAGCCCTTCTCCTTGTAGTACTTCATCGCTCCCGGATGCAACGGAGCCGAGAGCCCTCCCAACATGTCCTTGGGCTGCAGGTTCTTGAAGTTGGCGTACGAGTTGCGGAGCGTGTCGAGGTTCTCGAACAGAGTCTTGACCACCGTGTACACCGAGTCGGCCGACTCCTTCTCGCCGGTGACGAAGGTTGCCTTCACGGCATAGGTCGGAACGTCCTTGTCCACGCCCTTGTAGGTCCCGCCCGGGATCTTGGTCATGACGTAGAAGGGGTTGTCGGCCACCAGCTTCTTGATCGGCGCGGTGTCCACCGGAACGATGTCGATGGCGGTGCTGTTGGCGATCTCGAGGCCGCCGCCCCAAGGGACGCCGATGGTGTAAAAGAATGCATCGATCTTCTTGTCCACCAGCGCGCGGTTGGCCTCGTTCTGCTGCAGACCTTCCGCCTTGATGTCCTTGTCCTTGTCGATGCCGGAGAGACGCAGCACATCCTCAGCGTTGCCCCGCTGTCCCGATCCGGGGTTGCCGATGTTGACGCGCTTGCCCTTGAGGTCCGCGATGGTCTTGATGCCCGTATCCTTGCGGGTTACCAGCATGACCGCCTCGGGATGGACGGTGAAGACCGTACGCAGTCCCTTGTCGGGTTTGCCCTCCCAGTTCTTCTTGCCATTGGCCGCGGCCCAAACCCAGTCGGACTGGGCCACGCCGTAGTTCAGCAGCCCCCGCTGGATGGATCGGATGTTGAAGACCGATCCGAGCGCCGGCCGGCCGATGCAGTTGTATCCCTTGCCGCCCAGCTTGTCGTTGACGATCTTGCAGATGTTCAAAGCCACCTGGTAGTAGACGCCGGTCGTGGAGCCGCCGCCGATAACCAGGAAGTTCTGTGCAGACGCATCCCTGGCCGCCATGGTCATGGTGCCGCACAGCGCCAGACCGATCATAAACGTGAGCAAGCGTTTCATAATGTCCTCCTTCAGTTTACGTTTCCGCTCGTGAGACCATTCTTCAGCCAACAGCCGTTGTCCATGCCACAACGGGTCCGGCAATGCAAACAGGACCCTTTTATAACGGTTGTTTAACGAAAAGGGCGCCGGCCGGCGGGTTGGTGGATATTTCCGGCATCCTGCGATAGGACACTAGGGAGTCCCCATGGGTTGGGCAACCCGCCCAGGGATATCTCACCGTAGCAACGTTCATGGACACCTTGAGCAAGGAAGACGTAGTGGCTGAAGTCACGGGCATGCTCAGCGCGGAACAACTCCAGGAAGCCGTGGCCGACGGCCGGGTCGACACGGTGCTGGTGGCCTTCACCGACCTCTACGGCCGGCTCATGGGCAAACGGCTGGATTCCGGTTATTTCCTGGACACGGTGGCTTCCGAGGGCACCCATGCCTGCGACTACCTCCTGACCGCGGACATGGAGATGGAGCCGGTGCAGGGATACCGGCTGGCCAACTGGAAGCGGGGCTACGGCGACTTCCACCTGGTTCCCGACCTGGGCACCCTGCGGCGCCTGAGCTGGCAGGACAAGACCGCGATGGTGCTGTGCGACGTCAAGGAGAACGTCTCCCATGAATTTGTGGCGGAAGCGCCCCGCTCGGTGCTGCGGGGGCAACTGCGGCGAGCCCGCGCCCTGGGGTTCGACGCCATCGCCGCGTCCGAGTTGGAGTACTATCTGTTCGAGGACACGTACCGGCAGGCGGCGGACAAGCACTACCAGGACTTGGTCCCGGCGGGTGGCTACATCGAGGACTACCACGTGCTCCAGGCTTTCCGGGAGGAGGGGTTCCACGGCGCGGTGCGACGCCATCTCCGGGACTCGGGCGTGCCGGTGGAAGGTTCCAAGGGCGAGTGGGGGCCGGGCCAGCACGAGCTCAACGTACGTTACAGCGATATCCTCGCCATGGCCGACCGTCACTGCGTGTACAAGGAGTGCCTCAAGGAGGTGGCGGAGCAGATGGGTCTGAGCGTCACTTTCATGGCCAAGTACGCGTCAGAGCTGGCGGGATCGAGTTGCCACATGCACCTGAGCCTGTGGCGCGACGGCGCCAATGCCTTCGCCGGGAACAACGGCCAGGACGGGTTCTCCGACGTGTTTCGCTGGTTCCTCGGGGGCTGGCTGACCCACATGGCCGAGACCATGGTGTTCTACGCGCCCACCGTCAACGCCTACAAGCGCTACCGGGCGGAGTCCTGGGCGCCCACCGGCATCGCCTGGGGTCACGACAACCGCACGGCCGGGTTCCGGGTGGTGGGGCAGGGCAACGGCTGCCGCATCGAATGCCGCGTGCCGGGTGCGGACTGCAACCCCTACCTCGCCTATGCCGCGGCCCTGGCCTCGGGCATGGACGGCATCCGGCGCCGGCTCGAGCCGCCGCCCGCGTTCGATGGCAACCTGTACGCCGCCGCCGACCTGCTGGAGGTGCCGGGAGCCTTGGCCGATGCGGTCAACCTGTTCGAGGCCAGCGAGTTCTGCCGCGAGAGCTTCGGCGCCGACGTGGTGGAGCACTACGCCCATTTCTTTCGCACCGAAGTGCGGAAGTACCGGGAGGCGGTGACCGACTGGGAAAGGAAGCGGTATTTCGAGAGGATCTGAAAGACACGCGCGGCGGTGTTCCGGCCGCCGGGCGGGGGTGTGCGCGTGAGCGGTGGCGGCGAGGGAAACGCGCCGTTCGTCGGCATCACCACATACGGTCGCGGTCCGCACAACCGGTTCATCCTGCCGGCGGAGTACGTGGACGCGGTGCGCCGGGGCGGCGGCATCCCGTTGCTTCTGCCCCCGGGGGAGGAGCGGATGGACGCGGTCCTGCCGCTCCTCAAGGCGGTGGTGTTCAGCGGCGGCGGCGACCTCGATCCAGACCTCTACGCCGGTCGCCACCACGAGACCATTTACATGGTGGAGCCCGAACGGGACCGCTCCGAGATCGAGCTCGCCCGGCGTGTGTTCGATCTGGGCGTCCCCACCCTGGCCATCTGCCGCGGCGCCCAGCTACTCAACGTCGCCGAGGGCGGGACGCTGATCGAGCACCTCCCCGACGTGGTGGGGGAGACGGTGATCCATCGTGCCCCACCCCGCGAACCCGTCGCCCACCCGGTGCGCGTGTCGCCGGAGTCACGGCTGGCCGGCGTCCTGGGAGCCACCGACTTCTCGTGCATGTCGTGGCACCACCAGGCCATTCGCCAGGCGGCGCCTGGATTCGAGGTCGTGGCTTACGCCCCGGACGGCACCATCGAGGGTCTTGAGATGCGGTCGCACCCATGGCTCCTCGCGGTGCAGTGGCACCCCGAGTTGACCGCGGCGGAAGATCCAGTACAACAGCGCCTGTTCGATGCGCTGGTGGAGGCGGCGGTCGAGCGTTGAGCGCGGTGGTCGTTCCCTTCCGTCACCCCGGACTTGATCCGGGGTCCGGGGTGACGGGGAAGCGGGGCTTGGGGTTTTCCGCGCTGATCCACGAGGGGTCGTTGTCCATTCCGGGCTATGGTTATGCAATTGAAAGACAAGGTGGCACTCATCACCGGCGGCGCCGGCGGCATCGGCCGGGAGACCGCCCTGCTGTTCGCTCGCGAGGGCGCCCGGGTGGTCATCGCCGACGTCGATGACCGCGCCGGAAAGCGTCTGGCGGGGCGCATCAACCGGAGCGGGGGAGAGGCGCTGTACTGTCACGCGGACGTGTCCCGGAGCGCCGACTGTGCCGGGATGGTGGCGGTCGCGGAGGCCGAGTTCGGCGCGCTCCACGTGCTGTTCAACAACGCCGGCATCATGCTGGCCGATGACGCCGGCGCGGTGGAGACCTCGGAAGCGGTCTGGGACGCCACGCTGTCGGTGAATCTCAAGGGGGTGTTCCTGGGCTGCAAGCACGGCATCCCGGCATTGCGCCGTGCGGGCGGCGGCTCCGTCATCAACACCGCCTCGTTCGTGGCGCTGATGGGCGCCGCCGCCCCGCAGCTCGCCTACACCGCCAGCAAGGGCGGCGTGGTGGCGCTGAGCCGGGAACTGGCGGTGATCCACGCCCGGGAGAACATCCGGGTCAACGCGCTCTGTCCGGGCCCGTTGCGCACGGACTTGCTGATGAAGGTGCTCGACACGCCCCGGAAGCAGCAGCGCCGTCTGGTCCACATCCCCATGGGGCGTTTCGGAGAGGCCCGGGAGATCGCCCGGGCTGCGCTGTATCTGGCCGGCGACGACTCGTCCTTCGTCACCGGCGCCGAATTCGTGGTGGACGGCGGCATCACCGCCGCCTACGTTACGCCGGAGCCGGCGCGGCCGCGGAAGGGTAGGGGGAAGGGTTGAGGGATTACATGCCGACGCAGCCGCTGAAGAGTCTCCTGGCGGACCGGATCGTTCTGTTCGACGGAGCCATGGGGACACGGATCCAGGACCTAGGCCTCGGCGAGGCGGATTTTCGCGGCTCCCGCTTCGCCGAACATCCGAAGCCGCTGAAGGGATGCAACGACATCCTGTGCCTGACCCAGCCTCGGGCCATCGAAAAGATCCACCAGGAGTACCTGGAGGCCGGCGCCGACATCGTCGAGACCAACACCTTCAACGCCAACGCCATCTCCCTGCTGGACTACGCTCTCGAGGACCTGGCCTACGACATCAACCGGGCCGCCGGCGCCGCGGCGCGTAAAGCGGTCGACCGGTTCAACGCCGGGGACGGCGGGTCGCGGCTGGTGGCCGGGTCCCTGGGACCCACGAACCGTACGGCCTCCATGTCTCCCGACGTCAACGACCCGGGCTTTCGGGCGGTCACCTTCGAGGAGCTGGCGGCGGCGTACTACGATCAGGCCCGGGGCCTCGTCGACGGCGGCGTCGATCTCCTGCTGCCGGAAACGACCTTCGACACCCTGAATCTGAAGGCGTGCCTGTTCGCCATCGGGCAGCTCCTGCAGGAGCGGGACTTGCGGTTGCCGGTGCTGGCTTCGGTGACCATCACCGACCAGAGCGGACGCACGCTTTCCGGCCAGACCCTGGAGGCGTTCCTGACTTCAATCAGCCACGCGGACCTGGCCGCGGTGGGCATCAACTGCGCCTTCGGGCCGCATCAGATGACGCCCTTCGTGGAAGAGCTTTCGCGGCTGTCGGAGCTGCCGGTGTTCGCCTATCCCAACGCGGGCCTGCCCAACGAGTTCGGCGGCTACGACATGGGCCCGGTCGAGCTGGCCGGCGCGCTGGGCGAATGGGCGCGGGAGGGTTGGCTGAACCTGGTGGGCGGCTGCTGCGGCACCACGCCGGAGCACATCGCGGCCCTGGCCGAAGGGATGAAGGGGCTTCGTCCGAGGACAGCGCCGGAGCCCGATCGCTTCACCCACCTGAGCGGGCTGGAACGGCTGGTGATCCGCCCGGACACGAACTTCATCATGGTGGGCGAGCGCACCAACGTGGCCGGCTCCCGCAAGTTCGCCCGCCTGATCCGCGAGGGCGAGTACGAGGAGGCGGTGGCCATCGCCCGGGAGCAGGTGGAGGGCGGCGCCAACATCATCGACATCAACATGGACGAGGGCATGCTCGACTCCGTGGAGGCCATGTCGGTGTTCCTCAACCACGTGGCCGCCGAGCCCGAGATCGTCCGCGTCCCGATCATGCTGGACAGCTCCAACTTCTCGGTCATCGAGGCCGGGCTCAAGTGCGTCCAGGGCAAGGCGGTGGTGAACTCCATCTCCCTCAAGGAAGGGGAGGAGGAGTTCCGGAAGTGCGCGCGCCTGGTGAAGCGCTACGGCGCCGCGGTCATCGTCATGGCCTTCAACGAGGAGAGACAGGCCACCACCGTGGAGGAGCGGATCACGGTGTGCGGGCGCGCCCACCGCATCCTCACCGAGGAGATCGGCTTCGACGAGGCCGACATCATCTTCGACACCAACATCCTCACCGTGGCCACGGGGATCGAGGAGCACGCGGAGTACGCCGTCAACTTCATCGAGGCGGCCCGGCAGCTCAAGGCGCTCTTTCCCCGCTGCCACATCTCCGGCGGGGTCAGCAACATCTCGTTCTCCTTCCGCGGCAACGACCGGGTCCGCGAGGCCATGCACTCGGTGTTCCTCTACCACGCGATCCAGGCCGGCATGGACATGGGCATCGTCAACGCCGGACAACTGGCGGTGTACGAGGAGATCCCGGGGGAGTTGCGCGAACTGGTGGAAGACGTGCTGTTCAACCGGCGCTCCGACGCCACCGAGCGGCTGGTGGACTTCGCGGAGCAGGTCAAGGGCGCGGTCCCCTCGGCGGTGGAGGAACAGGCCTGGCGCGAGGAAACCGTGGAGAGCCGGCTCTCCCACGCCCTGGTGAAGGGCATCGTGGAATACATCGACGACGACGTCGACGAGGCCCTGGAGCACTACGAGCGCCCGCTCCACATCATCGAGGGGCCGCTCATGGCCGGCATGAACGTGGTCGGCGATCTCTTCGGCTCGGGCAAGATGTTCCTGCCCCAGGTGGTCAAGAGCGCCCGGGTCATGAAGAAGGCGGTGGCCCGCCTGACGCCTCTGATGGAGGCCGAGAGCCGGGAGTCGGGCGGCGGCATGAAGCGCGCGAAGCTCGTGTTCGCCACCGTCAAGGGCGACGTGCACGACATCGGCAAGAACATCGTGGGCGTGGTGCTCCGTTGCAACAACTACGAGGTCGTCGATCTCGGCGTCATGGTGCCCGCGGACCGGATCATCGACACCGCCGCCTCGGAGAACGCCGACGCCATCGGCCTCAGCGGCCTCATCACGCCGTCGCTGGACGAGATGGTGCACGTGGCCGGCGAGATGGAGCGGCGCGGACTCGAGCTGCCGCTGCTCATCGGCGGCGCCACCACCAGCAAACGCCACACCGCGGTGAAGATCGCTCCGGCCTACGGCCGGGAGACGGTCCACGTCCTCGACGCCTCACGGGCCGTGCCGGTGGTGCAGGACCTCATGGACCCGGAGGCCCGGGCCAGGCTGGACGCCTCGAACCGGGCCGACCAGGAACGCATGCGACACGAGTACGAGACTCGGGCGGGCACGCGGCTCCTGAGCTATGCCGAGGCGCTGGAGCGGCGCTGCCGCATCGACTGGGAAACCTGCGAGGTCGACGTTCCCGAGTTTACCGGCGGCCGGGTGCTGCGGGATTTCCCGCTGGCCGAGCTCGTCCCCTACATCGACTGGTCGCCCTTCTTCCACACTTGGGAGATCCGCGGCCGCTATCCGGATTTGCTGGACGACCCCGTGCGGGGCCCCGCGGCCCGCGAGCTGTTCGCCAACGCGCGCGAGTTGCTGGACCGCATCGTCGATGAGGGCCTGCTGAAGGCCCGTGGCGTCTACGGCTTCTATCCCGCCAACAGCGACGGCGACGACATCGTGCTCTATGCGGACGGGACCCGGAGCGCGGAGCTGACGCGTTTCCACACCCTGCGCCAGCAGAAGGAGGGGCGCAAGGGCACGCCCCAGTACGCCCTGGCGGACTTCGTGGCGCCCCGGGATTCCGGCCGTGACGATTTCATCGGCGGCTTTGCGGTGACCGCCGGTCACGGCACCGACGAGCTCGCCGAACGGTTCGAGGCCGATCACGACGAGTACAACGCCATTATGACCAAGGCCCTGGCGGACCGTCTGGCCGAGGCCTTCGCCGAATGCCTCCACGCCCGTGCACGGCGCGAGTGGGGCTACGGTCGTGAGGAGCGGTTGAGCCAGGAAGACCTGGTCCAGGAGCGTTACCGCGGCATCCGCCCCGCGCCGGGCTATCCCGCCTGTCCCGACCACACCGAGAAGCCCACGCTGTTCAAGCTGCTGGATGTGCGTGAAGCCGCCGGCATCGAGCTGACCGAGAGCTTCGCCATGTGGCCCGCGGCGTCGGTCTGCGGGCTCTACTTCGCCAACCCCGCGGCGCGCTACTTCGCGGTCAGCGCCGTGGGCAGGGACCAGGTGGAAGCGTACGCCGCGCGAAAACGCATGACGGTGGCTGAGGTGGAAAGGTGGCTGGGGCCGGTGCTCGGCTACGACCCCGCCCGGGCATGACGGCCCGCACCGGTCAACCCTTCAGAAAATCGGCCACCAGCGCGGCCGTGGCCTCCGGGTCCTCCGCCTGGGGGCTGTGTCCGGCACCCTTTACGAGTTCCACGCCGTTGGAGCCAGGGATGCCGGCGGCGTAGGCTTCGCCGTGGGCCACGGGCACCATTTGGTCCGCTTCACCCCACACCACCAGGGTCGGCGCCGCGATGCGGTGCAGGCGGCTTCGCAGCGAACGGTTGTAGAAGTAGGGGGGACTGAAGCCGAACCGGTTGGTGAAGCGTATCATCTGGTAACGCCGCAGCTCGTCGTCGATGTTTTCGGCCCGGCCGTCGGGGAACAGCTCGTGCCCCACCGGCGTGCGGTCGCTTTCGAACAGCATGGCCCGCAGTTCCGAGTAGTCGGTGCCGCGCACCGGGTGGGACATCATGAAGATGTCGCCGATGGGTGCTCCGGACACGAACAGGCCCGAGGCGTCGATGAGCACGAGCCGCCGGACCTTTTCGGGGTGGCGCGCCGCAAGCTCGGCGGCGGCCCAGCCCCCGACGCAGGTCCCCACCAGATGGAAGCGGTCGAGCCCCAGGGCGTCGATCACCTCCAGGTAGTGGAACACCAGGTCCTCGGCGGACTCCAGATACTCGATCTCGTCGGATGCGGCGCACCCCGGATGCGCCGGGGCCAAGAGCCGGCAGCTCTCCATGAGCCTCTCGTGGAAAGGCATCCAGCCTTCCGTGACCGCGTGCACGTCGGCGAAACCGTGGAGGTAGAGGGTGGGCTCGCCCGCGCCGTCTTCCAGGACCGACACCTTCCGGCCGTTGATCTCGAGAGTCCGCGGGCTCATGCTTCCGCTCCGGCCGCCGCAAGGGTCTCTTCCATCCTCGGGTAAGCCTTGGCGAAGACCCGTGCGGAATCTTCCCGCAGCGCCGGCGCCACCTCGGTGGCGAACAGGCGCTGGCTCTTGAGCGCCAGCTCACCCGGCATGTTGCCGAGATGGAACTGGATCAGCAGGTTGCCCACCTGCGACTTCTCGATGAGGTCCAGGATCTTCCGGTGCACGGTTTCCGGACTTCCCACCACGATGGACTGGGCCTTGTCCAGCTCGTCCCAGTCGTTGACGTCACCGAGCATGGAGCGCTCGGGGTCGGAGTGCTTCAGGAACTCCTTCCACGCGGGGGCCGGAATGTAGGGCACGCCGGCGCCGAAGGTGAGCTGGCGTCCTTCCTTGCGCAGGTGCCCCTTGAGGCAGTTGCGCAGGAAGTACCACACGCCCTCCTCGCACTCCGCCTTGGCCTGGGCGTCGGTCTCGCTCACGTAGGCGGACATCAGGATGCCCATGCGGTACGGCTGGTAGCTGTCGCCGTGCTCTTCCAGCACCTGGGAGAACTGCTCGCGGGCCTTGTAGGTCTCGCCGCCGTGGCTCCGGGACGACAGGAAGTAGCAGTAGCCGCGCTTGGCCACCTCGGTCAGCGTCGAGGCGCTCCGGGAGCCCGGGACCCATATGGGCGGATGGGGTTTCTGGGTGGGCTTGGGCCAGGGGTTGACGTAGCGCAGCGGGTAGTAGTGGCCTTCGTGGTTGAACGGGCCGTCGTCGGTCCAGGCGCGCACCACCAGGTCCACGGCTTCCCAGAAGCGTTCCCGAGAGGTCACCGACGGGATGTCGTAGTTGTAGTTCTCGGGACCGCCGCCCGGCGCGAAACCGGCGATGATGCGCCCGTCGCTCATGTTGTCGAGCATGGCGTACTCTTCCGCCACCCGGAGCGGATTGATGTGGAGCGGCAGCAGGTTGCCCAGCACGCAGATCTTGGCCTTGATGGAGCGCTGGGTCAGCGCCGCCGCGATGAGGTTCGGCGACGGCATCAGGCCGTAGATGTTCTGGTGATGCTCGTTCAGCACGAGTCCGTCGAAGCCCAGCTCGTCGGCGTAGGCGAGCTGGTCGATGTATTCCTGGAACAGGCCGCGGGACTTCTCCGAGTCCCACAGGCTGTTGGGAACCGTCACCCAGCCCGTGTCGTACTTCTCGTCGAAGTCCTCGGGCAGGTGAGGATAGGCCATGAAATGCCAGCAGAATAGCTGTACCGGGTGCATGCTTCCCTCCTGGTGCTAGTGTCGTGTCCCACGTAAATGTTGACAAATCTGCTGGTCTTTTTCGTCGTCGGCTGCGTTGCTCTTCCTCGCGTGGTAACTGCCACTGCTCGTCATCGCGCCTTGCCGACAACGAAAAATCCTGCGCATCTTTGTCAACATTTACGTGGGACACGACACTAGATCGCGTGAATGAGACTACGTGAAGCTCCGGGTGCGGGCTCTCCTCCGCAGCCGGAGGCGGGTCCATCCCATGATCCAGCCGGCGAGCAGCACCCCGGCTCCGGCCAGGAACCAGCGCAGCCGGATGTCCCGCTGCAGATCGGAGCTTTCCTGCTGGAGCCGTCGGAGCAGCCGCTTGTCGTTGGAGCTCTTCTTGGCCAGCGCCTCGTTGTCGGTCACGAGCTCCGTGTTCCTGCCGCGCAGCTCCACGAGCTCCGCGGCCTGAGCCTCTACCTTGGCCGTCAGCTCTTCAATCTGCCGCAAGGGCGGCGCTTCTTCGGTCAGGAAGCTCTTGAGCGCGTAGCCCTGGCGCCCGTCGGGCAGTACGACGAGGCTGTACTCGCCCTCTTCCGACACCGCCTCCAACTCGTTGCCGGTCTTCAGCACCGCGAGGATGCGGTGCTCCACACTGGGTCCGGAGCGCAGCATGATCTCGCGGTAGCCGCTGACGTAGACCCTTTCCGCATGACAGAGCGGGGCGTACGATAGCACGATCAGGCCCAGGAGCCATATGCGCGGTTTCAGGCCGCGGCCACGCCTCATGCGGCGCCCTCCGACAGGCACCCCATCTGGTTCAAGACCGTGCGCAACATCAGGCTGCCGCGTTCTCCGAGCTGGCCGGAGACCGAGAAGTGGTGTTTTCCGGGGACCTCCATATAGCTGCAGTCCAGGCCCCGCTCCTGGCAAAGGGCGAAGAAATCCCTGGACATGCCGATCCAGCCGCGGGTCTCGGCCCCGCCCACCGCCACCACGAACGGGGCCCGGTCCAGGGGCGGATGGACCATGGCGCTGATCTCCCGTGCGGTGTCCGGCGTCAGGCGGATGTCCTCGTTGGAAGAGACGTAGAAGACGGGGTCGGCGTCATAGACTCCGGTGATGGCCACGGCGGCCTTGATGATATCCTCGGGCAGGCCGTCTTCCTCCCAGCGATGGCTGAGGGCCCTGGCCGTGAGGTGCCCGCCGGCCGAGGACCCCGAAAGGTAGATCCGGTCCGGGTCGCCGCCGTACTCCGAGATGTGGCGGTAGACCCATGCGATGCCTTCGCGGGTCTCGCGCATGATGTCGGGCACGGTGACCTGGGGGCAGAGATCGTATTCCAGCAGCACCATGGTGGCCCCGGCCTCGACGAACGGTTCGGCAATGAAGCTGTAGGCGTCCTTGCTGCCGCCGCGCCAGTAGCCGCCGTGGATGTAGATCTGCACCGGGGCGCCGGGCTGCCCGGCCGGGAAGATGTCGAGGGTCATCCGCGGGCGGTCGCCGTAGCGCACGTCGCGGAAGTGCTTGAGCTTCGCGCGGGTGGCTTCGCTGGCCGCCTCCCGTTCCAGCGTCAGTTGCGGATATTCGGTCACGGTGGTGCGGGGATTGAACTGGTACTCCATTTCCTCGCGTTTGAAGTCCTTGTAGACCGTCTCCGCCATGACGATTCCTCCTTGCTCCGGCGTGCCCGGCCCGGAATCGTTTTCCGCGCCCTGCCGGTTCGGAAATGTGTAGCAGATCCGGTCACATGAAGCGAGAACAACTTTCCGGTAGAGGCCGCCGAAAAGGGCCCCGTCCTTGCCACCGCCCGCGCCTTCCCGTAAGGAACTCTGTATGGACATGGCGAGCTATGCGAAGCGGCGGGAGGCCTTCGCGGACAGCATGGGCGAGGGCGTGGCCATCATCCCGGCCGCACCCCAGTCAACCCGCTCCAACGACGTGGAGTACCGGTACCGGCAGGACAACGACCTGCTCTATCTGACCGGGTTCCCGGAACCCAACTGCCTCTGCGTCCTGTCACCGCAGCATGAGCGGGAACGCTTCATCCTGTTCGTGCAGCCGCGGGACCGGCAAAAGGAGACCTGGACCGGAAAGCGGTACGGGGTGGATGGGGCGCGGGAGGTGTTCGGCGCGGACGCCGCCTACACCATCGACCAAGTGCGGGAGGTCCTGCCGGAGCATCTGGCGCGCACGGACACGGTCTGCTTCGCGGCGGGCCGGGACGAGCGCATGACCGCCTTGATACGGGAACTCATCGACAACAGCAGATCCGGGCGCGCCCGGACCGGCCGGGGCGTGGTGTCGCTGGTGGACCCGGCCGCGATCCTGCACGAAATGCGCCTTTTCAAGTCGGCGGGGGAACTGGATCTCATGCGCCGGGCGGTGGCTGCGTCCGCCGACGCCCACGTGGCGGCCATGAGGGGGGTGCGTGACGGCGCCTTCGAATACGAGCTGGAGGCGCTGCTGGAGTACCACTTCCGCGCGGCCGGCGGCTCCGGTTGGGCCTATCCGTCCATCGTCGCGTCCGGAGCCAACGCGACCATCCTCCACTACACCCAGAACGACCGCCGCATGCGCGACGGCGACCTCGTGCTCATCGACGCCGGCGCCGAGTTCGACGGCTACTGCTCGGACGTGACGCGCACCTTTCCCGTGGGAGCGGCCTATACGCCGCCGCAGCGGCGCATCTACGAGATCGTGCTGCGGGCGCAGAGGGAGGGTATCGCCGCGGTGCGTCCCGGGGCGTCCATGGAGGAGGTCCACAAACGGGCCACCGAGGTGCTGGTGGACGGCTTGCTCGAAATCGGTCTTCTGGAGGGCGAGGCCGGCGAGCTCATGGAAAAGGGCGAGCACACCCGGTTCTACATGCACCGGACCGGCCACTGGCTGGGCCTCGACGTGCACGACGTCGGCCGCTACCGGGTTGACGGCGTCTCACGGCCGCTGGAACCGGGAATGGTGCTCACCGTGGAACCGGGCCTCTACATCGCCGAAGACCTGGAGCAGGTGCGCGACGACTACCGCGGCATCGGCGTCCGCATCGAGGACGACGTCCTGGTCACCGAGGGGGGACACGAAGTGTTGTCCGCGGCCATCCCCAAGGAAGCGGACGAGATCGAGGCCATTCGCCGCGAGGCGTTGGCCAAACGGCGTCCGGCCGCCGGCTGACCCGGACGGCAGGCCGGATTCGACGCCCTCGAGGCCGCTCCGCCCGCCTAGTCGCAACCCAGACAGCGAACCGTCTCGAAGAGGACCTTCTCGTCCGCCGCGGTCCGGGCGTGGTCCAGCACCACCCGAAGCGCCTTGGACGGGTCGGGGAGCTGGTACTTCTCGGCCATGGCCGAGAGCCACTCCTGCTGTACCCGCTCGATCTCCAGGCTTGCGTTGATCTTGTCCTTCATTCGATGCTCCTTTCAACGGCCGGACGCCCAGCGGCCGAGTTCCTCCACCAGAGACATGCCGGGTTCGTCGCGCCAGTCACGGCAAAGGCGGGCGACGGAAAGCCTCAGCGCGGGCAGGGGATCGGCCGCCGGCGTCATGTATCCCGTTTCCGCGCGAAGCCAGTCCAGCAGTGGGTCCAGGCCGGCGAATCCTCCGCCGCGCATGGCGTCGTGAAGGCGCGGCGCCGTCTCGCCGGCGAAACGCTGCTTGGCCTCCAGGTCGACGATGTCCGGGAGCAGCAGCGCGGCCGCGTCCAGCGAGATGCCGACGTACGACAGCAACTCGTTGTACAGGGACCGCGCCACCCGATCCGCCTTGCCTCTCACCTCATCAAGCAGGTCGGTTCCGGCGGCGTCAAGGGGCCTTCCGTCCGGGAGGAGCTGACAGTAGAGCTTGAGCTTGGGTTCGGTGCCCGACGGCCGGACGGTGATGATGAAGTGGTCGGTATGGGCCTGCAACACGTTCCGGGGCAGCCGGTCGGTGTCGCTCACGATGGGCCCGAAGCGTTCCGGGTCCCAGTAGTCGATGAAGCGTCGAACCGGCTCCCCGGCCAGCTCCCGCGGCGGCGCTTCCCTGAGGCTGGCCATGATCCGGTCCTTCTTCCGGTTCCCCTCCGCCCCCGACAGGGTGATGCCGCGGTTGACGTTGTCATAGCTCCCCAGCTCCCGGAGCATGTCGACATAGTAGTCCAGCATGGTCCGTTGCTCTTCCCGCAGCCTCTGGTAGAGGGCCGCCAGCACCATGCACGCGGGCGTGGCGTCCTTGTCCCGGATGCCGGGCGCCATGATCACGCCGTGGCTCTCCTCGGCGGCGAGCACGAGGTCTTGCGGCGAGCAGGCGATGTCCTTGTAGCGGCCGGACCGCTCCAGGGTCTTGAGCACGTCGGCCACATACTTGAAACCCACCAGCAGGTCGTCGATCAGCCACGAGTCCCCGGCCTCGGCCACGATGCGTCCCAGCAGCTTGGTCGTGACCAGGGTTTCCATCACGAGACCGCGCCGGCGCGGCCCGTGGGGGTCGAGCATGAGATGGTGGCAGAGGATGGCGGCGATCTGGTTGCCGTCGAAGTGGTACCAGGAGCCGTCCGCGACGCGCGCCTCCATGCCGATGCGGTCGGCGTCCGGATCGCTGGACAGCACGATGCCGACGCCGTGGCGATCGGCGAACTCCCGGGCCGGCGCGGTGGCGTGGGGCACCTCCGGGTTGGGCGCCTTGAAGGGAATGGCGGCAAAGCTGCCGTCCAGCCCCTGGTCCGGGGGAATCAGCAGGGTGAAGCCGAGCCGTTCCAGCACCTCCTGGACCGTGTTCACGCCGCAGCCGCACAAGGGCGTGTAGACCACCGGCGCCCGGTGGTCCGGGGGACGGAGGTTCCCGTAAAGGCTCACGTAGGTGTCGACGTAGGCCGCGTGGAGCTCCGGCGGCAGCGGGCGGATCATACCCGAGCGGAGACCCTCCTCGAAGGGCATTGTCCGCACCTCGGTGGCCCGATCCATGGCGTCCGCCAGCCGCTGGTCCTCGGGGGCGATGGGCTGGCTGCCGTAGGCGTCGTACACCTTGATGCCGTTGTCGTCCGGCGGGTTGTGGGACGCCGACACGTTGACACCGCCCGCGGCCCCCAGTTGGACGATGAAGCACGACAGTTCCGGAGTGCTGGTGACGGCGTGGTCGTCTTCAGGCGCGGCCAGATAAGCGACGATGCCGTTGGCCGCGTAGATCTCGCACGCCAGCCGGGCCAGGGAGCGCGAGGAAACCCCCATGAGGGGATGCCGCGGCTCCAGGAACCCGTACGTTCCGGCATTGTCCGTGAAGACGCGGACGTCGTTGGCCACCACCACGCTCAGCGGCCGTTCGGAGGACGGCCCCGTCGCGCGGGGCTCCTCCGAAGAAGTTCCGTTCAGGTAGTTCGAATGGCCCTGGGCGGTCATGGCCACCGTCGACGGGTTCATCCGGTTGGGGCCGTAGCCCACCGGACCGCGCCGTCCGCCGGTGCCGAAGGGGAGCACCTGCCTGAAGGCGTCGAACACCAGGGGCAGGTGTTCGGCCTCGAGGTGCCGGTCGATGACCTCGGGCGCGGCATAGGGAATCTCGCCGCTCATCCACCGCCGCAGTCGCCCTGCCGCCTCCCGTCCCGCCACGCCGTAGCGGTCCTCCAGCAGCGCCGACATCCGTTCCGGTCGCGCGGGGTCGGTCATTTCGTGCGGTCCGTGTCCGGGCGAAAAAAAGGGCGGCCAGGAAGGCCGCCCTTTTGCGTCCGGTGCGGGTTACCGTCCGGTGCGGGCCAGGGAGTGCACCCAGCCCTGCATCCGGGACTTCGCGTTGGCGATGTCCTTGTCGCTGAAGAAGTCATTGAGGGCCACCTTCTCCACCGCGTACACCGGACGGAGGAAGTCGCTCTCGTATCCGAACGGCACCGTGGCGTCGATGCCCATGCCGCCCTCGAACACGGTGTTGGAAGCCGTCCACTGCTGGTCGCCGGCGGTCATGCGCTCGGCCGGCATGAAGGTCTGGCCGCGTCCGCCCGGAATCGGGTTCAGGATGTCGGTCTTGGGATTCACCCGGGTGGTCATGCACCACATGATGTCGTCCATGTCGTAGATGTCCGTGTCCTCGCTGGCGGCCACCACCAGGCGGGAACCCTGGGAGGTGGAAAGTATCGCCGACATGAAGTTCCGCTGCCAGCCTTCCTCGATGCGGTTGCGCTTTTTCACCTGGATGATGGCGCCGCCCCAGTCGGTCATGCAGTAGGGGATGTTGACGTCCTGGATGATGCCGGGCTGCATGCGCTCGCACAGGAGGTACATGCAGGCCTCGCGCACGGTGGTGTCGATGTTGTGGTCATCCAGGGTGTGCACGCCCAGCGGGAAGATGATGGGCTTGCCTTCGCGCTTGCGCGTGGTCACCGCGGTGACATGGAAGGTGGGCGCCTTGTAGGCCTTGCCCATGTAGCCGGCCCATTCCGGATGGAAGTGGAAACGGCCCTGGATGTCCGCCTTCTCGGATTCCTCGGTCTCGTAGCGCCGGTCGCGCGGGTTGACGTAACCCTCCAGCACCACCTCGCAGTCGGCCAGCGCCAGCGCGTCCACCGTCTTGGCCTTGACCACCCGCACCGGCGCGCCCTGCACCGCGCCGGCCACGCCCAGCTCGTCGCAGCCCTGGGGCAGCACCACGTAGTCGAAGCCGGCGCCCGCCAGCAGCGTGCAGGAAGGCGGGACCCCGAAGCACATGGTGATGGGTACGGGCTTGTCGGCCTGGTAGTACTTGGACACCACCTGCCACATGTGCGATCCGGGCGAGATCTGGAAGGTCGCCACGTTGCCCCAGCGGAAGTTCATGCGGTTGTAGCCGAGGTCGGTGCCGCCGTCGAAGTGCTCGCCGGAGATGAGCCGGTTGCCCGAGCCCACGGTCAGTTCCGGCTCGTACTCGGTGTGGCGGATGGGCAGCATGTACTCGTTGACGTCCTTGGGGTCCTTGATGATCTCCTCGTGGACCGGCGCCTCCTCGGAGCTTACCTCCACCGGCGGAATCTGGTTCTTGATGGCGTCCGCCAGCTTGCGCGTGCGGTCGGTGTGGTTCTCCCACCCGAACATCTTGTTGATGACGCCCATGTCACCGAACAGGTTGGTCACCGCCCGGTGATAGGGCTTGTCCTTGACGTTGTTGAACAGGATCGGACAGCCGCCGTCGAGGTTCTTCTGGATCGCGGTGATCTCAAGGTCGGGATCGACCTCCTTGTCCGTCTCGATCAGATCGCCTTCGGACTTGAGCCACTCCAGCGCATTGCGCAGATCGTGGATCTGCTCGGCGGGCGCCCCGAGTTTCTTTGCTGCTTTGGCCATTTGCTACTCCTCTTGTGTGATTTGGCGGTTGTTTCGCGGCCAACGGCCGCCGCTCCCCGCGTGATGGTGACCCCTCCGGCGTCATCGGGGCCGATGACAGAAAACGCTTCCTCAAGTCTACAAAGGAACTCGTCGAACAGGGTAATGCACTCACGAACGGAGTCCGACAACATTAGCCAAGAGAACTGGCCGTGTCAACCTTTAGACGTCCCTTCGTCCCTTTGACCTCACGCCGGGTCGGGCCGGAACCGGCGCCTCCAGGTCAGGGCGGCGCGGATGCTCGCGTGGAGGCATGGCAGCCGTATGGGCCGCGTGGCGGCTTTTCGGGTCGCCCACCGCCTCACCGCGTCTCGGGCTGGAACCGCCGTTTCCACGTCATGCTCAACTGAATGCTCACGTAGGCCAGCGTATACGACAGCAGCCCCAGCATCCAGGCGTATTGGTACGAGCCGGTGACGTCGTAGACAAACCCGCCGAACCAGGGTCCCAAAGCGATTCCGAACCCGTAAAAGATTTCCAGCAGTCCGATGATGGTGGCGACGTGCCGGCCCCAGAAAATATCCGTGAGGGTGGCGCCGAAGGTGGCGTTGGCGGCGCTGTGACCGACGCCATAGAGGACGGCGAACGCCACGAACCACCACGCGGGGGATTCGGGACCCGCGGCCATGAGCAGTCCGATGCCGCCGAGGGCCATGACGGTGGCGACGCCATAGGCACGGTCACGCCCGATGCGGTCCGAGGCGAAGCCCCAGAGGGCCGTTCCGGGAATCCGCACCACCCCGGCCAGACCGAAGACCGTGGCGGCGCCGAGCTTGTCCAGGCCGACGTGGACCAGGTGGGCGACGGTGTGGGTATTCATGAGAGACAAGCCGGTGCCCGCCGTCAGGTGGCCCAGCGCCATGGACCAGAAAGGAAACGAGGACAGCGCCGTTGCCGGCGTCCATTCGTGGACGGCGGGTCGCGCCGTCGCGGCGGTCCTCGAAGGACCCGGCGTCCCCGCGGTTTCGGTGCCCGGTGCCGTGGCTTCGAACGACGCGCCGTCCGGGAGCTGCCCGATGTCCTCGGGCCGGCGCCGCTGGAGCAACGCGTTCAGCGGCACCTGCGACGCCAGCACGCCGATCCCCATCAACACCATCGACGCGCGCCAGCCGTGCCGGGTGACCAGGAACTGCACGCCGGGCACGATCACGATGCCGACGCCCAAGCCCATGGCGGCGAAACCGAGGGCCGTGGCCCGGCGGCGGCGGAACCAGCGGGAGAGCAGGGTGGTGGTGCCGACGAAGTCGAGGCAGATGATGCCGACGCCCGCCAGGAGGCCGTACCAGAGGTAGAACTGCCACAGCGCCGTGCTCCGCCCGGACAGCACGAGCCCGGCGCCGATCAGGAGCCCGCCCAGGGGCATGATGATGCGCGGCCCCAACCGGTCGTAGGCCCACCCCACCAGCGGCGCCAGGGCGATCACCGCGATGCCGTTGACAGAGGCAATGGCGGCCGTGGCGGCGCGAGACCACCGGAACGCCTCCAGCAGCGCGACGTTGAACACCCCGAACGACGCCATGAAGCCCCCCACCAGCACCAAGTTGAGGAAGCAGAGGGAGAGGATGACGTGTCCGTAGAAAAGCCGGGGAGCGTGGGGTTCCATGCTCACCGCGTCTCGTGGCGGGAGCGCCGCTTCCACATGATGCACACCTGGACGCTCAGGTAGGCTACCGTGAAAGAGACGAGCCCCAGGATCCAGGCGTACTGGTAGGAGCCGGTCACGTCGAACGCGTAGCCGCCGAACCACGATCCGAGCGCCACCCCGATGCCGAAGGTGACCTCCAGCCAACCGAGGATTTTGCCGACGTTTCTGCCGCCGAAGATGTCGGTGATGGTGGCGCCGAAGGTGGGGTTGCCGGAGCTGTGGCCGATGCCGTAAAGGACGGCGAAGGCCACGAACCACCACGCCGGCGCGTCCGCGCTCAGGGCCATGAGCACCCCGATCCCGCCAAGGGTGAAGAGGGTGCCGAGGAGGTAGGCGCGGTCGCGCCCCAGGCGGTCCGAGATGAAACCCCAGAAGGCCGTGCTCGGGATCCGCGCCACCCCCACCAGGCTGAAGGCGTTGGCGGCCACCTGTTTCGCCAGTCCGATGTGGACCAGATGGGCGACCGCGTATGTGTACATGAGGGCAAGGCCGGTGCCGAGCCCCAGGTGCCCCACGGCAATGGACCAGAACGGGAACGAGCGGAACGCTTCCGCGAGCGTCCAGTCCCGCGGCGGCACGGGCTTTTCGGCGGCGGGTTCCGCCGTCACCGGGGCGGCATCCGCGGCGCCCGGCGAATCGCCGTCCGGCAGTTGTCCGACATCTTCGGGCCGGCGTCGCTGGAACACGGCGTTCAGAGGCACGATGGTTGCCAGAACCACGATCCCCAGCAGCGCCATGGCCGCGCTCCACCCGTATCGGGTGATCAGGACCTGAACCACGGGCACGATCAGGATGCCGAAGCCCAGTCCCATGGTGGCCAGGCCGAGGGCCATTCCCCGCCGCCGGCGGAACCAGTGGGACAACAGGGCGGTGTTGCTGACGAAGCCGATGCAGCCGATGCCCAGCCCCACGAGCAGGCCGTACGCGAGGTAGAAGTGCCAAAGCGACGTGCCGGCCCCCGACAGCAGCATCCCGCAGCCGATGAGGAAGGCCCCGAAAGGCATGAGGATGCGCGGCCCCAGCCGGTCGTAGGCCCAGCCCACCAGCGGCGAGGAGGCGCTGTAGAAAAAGCCGTTCACCGAGGCGATGGAGCCGGTGACCGCGCGGGACCACGGAAACGTTTCCTGCAACGCGATGTAGAAGACGCTGTAGGAGGCCAGGATCCCCCGCATCAGCACCATGTTGAGGAAACAGAGGGCGACGATGACGTAGCCGTAGAAGAAGGAGCGTCGGGCCATGGGATTCAGATATGCGGCAGGGTTTCCTCGGCGAACCGCTGCATTTGCTCGAGGCGGTCGGGCCAGCGCGGCACCATGAACTGGAGCGCCAGGTGTTCCACTCCCGCCCCGCGGTAGCGCGCGATGGCCTCCACGAGTTGGGCGGGGGTGCCGGCCAAGCGGTCCGGCTCCTGCGTCACCGGTTCCCGCGTGACCTCGATGGGGAGGCAGCAGTTGAGCCGCAGGCTCTCCGGTGAGCGCCCGGCTTCTTCGGCGTGTCGCCGGGCGTTGTCGAACCGCGCGGCCAGTTCATCGGGCTCGATGCGCACGAAGTAGGGGAACCACGCGTCGCCGTAGCGTCCGGCGCGCCGCTGGGCCCGGCGTCCCTCGCCGCCGATCCAGACCGGGATACCCTGGGGCCTGCGGGATTTGGGCAGGAAGCTGACGTCGTCGAACCGGTAGAACTCTCCGGCAAAGCTCGAATGCTCGGTGCTCAGGACTTCTCTCAGTACCTCGATCTGCTCGTCGGTCCTGCGGCCCCGGTCCCCGAACGGCGCCTGCAGCGCCCGGAACTCTTCTTCCATCCATCCCACGCCCACGCCCAGAATGAAGCGGCCCTCGGACAGGTGGTCGAGGGTCGCGGCGATCTTGCCCCAGACCAGCGGCTGACGGTAAGGCAGCACCAGCACGCTGATGCCCAGCTCGACACGGCTGGTGCACGCCGCCAGGAACGTCAGGCACGTCAGGGAATCCAGGAAGGGACGGTCCGGCGGCACGATGAACGCGCCTTCGTTGGCGTAGGGGTAAGGTGTGTCGATGCGCCAGGGGATGATGATGCGGTCCGCCGCCCAGATGGAGTCGAAGCCCCAAGCCTCGGCGCTCCGGGCTGCCTGACGCAAGGTCTCGGCAGTGGCTGCGCGTCCTGAAATGGGCAGGAAGACTCCGGTTTTCGTGGTGCGGCTCCCTTCGAAGGGAATGCGGTCGGTGGTTGAACTACTAGCCGAACACCGGCGGGAGTGTCAAACTACGTCCGGTTGACGCGGGCCGTGCAAAGGGGCTATGGCATCCTACGTCAAGGGGCGGATGGAAGCGGGAAGTCCCTGCCGAGGTCCGTCTCACGAAGGCGTATCGCAACAGTATCGCAACATTCAGCGAGGGGAGAACACCACTATGGCAAAGGCCGCTAGGGCGGAGAAGAAGCAGGCGGAGTACGGCTCGGACGTCGTCGTCGACATGCTGAAGGCGTTCGATATCGAATACACGGCTTTCAACCCGGGGGCGAGCTTCCGCGGCATCCATGACTCCATCGTGAACTACGGCGGCAACCATCACCCGGAGGTGATCTTTTGCTGCCACGAGGAGATCTCGGTGGCCATCTCCCACGGTTACGCCAAGGCCACGGGCAAGCCCATGGTGGCGATCCTGCACGACGTGGTGGGCCTCCAGCACGGCAGCATGGGGATCTTCAACGCGTGGTGCGACCGTGTCCCGGTGATCTGCCTCGGCGGTACCGGCCCGGTGGATACCACCATCCGCCGCCCCTGGATCGACTGGATCCATACCGCGCTGACGCAGGGCAACCAGGTGCGCGACTACACCAAGTGGGACGACCAGCCGGCCACGCTGGAGAGCATTCCGGAATCTTTCATCCGCGGTTACCGTCTTGCCGTCACCGAGCCCACGGCGCCGGTGTACATCAACTACGACGCCGGCCTCCAGGAGATGGAGGTGGCGAAACAGATCGAGGTACCCGACGTCAGCCGGTTCGCCCCCCAGGCTCCGGTGCAGGGGAACCCCGAGGCCATGCGGCGGGCGGCGGAGCTTCTGGTGGGCGCCAAGGCGCCTCTCATCGTCGCGGACTTCATGGGCCGCAAGCCCGCGGCGGTGGCGGCCCTGGCCGAGCTGGCCGAGCTGCTGGCGATTCCGGTCGTCGACAAGGGCAACCGGCACAACATCGCCAACACGCATCCGCTCGACGTGACCAACGTCGCCGGCGACTTCCTGAAGAAGGCCGACGTGGTGCTGGGGCTGGACGTCCAGGACCTCTATGGCTCGCTGACCACGGTGGACCGCACCACCCGGGAGATGGGCTACGTCATCCAGCCCGGAACCAAGATCATTCACATCAACCTGAACGACATGCTGGTGCACAGTTGGGCCACGGACGTCCAGCCGCTGCAGGCGGTGGACGTTCCCATCAGCGCCGATACGGCCATCGCTCTGCCCGAATTGACCCGCCTGTGCCGGGAGCTGATGGGTTCGGACAGGTCGGCCATCGAGGCCCGGGCCAGGGAAGTCAAGGCGGTGCACGACGCGGCCCGCGCCCGCTGGCAGGAGGAGGCGCGGCAGACCCTCACCCGCAACGACATCTCCACCGCCTGCCTCGGCTACGAGATCGGCGAGGCGGTCAAGAACGAGGACTGGGTGCTGGCCAACGGCAGCGCCAACGGCTGGGCCCGGAAGCTGTGGGACTGGACCAAGCCGGGTCAATACCTGGGCCGCAGCGGCGGCGCCGGCGTGGGCTACGGCATGAGCGCCGCCATCGGCGTGGCCCTGGGGCACATGGGGACGGACAAGTTCTGCGTCGACATCCAGTCGGACGGCGACCTGCTGATGACCTCCAGCGCCTTGTGGACCGCGGCGCACCACAAGATCCCGCTGCTGATCGTCATCCACAACAACCAGTCCTTCTACAACTCCGAGGAACACGGCATCAAGCTGGCGGAGTTCCGCAACCGCCCCGTCGAGAATGCCGGCATCGGCACCCACGTGAGCGACCCGCTGGTGGACTACGCCAAGATGGCCGAGTGCTTCGGGGTCTGGGGCGAGGGGCCGATCCGCACGCCGGCGGAGCTGGGTCCCGCGCTGGAACGGGCCTGCAAGGTGGTGAAGGAGCAGCGGCTGCCGGCCGTGCTGGACGTGGTTTCCGATCCCCGGTGAGGCAGACCGCGACGCGGACCGGCGGATCGCCCGCGGAGCAGCGCCACGGTTCGCTCTGGAGGTGATATGGACGAGAGCGCCCAGTACCTTGCCTTTGCCGAAGCAGTTTCCGAGCCCGATATGGATCTGGCCCGGGTGGCCCTGACCATCGCCGTGCCGGAGTATCCCGAGCTCGATATCGAAGGGTACCTTGCCCGACTGGACCGGATGGCGGAGAGGGTGAGCGAGGCGGCCGGCGCCGAGGAAGGCGCCTATCGCCGGCTCGCCTGCGTTGAATACGTGTTGTTCCAGCAGGAAGGTTTCCAAGGCAACGACGAGGACTATTACGACCCCGAGAACAGCTTCCTGAACCGGGTCATGGACCGCAAGAGCGGCATCCCCATCACCCTGTCGGTGCTCTACATGGAGGTGGCCCGGCGGGTGGGCCTGGAAGCCGGGGGCGTGGGCTTCCCGGGTCACTTCCTGGTCAAGACGGCCTGCGAAGGCCAGGAGGTCTTCGTCGACCCCTTCAACGGCGGCCGCATCCTGTCGGCGCCGGACTTTCAGGGGTTGCTGGACAGGCTCTACGGCGGCCGGCTGGAGGTCCAGCCCGAGTACCTTTCCCCCGTGTCCAACAGACAGATCGTTCAGCGAATGCTCAACAACATCAAGCTGATCTACGCCAACCGGCAGGATCTGAAGCGATGCCTCCGGGTAGTGGAGCAGCTCGTGATCCTGAACCCGCGCGACCCCGATCAGATCCGGGACCGTGGCCTTTTACGTTTGCGGCTGGAGGACGGCGCGGGCGCGCTGACGGACTTGGAGAGGTATCTGGAACTGGCGCCGGATTCCGACGGCGCCGCGACGGTGCGGGAACAGATCGAGAAGATCCGGAAACACTCGCGCGCGTTTCACTGACGGTGACGGGTTTCGAACCCGTCACCGTTCCTTGTTCTATTGAAAGGCCCTGACGTAGGCCCGTTGCACCCGCTCCACGCGGCCCGTGTACAGCAGGCCGAGGCGGGCGAACGCCTCCAGGGCGGCGCCGTCTCCCTGGTCCATGGGGAAGTGGATCACCTTGCGGAAACGCTTGATTTCCTTCTGGGACTCCTCGGTCAGGTGCTCCACCGCCTGCTGCAGCTCCTCGCGGCCCTTCAGCACCTTGTTGAGGATGGGAAGCACCAGCACGTCGGCCTTGTCCTGGATGCGTGACAGGGCCGCGCTCGCCACCGGCACCACGTCGATGCCGAGGTCGGAGAGGAAGTGGCTCAGCCTCTGCCCCACGTTGTCCTTGAGGAACGCTTCCGGCACCGCCACGGCGTGCCGCAGCCGACGCCGCATCCACACCCAGCGCATGGCGCCGGGATAGACCTCGCGTTTCAGCTTTCTCAGGTATTCCTTGCTCAGCTCGCCCCAGGTCTGCTCCACCGCGGCGCTTTCCACGAACGGCCCGTCGGCCACCGTCTCGGGGTCGCCGTGGGCCTTGTCCACATAGTCGTGGAAGTGTTTTTCCGAGATCATGTAGCTGATGGCGTAGTCCAGCTTCTCGAAGCTGGGGTGGGGCCACATGATCTGCCGCAGGGTCTTAAGGAAGAAGCGGCGCCGGACGCTGTCGGTGGTGAAGATGTAGTGCCGGAAAGTGTTGGCCAGTATGCCGAGGACCTCCCGATCGATCTTGCTTCCCCGGCCCCGGCGCACGTACTCCGGCCGGAATGCCCTCACCCCGGTGGCCAGCCGCGCGCCGTAGTTTTCGTACTTGTAGAGGCTCCGGATCAGCCAGTTGTAGCCCTGCTGGACCTGCTCGACGGTCATCAGCTTGGGCACGAAGTTCAGGTCCGCGGAGCCGTGCCCCTTCATCTGCGCGGAGTCGTAGGGGATCAGCCGGCCTTCCTTCTCCAGGCGTTCGTAGAGCGGCGTCTTCTCGATGGCGGTCAGCACGCCGCTGGTGGTGAAGGCGATGCCGGCTTCCTGGAGGAAGTCGAACTGCTCCTTGAAGATGTCGGTGTCGTCGTTGTCGAAGCCGACGATCATGCCCGCGAGGATCGCCATGTTGTGGGACTGGATCTTGCGGACGCTCTCCATCAGCGGCGAGGTGGTGTTCTGCCGCTTCTGGGTCTCGGTGAGGCTCGCCACCCGCGGCGACTCGATGCCCAGGAACATGCTGGTGAAGTTGGCGTCGTGCAGCAACTGGAGCAGCCTGGGCTTCTCCGCCACGTTGATGGTCATCTCCGCCGAGAAATTGATGGGATAGTTGTTGGCGCGGCCGTATTCCGACACTGCGGTGAGCAACTCCTCGGCGTAGCGCATGTTGCCGATGAGATTGGCATCCGAGAAGCTGATGTGTATGCCGCCGACGGACTCCACCGCCCGGATCTCCGCCAGCACCTGCTCCACGCTCTTGGTGCGCGGCACCCGTCCGTCGGTAATGATGATGTCGCAGAACTCGCACTTGAAGGGACAGCCCCGAGTGGTCTGAAGGAAGTAGTAGAGGTAGTCGTCACGGGAAGCCAGGTCCACCCGCGGCACCGGCGAGAGCGAAATGTCGACGTTGCCCTCCTGCTTGTAGAGCGGCTTGTAAGTGCCGGTCCGGAGGTCGTCGCAGAACTGCGGCCAGGTGATCTCCACTTCGCCGTCAAAGACCACGTCGAAGAGCCCGTCGGTGAAGCGCTCGGGACACAGGGAGGGGTACGGGCCGCCCGCCACCACCATCTTTCCGCGCTTCCGGAACGCTTCCGCGATGTGCCGGGCGCGGCCGTACTGGATGCTCCAGCAGGCAATGGCCACCACGTCGGCGTCGGTGTCGAACTGGAGCGGCTTGACGTTCTCGTCCTGCAGCTCGACGTCGAAGTCCGGCGGCGTCAGGGCGGCCACGGTGAGGAGCCCCAGCGGCGTCTGGGCGCAACGCTGCGGAAGGATGTCGGTTATCCCGGTCAGGCGCCACAGGGAGTTCGGAAAGCGCGGATTGACGAACAGAATTTTCATGGCGTGAAACTCCTCATGGTGCCGGTGTCCCTGTTTCTCTCCGTGGTTTCGCTTTTGTTCCTGGGGCGGTTTAGTGATAACCTGCGCCGAAGGGCCGTTAAATCGGACAATTGACCGTATTTACGCCACGTTAACAGCCGCCCGATGGCGATGTCAAGATCGATTTGCCGTTTCTCCCTCAACGCCGTCGATATCCATGATTCAGCTCCACAACGTGTCCAAGCTCTATCCCCCGGACAACACCGGGGTCAGGGATATCGGGTTCCAGGTGGAGGACGGCGAATTCGTGTTTCTGTGCGGGCCCAGCGGGGCCGGCAAGACCACCTTGTTGCGGCTGCTGTTCCGTTCCGAGCCGGTCACCGAGGGCCAGGTCATCGTCAACGGACGGAATATTACGCGTCTGAAAGGCAAGGGCCTGGCGGCCTTCAGGCAGCGGCTCGGCCTGGTGTTCCAGGACTTCAAGCTGATCCCGCACATGAACGCGCTGGAAAACGTATCGCTGGCCGCGGACGTCACCGGCGTTTCCTGGCGTCAGAGCCGGCGGAAGGCCTTTGCGCTCCTGTCCGAGCTCGGTTTGAAGGACAGGTACGGGGCGCTGCCGCCCGCCCTCTCGGGCGGCGAGCAGCAGCGCGTGGCCATCGCCCGCGCGCTGGTGAACGATCCGGAGCTGGTGCTGGCCGACGAGCCCACCGGAAACCTGGATCCGGAGATGGCCGAGGAGACCATGAGGCTGTTCGCCCGGATCCAGCGGCGGGGCACCACGGTGCTCATTGCCACCCACGACTACCGTCTCCTGCGGCGCTTCGAGGGCCGTGTGCTGATGATGCGCCAGGGGCGTCTGGTCGGTGAGCAATACACGGCCGGGGCGGCCGCGAGTCCATGAAGTCCACCCACGTCGTTTTCGTGGCCGGCCGCGTGGCCAGGAGTCTGCGGGGGCTGTTCTGGACGCACCTCATGACCGCCGGCATCATGACCATGACGCTCTCCGTGTTCGGCGGTTTCCTGCTGGTTGAGGGCAATGTCCGCGAGCTGGTGAGGGGCTGGAGCGAGGATGTCCAGGTGTTCGTCTACCTGGGCGACGGCCTCGACCCGTCCGCCGGGGAGGCCCTCCGGGCCAGGTTGGCGGCATACCCGGAGGTGAAGTCCGCGCGCTACGTCTCCAAGGCGCGGGCTTGGGAAGAGTTCGGAAACACGCTTGGATCACAGTCCGGAATCCTGGAGGGTCTGGACCCGGGGACGCTGCCGGCGTCCGTGGACCTGGAGTTGCGGTCCGGTCACCGCTCGCGCGAAGCCGTGCTTGCGCTGGTGCGACGTCTGGCGGTCCTGGAAGGCGTCCAGGATGTGGAGTACCCGGAGACGTGGCTGGAGAAGATGCGGCTCCTCATGACGGGCATCGAATGGCTGAAGTGGACGGTCGGCGGTTTTCTTTTCCTGGTGGCCTTCCTGATCGTCGGCGGCACCATCAAGCTCGCCATCGTTGCGCGGCAGGACGAGATCGAGATCATGCAGTTGGTGGGGGCCCCCGACGGCCTGATCAAGGCCCCTTTCGTCATCGAGGGAATGGTTCAGGGATTGGTGGGGGCGGGTTTGGCCCTGGCATTGCTGCGGGCGGCGTTCTCGCTTCTGACCGCGGACCTCCTGGCCCCTTTCGGCGCACTGATCGCGGGCGAGCAGTTCGTGTTCCTGGGCGCCGCCCAGCACGTCCATCTCGTTCTCATCGGCTGGCTTTTGGGGACCGCCGGGAGCATGCTGTCGGTGAAGCGGCACTTGGCGTGACGCGGTCGCAGGAAGGTTCTCGCGAACACGGTCATGAACTCCAATCGTAACAGCCGTCGTATCGTGGCCGTGGCAGGTCTGTGCCTCTGTCTCACGTATCCCGGACCCGCCGGGGCGGAAGAGGCCGATGACCTAGCGGAGTTGAAACAGCGTATCCGGCAGGGTCAGGCGACGCTCGAAAGAGTACGGCGCGGGGAGTCCTCGGTCCTGGAGGTCCTGGACGAGATCGATGTGGCGCTGGACCGCAAGGCCAGACGGCTCGAGACCCTGAATTCGCGTCTGCGGCAGCGCCGCCGGGATGAGGAGGCGGCGGAAGGAGCCGCCGGCAAGGCCGCGGCGGCGTTCGAGGAGGGGCGGCAAGCCCTTGCCGGACGAGTGCGGGCGCTCTACCGGTGGCAGCGGGCGGGGACGCCGTTCGTGCTTCTCAACGGCGAGTTTTCGGTGGCCGAGTTGATGCGGCGCAAACGGCACCTGGAGAACGTGCTGGCCCGGGACCAGGCGCTCATCCGGCGACTTTCGCGCAATCTCCGCCGAAGCCGGGGCCTCCGAGGGGCGCTCGAGGCCAGGCGGCGGGAGCTTGCGGAGGAGCGTGACGCCGTTGCGGCCTTGCGCGGCGAGCTCACGGAGGAGCGGGCGCGCAAGCAGCAGACCCTCGACAGCCTGCGGCGGGAGCGCGAGTTTCAGGCACGGGCGTTGAAGGAGCTGGAGCAGGCCGCCCGCCGCCTCGAGGGGATCATCGACGTTTCCGAGAAGAACCGCGGGCCGGCCTTGAGACCGGCGCCGGGCCTCCCGGCGGCGGGCCGGTGGCTGGAACTTCCGGTGATGGGCAGGATCGTAAGCGGCTTCGGCATCCACAAGCACCCGGATCTGAACGTCGACGTACACCGTCCGGGGATCGACATCGCGGCGCCCGCGGGCGCCGCGATCCGGGCCGTGGAGCGCGGCAGGGTGCTCTTTGCCGACCGGCTCCCGGGTTACGGGCAGATGCTCATCATCGATCACGGCAAGCGACACTACACGGTCTACGGGCACCTGTCGAAGCTCGACAAGGCGGTCGGGGACCGAGTGGAGCGGGGCGAGCGGATCGCCTGGGTGGGGGACGGCTCGGCGTCCGGCCAGTCCCGGCTCTACTTCGAGGTCAGAAAGAACGGCAAGCCGGTGGACCCTGTTCCCTGGTTCCGCCGGTCCTAGGGCTTCCCGGGGGCGTTCGCGCCCGCGCCGGTTTGCGGAGAGCGTTCCAGGGCACTAGAATCAATCAGCCGGAGGAAACCATACGATGAAGCTGTGGAATGGAAAACACCGGGCGCTCGGCTGGTTCCTGGTCCTGGGGTGGGTGCTGTTCGTCGCCGGGCTGCTGGTGCCGCGGGTTTCCGCGGTGGGGCCCGCCGGCTACCAGAGCCTGGAGACCTTCGCCAATATCCTCGCCATCGTTCAGAAGAACTATGTCAAGGAGGTCGAAACGGAGAAGCTCGTCACCGGCGCCATCAAGGGCATGCTGACCTCGCTGGATCCCCACAGCGGCTACTTGACCGAGGCCGCGTACCAGGAACTCCAGACCGAGACCGAGGGTCGTTTCGGCGGCCTGGGACTCGAGATCACCATGCGCAACGGCGTGCTGACCGTGGTGTCGCCCATCGAGGGCACCCCGGCCTCCCGGGCCGGCGTGCAGCCGGGCGATCAGATCGTCGGCATCGACGATCGGTCCACCGAAGAAATGAGCCTCACCGACGCCGTCAAGCGGCTCCGGGGCGCCCGCGGCTCCAGCGTGACGATCCTGGTGCGGCGAAAGGACCAGGACAAGCTCCTGACTTTCACCATCGTCCGCGACGTCATCGAGATCAGCAGCGTGCGCGCCTACGTCCTGGAGCCCGGGTTCCTTTACGTGCGCATCGCGCAGTTCCAGGACCGCACCGGCGATAACCTCGTCGCCGCCGTAATCGGGAACCAGCCCGCCGCCGGATCCTTCAAGGGTCTCGTGCTCGACCTGCGCAACAACCCGGGAGGCCTGCTGAGCCAGGCCGTGCGCGTCTCGGATCTCTTTCTGGACTCCGGCCTGATCGTCTACACCGACGGCCGTCTGGACCAGCAGAAACAGAAGTTCTCCGCCAGCCGCCCCAACTCCAGGACCGATTTTCCGATGGTGGTGCTGGTGAACGGCGGCAGCGCGAGCGCCTCCGAGATCGTGGCGGGGGCGCTCCAGGACCACAAGCGGGCGCTGATATTGGGCACGAAGACCTTCGGCAAGGGGTCCGTGCAGACGATCCTTCCGCTGGACAACCGTTCGGCGCTTCGGCTGACCACGGCGGAGTATTTCACGCCCAACGGCCGGTCGATACACGAGACCGGCATCCAGCCGGACATCGTCATGGAAGGAAGCGCGCCGGCTCCGCAGGCCGCGAACGCGGAGGGGACGCAGGAGAAAAGCCCCGGGGAAAGCCCGCCGCCGGCGGTCCCGGGCGGCAAGACCGAGCCGCCGGACAGCGTCGCGCAGAGGGTCAAGAACGATCCCCAGGTGGCGCGGGCGCTGGAGTTGCTCAAGGGTTGGGAGATGTTCCGCGGGCTGGCCGGGTCGGGCAAGGCCACCTGAGGCGGACGGTCCTATGTCCCGTCTGTTCGTTCGCGAACCCGAAGCCGGCCCGTCCTCGGTGCTTACGGTCAGCGAGCTGAACGAGATCGTCCGGGACCGGCTGGAGACGGGACTCGGTGCGCTGTGGGTGACGGGCGAGCTCTCCAACGTGCGTTTTCCTCCCTCCGGACACGTCTACTTCACCCTCAAGGACGCGCAGTCGCAGATGTCCGCGGTGCTGTTCCGCCGTCACGCCGAGGGCCTGCGGTTCCGGCTGGAAGACGGCATGGAGGTGGTCTGCTCCGGGCGCGTGGGGCTGTACACGGTGCGGGGGGCGCTCCAGTTCTACGCCGTGGAGATGGAAGCCCGCGGCAAGGGCGCGCTGACGGTCGCGTTCGAGCAGTTGAAGAAGCGGCTCCTGCAGGAGGGGTTGTTCGACCAGGACCGCAAGAAGCCGCTGCCGTTCCTGCCGCGGACCGTGGGGATCGTCACGTCGCTTCGAGGCGCGGCCGTGCGGGACATGCTGCGCATCATCGGCGACCGGTTCCCGGACCGGCGGGTCGTCGTTCGGCCCGTGCGGGTGCAGGGGCCGGGGTCCGCCGAAGAGATCGCCCGGGCGATCCGGGAGCTCGACGAGAGCCGCATGATCGACGTCATGATCGTGGGCCGCGGCGGCGGCTCGCTGGAGGACCTCTGGGCCTTCAACGAGGAAGCGGTGGCCCGTGCCATGCACGCCGCGGCGGTTCCCATCGTTTCGGCGGTGGGACACGAGATCGACGTCACCATCGCGGACTTCGTTGCGGACCGGCGCGCGGCCACCCCCACGGCGGCGGCCGAGATGATCCTGCCGGAGAAAAGTGGACTGGTGGAGCACGTGGGGTTGCTCGCGCGGCGCCTGCGCCGGGGCACGGACGGCCGGCTGGAACGCCGGCGGGAGAGCCTGCGGCATTGGGCCGGCCGGCTGGCCGATCCCAGCCGGGGCCTGCGCCAGGGGCAGATGCGCCTGGACGATCTTTCGCTGCGCTTGTGGCGCCGCCAGGAGGATTCGGCGGCGAGGCTGAGGGAGCGCCTGGGCCATCTCGCGGGAAGACTGGAAAGCGTGAACCCGCTGGCGGTCCTGAGGCGCGGCTACAGTATCGTGTACCGGGTTTCCGACGGCAGCATCGTCACGGACGCCGCCGCGCTTCGCCGGGGAAATCAAGTGAGGCTGGACTTCGCGGCCGGCCGGGCCGTATGCCGGGTGGAGGAGGTGGACGAATAGGCTGGCGCAGGTCGCCGGCGACGTCGCCGTCAGGGGGGATTCAGCATGTCGGAGCAGGACAGGACGCATGACGACAAGAGCTTCGAGGAATGTCTTCGGGCCCTCGAAGCCGTGGTGGAACGCATCGAGAGCGGAGAACTGAACCTCGAAGAGTCGCTGGCGACCTTCGAAGAGGGAGTGGGGCTGGTCCAGTCCTGCAACCGCAAGCTGAGCGAGGTCGAGCGCCGGATCGAGGTGCTGACCAAGGACCCGGACGGCCGCCCCAGGCTGCAGGAATGGACGGAGGAGGAGTCTCCCGACTAGACCGCCGGGACCGGGCGGCGAGAGAACGTCATGGCCGTCGCGAAAGGACCGGGGGCGCGAAAGGCTTCGCGCAAGGAACGTCTCGACCGCGTGCTGGTGGACGCGTCGCTGTGCCGAAGCCGCGAGGAGGCCCAACGGTACATCCTGGCGGGAGCCGTGCTGGTGGACGACGTGCCCGTCACCAAGGCGGGCGCGCTGGTAAGACGGGATTCCCGGGTGCGCGTCAAGGCTTCCTCGCGTTACGCCAGCCGCGGAGGAGAGAAGCTCGAGGCGGCCCTGGAGCATTACGGCGTGAAGGCGGCGGGCAGGGCGGCGCTGGACGTGGGAGCGTCCAGCGGCGGTTTCACCGATTGTCTCCTGGCCCGCGGCGCGGCGCGTGTCCACGCCGTGGACGTGGGTTACGGGCAACTGGATTGGCGGCTCCGGCAGGACCCCCGCGTGGTGGTGCTGGAGCGGACCAATATCCGCCGTCTCGAGCCCGGCGCGTTGGGGGAGATGCCGGATCTGGCCGTCGTGGACGTCTCCTTCATCTCGCTGCGGCTGGTCCTCCCGCGGGTGTGCGGCCTGCTGTCCCGTCCGTTCGATATCGTGGCGCTCATCAAGCCGCAGTTCGAGGTGGGCAAAGGCAAGGTCGGCAAGGGGGGCGTGGTGCGTTCGGAACAGGAACACCGGCGCGTCATCGGCGAGATCGAGGAGGCGGTGGACGCGCTGGGGCTGACGCGGCGGCCGGTTTTCCGGTCGCCGCTGCTGGGGCCCAAGGGCAACAGGGAGTTCTTCATCCACTGCCGTTCGCGGGCCGTCCCGGGCCCCGATTCAAATGCCGTTGACGGGGTTGACTTGGATGACTGATTGGCTATAGTTCGACTGACTCAAGGAGTGAACAAAGCCTATGACAGGGGTTCGAATCAAGGACAACGAGTCCATCGAGAGCGCCATCCGGCGTTTCAAGAAACAGTGCGAGAAAGCCGGAATCCTGGCGGAGCTGCGCAAGCGGGAACACTACGAAAAGCCTAGCGTCAAGCGGAAGAGGAAAGCCATCGCAGCCAAGAAGCGTGCCATGAAGCGGGCCCGAAGCCACCAGTGGTATTAGCTGCGACCGTGTCCGGGTGGCCATCAAGGCGGTGACCGGCCGAGTTTGATCCGAGACGGGAACGGCGGATTCGCATCGAATCCATAGGCCCGAGAGCGTTCAACTCCCTATTGGCCGTTGTGAATAGCGTCGACGCAGTGTTGGCAGCAGTCCTGTGCGTGTTCGCCGCAAGGGGGTACGTGAAGGGACTGTTTCGGGAGGTATTCACCTTGCTGGGCCTTTCGGCCGGCTTTATCTTTTCCCTGAGTTGCTACCAACAGGTTTCCCTATGGGCGATGGATTCCTGGCCCTATTCTCCGCTCATCCTGCAAGGCATCGTCTTCGCCGTCCTGTTCCTCTTCGTTTACATCGGGTTCCATTGGGTTGGCCTGATGCTCCACATGTCCGCCAACCTCTTGCATTTTGGCGGGTTCAACCGTCTTGGGGGCTTGCTGGTGGGCGGCGCCAAGGGTGCCGCTTTGCTGGGCGTGGGGCTGTTCGTCGCCACCGCCCAGGCGTGGATTCCACCCAATGTCCAGCGGCACCTTGACGAGGCCGCGATCGTCGAGCCTCTCCACCGCCTCGGCGCCGCGACGGCGGTGTTGGGCCGTTCCCTGAACTGGCCCGGGGTGTCCATACCGGAAGCACCGGATTTGACCGCGGACGGCCCGCAACCGACGGCTGACCGGCTGCAGGTCGGCGAATGATTTCCGACCAGACCACCCAAGAGGTTCGCACACGGGCCTCCATCGTGGAGGTTGTCTCCGATTACGTCACGCTCAAGAAGGCCGGCCGGAACTACTCCGGGCTGTGCCCCTTCCATTCCGAAAAGACACCGTCCTTCACGGTCAACGAGGAAAAGGGAATATTCTACTGCTTCGGATGCCAGGCAGGGGGTGACGTCTTCAAGTTCCTGATGCTGTACGACGGGCTCACCTTCCCGGAGTCCATCGAACGGCTGGCGGAACGGTACGGCATCCGCGTGGTGTTCTCGGGCCCCGCCGCCGGCGGGCGCGAGACGCGGCGCGGAGACTTCTACCGGTTGAACGAAAGGGCGGCGGAGCTTTACCATGGGCTGCTGCTGGACCCCTCCAGGGGCGCCCGGGCCAGGGCCTACCTCAACGACCGCGGGGTGGACGAAGCCCTGTGGCGGCGTTTTCGTCTCGGCTTCGCGCCGGGGGGAGACGTTCTCGCCGGCCGGTTCCGGCACGAAGGCGTTGCGCCGGCGGACGCGGCGGAGGCGGGGTTGTTGGCGGAGAAGGGGCCGGGCAACTACCGGGACCGGTTTTTCGAGCGCGTCGTCTTCCCCATCACCGAACCGGGCGGCAAGATCACGGGCTTCGGCGGCCGGGTCATCGGAGAGGGCAGGCCCAAGTACCTCAATTCCCCGGAAACGCCGCTCTTCCACAAGGGCTCGCAGGTCTACGGCCTGGCGCAGGCCCGGGACGGCATCCGCTCCAACGACCGGGTGGCGGTGGTGGAAGGCTACCTGGACGTGTTGGCCCTGGCGCAGTTCGACGTGACCCACGTGGTGGCCACCCTGGGCACGGCTCTGACGGCGGATCATCTGCGGCTTCTGGGGCGCTACACCGGGAATGTCGTGGCGCTGTTCGACGGCGATACTGCGGGGCGCAACGCCGCGGCCCGGAGCTTCGAGGTCTTTCAGCAGGCCGGTCTCTGGGGGCAGGCCGCGTTCCTGCCGGAGGGCGCGGATCCGGACACGTTCGTCCGGACCCAGGGCAAGGCGGCGCTGGAACAGGTCCTGGAGCGGGCTGTGCCGATCGTGGACTTCTACCTGAACTGGCTGCGGGACAACCACGGGACCAGCTTCGCCGGCAAGAGCCGTTTGGCGAGCGAGGTGAGCCGGATGCTCGCCAAGGTGACGAATCCCCTGGATCGGGACCAGTTGGCGCGGCGGGCGGCGGATCTCCTGGGTATCCGCGAAGAGTCGCTGCGGCGTCACGCCGGCGGCGCGGGAACCCCGGCGAGCGGCGGGGATGCGGGCCGCCGGGCCCGCGGCGTGGCCAACCGTGGGTCCCTCGGCGAAGACCGCGCGGAGTCCGTGCTGGTGACGCTGATGCTGCGGTTCCCGTCGGTGGTGGAGACGCTGCGCGGCCAGAAGATGGAAAAGCTTGTGACGGAGAAGTGGCGGGAGGTGATCCGGCGGATGCTCGAGGACGGGCAGCCGGAGGTGGGCGTGCTGACCGAGGGTCTGCCTCCCGAGCGCGTGTCGGAGATCAGTGCGCTGGTGCTGGAAGGACAGGAGATCGACGAGGATGAGCGGGACCGGATGACTGCGGACTGTCTGTTCTTTCTGCAACGACGATACTTGAGGGGGCTCCAGCAGGAACTGCGGAGAGCCATCCGGATCGCGGAAGAGACCAGCGACGATGAGGTCAAGAAAGAGAGGATGCGGCAATGGCAGGAGGTCGTACAAAAAGAGCGCCGGTTGGAGCGCGTGAGACCGAGTTTGTAGACGCCATCCCAGCCAAGACCGCTCGTGAGGCATCCCGGGCCCGCTTGGTCAAGCGGGAACAGGATGTCAAGCGGCTGATCGATCTCGGCAAGGAAAAGGGCTATGTGACCTACGATCAGGTCAGCGACATGCTGTCGCCGGACGTCGTCTCGCGGGAACAACTGGACGACGTCATGTCCATCTTCGGCGAGATGGACATCGAGGTGGTGGACGCGAATCAGCGGATGGCGCTGAGCGCCCAGACGGAGGACGGACCCGCCGAGGAGCCGGAGGATGGCGAGGCCGAATTCGACGCGGAGGGCGACATGGCGGGCAAGACCGGTGATCCGGTCCGCATGTACCTGCGCGAGATGGGCAACGTGTCGCTCCTCAGCCGGGACGGAGAGGTGGAGATCGCCAAGAAGATCGAAGAGGGCGAGGGGGTGGTGGCGGAACACGTTCTTTCCTGTTCCGCCGCGGTCCAGCACGTCCTCGAGATCGGAGAGAGGCTCGAGCGTGGCGAGGTGCGGGTAGGCGAGGTGGTCAAGGGGGTCGACGGCGAGGGCGACTACACGGAGGAAGAGGAGGCGCACGCGCAACGCCTGTTGGACCAGATCGGCAAACTCCGTCGGGTCGTGGCGGAGCGCGAATTGGCCAGGCAGAAGATGCGCAAGCGTTGCGCCGCGGATGTCCGGCTGGCGCTGGAACGCCAGTCGAAGCGGTGCCGGACGAGGATTCTCAATGGCCTGAAGGATCTCCGGCTCAACCGGCTCCAGATCGACGCGGTGGTGGACCGGCTCAAGCGCGAGTTGCGCCGGATCGAGTCGGCGAACTCCAGTGTCGCGCGTTACGAGAGGGAAACCGGACGCACGGCCCAGGAAATCCTGGAGATGTCACCCGGGAACGGTGGCAAGGAAACCTGGCAGAAGACGGTGGGGACCTTTCGAATGAGCCTCAACGCCTTCAGGCAGATGCAGGACAACATCCGGGAGGCCAGGAAGCAGGTGCAGGGGACGGAGCAGCGCCTGGAGATGTCGGGCGAGGAGATCCGCCAGCGGGTGCGCTCCATTCACGCCGGGGAGATCCAGGCGGACTTGGCCAAGAAGCAGTTGATCGAGGCGAACCTGCGTCTGGTGGTGAGCATCGCCAAGAAGTACACCAACCGGGGCCTTCAATTCCTCGACCTGATTCAGGAAGGCAACATCGGCCTCATGAAGGCCGTGGAGAAGTTCGAGTATCAACGGGGGTACAAGTTTTCCACCTACGCCACGTGGTGGATCCGCCAGGCCATCACACGGGCCATCGCCGATCAGGCCCGCACCATCCGCATCCCGGTGCACATGATCGAGACCATTAACAAGCTGATCCGGACCTCGCGCTATCTCGTCCAGGAGATCGGCCGTGAGCCCACGCCCGAGGAGATCGCCGCCAAGATGGAGATCCCCCTGGACAAGGTCCGGAAGGTGCTCAAGATCGCCAAGGAGCCCATCTCCCTCGAGACGCCGGTGGGAGAGGACGAAGACAGCCACCTGTGCGACTTCATCGAGGACAAGCGGATTTCGACGCCGTCCGACGCGGTATCGAACCTCAACCTTTCGGAACAGACCAAGAAGGTGCTGGCCACCCTGACGCCGCGCGAGGAGCAGGTCCTGCGGCTGCGCTTCGGCATCGGGGAGAGGTCGGATCACACGTTGGAGGAGGTCGGGCAACAGTTCTCGGTCACCCGGGAACGCATACGCCAGATAGAGGCCAAGGCGTTGCGCAAGCTCCGCCATCCGAGTAGAAGCAAGAGGCTCAAGAGTTTCATGGAAGGATAGCGGCCCGTGCGGCCTCGGCGCGCTTCCATCGACCAAACCCGACGCCTTTTCGGGCCCATAGCTCAGTTGGTTAGAGCCACCGGCTCATAACCGGTAGGTCCCTGGTTCGAGTCCAGGTGGGCCCACCATTTCCCCCAAGCAGGAATCCTCACCGGGACGCAGCAGGAGCGAACTGGTTCGGGAGCCGTTGCTCGGCTATATTGAGGAATGTGAGCGGCAGCGACGAAGTCCCAAGCCAGCCGCCCACGCCGACAAACTCGATCCCATCCTGGACGCATGCGTTGCGGTGACGTTCCTCGTTCCGAGTTGCCCGCTCCGATTGAGGACGACCTATCGAAGGGGATTCTCGAAACCATCGACATGGACAGCTACCGGGTGGAGAAGCAGGCGGTGAGGGACATCCGGCTTCCCGACGAGGACGCGGAGATCGAGCCCGTAATCGCCGACGGCGGTGGTCAGAAGCCGGAACCCGAGATGGACCGGCCCTCCAGTATCATCCGGGACTTCAATGACCGGTTCGGCAACGTCGAATGGAAGGACCAGGACAAGATCGAGAAGATAATCTCCGAAGAACTGCCTTTCGCTGCCACCTACGTTGAATCGGCCGCGGCCTCTGATGCCCCGGTGCAGGAGCAGCGGTCACCAGAATGACGCAGCGAACACAGGAGGCACCATAAATGGCCGAGAACTTCGAAGCGGGCATCGAGAACTGCGTGGCGACCTGCGCCAGCGTCGAACGCGGCCAGAGCGTCTACATCGTCACCGAGGAAGGGGTCGCCGACGAGGCGGTGGTGGAGGCGCTGACCGAGTCGGCGCGGGAACGGGGGGCGGATGTCCGTGTCGTGAGCGGCCCCGTCATCCCCAGGGACCGGCCCGAGGCGATTCCGCCCGCCGTCCTGGACGCCTACGACCGGGCGGACGTGCTGTTCGCCCACTACCCCTCGCTCCAGCGGGAGGTCCTGCACCCCCATTTCCCCGGAGAGTCGCGGGTGCGTGTTCCGAACCGGGCGCGGACCGTTTCGCTCATGTCCTCGGAGTGGGCGGGCTTTCCCTACTCCGTGCAGAGGGCGCTCGCGACGACCCTCGATACCTTGTCGGCGCCGGGAAAGTCGTGGCGCATCACCAGCCCCAACGGCACCGACGTCAAGGGAAGCTTCGGTTCGCGCGAGAGCACGGTGGCACAGGCCTATTTCGTCGAGGACGAAGGCGGCCGCGCCCGCCGCAACTTCCCCGGCGGCGTGCACAGCCCGGTGGTGGCGGTGGCCACGGAAGGAGTGATCGTGGCGGACCATATCGCGGGTTTCGGCGGAATGCCGGAATCCGTGCGGTTGGAGCTGAAGGATGGACGCGTGGTCTCGTTGCAGGGCGGCGACCCGCTGATGCACCAATCGCTTGGCGGCACCGACGGTTTCATCGACTCCTGGCACGCCGGCGTCAATCCCAAGACCATCGTGCCCATCGCCCGGGCCAAGAACCCCGGGCAGTGGTACAGCTATTCCCACTGCAGCCCGGCGATCGTGCACTTCCACGTGGGACGCTCCCACGATCCCGCGGACGTCGCCTGTTTCGACCAGACCATCGAGATCGACGGCCGCACCGTCTACGACGGGGGAGGGCTGACCATCTGGGACGAGCCGGAGGTCGACAACGCCGTCAAAACCTCCGGGATGGTCGGCTCGATGATGGTGAATACGCCCATGACGCTGAGCTGACCGTCGCGGTAATCCGGGGGTGGGAGGGGTAGTGGCTCCGCCCTCACGCCTCCCCCAGGTAGAGTCTCCTGGCGTTGTCCCGGGTGATCTTGCGCACCACCGCCTCGTCGATGCCGGCCATCTCGCGCTCGACCGTTTCATGTGAATACGGCCATACCGAATCACCGTGCGGATAGTCCGATGCCCATAGGACGGTGTCCGCGCCCAGCTCGTCCAACAGCTTCAGCCCCGTGCCGGATGACCCTTCGTCAATCCGGCCTACGGCGTTCCGGGACGCCCTGTCCCGATCACCGCCGCATTGCCCGAAAGGTCGCCGGCTGGTAGCCTCGGCTCCCGGACAGAACGCCGGCGGATCCATCCGGCGCGGCCGCGCACAACCAAGGAGGCATGATGGTCATCGACATACACCGGCATTTCTGGCGCGGGATTCAGCGCTACTACGACGCGCAGGCATCCCCGGAAGCCCCTCCGCCCGCCAAGCCGGACTGGGAGGAGACGGCACGCGAGCATGTCGCGGAGATGGACGCCTCGGGCGTGGACGCGTCCGTGATGCTGATAGCCGACTACGGCGACCGCCTCGGTACGCCGCACTTCCCCATCGACCAGGAGAACTGGATCCTTGCGCAGGCCCAGGAGCGTCACCGGGAGTACATCATCGCCTTCTACGGCATCGATCCGCGGCGCCCAAGCGCGCCCGAGAAGTTCGAACGGGCCATCGAGGAGTGGGGCATGAACGGCATCAAGCTGCACGCCACCGCCGGCTACTTCCCCCACGACCGGGTCTGCTATCCAATCTACGAGATCTGCATCAAGCACGACGTGCCGGTGCTGCATCACTCCGGCGAGCGCTTCCACCCGCTGCTGTACAGCCGTTTCACCCACCCGCTGGAATTCGACCAAGTGGCCGTGGACTTCCCGCGCCTGAAGATGATCATGGGCCACGCCGGCGGCCAGTGGTGGGCCGACTGCGCCACCATCGCGCGCACCCACGAGAACGTGGTGGTGGATCTGGCCGAGTGGCAGACCAAGCTGCGGGACAAACCCGGGGAGACGCTCGCCGCCCTGGACCACATGCGCGACTTCCTGGGCGCCGAACGGATACTCTGGGGCACCGACTTCCCGCACATGCGCCAACAGATGTCTCTCAAGGACACCGTGGATATCTACCGCCAGCTCCCCGCCCTGGCGCGGGAGCACGGCTACCGGTTCACCGACAGCGAGGTCGAAGCCATGTTGGGCGGGAACGCCGCGAGGATACTCGGGCGGGGCGGGTGCCTTGGCTGAGCGGAACGGAAGCAGTCTCGGGCGGGCTCTGTCGGAGCTTGCACGTCGCGGGTTCAAAGGGACAACCGTAGCCGGTGGTGTCGATGGCGGGGTGCCGGTGTTTCAGGTGGCCGTGGTCGCCGTGCCGATCACCAGCGAGGACGTCTACAGAGTGCTCAGCGAGTGGCCGTGACGGCGTTGCTTGATTTCAATGTCAGCCCAGCTCGGGGTAGCCCTGGGCCGTGGCGAGGCGTTTGAACTCGACAATCCGGTCGTATGCGGAAAGCGGTAGGATCTCCACGCCGTCGATGAACACGGCGGCGCCGGCGACGCGTACCTCCGGCTCGTCGAAGGCTTCCAGGAGCGCACTCTGTAATTGCCGGATTCGAGTCGAATCGCTGCCGGCCCGCGTCACAAAGGGTATGCCGGGGGCGTGCTCCGTGTAGCAGAGCGGGCGGGTCCCTTGGAGCAGGGAAGGGCGGTAGCGTTCGAGACAGGCATACGTAACGCAGTCGATGGCGGCGACATCGGCGTCGCCCCGCGCGACCGTGGCGACGCTCGCGGGGTGGGAGCCGCTGGTGGCGATCCGCGAGAAAAAGCGGCCCCGCTGGCTCAACGGCGCAACCAGCGCTTGGAGCGCGTTCGCCCCCGAGTGGGACTCGTGGCTGTTGACCACACACACCGTGTTGCGCAGGTCCGAGAGCGCCGCGGCTGGCGAATCCTCGGCGACCATGACCACGCTCGAGTACCGGCCCCCGTCGCAACCGGGCGCGGAGTAGAGCGGCGTGGCCACCAGGGCAAGGTTTCCGGCGTAGCGGCCGACGAGGTCGGCCCCGCAGCACTGGCTGAGCAGCAGCCCCGGATCGGTCCAGAACTCGTGGACGCTCCGGGATCGATCGAGGGCCGCGGGGACCCCCTCCACTCCCGCCTTTTCCAGCTTCCGCGCGACACGGTTCCAGATGACCTCGTGGGCGCCGCGCGCCTCCTCGAAGTCGTACATCGGGAAGCTCGCCGAGAGCGTCATCGGGTGAGTTCGCAATCGGTGCTCGAAGTCGTCAGGGGGCAATGGTCTGGTCTCTGGGAGGTGAAATCGATGCGGCGTCATCTACCCTATACCTGCCCGTGAGCCTCGGCATCAACCTAGTGTCCTGTCCCACGTAATTCATTACCAATCTGCTTGTCTTTCTTGTCGTCGACTGCGTTGCTCTTCCTCGTGTGGTGCCCGCCACTGCTCGTCATCGCGCCTTGCCGACAACAAGAAATCCTGCGCATCTTGGTAAAGAATTACGTGGGACAGGACACTAGAGCCCGCCCGTTTGCATGATGAAATCGACGACCTCTGCCAGCCCGGTTTGCTTGCGCAGGTTCGAGAACACGAAGGGCCGGTCGCCACGCATCTTGCGGGCGTCGCGGTCCATGATGTCCAGGCTCGCGCCCACCAGCGGGGCCAAGTCGATCTTGTTGATGATGAGCAGGTCCGAGCGCGTGATGCCGGGACCGCCCTTGCGCGGGATCTTGTCGCCGGCGGAAACGTCGATGACGTACAGCGTCAGGTCCGCCAGTTCCGGGCTGAATGTGGCGGCGAGGTTGTCGCCTCCGGATTCGATCAGGATGAGGTCGAGGCCCTCGAACCTTTCGTTCAGCTCCCGGACCGCGCCCAGGTTGATGGAGGCATCTTCGCGGATGGCCGTGTGCGGACAGCCGCCGGTCTCCACGCCGACGATGCGTTCCTCCGGTAGAGTGCCGGCGCGGACCAGGAAGCGGGCGTCCTCCTGCGTGTAGATGTCGTTGGTCACCGCGGCGATCTGGTAACGGTCCCGCATGGCCTTGCACAACGCGTTCATGAGGGCGGTCTTGCCCGACCCCACCGGGCCGCCAATGCCCACCCGCAGGGGTCCGTGCGTACCGGCGGTCATGAGCGGAACAGCCTCGTGTGTTGCGTTTCGTGTTTCATGGAACTCCAGTCCACCATGGGAGTCATGGTCCCCATGTCCTCCGGGCTTGTCGTCAGGGAGTGTTGCGCCGCCTCCAACACCACGGGTTCGAGCCGCACCAGCACCGTCTGGCCGTCGCTCTGGCCCAACGGGATCAACCTCATTCCGGCGGAAACCAGGTTAGCCGCGAAGGCCTGGATATACGTCTGTAGCGCCGGTTCGAGCGGAATGCCATGGGCGCCGCAGGCCCATCCCACGGCGACGCAATAGGATGCGGGACACGACGGCTCGGTGAGCGGAGCGAGGCCGGCCGCGTCCCAGGCCTTCGCCACGGCGCTCACGAAAGCCTCCCCCTGGGCGCCGCTCTCCAGCGCCAGCTCATGGGTGCCGCGGGACGCCGCGGCGATTTCCGCCACTTCCCGCAGCCGCGCCCGGTCCCCGTCGCGGGCGGCGTGCCAAGCGTTGCGGAAGAGCACCGCGTCCACTTGGCAACTGCCGTGGACCAGGATTCCCCGGATCCATTCCTTGAGCCCGGCCCCGTCCAGGACATGTTCCGCTTCCACCGCATACTCCAGGCCATGGCTGTAGGCAAAGGAACCCACCGGGAAGGCCGGTGACAGCCAACTCATGAGCCGGTACAGGTCGCTACTCCGGATGGATTCTCGCATGGTTCGTATGCTCCCGCGAAACATATGCGCCGGCCTCCGGATCGAACGGGGCCTCGACGATGCGGACTTGTCCGCCCAAGACCGCGGCCAGCCCGGTGATCACGTGGTCGTTGCGGATGCGCAGCCGACCATTCTCGATCTGCGTGGGCACGTGCCGGTTCCCCAGGTGCCAGGCGATCCGCGTAAGTCTCCCCGGGTCATCGCAGGCAATCTCGGCGAGGATCTCGTCGGCCGCACGGACCAGGACCCAACCGCCGCTCTCCAACTGGAGGCCATCGCCGTCGTGCATCACGGCCGCCTCTCGCAGGTCCAGCATCACCCAACCGCCGCCGTCGGTCTTGAGCCGTGTCCGCCGCCGGTGCCGCCCGTCGTACGGAAGGGTCACCGTGCCGCGTGCCGAGTGTCTCGGCCACTGTCCCGCCGGGCGCGTTCTGATGGCTCGTTCCATGATCACGGGTGTCCGCCGGCGCGTCAGAAGAGAAAATACCGCTGCGCCATGGGCACGGTCCGCGCCGGTTCGCACGTCAGCAGCTCGCCGTCGGCGCGTACCTCGTAGGTTTCGGGGTCCACCTCCATGCGCAGGGTGGCGCCGTTGTGGATCAAGTCTTCCTTGCAGAGGTCTCGTGTTCGCTTCACTGGAAGGAGTGGCCTCCGGAGTTGCAGCGCGCCGGCGAGATCGGCGTCGAGCGCCGCGGCGCTCACGAAGGTGACAGTGTTCTCGCGTCGCGAGCCGCTGAAGGCGCCGAACATCGGCCGGTAGTGCACCGGCTGTGGGGTCGGGATGGAGGCGTTGGGGTCGCCCATGGGCGCGGCGACGATGACGCCGCCCTTGAGGATGACGTCTGGCTTGACGCCGAAGAAGGCCGGCGACCACAGCATCAGGTCGGCGAGCTTCCCCGGTTCCACCGATCCGACGTATTCCGATATGCCGTGGGTGATGGCCGGGTTGATGGTGTACTTGGCCAGGTAACGCTTTGCCCGGACATTGTCGTTGTCCGCCGTCTCCGCGGAAAGCCGGCCGCGCTGGCGCTTCATCTTGTCCGCGGTCTGCCACGTGCGGATGATGACCTCGCCCACGCGGCCCATGGCCTGGCTGTCGGACGCCATCATGCTGAACGCGCCCAGGTCGTGCAGGATGTCCTCGGCCGCCATGGTCTCCTTGCGGATGCGGCTTTCCGCGAAGGCCACGTCCTCGGCGATGGCCGGGTCCAGGTGATGGCAGCACATGAGCATGTCGAGGTGCTCGTCCACGGTGTTGACGGTGAAGGGCCGCGTCGGGTTGGTGGAGGAGGGCAGCACGTGGGAAAGGCCGCAGAGCTTGATGATGTCGGGCGCATGGCCGCCGCCGGCGCCCTCGGTGTGGAATGTGTGGATGGTGCGGCCCTTGAACGCCCGCAGGGTGTCCTCCACGAAGCCCGATTCGTTCAGCGTGTCCGTGTGGATGAGCACCTGCACGTCGTAGGCGTCGCCCACGGACAGGCATGTGTCGATGGCGGCCGGTGTGGTGCCCCAGTCCTCGTGCAGCTTCAGGCCGCAGGCTCCCGCCCGGACCTGCTCCTCCAGAGCCGCGGGCCGGCTGGCGTTGCCCTTGCCGAAGAAGCCCAGGTTCACCGGGAACGCCTCCGCCGCCTGGAGCATGCGGCCCAGGTGCCAGGGTCCCGGCGTGCAGGTGGTGGCGTTGGTGCCCGCCGCCGGTCCCGTACCGCCGCCGAGCATGGTGGTGACGCCGCTGAAGAGTGCGTCTTCCACTTGTTGGGGACAGATGAAGTGGATGTGGACGTCGAGCCCGCCCGCGGTGACGATCTTGCCCTCGCCGGCGATGACCTCGGTGCCCGGCCCGATGATGTTGTCCACCGCCGGTTGCGTGTCCGGATTGCCGGCTTTGCCGATGGCGTGGATACGGCCGTCCCGGATGCCGATGTCCGCCTTGACGATGCCCCAGTGGTCCAGCACCAGGGCGTTGGTGATGACCGTGTCGATCGCGCCTTCCGCCCGGGTGGCCTGGCTCTGACCCATGCCGTCGCGGATGGTCTTGCCGCCGCCGAACTTCACCTCGTCGCCGTAGACCGTCCGGTCCTCCTCCACCTCGATAAAGAGCTCGGTGTCCGCCAGCCGGACCCGGTCCCCGACCGTTGGTCCGAACATGGCCGCGTAGGCCGCACGCTCGATCTTTCTTGCCATGGGTCGCCTTTCTTGCTTCGCTCCGCATCGCCGCACGCGCGGTGGCGTGGGCGGGACGGCCGGACCGTTCAGTCCAACGGTCCGTCGACCTTGCCCTGGAACCCCACGACCGCGCGTTTGCCGGCGTAGCCCACCAGGGTGACGGTGCGGGTCTGTCCGGGTTCGAATCGCACCGCGGTGCCGGACGGGACGTCGAGCCGGAAGCCCCGGGCCTTGTCGCGGTCGAACACGAGGGCCTCGTTGGTCTCGTGGAAGTGGTAGTGGGAACCCACCTGCACCGGGCGGTCGCCGCTGTTGGCCACGTCCAGCGTTACCGTCTCGCGCCCGGCGTTGAGGGTGATGGGTGCCCCCTTGGTGAGAATCTCTCCCGGTATCATTGAAGTCCCTCCTGTCTTGTTGGTCCCCTCACGCTAGTGTGGTGTCTGGTTAATTCGCATAATAATATGCGGAGGATTTTTCGTTGTCGGCAAGGCGCGATGACGAGCAGTGGCCGGGTACCACGCGAGGAAGAGTAACGCAGCCGACGGCGAAAAAGACCCGCAGATTATTATGCGAATTAACCAGACACCACACTAACTGCTACCGGATCGGATCGTGGACGCTCACGAGTTTGGTCCCGTCGGGGAACGTAGCCTCCACCTGGATGACCTCGATCATTTCGGGAACGCCTTCCATCACCTGCCCGCGGGTGAGGACCGTGGCGCCGTCGCGCATCAGGTCCGCAACGCCCTTGCCGTCTCGCGCCCCCTCCACCACGAAGTCCGTGATCAACGCCACGGCCTCCGGGTGGTTGAGCTTGACGCGGCGCTCAAGCCTGCGTCGAGCAACCGTCGCGGCCATTGCCACCAGAAGCTTGTCCTTTTCCCTGGGCGTCAGGTTCATGCTTCACTCTCCGTCTTGATTCAGGCGGTTTCCTTGCCTTCCCACCCTAGTGTCCACACTAGCACTCCCATACGCGCGGCAGCCGCTCCGGCAGGCCCGCCACGGCATGACGAAAGGCGGTCCAGAAGCGCGCGTATTCGGTGCGCAGCACCCATGGGTCCCGTGCCAGGAACCGGGCCACGAGCACGCCGTTGACACAGGTGACGGCGCACCGGGACTGGTTCCCGTCGAGCAGGCCGCGGGCGGTTTCGAGGTGTTGCGCACCGTCGTCCGCGACGTACAAGGCGGTCGCCAACGATCGAGCGCCATCCATGCCGGCCCGGTGCTCAAGGAGAACGCTTTCCGGCGCGCCGTAGCGCAGCGCTTCCATCCACACCCGCCGGCCGTCGCGCTCGACGGTCCAGGCATCGCGCAATGCGCCGTTGCGGAAAACCTCGCCGCGGGCCAGGCGGCCGAACACGAGGGTCTCGCCGGCCATGATGCGGGCGCCGTCCGTGGCGCGGACGGTGGTGGCGCGGCGCAGCCGGGCGCCGTCGAACAGGATGGTTTCCTGCGGCATCCATTCCATCCAGGTCTCCTTCCCGGCCGTGATCCGCACATCGACGGTGCAGGGTTCGCCCGCGGAGCGGTAGATTTTCTCGGCGGCCTGCGTCGTTATCACGGCCCGCGCGCCCTGGCGGACGGCGAGGTCCAACTCGATCCGGTCCCCGCCGGTGAGTCCTCCGGAGGTGGTCAGGACCACCGCGGTCGCGAGGTCGGTGGTGCCCGGGAAGAAGACCCGGCAGGGGTTCCTCTGGTACAGGTGCCGAAGCCGGGTCGCTCCGTGGACCGGGCCGAAGACGATCTCCGCGCGGCCGTCGCCGCGCGGCAGCCGCGCGTGCGCGCCTTCAGACGGTAAGGTGCTTGCGCACGTCACGCTCAAGGAGATCCCCCTTGTCGCCGGCGAGAACGCTCTCGCCGCGGTCCATGACCACGAGCTTGTCCGCCAGATCGTGGGCGAAGTCGAAATATTGCTCCACCAGCAGGATCGCCATGTGTCCTTCCCGGGCGAGCCCGTGGATGACCTGCTTGATGTCCTTGATGATGGAAGGCTGGATGCCTTCGGTGGGCTCGTCGAGTATCAGCAGCTTGGGCCGGAGCACCAGCGCCCGCGCGATGGCGAGCTGCTGCTGCTGGCCGCCGGAGAGGTCACCGCCCCGGCGGTGCAGCATGTCCTTGAGCACCGGGAACAGTTGAAAGACCTGGTCGGGAATGGTGCGCAGGGACCTGGGCAGGGCCGGGAAACCGGTGCGCAGGTTCTCCTCCACCGTCAGCCGGGGAAAGATCTCTCGTCCCTGGGGTACGTTGCCGAAGCCCAGCCGCGCGCGCCGGTGGGCGGGAAGGCCGGTAATGTCGTCTTTTTCCCAGCGGATGCGGCCCTTCCGCACCGGCCGCAACCCCAGGATCGCGCGCAGCAGCGATGTCTTGCCGACGCCGTTCCGCCCCAGCACGCAGGTCACCTGGCCCTTGTCCACGGAGAGGGTCACGCCGCGCAGCACGCGGCTGGCGCCGTATTGGAGGTGGATGTCGTCAACCTGGAGCATGGGAATCTTCCGTCACCGCGGGCGGGTCAGCGACCCAGGTACACGTCCGCCACCGTGGCGTTGCTCTCCACGGCGTCCATGGAACCTTCCATGAGCATGCGTCCTTCGTGCAGCACGGTGATGCGGCCCTCCAGCGAGCGCACGAACTGCATGTCGTGCTCCACCACCACGACGGTGCGCTCGCCGGCGATGCCGCGGATGAGCGCGGCGGTCTGCTCCCGTTCGCTGTCGGTCATGCCGGCCACGGGTTCGTCCAGGAGCAGCAGCTCCTGGTCCTGGACCAGCAGCATGCCGATCTCGAGCCACTGTTTCTGTCCGTGGCTGAGGTTCCCGGCCACGGTTTCGCGGCGCCCGGCCAGCCCGATGGTTTCCATCGCAGCTTCCATCAACTCCGACGGCGGCGTCACCGCCGGCGCGAGCAGCATGGGCAGGATGCCGCGACGGGCCTTGCGGGCGAGCTCCAGGTTTTCGGCCACGGTCAGGTTGTCGAAGACCGTGGGCTTCTGGAACTTGCGCCCGATTCCGAGGTTGGCGATGGTGGCTTCGTCGAGCCGGGTGAGATCATGGGTGTCCTTGAAGAAGACAATCCCGTTGTCCGGTTTGGATTTCCCGGTGACGACGTCCAGCAACGTGGTTTTGCCCGCCCCGTTGGGGCCGATGACGGTGCGCAGCTCGCCTTCGTCGACGATGAGCGAGAGGCCGTCCAGCGCCTTGAATCCGTCGAAGCTGACGGTGACGTTGTCCAGGTAGAGGAGCGCGCGCGGCCGGCCGGCCCTGCCGGTGGCGGCCGCCGTCGGCCGTGCCATGGCGAGATCAGGCATGTTCGGCCTCCGGACTCTCGGCCGCGTCCTCCTCCTCCGCGTTGTCTCGCCGCAGCAGCCCCACCAATCCTTGAGGCAGCAACAGCGTGATCAGCACGAACAGGGCGCCCAGGAAGAACAACCAGAACTCGGGCGCCACGCCGGTAAACCAGGTCTTGGCCGCGTTCACCGCCAGTGCTCCGACGATGGCTCCGGTGAGATAGCCGCGTCCGCCCACGGCCACCCACACGGCGATCTCGATGGAGTGGGCGGGGGAGAACTCGCTCGGGTTGATGATGCCCACCTGCGGCACGTACAGGGCGCCGGCCAGCCCCGCCAGCACGCCGGATACGGAGAAGACGAAGAGCTTGGCGTAAGTGACCGAATAGCCGAGGAAGCGCACCCGTGCCTCCGCGTCACGGATGGCCGGGAGCAGCAGCCCGAGCTTGGAGCGGGTGATGAACCGGCACAGCAGGTAGCTCCCGCCCAGCGCCAGGACCGATGCCAGGTAAAGCCCGATGCGGGTTTCCGGCGCCTGAAGCGGGAAGCCGAGCACGTCCTTGAAGTCGGTAAGGCCGTTGTTGCCGCCGAATCCCATCTCGTTGCGGAAGAACGCCAGCATGAGCGCGAAGGTCAGAGCCTGGGTCATGATGGACAGGTAGACGCCGGTGATGCGGGACCGGAAGGCGAACCAGCCGAAGACGAAGGCGAGCACGCCCGGCACCAGCAGCGCCATGATGAGGGCGAAGGCAAGGTGGTCGAAACCCCACCAGTACCACGGCAACTCGCTCCAGTTGAGAAAGACCATGAAGTCGGGCAGCTCGGCATGGCCGTAGACCCCGCGTTCGCCGATGGAGCGCATGAGGTACATGCCGAAGGCGTAACCTCCCAGCGCGAAGAACGCGCCGTGGCCCAGGCTGAGGACGCCCACGTAGCCCCACACCAGGTCGAGGCTCAGGGCCAGGATCGCGTAGCAGATGTACTTGCCGAGCAGAGGCACCCAGTGATCCGGGACATGAAGCAGCGAGCCCGGCTCCACGCCCAGGTTCAGCGCGGGCAAGCCCACCATCAGCGTGAGGCCGGCGATGACGAGCGCGATGCGGCGTTGGCGCTCCGAAGTCGACAGGTTCATGGCAGGGCTCACGTTTCCGCCGCGCGTCCGCGCAGTGCGAACAGTCCCTGGGGACGGCGTTGGATGAACAGGATGATGGCGACCATCACCACCACCTTCCCCAGCACCGCACCCGCTACGGGTTCGAGAAACTTGTTGACGACGCCCAGGGTCATGGCGCCCACCAGCGTGCCCGCGAGGTTGCCGACGCCGCCGAAGACCACGACCATGAACGAATCGACGATATAGAGCTGACCCGGGTTCGGGCTGACGTTGCCTATTTGGCTCAGGGCCACGCCCGCCATGCCCGCGAGGCCCGAGCCGAGGCCGAAAGTGAGCGAGTCCACCCGGGCCGTGGGGATGCCCATGGTGGAGGCCATGGGGCGGTTCTGGGTGACCGCGCGGACGCTCAGGCCGAAGCCCGTATAACGCAGCAGCAGCGCCATGGCGCCCAGCACCAGGAAGCAGAAGACGATCAGGTAGAGGCGGTTGTAGGTCAGCACGAACCCGCCCGCGACCTCCAGCCCGCCGCTCATCCACGAGGGATTGGCCACTTCCTTGTTGGGCGCGCCGAAGATCGAGCGCACCAGTTGCTGAAGGATCAGGCTGATGCCCCACGTGGCCAGCAGCGTTTCCAGCGGCCGGCCGTAGAGCCAGCGGATCACGCCCTTCTCGAGCACCACGCCGACGATTCCCGCCGCCAGGAACGCGGCGGGAATCGCCACGGCCAGGTACCAGTCGAACAGCCCCGCGGGGAGGAACGCGCGAAACAGCTCCTGCACCACGAACGTCGAATAGGCGCCGAGCATGATCATCTCGCCGTGGGCCATGTTGATGACCCCCATGACCCCGAAGGTGATGGCGAGCCCGAGGGCCGCCAGCAGCAACACCGACCCCAGGCTGATGCCCTGGAACACGTTGAGGCCGAGGCCCAGGAAGAAGAGCGTGTCCTCGATGCGCTGGATGGCCGTGGCCGCGGCCTTGCGCACGGTTTCGTCCTGTTTCGGGTCGTTGGCAGTGGCGCCCAGCAGCGAGCGCACGTCGGCAGCCGTGGAGCCGGACAGCGCCGCGACGGCGGCTAGCCGTTCCGCCGTGGAGCCAGCCTTGAGGCGTGCGCCCAGCAGCGCGAACTCCATGGATTCGCGCACGGCAGCGTCGGTCTCCGCCGAAAGCGCGTTTTCAAGCAGCCCGATCATGCGCCCGGAGCCATGGCTCAAGGCCGACTGGGCGGCAGCCAGCCGCCGGTCGGGATCGGCGCTGAAGAGATCGAGCTGGCTCAGCGCCGCCTTGATGGCGCCGCGAACACGGTTATTGACCCTGACCTTCTTGACCGCGTGCCGCTTCGCGCCCCCCAACAGCTCTCCGGTCAGGGGGTCGGTCAGGCGGTAGCCCTTGCCGGCCTTCTCGGTGATCACCAGCCTGCCGTCGGCCTTGCGGTGGTACAGCCGTCCGTCCCGCAGGGCTTCCAGCAAAGGGATGACCTTGGGGTCGCCGAGGTTGGCCAGCCTCCCCACGACGTCGGCCTTCTGCTTGAAACCGCCGGTCTTGAGCTCCGCCGCCACGTCGGTTATCTGCGCCGCTCGCACGCCGGCCGAAAGCGCGGGACTCAGGCACGCAAGCACGAGAAGGACGAGGAGGGGTCGCCGCCCCTTTGGGTCAATGTCCATGGATGGGATCCGTTGACGGTCCGGGCCCGCCACGTGGCGGCGGGCCCGACGTCATCGAGTGAATTGACGGCAGCCGTCAGTTGGTGAACTTCGGGTTCTCGCAGTTGCCGCAGACCCAGGGGTAGGCCCAGTCGGCGGTGAGCTTGGCGCTCTCCGGAATGTACGGGCTCCAGGCGTCGGCCTTGATGGGACCCTCGGTCTCCCACACGACCTCGAACTGTCCGTCGGGCTGGATCTCCCCGATCATCACGGGCTTCGAGAGGTGGTGGTTGGTGTTCATGACGATGTCGAACCCGCTCGGGGACATGACCGCCTGGCCGTACATGGCCTGCCGGACCGCGTCCACGTTCGCCGTGCCTGCCTGCTTCACGGCCTGGGTCCACATGTTGAAGCCGATGGCAGTGGCTTCCATGGGATCGTTGGTGACCCGCTTGGTGTCCTTGATGTAGGCGTGCCACGTCTCGATGAAGGCCTCGTTCTCGGGCGAGTCCACGGACTGGAAGTAGTTCCACGCCGCGAGATGGCCCACCAGGTTGCTGGTGTCGATGCCGGCCAGCTCCTCCTCGCCCACGGAGAAGGCCACCACCGGAGTGTCGTCCGCGTTGATGCCTTGGTTGGCCAGCTCCTTGTAGAACGGCACGTTGGCGTCGCCGTTGATGGTCGAGACCACCGCGGTCTTCTTGCCGGCGGAGGCGAACTTCTTGATGTCCGCCACGATGGTCTGCCAGTCCGAGTGACCGAAGGGCGTGTAGTTGATCATGATGTCTTCGGACGCGACGCCCTTGGACGTCAGAAAGGCCTCCAGGATCTTGTTGGTGGTGCGCGGGTAGACGTAGTCGGTGCCCGCCAGGACCCAGCGCTCGACGCTGCCGCCGTCCTCGCTCATGAGGTACTCCACCGCCGGAATGGCTTGCTGGTTTGGCGCCGCGCCGGTGTAGAAGACGTTCCTGGAGCTTTCCTCGCCCTCGTACTGGACGGGGTAGAACAGCAACCCGTTCAACTCCTCGAAGACCGGAAGCACCGACTTCCGCGACACCGAGGTCCAGCAGCCGAACACCACGTCCACCTTGTGCTTGGACAGCAGTTCGCGCGCCTTTTCCGCGAACAGCGGCCAGTTGGAGGCCGGATCCACCACCACCGCCTCCACCTTCTTGCCCAGAAGGCCGCCCTTCTTGTTGAGGTCGTCCACCATCATCAACACGGTGTCCTTCAGCGTGGTCTCGCTGATGGCCATGGTGCCGGACAGCGAATGCAGCACGCCGACCTTGATGGTGTCGGCGGCCTGGGCCGCGTGGCTCGCGAGCAGGGCCGCGGCGGCCAGCACCGGCAAGAGCCGGTACAAGAGTCGAAATGCGGGTTTGTTCAGAGACTTTCGCATGGGGTCCTCCCTCGTGTGTGAATTTCTGCAAGGGGATGTGGCAACACGCGTGCCAAGTGCCGAATTGCCGCGCGCCGGGCGCTCGAACGGCCGTAAACAGGGGACTTGGTTGAGAAGAGGGGAGTACCGGCTCGCGCGATCCGGAAGCGTGTTCCGCTATCCAGAATCTAGGCAACTGCGCAGAAGTTGGGCAGGCGGTCGGGGCTCATGAACCGGCGCCGGGGTCCCGAAGCCTCAGCCCCGACGAGATTCTCGGCCGGGTCAAGGAGAGTTGCTCACGCAAGACTACGCTTGACGGCTTGAGGCCCCGAATCGCCATTTCCGGTTCCCTCTCCGTCATTCCCGCGAAAGCGGGAATCCAGGGTTGGAGGGGACGCCACGGCCATACTTCCGCCGCTCCACCCCACCTGAATTCCCGCTTTCGCGGGAATGACGATACGGGCGTCGGCGCATTTCCGTACCCGAAGGGGAGACCATGGCGGACCTTGCAAAGAGTCAGGGCCGCGCGGGCTCGGGGAGCGGGGCGTCGGGCGAACGGATGGCGATGTAGATCATCACGGCCGACGAGAGCAGGATCAGGCTCATGATCTGCATGAAGCCGTCGTAGGTGCCGTAGACGTCGAAGTAGACGCCCGCCAGGAAGGGTCCTCCGGCGGAGCCCACCTGGTGGACGATGAAGCTCAGGCCCATGATCAGACCCGCGAGCCGCGGCCCCACCATCTCGAAGAACATGACGTTCTGAATCGCGATGGTGCCGAAGGTCGGCCCCATGGCCAGCGCCACCACGATGTAGAAGGCCAAAGGGTTCGAGAAGTCGAAGGACATGGCCAGGGTGCCGAAGCCGCGGAAAAGGTAGGAGAGGGCCAGCATCTGGGAGCGGCCGTAGCGGTCGGACAGCCAGCCGAAGCTGAGGGCGGAGACGGCGGCGGCGATGCCGAAGACGGACACGGCGATGGCTCCGGTGGCCGGGTCGAAGTCCTTGCTCAGTGCGATGCCCACCAGATGCACGCTCTGGAACAGCGCCACGCCGCAGGAGAACCGCGCCGCGAACAGCAGCAGCATGGTGCGGTCCCGCAGGTAGGGGAGGCAGCTTCCCCAGGTCGCGGCCTCGCGCCGGCTGGCGGAGGAGGGCGCCGGATCGCGGGCGCCGATCCACCCGAACGGAAACGCCACCACCAGGAGCAGCACCCCGCACGCGATGGCGGCCACCCGCCAGTTGTAGCTGCCGATGAGGAAGTACAGCAGCGGCGCCAGGAAGAACGGGCTCAGGGGCGACGCCGTCTGGACGATGCTCACCACGAAACCGCGGCGGTTGGCGTCGTAGTGCTTTGCCACCAGCAGCGAGATGATCACCAGCCCGCAGGCGCCCTTGGCCATGCCGGTCATGATCCCGAAGGTCAGGCATAGCTGCCACAGGTTTTGCGACAGCCCCATGCCGAAGAAACCGGCGGCCATGAGGAGAATCCCGCCCAGGATCACCGGACGGGTGCCGAGGTCGTCGGCCTTCTTGCCGAACAACACCCCGCCGATGCCCCAGCCCAGCATGGCGAAGACGTAGGGAATCGTCGCCGTGGCGCGGGACCAGCCGAAGGTGTCCTCGATGGGCGTCAGGAACAGGCTGAACGCGTTCATGCTGATGGACGTGATGACCACGACCGCGGCGGAGAAGAGCACGATGAGGCTACGCGGGAGGTGCATTGCCATCTCAGGAGCGGACGCCCGCCCCCGGGCGGGGCGCTGAGGGCGAGGTTCCCGGCGGCACGGAGAACACGGGGGTCCGCCCGTCGCTCATGCGAGGTACCCGCGTTCCCGGTAGAAGCGCCTGGCGCCCGGATGAAGGGGGACGTCGTAGGGCGCCTCCTCGTCGTTGGCGCAGAGCTGCGCGATGTCGAGGGGCTTGAAGTTGTCGGTGGGGATAGTCTTCTTCCGCAACTCGATGGCTTCGCAGAGAGCGTACGCCACGTCGTTGGGCATGTCCTTGCGCACCACCATGGGCCAGCCGCTGAAGTCGACGGTGGGAAGGTCCTCGGTCATGCCCTTGAAGTGGGTTCTGGGCAGGATGGCGCCGCGATACCCCAGTGCCTTGAGCCGCCGCAGCACCGGCCCGTCGATGGGCAGGTAGCGGAAGCCACTGTCCACCGCGGTCTGGCCCCAACTCTTGATCCCCTCGTCGAAGACCGCGTTCACCGTTCCCTTCTCGATGGCCTCCCGCCGGTCCGGATGGCTTGGCCGTGTGACCGATTGGATCCGGCCGCCCCACTTGCGGATGCCGGCGATCGTCATGCCGGCGGCCCCGAGGATGGACGCCACGGTAAACGCCACCGGCGTGTCCACCAGGCTGCGCTTGCCGGTGGGGCCGGTGGAGAGGTTCAGCGGGATTCGGTCCTTGGCGATCTGTTGCAGCGAGGTGATGCCGGTGGACTCGTGGACCGCGAAGCCCATGACGTCCCAGGACGGGAACACCGCGATGGTGCGCAGGGGCATGCGGCCCTCCAGCGGCCCTTTCCCCCTGTAGGCGAGGGTGACCGATGCGGACGGGTTGATCCAGGCCATGGAAATCTTGCCGTCGGCGAGCATCTTGAGCTCTCGGAAGCTGTCGGCGCCGAAGGAAAGGGACACACAGTCGACCTGGCCGCCCCGCGGCAGCAGCGACAACTGCAGGTAGTACCCGAGCCGGGCGTCGGTCTGGAGCACGCCTTCCGCCGCCCGGCGGGTCTGGTGGGAGAGGGAGGTCTCGTAGAGGCCCGAGGCCACCTCGAGCATGCCCTTCACCCGTTGTATCGCCGCGTTGTAGCGCCGTCTGGTGGCCATGCCCGGTTCTAGAGAGCGTAGAGCGCCTTGGGATTGTGGTACAGGATGTTGTCCTTCCGCTCCTGGCTGATGTCGTCCATCTTCTTCAGGTCCAGAATGGCGTCCATCTCGCTGGACGGATCGGTGTGGCCGTAGTCGGTGCCGATGACCAGGTTGCCCTCGCCCGAGTACTTGAGCACGTAGGGGATGTCGTCGTTGGTCTGGCAGGTGACGTAGATGCCGTACTCGGCGAAGAGGTCCTTCGGGAACTCGCGCCTGGCCGCCTGATAACGGTTCTCGCTCTCCAGGTAGATCCACGGGACCCATTGGGAGGAGGCTTCGATGAAGCTCCAGCGGAGATCCGGGAAGACCTGGGGAATCTCGCTCATGATGAGTCCCAGGCACGAGGTGACCGTGGGCGCCCGGAACATGGCGAAGCGGCCCGCCGTGGTGGGGCGGTAGGTGTCGCAGTTGGCGGGGTTGCCGTTGGCGATGTGTACCGCGATGGCCAGGTCCAGGTCACTGGCCTGCTGGTAGATGGGGTAGAAGTACGGGTCGCACATGTCCCGGTCCCCCTCCAGGGGCCGCATGCACACGGCCACCGCGCCGTCCTCCTTGGCCTGCCTGATCTGCGCCGCGGCCTCGTCCAGCGCCAGCACCGGCACCACGCAGGACCACCGCAGCCGGCCTTCGCTCTGCCGGTAGATGTCGCCCAGCCACCGGTTCCAGCTCCGGCACAACGCCGCCTCCACGTCCGGCCGGGTGGTGATCTGCTCGATCCAGAAGGTGTTGTGGAGCACCTGGACGTCGACTCCCAGCTTTTCCATGTGGTCGAGCCTGAGCTGCACGTCGTCCAGCTCCCGGGCCGCCTGGGGCGACTCGACGTTCCGCCCGAACTGGTCCGACAGGTCCCTCAGTTGCTGTTCGCTGTAGGTGGGGAAGCGGAACCCGCGGATCTTCTCGTCGATGACCCAGTACTGGAGTGTAGGCTCCTGGGGCGACGAGAACAGCGTGGGCCGGAACTTCTGCTCCGACGGTTCCAGATAGTCCCACGTGTGTTCGGTTTCGATCACATGGGCATCCGCATCGATGACGGGGAGTGTCTCTTGACTGGACATGGCGCGACTCCTTGATACGATACGCGGCCGGGACATCCCGGCCACAACACCCGACGCTCATGGCCGGGCGGTGGGGGTTCCACTGTTTTAATTCGACCAACGGGCATCGTTTGTCAACCGCCGGACCGGTTGACAGACCCTCGACAACACGTCAGTGCAGGTTGGCGCCGCCGTTCACGAGAATGGACTGGCCGGTGACGAAGGCGCTCAGATCGGAAAGGAGATACAGCGCCGTCCCCACCACGTCGTCGGGCTTTTCGATGCGCTGCAGCAGGCGTTTGGCCGCGGATCGCTCGTAGTCCTGGAGAGCGGCCTCGGTGGGCTCTGGCTCGCTGGCGGTGGAGCCCGGCGCCAACGTGTTCACGCGGATGTTGTCGGGTCCCAGCTCACGGGCGAGGACGCGGCTGAAGCCCACCACCGCCGCCTTCGACACCACGTAGTGCATCATGCCGCCGCCGCCGTTGTAGGCCATGTTGGAGGCGATGTTCACGATGCTTCCCTGCCGGCGCTCCTGCATGGCCGGCGCCACCGCGCGGCTGCTCAGCCACAGCCCCTTGACGTTCACGGCCATCACCCGGTCCCACTCGTCTTCGGCGATGTCCTGAAACCCGGAGCGCGTTACCGGCACGCTCAAGAAGACCGCGGCGTTGTTCACGAGCCCGTCGATCCTTCCGAACGCTTCCAGGGTGGCCTCGGCCATGGCCTGGCAGCTCGGGAAGTCCGCCACGTCCGTCTGCACCCCGAGGGCCTGGCCGCCTTCTCGAGCAACCTCCCGGGCCACCGACTCGGCGGCATCCCCGTCGATATCCGCCGCCACGGGAATGCCACCCTCACGCGCGATCCCCAAGCAATAGGCCCGGCCGATGCCGTTGCCCCCTCCGGTGACGATGACGACTTTCTGATCCAGCAGACCCATGATGGTTCCTTTCTTTGCGGACACGCCTGGAGAACTCTGCGGCAGGTTGCAACCATCGGGATTCCTTGTCAAGGCGCCTCCCGCCGCGCGGACCTCCCCACCACTCCCGGGGGTCCAGAAAGAACACCGTCCGCCGCGTGCGCGGCCCTCTTCTACAACCGCTCCCCGATTGCTACGTTGACCCTAATGGACCACCGCGCCAACCTCCTGGAACGGGACGACGACATTCAGGACCTGATCGCCTCGGTCCGCCGGATCGCCGTCCTCGGTATCAAGACCGAGGAGCAGGCCTCCCAGCCGGCGTTCTACGTGCCGCGGTACATGGACCGGGCGGGCTTCGACGTGATCCCCGTGCCCGTGTACTACCCGCAGGTGACGGAGATTCTCGGTAGGCCGGTGTACCGCCGGCTGGCGGACATCCCCGGCGCGGTGGACCTGGTGAACGTGTTCCGGCGCCCCCAAGACATCGAACCGCATCTCGACGACATGCTGGCCGCGAAACCCGCCGCGGTGTGGTTCCAGTCCGGCATCCGCCATCAGGCCGTGGCCGAGGCGCTGGCGCGGGCCGGCATCAAGGTGGTCCAGGACCGCTGACTCATGGTGGAGCACCGGTCGCCGGCGGCGACCTTCCCGTAACCGCTCCCGGGTTGCCTCACCCGAGGGCGAGGACCCAACACAACAACACGGCCGCGGCAGCCAGAACGCCGATCTTGAGCTGCATGGGGGCATCGTCCGGCCGGTCCGCGGTGGCCGCCCGCAAGCCGCCCACGGCTCCGCCCGCGGCAAACCCCCAGAAATGCGCCCACAGGTCCGTCCGCTGGCCCCCGGTGCCGAGCATGGCGAGGATCGCCAGTCCGGCGGCCAGCGGCACCCAGGCGCGCCGTCCCCGGACGCCGATGCGCCGCCGCCGCGCTACCTGTGTCCCGCCCAGCACGCCGAGCGCGCCGAAGACCGCGGTGGAGGCGCCGACCGAAATGTGGTCGAAGCCGTAGAACCAGGCATTGCAGAGGTTCCCCAGCGCGCCCGCGCCCAGCACCAGCGCGGCCCCGACCCCCGGCCCCTCGGAACGGCACACCGCGGTCAGGAAGAACAGCATGGCCACGGCGTTGGAGCCCACGTGGGGCAGATCGGCATGCAGGGTGAGGGCGGTGATCGTGCGCCACAGCTCGCCGCCGAGGATGAGCTCGGCGGAGGCTCCGCCGTGGGCGACCCAGCGCACCGTCCCGTGGGTCCAGGCGGCGAAGACGTAGAACGCCAGCAGGCCCGCGGCAACCGCCGCGCCCGTGTAAAGAGGCGCCTCGCCGGTCCACACCTCCTCTTCTGGAGCGGCGGCACGGGTCTCGCTCTCGTAGTCCCAGAGCTCCGTCACCGCCCGCTCCAGGTGTTGCGAGGGCACCGAGAGGACCCAACCCCCGGAAGTGTGCACCAGACGCGGGCGCAGGCCCTCCGCTTCCAGCACCAGGGCCCATTCCTCCGCCAGCCGGAGATCCGGCGTCCTGCGTACGATGATGTCCCTTCCTGCCTGGGTCATGGGCGTCGCTTCGAATCGGTCATTTGCCGGCCCCGACCAGCCGGATCCGGCGCATGGGACGTAGATACAAGACACGAATAGCGGCTTCAACTACCGCCGCCGCGGTCTCACCGCCAGGTGATGAGCACGATCCCGGTGACGATCAGGACTGCCCCGGCCGCCACCCGGGCGTTGACGGTCTCCAGGTCCCGCAGGAACAGCGCGCTGAAGAACACGATGAAGAGCGGGTTGGTGTTGATCAGCGGCACCACCACCGACACGTCCCCCTCGCTCAGGGCGATGTAGCCCAGCAGTTGAGCGGTGGCCGACACGACGGCCGCGGCGCCGTAGAACGGCAGGCACTTCCGGTCCCCCTGGAAGGTGGCGCGCAACTGGCCCGTGGCCGCCAGGCTGAGCGAGAAGACGACCAGGGAGGTGGTGATGGTGACGGCGGTGGCGACGAACGGGTTGGGCATGATCCGCAACCCGGTCTTGCGGAAGTTCTGGGAGATGGCCGTAAGGAAGGCCGCGCCCAGCGGGTACGCCAGGTGAATCGCCTTCCACTCGCTCTCGCCCTCCCGCCGGCTCGAGGTGAGCCAGACCCCGACGACGCTCAGGAGCGAACCCAGATAGACCCCGGCGTCGGGCCGTTCTCCCAGGAACGTGAACGCCAGGGCGATGGCGAAGAGCGGCGTGACGCTGCGCACCGGGCCGGCGCGGGAGGCCCCCAGGCGGACGATGCCGGTGTAGTGGAGAAAACGGACGATGGCGGGTTGGATCAGGCCGCTGATGATGAAGTACCAGGTTCCCTTGGTGTACAGCAGGCCCAGGGGGAAGAAGACCCAGATGGCGCCCCACAGCGCCGCCGTGCTCAGCACGAACCCCATGAGCGCGGCCAGCGCCACGCTGGCGTAGCGCGAACCCCGGCGCACCAGGATCGCTTCGGAGCCCCAGGCCACCGCCGCTGTCAGGGCAAGAGACTCGGGGCCCATGACGACCTGTGGTGAGGCGTGAGGCTCACTCCAGCACGAGCGGCGTGTCGTCGCGGTTGGCCCACTCGCCCATGGAGCCGTCGTAGTTGCGCGCCCGCTCGTAGCCCAGCAGTGTCAGGACGAAGACTCCGTGCGCCGCACGGATGCCGCCCTGTCAATAGGCGACCACTTCCTTGCCGGGCGGAACCCCCGCCCGCTCCAGCAGGCCGCGCAGCTCCCCGGCCTCCTTCAGGGTCTTGTAGGGGTTGTCCTGGAGGAAGTTGAGCCACTCCAGGTGCACCGCGCCCGGTATGCGGCCCGCCCGCTTGTTGCCGCGGTCGTTGGCGCCCGTCCACTCGCCGTCGGACCGCACGTCCAGGTACACCACGTCCGGATTGTCGACGTTGGCCGTCCCGTAGTCCAGGGTGCACACGAGGTCCGGGTTGGCCTTGGGGTTGAAGACCGCGCCCTGGGGCTTCGGCACCTCCAGGGTCATGGGCCGCCCCTCGTCGAACCACTTCTTCCAGCCGCCGTTGAGCACGGTGACCTCGGTATGGCCGTAGTAGTTCAGCACCCACCACAGCCGGGCGGCCCACAAAGAGCCGTTGCTGTCGTAGGCCACCACCCGCGTGCCCTCGCCGATGCCCAGGCTCTCCATCACTTCCCTGGCCGTGTCCGGCGGCGCCACCAGAGGATACTTCCGGTTGTCCGTGTCGTACCCCGGCTGCTTGATGTAGTGGTGCACGCGTATGCCCACGGCGCCCTTGATGTGGGCGCGACGGTAGACGTCGAAGGGGTCGCAGTCCACGATGCGAATGTCCGGGTCATCGAGGTGCTGCTCCAGCCAGTCCGTCTCCACCAGCAGCTCCGGGCGAGCGTAGCCGTCCTCTGTCATGGGTTTGCCTCCTGGTGTCCTGTCCGGCGCCCGCCGCTCCCGCGGTGGGAGGCCGCAAGCGGAGCCGGGCCGACGTGTCGAATCTCTACCAGATGAAACCGCGGCGCGCGAGAGCCGCCGGGAGCGTTGTCCAATGAGAACATGATGTTGAAGGAGGACTAGCGAGCGGGTCTAGTCAGCAGCGTGTTTTGGGTTGAGGCGGTATGTTGGCTGTTGTCGGCTTTTCTGTCAATCGGTGTAGCGCGGTAGCGCCCCCGCGTGGGGGGTGGTGAGGTGCGCCGACCCGGTTCCGAGGGTCTTGCAAAGACTTCCCCCCATACCTTGGAGTCACGGTTTATACGAGGCGGCCGGTGTCGACTCGATGGTCACACGGTAGAGGGGCAGCACAAACGCCTCGGTCCGGCGGCAGGCAATCGGCCACGAACGCGTCATCAGGCGGCATGGGGCGGAGCGAGGTCGATGGCGCGGAACAGGTCCCGGCGGGCGTCGTTGACTCGCCGGACGGCGTCGAGGTCGCTCATGGCGTAGGCGATCCGGTCCAGTTCGTCGAAGCTGGTGTTGTCCTTGAGGTGGCTCTTTGCGTCCGGGAGGGACTTCAGCTTCTCGTAGGGCGTGCTCACGTCCTCCCGCCGGTACTTGCGGCGCACCTTGCCGTGGTCGCGGTACTCGGCGGCGAACAGGCACGGGCGGTGGAAGTTCAGGAACGGCGACAGTTCGCGCAGCGCGAACTCGTTGACGATCCCGGCGAAGCGCTGCGGGATGTGGTCGTGGCCGAACCACTTGCGCACGATGTGTGCGTTCTTACCCTCCACCAGCGCGTTGTCGTTCGAGTGCCGCGCCCGCGACTTGGTGAACTTCCGGATGTGCAGCTTGTTCAGCAGCGCCGCTACGCGGTGGTTGATGTACTCGGACCCGTTGTCCGCGTGGAATGCGGCCACCGTGAACGGGAACAGCGACAGCACGGCTTCAAGCAGCGGTACCAGGAACCTCTCCGAGATGCCCCGTACAGCCCCCACGTATTCGTACTGCGTGACCTCGTCAACGAGGTTGACCAAGTACAGGCCCTTCACGCCGTTCCGGTCGCCCTGGTGGACCGTGTCCACGCGCAGGTGCCCCGGCTTCCCCTGCGGGTCCGGCGCCTGGCGCAGCGCGATGCCCACCGTCGCCGCACGCGTCTTCGTCCACACCGTGCGCTTGGTCACGTACGTTTTCGACGCCCGGAGGTTGTAGACGTGGCTGTTCGAGATGCCCGCCAGCCGCTCGAAACGCTCGTCCCCGAACACCTCGTGCTGCCGGCGCAGCAACTCGCAAGTGGCCAGCCCCGACATCTGCCCGAACGCCTCGTCCACCTCCGCCAATAGCCGGATGTCCACTCCCGTGTACCGGCGCTCGAACGGCCGACCGCGGTTGCCCCCGCGCCGATCCTCGATCCTGCCGCTCTCCCGCCATTGCCGGATCAGGCGGTCGATCTGCACCGCCGAAATCCCGGTCGCCTTGGCCAGAAAGCGGCGCACGATGCCCTTGTCGCGCTTGCCCAACGTCCTGTAGCGGAGCCGGCCAAGCAGTTCGCCGACAAAGCCGTAGGCGCTCTCCCGATCCCGGTGTCCGTAGTCCACAGCCTCGTTGCCTTCCACGAAGGCCCGAACCTGCTCAATGCTGCGTAGCCGCCGCGTCTGTAGTGTCACAATCATCCCTCCATGTTCTACGACACGCCGGCTTCAGCATCACTTCGCCTTGGATTCACCTCCCTCCTTCAGCATCATGCCGCGTTGGACAGTTCTACGGGTTGAAGTGTCGCCGCTACTTGGGCGAGAATGGCACCGCAGGCCGTAACCTGCACGCGGAAGGCAAGCAACGCGCATTCACCTCTGTGTCCTTCCCGCTTCCACCTCGACGTCATCCCCGCGAAAGCGGGAATCCAGGGGTGGGGAGGCGGCACGGGGCCATGAATCGATCGGAGGGAACGACATGTCCATGTTCATCGACGCCGACGCCCATGTGATCGAGAACGAGCAGACCTGGGAGTTCATGGAAGAGGAGGACAAGCGTTTCGCGCCGGACCTGCTGGTCTCCCAGCGCAGCGGCCTGCGCTACTGGCGCATCGACGAGCGGGTGGTGCCCAACACCAACATCGGCCTCAACACCACCGCCGAGTCCCGCGAGCTGGCTGACGTGTCGGCGCGCATCGCCCACATGGACGAGCTGTCGGTGGACGTCCAGGTGATCTATCCGACGCTGTTCCTGCGGCCCCTGACCGCCCGGGCCGACGTGGAGCGGGCGCTCTGCCGGGGCTACAACCGCTGGCTCGCGGAGATCTGGAAGCAGGGAGGCGGCCGCATCCGCTGGGTGGTGCTGGCGCCGGTGCGGTCCCTGGACCGCTGCATCGAGGAGATCCGCTTCGGCAAGGCCAACGGCGCCTGCGGGGTCTTCATGCACGGCTTCGAAGGGGAGCGGCTGCTCTCCGACGACACCTTCTTCCCCATCTACCAGGAGGCCAGCGACCTCGACATGCCGGTGTGCATCCACGCCGGCGGCGGCAACCTCGACCACTACGACCTGTTCGCCCAGGACGTCTTCTCGCGCTTCAAGCTGCCGGCCGTGGGGGCGTTCAACAACCTCGTCTACAAGGGCGTCCCCGACCGGTTCCCGAAGCTCCGCTGGTGCTTCGTGGAGACCACCTCCCAGTGGGTCCCCTACGCGCTCAACGACCTTCAGATCCGCACCACCGCCGAGCTGGCCTTCCGGCGGAAACACGCCGACAGCCCGTTTGCGGCGGTGCGCGGCGCGCCGCGCGAGTTGGAGGACCGCAACCTGTTGAAGGACAACCGCATCTACGTGGCCTGCCAGACCACCGACGACCTGCCGTACGTCATCGAGCACGCCGGCGAGGACAACATCATCGTCGGCACCGACTACGGCCACGCGGACTACTCCAACGACATGGAGGCCATCGCCAAACTGGCCAAGGAGGGCGTGCTCGCCGAGGGCGTGGGCGACAAGATCCTGAGCGACAACCCCAGGCGGCTCTACAGCCTTTGAGGAAACCCTTGTCCCCGTTCGTCCTGAGCGAAGCGAAGTCGAAGGCCGCAAGGAGGCCACCCATGTCCAAAGTTTCCTTCGGCCTGGAGGTCCACCCCTACTACGACGTCCCCGCCCTGATGCGCGAGGTCACGCTGGCCGAAGAGCTGGGCTACGACCAGGTCTGGTTCGGCGATTCACAGCTCATCTGGCGGGAGATGTACGTGCTCCTGGGCGCCGCGGCCCAAGCCACCTCCCGGATCCTCCTCGGAACCGGTGTGACGAACCCCGTTACGCGGGTGACCGCGGTCACCGCCAGCGCGGCGGCGACCCTGCAGGAGCTGTCCGGCGGCCGGCTGACCCTGGGCATCGGCAACGGCTTCACCTCGGTCAACACCATGGGCAGGAAGCCGGCCACCCTGGCCCGGCTGGAGCGGACCGTCGACGAGATCCGCGCCTTGTGCCGCGGCGACCGCGTGCCCGCGGGTTCCGAGGAAATGCGGCTGATGTTCGGCGCGCCGGAGAAGTGCCCGCCCATCGCGGTGGCTGCCAGCGGACCGAAGATGCTGCGGCTGGCGGGCCGCATCGGCGACGGGGTGATCATGGCCCGGGTGGCCATGGAAGGGGACATGCTGGCGCGGATGCTCGAGTGCGTGGACGACGGACGGCGGGAAGAGGGCCGGGACGGCGAGCCGTTCCAGCGGTTTCTTTCCGTCTCCGCCGCCGTGGCCGGGGACGGTTCCAAGGCGGTGGCCGCGGTGCGTCCGCACGTGGCCCGAAGCATTCTCAAGCCGTTCTGGGGACTGAGCCCCGCGGCCGCCGCTGCGGCGGAAAGGATGACCGGCCGCTACGACAACTACCAGCATCTCAACCCCAACGCCGCCCACGCCGACTCCGTGCCCGACGAGGTGGGGCCCGAGTTCGCCCTGGCCGGCACCCCCGCCCGGTGCATCGACACGGCCCGGCGCATGTTCGACAATGGCATCGACCAGATCACCATCCGTCCCTACGCGGTGGACGGCCTGCCCCGGGTCAGCATGATCCGCGCCTTCGCCGAGCAGGTCATGCGGCCCATGCTGCGCGGTGACCGATGAACCTCGCGTTCCTCGCCGCCGCGCATTTCCTCGATCATCTCTTCATGCTGATCTTCGCGACGGTGGCCGCGTTGCGCCTTGCCCACGAGTGGGACATGAGCTACGCGGCGCTGATCCCTTACGCCACGCCCGGGTTCGTGGCCTTCGGGGTCGGCGCGGTCGCGGCCGGGTGGATCGGCGACAAGTGGAGCCGGCCCGGCATGATCACCATCTTCTTCATCGGCATCGGCGTGAGCTCGATCCTCACTGCCCTGGCCGACTCGCCGTTCGAGATCGCGCTGGGACTGCTGGCCGTCGGCGTGTTCGCCGCCATCTACCACCCCGTCGGCATCGCCATGGTCATACAGGGACGGCAAAAGACCGGGATCCCCATCGCCGTCAACGGCGTGTTCGGCAACCTCGGGGTCGCCGCTGCCGCGCTGCTCACCGGCTATCTCATCGACACCGGCGGCTGGCGCAACGCCTTTGTCCTGCCCGGTGCGATCTCCATTGCCCTCGGCATGGTCTACGGGGTCCTGGTGTGGGGACGCCAGGGGAGCGGGACCGCCGGCCCCGGAGACGACGCCGGCGATGGGAAGTCCGCCGTCGACACACCGTCCATCGCGCGCCCCACGTTCGTGCGCGTCCTCTGCATCATCGTGTTCACCACCGCCATCGGCGGCCTGATCTTCCAGAGCACGACGTTCGCGCTCCCGAAGATATTCGACGAGCGCCTCGGCGACCTCGCCGGCTCCGCCACCGCCGTGGGTGGCTACGCGTTCCTGGTGTTCGCCATCGCGGCGATGGCCCAACTCGTGGTGGGTTATCTCGTCGACCGCCACTCGGTGCGCACCGTGTTCGCCTTCGTCGGCGGGCTGCAGGCGCTCTTCTTCGCGCTCATGTACCAGCTCACCGGCGTAGCCGCCCTGTTGGTCGCCGTCGCCTTCATGCTCGTCGTCTTCGGACAGATCCCCATCAACGACGTGCTCATCGGCCGCATCACCAAGAGCGAGTGGCGCAGCCGCGTCTTCTCCCTGCGCTACATTGTGACCTTCTCGGTCATGGCCTCCACCTTGCCCGTGGTTGCCGGCGTCCACGCGAGCTGGGGCTTCGGCGCGCTGTTCGTGGTGATGGCCGTGGCGGCCGGGGGCGTCCTTGTCGCCGCCCTGATGCTGCCGCGCACGGCAGCGGTGGTCGCGCAGCCCGCGGCCGCGTGAAACCGCGAGCAGGATGACCGCCGAGGCGACTTGATTTGCCGCCCTCGATACACAAGAGCAACTGAGACGATTGGACGAACCTTGGAGCGTGAACCCCCAAAACCCAATAGTGTACTTCGAAGCTCCCTGGAACTTCCCTGTGGCGCGATCCTGAAAAATCGACTGGCAAAGTCAGCCATGTCGGATTCGCTTGGGAACGGCGAAGGTGATCCCACCGAGGCTCAGATCCGACTCTACGAAAGATGGGCGGAAGGCGGAGTCGCCGTGTCGATCATTGGTGAGGTTCAAGGTGATCCTCGCTATCCGGAGAAGCCTGGAAATCTGGTGTTCGGAGCACACACCGATCGGCAGGCGATGAAGTCCCTGGTCAGCCGTGCCACGATCGAGGGCGCTCATGTTTGGCCGCAACTCGGTCATGCCGGTGCTCTTTCGCACCTGCCGATCAGTCGGCCGAAAGGGCCGTCGGCGCTGGATATCCAAGGTCTTCAATGTGCAGGAATGTCAGTCCAGGACGTTCAGGAACTACCTAGCATGTACGCAAGGACCGCGGCCTATGCAAAGAACGCAGGATTTGGCGGCGTTCATGTTCACGCCGGGCACGGATTTCTGCTCAGTCAATTCCTGTCGCCATTGTTCAACCGCCGGGACGACGGTTACGGCGGTTCGATCGAGGCACGATGCCGAATAGTGCTCGAAGTGATCGACGAAGTGCGCCGTGCGGTCGGTCGGCCGTTTCCCGTCGGGATCAAGATCAACTCGACGGACAAACTGGAAGGCGGATTGACAGAGGCTGATGCTTTGGAGGTGGTCCGCCTTCTCGATCGAACCTCGGTCGATCTAATCGACATCAGCGGCGGGACCTATTTCCCCGGAGCGAAGGCAAGCTCCGAGGGGTCGTCGAACGACGGACCCTGTTTTCTTGAGTTTGCCAGACGCGCCAAAGAGGTAACCGATGTGCCGCTAATGTTGACGGGAGGCTTTGAACGGCGTGAGCAGGGGGTGGATGCGGTGGCTGGCGGTGCTGTCGACATGGTGAGTTTGGCGCGTGCCATGGTTCTTGAGCCGCGGCTCGCGGAGGTCTGGTTGACCGAGGAAGGTGGTGATCCCGAGTTTCCGATATTCGAATCCCCGCCCCGGGAAATGGGTCGTCAGTTTGTCAGCGGTATTGCGCGTCGGACTGCTAGCACCTTGTCTTGGCTGAGACACCGTTCCCTTCACACTAAGGATAACACGGAAATTCTAAGAAGCTGATAACTGCCGGCGATTTCTAGACTAAGGCCAGTGGCATCCTTCTCCGCGGCCAACGTTTCTGCCCGCTCCGTGGCTGGATCGAGATTGATTTGGCGGGTGTGAGCCTCGAGTCCCTCCAATTCAGCCCTCTGTCCGCTGAGGTCTTTGAGAGCACGCCATACCTGTTGACCCGTTCTTGGCGGAAGCGTTCGGAAATCAATCCCGAAGTCGCGAAGAAGGTGTTCGACAGACTTCTCCGGGATGTTTTCCATCAACTGGCGGTAGGAAACGTCCGAGACCCGAACGAAGTTGGTTAGGGTCAGATGACGTTGAGCCGTTGTGACTTTGCGCCCAGAATCGGCGATACAAGCGTAAAGTGAACCCCAGATCCCGCGATCGATGTATTCGTACCCGATCACCTGAATCAGGCAGAGTTGCTTCTTGATCGTTTGGCCGACAACGTAGGGAATCGCATATGAGAAATGACGTCCCGCAGAGACAACCTCTTCAAGGTAATCCAACGTATCCTCAGGGTAGACGTCCAAGACGCAGGAAACGCGTGCATCACTGTCCGCTGGTTGAACGCTAGATGACATCCTTGTGATTCCAAAGAACTGAGGCCGTTCGAGCGAGCCCCAGTCTCTCGAGCGCGGTTAGATGTTCCATGGATGACCGCGGAGGGTTCCTCAATGCGGCACGATGGCCGCGGACGGCGGCAAGAACGGCTTTGGGCTGAGATTCAAGAAGACCGCCAATGAAGTCATCGGGATGTTGTGCTTCCAGCCCATGTGGTGCCAGCCGGTCCGCGGGAAAATCCCGCAGGTTGAGGGTCACGATTACGCTGGCACAACCGTGGATCGCCGCCGCCAGAACATGGCGGTCGTGGACATCAGGGAGGTCGAGTTCCGCGATGAGAGTTTCGTAACCGGAAACGACCGCCTCGGGAAAGTGCTCGTCCATGATCGAACGGGTGCGCTCCAGCCTGGCGACTGTGAGATCGGGCCGGTCGGCGAGAAGGTTGGCGATCCATTCTTCATGAATCGCGATGCTCCAAAGCGGTTGGTACAAGTATTGATCCGCCAGGCGCAGAAGAAAGTCTCGAAGGCCACCGGGATACAGGACGTTGGCGTCGAGTAACGCCGTCAATCGGTTCATCGGCTATTGCAAGCCGAGTTTCTGATCCTGGGCAGTCAACTCGTCCAGCGCATCTCGGCGACGAGACTCCGTATCCCGACGATAGGCGAGAATGTCTTCGGTCCGCACACGCCGATGTGAGCCGACCTTACGGCATGGGATTCGTCCCTCGTCGAGCAACCGTACCAGGAACGTCCTCGAAACCTGCAGGAGATCGGCCGCTTGCCGTGTGGTCAACTCGGCCTGAACCGGTGTCAACGCAACTGTATTGCCACGCGCCATCTGATCCAGAATCTCGCGCAGAAGCCGTAGCGCTTGGACGGGAATCTCGACCGTTTCCTCGCCGGCCGCGCCAAATCGAACCGGAACCGGCTCAGTCCCATCCGGCAACTCTGCCAGTTTCCTGCCGATATGGTCGGCAAGAAATGCGTCCCGGCCGCTCGCAAACCCAGTCTCTCCGTCCTTCATGGCTCGATTTCCCATTGGCACCGCCTCCATTTCGACAACGGCAATACTTACTCAACTAACATAAATACCATATTCGCTGCAAACGACACGTTTCAGGCTCCCATAGGTCTAGGAGTCTGCGCCGTAGAAAAATGTCGTGGGACAAAGCCCCACATTCGCACCAAAATCGCACCCATCATGGGACACGCAACCAAATTGCCGCCACTTTGGACGGAAACTTGGTCGTGCGATCCCGCCGTCCACGTCCAGAAGCGTTCTGCAGCGCAGACTCCTAGGTCACTTGAACTGTTCCCCTTGAATGGTGTGTCCTTCTTAACCTTCTTTCCGTGCCATTAAACACAGAGAGGAGGGAGTCGTGGTCCGGCTGGGACACAGCCGAAAGGCAGTCCCAAACGAGACGCGGCTGACGAGGTAGCAGTCTATCGCTGGCGGATTGGATCAAGGATGTGGCGCTGGAGCATCCGGCCTAGGCAACCGACCGGAAACGATAGCAATGTTTGAGGGCCGGCGTGTGTCGTGGATGGCGATCCGAAGATTCTCAACGACAGCGGCCCGGGCCCACGCCCGGGTCGCGGCCGACGCTGGAGAAGTGGACCGCGGACATGCACTGGAGTTGACTGCGGAGAGAGGCGGTGTTTCCCGAGAAGTTCAATCCGTGAAGTAGCGCGCGCGAGCACCCCAACAGTCGGTGAGTCGCAGCCGAGCAAAACTTGTCCGTTGCACGCGAACAGTACTGAGCGATCCTACCACCGACAGTGGTGCCGTGTTAACTCCGAAGCCTCTTGGCGATCTTCGCTCTCGAATCTTGCCAGTTGGCATCGTGGTCGTAGGTAACGGCAATATCCTCGAGGATTCCACCGACGTAAGGATAGTCGAAGTGGAGCTGCTCGGCCCAAGCACGATATCTTGCGGCGAGCTCCCGCTCCTGCTGGCCCCCTTCGCCCCGCCAGTGAACGCCGCGAGAGTTGCAAGCACCGATGACGAGTCCTCTGCCGATCTCCGAGGACGCTACCTCCTCCATTGCCTCGCAGACTGCTTTGCACGGCCATAAGCCGTCTTCGTCCTTGGGCGCCTTGGCAAGGAGTTGACCGAGCCAAAGATCGCCAGCCTCGACGCGGCCGTACTCGCGACAAAGGCGCCGCACCCCATCAAGCCACTTTGATAGTGCCACCGCGTCAATTTTACCGTTCTCGTCTTTGCCGGGAATCACTTCCAATCGATCGAGAAGGCGATAGGCTGCCCTTCTGACTGAAGCTCGCTGTTCTGGGTCTTCGACCAGCCATTCCGGCGGGTCTTCTTCTTCGTCACTTCGCTCGTATGTGAGGGCAATCGCCTGGACGAACGATATCGGTGACTGCGCAATCATGCGTTCGAGATTCGGAATCCCGTGCTTGCTGTGATCGAGGACATCGATGTAGAGGAATTCCAATTCAGCCATTTCACCACGGGTGATACCCGCACGACCATCAAGCACCTCGAATGCTTCGGAAATAAAGTGCCCGTCGATCTTGAAATGGCCTGCTGGTTCGGCGTTGCCCGTGGCGACGTCACGCAGCAGCCGCTTGAGGCGGGACGTCTCGACATGCTCAATATTCATGTGGACGGCGCGGAAAGCTGCGCGTGGCCGGGCAGCGTCCAGAAGGCCATCCATGAGTTCGGAGAGTTCGGCGGGCGTGTGTCGGTGGCAGACAGGGTACACTTGCTTCCAGTATCCAACGCGGATGTCCTCTCCTTCACCGTCGAGCAGACGCCACGTCGAGTCTCGGAACGGCGCATTTACAAACAGGCGCGTACGTTCGTCGGGGGGCATTACTCTGGCTGCGGCCTGTAGCACCTTGGTGCGAGAGTCGTCTTCAATGGCCCAAAGGGCACCCTGTAGACACGACTCGGCTTCATCTCGAAGGTCTTCATCAAGAGAAAGGCAGCGCCGGATGAACTCAACTCGTTCATCAACGTTGGGAACGCACGATATCGCATATTGGCCAACCGTGTGGGCGGCACCGGTGGCAGTCAGCAGTTCCTTGACACCTTCGAAACCATACTCTGCCCAGATGTCGTTCATCGCTTCCCGGCGCAGCCTGTCGATACGGTCGTCGCGTTTTTGCCAGTCGAAGTCCTCGTCATCGAATTCGTCAGCGGATTCCTGTACCCACTGATTGGCGAACAGCCAACGATGCCGGGCAACCGGATCTTGGGGTTGGAGTTTTTCGTAGGTCTCCCGCGCGCGGTCGCGGGCTGTTTCTCCGATCTTCAGGTGGCGGGCACGCCGGGTGAGGGCAAACCGTCTGATGCGTTCGCGTAACGCGGCCTTGGCAGATTCGCTGGCGTTAATGGACCATCCGTCGATCAAATCCCAGACCTTGGTCTGTTCGTCCTCGGGAATGCCTTCGAGTGATTCGACGAGGTCGCCAAGAGTCGTTTCATCGTGGGACGGCCACGCGACTATGAGGTCTAGCGCCTCTCGAGTGAAGTGATGAAGTTCCTTGTAAGTGACTACCTGCCCGGCCCCGGAGGCGTCACTACGCCAACGGGGCCTGTAGCTGTCGTGCCCGAACCGTGGACCGCGCTTGATTTGCTCGATACAGATCTCCCAACCGACATTGGGAAAATTCCTGACGAGCGCTTTCAACGCTTTGATCCTCTGTTCCAATGTCGCTGCTGTCTGTGGCATCCAAGATCTGAAAATGGCCTGCAGGCTGGCGTCCGGTTTGTTAACCCAGTTGTCGTCGATTTCTTGCCTGGAAAGGCGAGCGAGGATTTTGGTTACCCGCGAGAGGTTGCTGGGGTTCCATGCAAGGCACTCCATGGCCCAGAGCAGACCAGTCCGTGAAGGAGACAAGAATATCGAGCCGCTGTCGACCGGCTTGAGAAGGCCGAAGACCACGGGTTCGTCTTGGCGTAGGTCACCTTCGATGATCTTTAGGAATTCGTCGGGTGCGGCCTCTGCAAAGTACGGCAGGTTTTGGTCGTGCGAGAGCAGCTTCTCAAGTGCCAAAGGCGTCAAGAGTTTAAGGATCAGACCAGAAACTCTGGCTTCAGCATCGAGCCCGATACGGTCCCGGAGCAGGTTGTTTCCATGTACTGACAGGATCACGAGTGTCTCGCAGATTCCCTTACGTAGAGCGTCGGAGTGCTCATGGGTCTTGTCATAAAACACTGCAGCCCACCTGTCGTCTTCCGGCAGGTCAAGGGCAGGATCAGTCTCGGAAAGCACAATTGCGGCGGCGGAGAAGAACCGATCGAGGTCTGCTGGTGTGATCATCCTGGCAATAGCGAACAAAGCATCGATTTTTGAGACGACCCCCCGGTGGCTACCGGCGGACCACGCTGGGCTGTCATCGAGCTGAAGCAAGGGCATGACGTTACCTTCGACCGCCTCGTATTTCCGATCCGCCACATAGGCCAATATCTTGCGGTCCGCTTCCCGCTTAGTGTTCCAGGCTCCGATCAGGGCCATAGGTACGAGGGCTTTCGCGGTATCGTCATCGCCTGCCCAGACCGGCGTTCTGATCGCGGCGTTCTTTGAGAGGCGGCGACGAAGGATTGTCGGCGAGCAACCGGATTCCCTTGCCAGCCGATCCATTTGGTCCCGTGCAACTCCGGCGGCATTTAGGGCCTTCCTAAAGGCCTCATGACCGAGAAGATCAAGTGTGATATCCGCATTAACATTCACGTCATTGCGAGGTCGGAAAACGATGCCGTGAAGTCGGCGATAGGCGTCGGCAAGCTCGCGCTCGACATCCTCGGAGACAACGATCGGAATGAACGGTACTGACGACGAAATCAGAGTTCGAAGAGTCGGAGGAGATGTGAAAATCGCGGTAAGGTCTTTGGATTGATGGAACTCTTGCACATCAAACAGGCAAGCAAGGAAGGCGAGTGCTTCGTCCCGTGAGTCAGCCGAGACGACAAATGGCTTGTTGCTCGGGTTGGTGAGCCACTTCTTGAAAGTGCCTTGGTACGCTGCGATCGAAGGTGCGAAGATTTCGGGTGTCAGATGTGGCTCGCTGGCATTCGCCCATCGATTCCATGCTTGCTCAAGAGTCTCGTACCCGTTGACCGGCAATCCAACTTGCTCGGCAAACCAGATCTGCGCTGGCACGGACTGCTCCAGCCACTGCTCGATGTCGCTCGCATCGAATACTCTGACTGCCTTCCAGTCTCCAGCCTCATTTTTCAGTTTTTCCCAAGTCGTCTTGCCTGCCCAGTTGCGGGGGGTGACAAAAACGAAGGTGCTCTTGGCACGTTCGGGGCGGCCAACCGAGATCAGGCGGGAGGAATAGTCGTTCTCTGCTTTGACACGGGACTCTTTGTTGGTGCCGAACTCCCAATGGGACAGCCCTTCGGGAACCCAGGGGGTGGCGGCGGACGCTTCGACAAAACCATCGTCGCCTTTGCGTTGGGCGTTGTCGTAACCGGGGAAGTCGACCCTGAGAAGTCCGTTGCCCGTTGATTGCACCAACTTTCGCAGCAACACGGGTAGGTGAGTGCGCGCATCAATTTGGCCGGCCCAATCCTCGATCTGTCTTGCGGTGATGGTCAGGAAACTGGGCACGAAGGCGCGTACCGCGACGGCCCTTTCCCCAACCTGTCGCTCTTGCAGGTCGTGCGCTGACTGCATGTCCAGCAGTCTCTGACGGTCGGCGCCAAACGCCTTCTCCAATCTGACCGCCATCTCCGGGGACAGGGCAGATCTCCCGTTTAGGAAGTTCGACAGCGCTGGGCGGCCTATGCCGAGTCGGTTGGCCGCGTCTTTGACTGTCATGCCAGACGGAATGACGTTTTGCCGGACAAAGGTGCCTGGATGCTGGTGTAAATCCGGATGAGCTTTCATTGTGTTGCCTCCCCTAAACTGGCCGATTCCTAATAAGCTACATTAGCGTGTAGCGCGATACGCAACACAATGCAGTCGCTTGTCTCGAATTTCTGGAAACTGACGCAGCCACGCCACCGAGAAGGCCTACGTGCTTCAGCGGCGCTGTTCCCTTTGGTGGCTAGCCAGTGGTGCCGGAGCAACAGATTCGTCGACGCGGTTGATCTCGTATGCTAGGTAGACTTGGATGCGCATGTCCGAAAAGCGGAGCCACTACCGGGGCCAAAATTGAGTTTCCAGAACGTCGTTGTTGGGAGTCCGGGGGGTACCTAGACAGAGGACGGAGCGACAGAGCCGCGTTGCAGCGCGCACAGACCAGAGTGAATCTGCTTACGATATGCTTACGACAAGGACCACGGCGCTCAGCGATCCACAGTTCATGATCCAATAAATGACAAGTATATCAAATAGTTATGAGTGACTCCCGAGATCGGTACATGGTCGGGGTGGACGTCGGCGGCACCTTCATCGACTTGATGGTGTCCGGCAACGGGCACCGCCTCATCCTCAAGATCCTGTCCGATCCCGCTGACCGCGCCGGCGCACTTCTGGCCGGCTTGGCGCTCGCGGGCGAGGAACTGGGGCTCACCCTGAAGGAACTGTTGGCGCGCACCGAAAGGATCATTCACGGCAGCACCATCGCCACCAATGCCTTGCTGACGCGCGGCGGCACGCGCACGGCGTTGCTTGCCACCGCTGGTTTCCGGGACGTGCTCAACATGCGCCGCGGGGTGCGTTCGAACCTGTACGATCCCAAGCAGGCGCCTCCCGACCCGCTCATTCCCAGACAGCGAATTCATCCCATCGCGGAGCGCATGGACAGTGATGGCGCGGTGTTGGAGGCGGTGGGCGAGGAATCCGTTGCGGAGGCCGTGGCGGGGCTCCGCCAGGCCGGGGTGGAAAGCGTCGCCGTGGGTTTCCTGTTCTCTTTCGCCAATGATGCCCATGAGTGCGCGGTGGGGCAGCGGCTCCGCGAAAGCCTGCCGGATGTGCACGTGTCTCTCTCCAGCGAGGTGCTGCCCGAGGTAAGGCTCTACGAGCGCCTCAGCACCACCGCGGTCAACGCCTATGTGACGCCGGTGCTGGCGGCCTACCTCGGCGGGCTTGAGCGGCGTTTGTCGGACAACGGGTTCCGCGGCCGGCTGCTGGTCATGCAGTCCAGCGGCGGGGTCATGGGGCTGGACTCGGCCGCCCGGTTCGGCGTCCGGAGCATCCTGTCCGGCCCTGCCGCCGGGCCGGTTGCGGGGCTTTGGTACGCCGGCCTCCACGGCATTGCCAACGCCATCACCACCGACATGGGCGGCACGAGCTTTGACGTCTGCCTGGTCAACCGAGGCGAGGTGGAGGTGACCAAGGAGATGGAGATCTCGGGACACCGGATCGCTTTGCCCATGGTGGCGGTGCACACCATCGGCGCCGGCGGCGGCAGCATCGTGACCGTGGACGGCCGGGGTCTGCTGCAGGTGGGGCCCGAGAGCGCGGGCGCGACCCCCGGACCGGTGTGCTACGGCCGTGGCGGCGTCCGGCCCACCGTGACCGACGCGGACCTGCTTATCGGGTACCTGAGCCCGGACCGGTTCTGGGGTGGACGTCTCCGGCTCGACGAGGATACCGCCCGGGAGGCGTTCCGCCGGCATGTGGCCGAGCCCCTGGGCATGGACGTGGTACGGGCCGCCTACGGCGCCCATCAGGTGGTGAACGCCAACATGGTGGACGCCATCCGGGAGGTATCCGTGCGGCGCGGCCACGACCCGCGCGGGTTCGTGCTGGTGGCGGCGGGCGGCGCCGGCCCCATCCACGCCTGCGCCATCGCCCGGGAGTTGAACATCGGCTTGATCCTGGTGCCTCGGGAGGCGTCGGTCATGTGCGCCGCGGGACAGCTCCTGTCCGACCTGCGCCACGACTTCGTGCGGAGCTGCGTGGTGCCTCTGGAACGGCTCGATCGGGACACGGTGGAGGGGCATTTCCGGGACCTCCGGCGCGCGGCCGTGGAGGCCCTCCTGGCCGAGGGTGTTTCGCGTGATCGCATTGCGGTAAGCTGCGCGGTGGACATGCGTTACGTAGGGCAGTTCAGCGAGGTCGAGGTGCCCGTGCCCGAGGCCGAGCTCACTGAGGCCGTGGTCGCGAGACTGGCCGGCGACTTCCATCGGATCCACGAGTCGTTGAACGGTTACGGTATGCCGGACGCGGCCGCCGAGATCGTCAACCTGCGGGCGGTAGGAAGGGGGCTCGCCGACACCGAGCTCATGTCCGAGCGAAACGGTACCCCCGCCACGGCGTTGACGGGCCGCCGGAGGGCGTTTATCGAGGACGGATTCCGCGAGGTGCCGGTCTACGACGGCCACCGCCTGGCCTCGGGCGAGGATATCGCCGGCCCCGCCATCGTCGAGCAGGAGACCACCACGGTGGTGGTGACGCCGGAGTATCGGCTCACTTGCGACGCTTTCGGGAACTATCTCGTATACCTCGGGGAGCGCGGCCTGGCCGGGAGCCTGGCGCGGGTGAAGCGGGAAACGGCAGAGAAGGGCGGGGAGTAGGACCATGGACCCCATTCTCCTCACCGTCATCGCCAACCGTCTCGAAGGGGTCACCCGGGAGATGGGCGCGGGCATGCTGCGGAGCTCGCGCTCGCCCATCTTCGCCGAGAACAAGGACTTCGTCACCGCGGTGTTCGACCGCCAACTCAGGCTGGTGGCCCAGACCGCCTACATCCCGGTGCTGATGGGGGCGAGTCCGTTTGCGGTGAAGTCGGTCAGCGAGCACTTCGGGGACGACGTGGAGCCGGGGGACGTGATGATCCTCAACGACCCCTACCGCGGCAACAACCACGCGCCGGACATCTCCGTCCTGAAACCGGTGTTCTACGAGGGCCGGCTTCGGTTCTGGGTCCTCAGCCGGGGCCACCACGCAGACATCGGCGGCGGCGGAGCGGCGGGACGGAACCCCCACGCGGCCACTGCCTGGGAAGAGGGTCTGCGGATCCCTCCGGCGAAGCTCTACCGGGGCGGCGCCTACAACCGCGACGTATGGGAGATCATCCTGCTGAACGTGCGCCTGCGCAACTCGGTGGAGGGCGACCTCCAGTGCCAGGTGGGCGCCTGCAACGTGGGCGAGAAGTCGCTGGGGCAGATGCTCGATCGGTACGGCTGCGACAGCGTCGAAGGCGCCATGGAGGAGGTGCTGGACCGGAGCGAGGCGCAGATGCGGGAGCGCATCGCCGCCGTCCCCGACGGGGTCTACCACGCGTTCCGGCAGCTCGATCACGTGCTGGAGGACGTCCCCGGCGGACGGCCGACCATCCGGGTGCGGCTCGAGGTGGAAGGGGAGGATCTGCGTTTCGATTTCGCCGGCTCCGATCCGCAGATCCCGGTCTACTACAACAGCTCCTACGCCAACACGGTTTCGTCCTGCTACATCGGGCTCTTTTCCACCATCGCGGCCGACGTGGGCGTAAACGAGGGCTGCATGCGCCCGGTGGAGGTGCTTGCGCCGGAGGGGTCGCTGGTGAATCCCCGGGAAGGCGCCCCCACCACCCAGTGCACCGTGGCCACCTGCGCCACCATCGTGGAGGCCGTGTGGATGGCCTTGTCCCAGGCGGTGCCGGAACGGGTGCAGGCGGGCTGGGCGCGCACCAACGCGGGCGCCGGCACCGCCCTGAACCGGCGGACCGGCCGGCCGGCGGCCTTCATCCTCCATTTCGCCAAGGGAGGCGGCGGCGCCACCCAGGGCTTCGACGGCTGGAACCACATCAGCCCGGTGTCGTCCATGGGCGGCAGCCGGGTGCCGGATCCGGAGCTCTACGAGATGACCTTCCCGCACCGGATACTGAACTATGAACTCCGCCCGGACAGCGCCGGCGCCGGCAAGTGGCGCGGCGGCTACGGGGCGCTCTTCTCCCTGCGCTTCAACGAGGACGGCAGCGCGCTCTCGGTGCAGATCGGCAGCGGCGCCGAGGAGACCGCGCCGTTCGGGCTGGCCGGGGGCTCTTCCGCCGCCGCCGGGACGGTGCGGGTGCACTCGGAAAGCGGCGAAGCACTGGAGTTCCACCGCGCCGCCATGCACCACCCCCGAGGCGGCGACGTGGCCGAGATCCGCTCCGCCGGGGGCGGTGGATACGGCGATCCCTGTGAGCGGCCGGTGGAGGCCGTTCTGGAAGACGTGGCCGCCGAGCTGCTGTCGCCGGAGAACGCGCGGCTGCAGTACGGAGTGGTGGTGGACCCGGAGACGGGCGCCGCGGACATGGACGCGACCCGGAGGTTGCGGCAGGCGCGCCGCTCGGAGCACCCGGCCTCGGGCAACCGCTTGACCCGCATACCCCACGAAGGGGCATAATGGTTGCGCAGAATGGCGTCATGAAAGAATGAAGGGTTGGCAGGAGGGGACCATGTCGAAGATCATCACTCGCGCACTGACGCAGGAGCAGGACGGGGTGCCCGGCTTCATCGCTTCGCCGGAGCGGTCGGCGCCGGGCCCGGCGCTCCTTATCGTCCATCACCACTACGGGGTCACGGGCCACATAAAGCACATGGCCTGCGAGTTCGCCGAGGCGGGCTACACCACCATGGTGCCCGCCCTCTACGACATGCTGGGCTTCTCCGACTTCCACGACGTCCAGAAGAAGACCGCCGACGGGCGGTTCGTGGAGGTCATCGGCCAAGGCTGGCAATACCTCTGCGGACGCGACGACGTGGACGAGAAGCGGGTAGCGGTCATGGGTCTGTGCATGGGCGGACGCATCGGCATCCATTTCGTCGCCGCGACGCCCCAGGCCGCCGCGTTCCTGGGCTACTACCCCTCGGTGCGGGAAGAGGGGCCCAGCGAGCTCAGGCCGCGCCATCCCAACGAGGCCGCCCGGGAGATCCACTGCCCGTCCATGATGCTGTTCGGAGGGCATGACCGGGTGGCGCCGGTGCCGGTGCAGGAGGAGCTTCGGGCGGCGTTCCTGGAAGGCACCCCGGACGTCGAGTGGCACTTCTTCCCGCCGGCCGGCCACGGCTTCGCCCTGGCAGACGGCGACGCCTACGATCCGGCGCTGGCGAGGCTCACATGGCCGCTGTCCATCAACTTCCTGGACCGCGTGCTGGGAGCGGAAGCCGTGGCCGCGAAGATGCGCTCGGTCGCTTGACGTTCCCACTCACTTCTCCGTCATCCCCACTCACCTCTCCGTCATTCCCACTTACCTCTCCGTCATTCCCACTTACCTCTCCGTCATTCCCACTTACTTTTCCGTCATTCCCGCGGAAGCGGGAATCCAGGAAGAGTGCGGCGGGTGAACAGACTCGTTACAGCGCCTCCCCACCCCTGGATTCCCGCTTCCGCGGGAATGACGGAGAAGTGAGCGGGAATGACGATTCGAACGGTTCCTGCCTCATGAGTTTGACACAGCCTGGAAAGCGGGAACTTGCGGAGTGAGGGTGGAACCGGCCCGTTCCACCCGCGGCGGCCTTGGTGCGGGGACAATGAGAATGGGCGTCGCTCAGCCTCCCACCGGAGGCCTCCGCCGATACCACCCGGCCGCCTGCTCGTAGGCGTGGGCCGCGCGCAGCACCCGTTCCTCCCGGAAACGCGGCCCCACCAGTTGGAGCCCGATGGGGAGCCCCCCGGCCGAGAACCCGCAGTTGACGCTCAGGGCCGGCAGCCCGGTGAGGTTGAACGGCGTGGTGAAGAGCGAACGGAAGTTCACGCCCGGGCTTTCCAGCCGGATCTCCTCTCCGTCCACCAGCATGACCGCCCGCTCCGATTCCTCGATGGTGGGCGCCGGCACCGCCGCCGTGGGCGCGGCGATGAGGTCCACCTGCTCGAATACTTCGTCGAACTCCCGGCATAGCAGACGCCGGATGCGCTGAGCGGTGACGTAGGCGTCGGCGGGGATCAGCATCGCGCCGATGTTCTGGCGCAGCAGCCGCGGACTGTAGTCCCGAGGCCTGGCCGTGAGGTAGGGCAGGTTCTCCACCACGTTCTCCGGCCGCGTGATGCAGGGCCAAGCCACCCGCGTCGCGTCCAGGTGCGGAACCTCCACTTCCGCCAGCTCGGCCCCCAGGGACTCGAGCTGGCCCTGCGCCTCCACGAACGCCTCCCGGACCGCCCGTGTCATGTACCGGTCGAAGTAGTCCTTGACGATCCCCACCCGGAGGCCGTCGATACCCCTGTCCAGGCCGTCCTCGTAGTCCGGCACCGACTTGTCCGCGCTGTTGGGGTCCTTCGGATCCTGGCCTGCGATGGCCTGCAGGATCAACGCGCAGTCCCGCACCGTCTTGCTGAACGCCCCCACGTGGTTGGTGCTGAAGCCGCCGTCGCCGGGCACGTGGCCGAACCGGCTGACGCGCCCGTAGGTGGGTTTGAGCCCCACGATGCCGCACAGGGAAGCCGGGTTTCGCACCGAGCCGCCATTGTCCGTGCCCAAGGAGCCCAGTCCCAGGCTCGCGGCCACTCCCGCCGCCGACCCGCCGCTGGACCCCCCGGCGATGCGCTCCGTGTCCCAGGGGTTGCGGGTGGTGCCGTAGAACGGGTTGATGGTGGTGCCGCCGTTGGCCCACTCGTGCATGTTGGTCTTGCCCAGGATCACCGCCCCCGCCTCCCTCAGCCGCGCCACCACCGTGGCGTCGTAATCCGGGACGCACTCCTCCAGTACCTTGGACCCCGCCGTCGTGCGGATTCCCTTCGTGGCGATGTTGTCCTTGATGGACAGGGGGATGCCGTGCAGCGGCCCGCGATACCTGCCGTCGCGTATCTCCGCCTCCGCCGCACGGGCGTCCGCCAGCGCCTCGTCCCGTGATACCGTTACGTAGGCCACCAACTGGGGATTGAGTCGCTCGATCCGCGCCAGCATGAGCTCGGTCAGTTCTACCGGGGACAGCTCCTTGCCCTTGATTCGTGTCGCCGCATCCGCCAACGTGAGCCCGCCCAGGTCGTGGTCCGTCATCAAGCTTCCTCCTCCGAGAGCATTGCAGTCGCCGGGGTCCGGCTCCGGGTACCGGGGAAAGCCTATGCGCACAAGGGTTGGGGATCAAGGGCGGCGCACTTGTTTGTGACCCGAGGTTCGAGGGTGTAGTGGGTGATCGTCTCGTGACCGCGGCTCGCTGGTGCGGGACGCGTTTTTCGCCGATCATGAACATGACGCCGGTGGAGTATTCCGGAGTACCGGTCCGGACAGAGAGGACACACTGATATGCGCATCGCGGCCGTAGACCTTGTCAGCAACACCTGTTTCCCGGCTCTGGCCGCCCAGGAGCTGGGTTTCTACCGGGAAGAGGGCGCGGAGGTGGAGATCGAGCTGGTGTCGCAGATCGGTTCCACCCGGGCGCTCCGGGAGGGGAGTGCGGACGCCATGATCGCGGGGTCGGTGCACGACCTGCTGCGGGAGTTCCCGGGCTGGAACGGGGCCAAGCTGCTGGTGGCGTTGTCCCAGGGGACGCCGTGGCTGCTGACGGTGCGGGCGGACCTTCCGGTGGAGAGAGGAGACATCGGCGGGCTCAAGGGCTTGCGCCTGACCGCGGCGGAAGGGCCGGACCTGGTGTTCAAGACGCTGCTGGCCGCCGGGGGGCTGGATCCGGAGCATGACGTGAGCATCGTGCACCTGCCGGGCTCCGAGGGCCGGGATGTGTCGTTCGGCGTCTACGCCGCGCGCGGGCTGGAGTCGGGGCAGATCGACGGCTTCTGGTCCAACGCCATGGGCAGCGCCACCGCGGTGGCGCTGGGGGTCGGCAAGGTCCATGTGGACGTGCGGCGGGGCGACGATCCGGCGGAGGTGCGCTACTGCACCTTCGCAGGGCTGGGGACCACGGACGCGTTTATCGAACGAGAGCCGGAGCAGGCGGCGGCCGCCGTCCGTGCCATCGTGAAGGCGCAGAAGGCGCTACGCGAAGACCCGTCCAGGGCGGCCCAGGTGGGGGCGGGGCTTTTCCCGAAGGACGCCGCCGAGCTCATCACCGGCATCGTGGAGCGGGACGTGCCGTTCTACGAGCCCGCCATCTCCGAGGAGGCGGTCGCCAAGCTGAACGCGTTCGCCCAGTCCGTCGGCCACCTGCCGGGGCCGGTCCCGTACGAGCAGGTGGCGGCGGTGCAGTTTCGCGACCTGTGGGAGGGCGCGCGAGTTTAACGGAACAGGTGCGCCGGTTCGACGCTTGGCGGACTTCGGCGCGATCCGTCCTCAGAACCCCGCTGCCGGCTCCAGCGCTCCTTCCGGCGGCGTGCGCGTCTCGTAGGCCCACTGGGGCATGTGGCTTTGCATGCCGCTGGCGGCCAGCTCGGCCTCGTAGGTCTTGCGGATCTGCGGGTCCTCGTCCATGTAGGCGATGGCGTTGCCGCCGTCCCGGGTGTCTACCGCTCCCACATCCTTGGCCTGGGCACCCGGGGCGCCGCCGCGCCGGAAGCCCGGTCCGTAGGGGCCGTCGAAGATGAGCAGGCGCAGGCCTTCCGGGTCGGTGCCGAAGTGCTGGTGGAACCAGTCGCCCCGCATGGGCGCGGCGCTGATCATGCCCACCGGCTCGTAGGTCTGCTGCTTGACGTCGTCGCCGCGCCCCTCCTCCCACGGCCGCATGCCCAGGGTGTCCGGCCACGTGTAGCTGAACCCCTTGCCCTTGATGCACACCAGGATGGCGCCGGAGCTGTGTTTGTGGGCCTTCGAGTACTGTCCGGTCTCGTACTCGGCGATCTTCATGTAAAAATTCGCACCGGCCATGTGGGGCTCCACCCGGCGGTAGCTGAAGGAGCGGCGGTTGTCACGCGGCAGCTCGCAGGTGACGATGTCGGGGATGACGTTGGTGAGCCGCATGGCCAAGCCGCGCACGGGGTCCGCCTGGATCTCTTCCACCGGCTTGAAGTAGTCGTCCTCGCCGGAGAATCGCCTGGAGAACTCGTAGGGGCAGTTCATCACGAACTCGGCGTCCCGGACGAGGTTCAGGATGTTGGGGGCGGTGGTGGCGGCCAGCAGCATGGCCGGGGAGGAGGTGGCGTTGACCACCCGGTGCCAGGCGTTCAGCGGGATGCCGAAGAGCGAGCCCGGGCCCCACTCGAAGGTCTGCTTCCTGCTCTCGCTCTCGTGCCACACCTCGGTGGTGCCGCGTCCTTCCACCACGTAGTAGGTTTCCTCGTAGAGATGGCGCTCGGCGTTGAGCGCGCCCGCCCCGGGGACCTCCACCACGTACATGCCCCAGAGGTGCTCGGTGCCCAGAAGCTGGATGCCGGTGCCGCGTCCGCCCAGGCGCTTCCAGGGCGCCATCGGCAGGTCCTGGACCTTGTGCACGCCGATGTCCCGGTGGATGGGGATTCCCTGGTCCTCCATGAACCGGTCGTAGGGCGACTTGGGGTTCTTCCACGTGCCGAAGCCCGCCTTGCCGGTGGGCGAAGGCTCATTGAAATCGTACAGTTCCGCGCCGGGTTCCACTCCCATGATATGCCTCCTTGGTGGGTGTGGAGGGATGTTAGCCGCGCCCTCCGGCGCGGTCAAGCACGGCCGTTTGCCTGACGCCCGAGATGCCTTCCGGCCGTGGATTCAAGCGGTTCCGCCATTTGATAGGGTATCGGCTTTGATCTATAGTGGCAGCCTCCGGCGGACGTCGCCGGACCGCTTCCCACGAGTCATGCAAGCTGACGTGGCGGCGCGCCGCCCGTCCGAGGAAGGAGCAGAGCCATGAAGGACGGATTTCGCGTGATCGATTCGGATCGGCACATCATGGAGCCGTCGGATATGTATGACCGGTACATGCCGAAGAAGTTCCACGGACGGGTGAAGATCACCGGACCGAACCAGTCCAACCGCTACGTCGACGGCAAGCCCGTCTCCGACTCCAACAGGCGGCCCGACCGGGAGGTCACCGACCATGGCTTCATCTTCGCCAGCAACCAGTCCTGGCGCGAGACCTTCGCCGAGGCCATCTCCACCGGTTTCGACCCCGCGTCCAACCTCCGCGACATGGACCGGGAGGGCATTGACCTGAGCGTTCTGTTCCCGACCATGGGCCTCTACGTCATGTGGAGTTCGGACATCGACCCGGAGCTGAGCCAGGCCATCTGCCGCGCCTACAACACCTGGCTCGCGGAATACTGCAGCCACGAAGAGTCGCGGCTCCGCGGCGTCATGTTGCTGCCCTTGCAGGATCCCGCCCGGGCGGTCGAGGAGTTGCGGCACGCCCGCGAGAAGCTCGGTCTCGTGGGGATCTTCTGGCGCCCCAACAAGCTCTGCGGCCGCACCCTGGCGAGCCCGGACTACTATCCCATCTACGAGGCGGCCCAGGATCTGGGCGTGACCGTGTGCGTCCACGAAGGCGCGCGCACGGTCCTGGAGCAGGCGGGGGGCGACCGCTACAGCGAGTTCGGACGCCACGTGGCCTGTCATCCCATGGAGCAGATGCTCGCGTGCCTGAGCTTCTGCGGCGACGGCGTGCTGGAGAAGTTCCCCACGCTGAAGGTCGCCTACCTGGAGTCCGGCTGCGGCTGGGTGCCGTTCTGGCTGGAGCGCATGGATGAGCACTGGGAGCACGAGTCCCACGGCTCGGCCAAGACCACCGCGGAGAAGCCCAGCTTCTATTTTCACCGGCAGTGCTGGGTGAGCTGCGAGGCCGGCGAGGAGCTGGTGCCGAGCTTCGTCGAGCACCTGGGCAACGACCGCCTGACCATGGCCACGGACTATCCCCACAGCGACTGCGTCGACAAGTGGCCCGATTTGACCGTGGGCGCGCTGAGCGCCAACGACAAGCTGTCGGAGGAAACCCGCCGCAAGATCCTGTGGGACAACCCGGCGCAGATGTACGGACTGGGACAGTAACGGTGGCGAAGTTCCGCGTCGTCTACTGCGGCAGCAACGACGTCCCCGTCGACCTCATCGAGCCCATCCTGCGCGAAGCCGGCGCGGAGATGGTGGTCGCCCGGCCGACCAACGACGAGGAGCTGGCGGAGGCGGGGCGGGGCGCCGACGGCATGATCTTCCACGGCGCCCTCCCGCTCACCCGCGAGATCATCGAGAAGCTCGACCGCTGCAAGGTCATCTGCCGCACCGGCGTGGGCGTGGACCGGCTGGATCTGGCCGCGGCCAGGGAGCGCGGCATCGCCGTGTGCAACGCCGCCGGCTGCAACTCCATCGAAGTGTCGGAGCAGATGATCGGCCTCATGATCGCCATATCCCGCAAGCTCGTGCGCATGAACCAGTACGTGCGCGAGGGCCGCTGGCGCCGCCACACGGCCGAGCTGCACTCCTACCGTGGCCCCGTCTCCCGCATCGCCGGACAGACCTTGGGCATCGTCGGTCTGGGAAACGTGGGCCGTCAGGTGGCGCCCCGGGCCCAGGGCATGAAGATGAACGTCCAGGCGGTGGACCCCTACGTGGCTCCGGAACTCGCCGAGGCCATGGGCGTCAAGCTGGTGTCCTTTGACGAGCTGGTGCGCAGCTCCGACGTCATCAGCCTGCACGCGCCGCTGGTGCCGGCCACCCGCAAGATGTTCGGCAAGGACCAGTTCGCCGCCATGAAGAACACGGCCTATTTCCTCAACTGCGCCCGGGGCGGCCTGGTGGACACCGACGCCCTCCACGAGGCCCTCACCACCAACCAGATCGCCGGCGCCGCCCTCGACGTCACCGACCCCGAGCCCATGCCCGCCGACCACCCGATCCTGACTCTCCCCAACGTCATCGTCACCTGCCACACCGCAGCCAACTCCAACGAGTCCTACGTCGACTGCCAGACCCACGCCGCCCGGGAAGTGGCGCGCGTGCTCCAGGGCGAGCCCCCCACCACCGAAATCAACGACCCGTGGCTGGTAGGCGAGGCGCAAGATCAGGGGTTCGGCGGGGTGTAACACCCTTGGGGCGCGGCAGCATGCCCGTGTACAGAAGTGCTTCTTGGTACGGGTGGCGTCTGAAGCGGCGGATGCGGCGGGCGGCTGTATTCGTGATCCGCGCCGGATTGGTCACGTTGGCGGCGGTGTCCTTGCTGCTGCTGCTGTCGGTATGGCCGGAAGCCGGTGATGAAGCAAGTCGGCTCTACGCTTTGGTCGAGAACAGGGTCCGGCCGGTTATGGAACACGTGGCGGACGGGCTTGGTATGAGCCGCGGAAAGTCCGCTATCCGCTTCGCCGAAGTGGAGGAGCCCGTCATCCCGGCAGTGTCCCAAGATGAGGTGCCTGTTCACAGGCGCCCCAACCGTCACGTTCAGACGCCGTCGCGAACGGACGGGTCCGGCCCGACGGGAGGCGGCGTCGGGACGGCGACGGCCAAGGCACAGGAAACCATTACAGTTTACCGTAGCGATCACGTTGAAGTCGTGTTCCCGAAGTCAGCGGGGGACGGATTGCGTACGCGAGTCCTTCGTGGCCGCCGGAGTCTTCGTGGCCGCTGGAGTGTCTCGGGGTGGGCGCGGGCCATCGACGGGGACAGTATTGAAGTGAACGGTGTCGAGATTCGTTTGCACGGCATTGATGCTCCCGAGCGCGGGCAGCCTTGCCGGTTGCGGGGCCGTCGCTGGCCGTGTGATCGTGAAGCGAGACAGGCGCTCGCCAGCCAAATCCGCGACAGGCACGTTGTTTGCGAAGTGCGGTCTCGTGACAGCTATGGCCGGCTCGTGGCAACATGCAGGGTCGCGGGGCGGGATCTCAACGCCTGGATGGTTGGGAAGGGCTGGGCCTTTGCGTACCGGAGATACTCGCGGGCGTACGTTGACGAGGAAGCGCGGGCACGGGCCGCGAGGCGTGGAGTGTGGTCGGGTGAAGTTGTCGCGCCCTGGAAGTGGCGCAAGGGCCAACGCGGGTGACGCGGGGTTGCGAGATCGTAGGCGGCGTGCCGCGTAGGTGGTCCTGCGCGCCATGCATCAAGTTGGCATAACTAAGCGTTTGGGAAAGAAAAAGAGCGAGAGCGTCAAGCCGGTGTACATACTTGTACATCCGATCTATTCCCTGATACAATCTACCATAACCTGTTCGGGTGGAGGACGATCATGGAAGGCGACGCACAACACGACGATGGCGCAAGGGATGGCGAACTCGTTACAGTGAGTGCTTTTCGCGCGCGCCTCGCAGAGATGATCAGCCGCGTCGAGCGAGGGGAGGAAGTCGTTATCGCCCGGGGACGGGTGCCGGTGGCGAAACTCGTCGGCCTGCAGCCGAAAGGGCGGCGCAGACTGGGTATCCTCAAGGAAATGATGAACGAAGAGGAATTGAATGCGCTCACGGAGGCAGTCGAGAAGCCGCTGTCACCAGCCGATCAGACGGCCCTGGAGGGTGGGCTCACGGATGCACTCGGCATCACGCAGCGGTAGGTTCAGCGGAACCCACGGTGCGACTGCTCCTCGATAGTCACTCCCTATGGTGGACCGTTCGCGGTTCCCCGAAATTGTCCACTAATGCTCAAGCACTCGTCCTTGACGACCACAACGACGTTTTTTATAGCCCGGTGGGCCTCTATGAGATAGTGTTCAAGGCGAGCCGTGGTCGCATGCCGCGTACGGCTATGCATCTTCCCGAAGCCGTGCGGTCGTCGGGCTTTCGCGAAATCGCCCTCACATCACTGCATCTCGTGCACGCCGCGCGTCTTGACTGGGATCACGGCGATCCCTGGGACAGAATCCTGCTGGCTCAGGCGCTCCTGGAAGACATGGACCTGATCTCGGCCGACAGAGTGTTCGACAGTCAAACCGAGCGGCGTCTTTGGTGACCGGCAGTCTCATCGGGCTGGGTTCGATCACTGCTACCAAACTCAAATGCCGCGGGTAGTGTCCTGTCCCACGTAGGGCGGGTTACCCCTTGGCCGTCCGTGCCTCCCGAATCGCCCGCCACAGCTTCGGGGCGGTGTACGGCATGTCGACGTGGTCGATGCCCAGCGGGGACAAGGCGTCCATGACCGCATTGGCTACGGCCGGGGGCGCGCCGTTGGTGCCGGCCTCGCCGACGCCTTTGACGCCCAGGGGATTGAAGGGGTTGGGGGTCTCGGTTTCGCCCACCACCACGGGCGGCATGGTGCTGGCGCGGGGCACGGCGTAGTCCATGAGGGTGCCGGTGCGGGGCTGGCCGTTTTCGTCGAAGACCATGTGCTCGCATAGGGCCTCTCCCAGGCCCTGGGCCAGACCGCCGTGGACCTGGGCCTCGACGATCATGGGGTTCAGGACCACGCCGATGTCGTCCACCAGCACGAGCTTCTCGATAGTCAGCTCGCCGGTGTCCGAATCGATGCGCACCAGCGCCACGTGGGCGCCGAAGCCCCAGGCTTCGCGGTTGGGATCGAAGAAGGCGGTCTCGTTCAGGCCCGGGTCCATTCCCGCCGGAGTCCCCTTGGCGTAGGCCGCGCCGGCCACCTGGCGCCAGTTCACGTTCCGTTCCGGCACGCCGGCCACGGCGAAGCCGCCTTCGACCTGGACGACGTCGTCCGGCGACGCTTCCATGAGGTTGCCGGCGATGGCCTTGGCCTTGGCGATCACGCGGTCGGCGGCCGTGGCCAGGGCGCCGCCGCCCATGACAGCGCTGCGGCTTCCGAAGGTGCCGGTGCCCTGCTGGATGGCGGTGGTGTCGCCGTGGCGCACCACCACGTTTTCCATCGGCACCTGGAGCTTGTCGGCGGCCACCTGGGCCCACACCGTTTCGTGCCCCTGTCCGTGGGAGCTGGAACCGGTCAGCACCGTGATCTGACCGGTGCGTTCCACCCGTACGGCGCCGCTCTCGAAGCCGGCGCCGCCGCTGGGCTCCGTGAAGGTGGAGATGCCCACCCCCACCAGCTCGCCTCGCGCCCGCGCCTCGTCCCGGTGGCGGATGAGCTGGTCGTAGTCGGACAACCGCAGCGCTTCGGAGAGGGACTTCTCGTAGTCGCCGGAGTCGTACTCCACGCCCACGCCGGTGCGGTAGGGGAACTGATCGGGCTGGATGTAGTTCTTGCGCCTCAGCTCCAGCGGGTCCATGCCCAGGTCCCGGGCGGCCTTGTCCGCCAGCCGCTCGATGTTGAGCACCGATTCCGGCCGGCCGGCGCCGCGGTACGGTCCGGTGGGCACGGTATTGGTAAAGGCCCCGACGATCTCCACCCGGACGTCCTGGAGCTGATAGCAGCCGGGGGCCATGACCAGCATGCGCTGGGGCGGTCCGGCCGTGGCCGAGTGCAGGTAGGCGCCGAGGTTGGCCACCACCCGCACCTTCAGGCCGAGCATCTTGCCGTCCTTGCTCAAGGCCAGCTCCGAGGTCATGGCCTGGTCGCGTCCCTGGCAGGTGGTGAGGAAGTCCTCGCTGCGGGTGGCCATCCACTTGACCGGCCTTCCCAGCTTCTGTGCCAGATGGCAAACCAGCACGTCCTCGCGGTAGACGCAGCCCTTGCTGCCGAAGCCCCCGCCGACGTCCGGCGCGATGACCCGGATGCGGTTCTCCGGGAACCCCAGCGAGTTGGCCAAGTCGGCCCGGGCCCGGTGCGGCCCTTGGGTCGAGAGCCATACCGTCAGCTCGTTCCGGGCCGGGTCGGGTTGCGCGAGCACTCCCCGCGCCTCCATCGACATGGCCACCACCCGCGGGCTTTTCATGTGCAGGCGGCAGATATGGTCGGCCTCGGCGAACGCCTTGTCGACGTCACCTCCCTCCCGCTTCATGGAGTAGCAGAAGTTTGTGTCCAGCTCTTCGTGGGCCAGCGGCGAGCCGTCTTCCAGGGCGGCCTCGGCGTCGGTCACGACGGGCAGAGGGTCATAAGTCACCTGGATGGACGCCGCGGCGTCCTGGGCCGCGGCGGCGCTCTCGGCCACCACCGCCGTGATCGGCGCGCCCACCGCGTGGACCGCGCCGCGGGCCAGGATCGGATGGTCCGGCATGTTCATGCCCGGCGCCACCATTGGCGCGCGCAGCACGAGGTTGCCGATGTCGTCGCCGGTGAGGACGCACTCCACGCCCGGCATGGCCGCGGCTTCGGCGGTGTCGATGGACACGATGCGGGCGTGGGGGTGCGTGCTCCGGTGAATCGCCACGTGCAGGATGCCGGGCAGCTTCACGTCGTCCACGTAGCATCCCTGGCCGGTGAGGAGGGGCGGGTCCTCGACCCGCCGGACGGAAGCGCCGATCAGGCTGTCGGGGTTGCTTTGCTCTGTGCTCATGGATGGTCCTCGAAGGTTTGGATGCGCATTGCGCCGACCCTGAACCTCTATTTCGAAGGTCTATGCCCGCGCCGCCGCGGTTTCGATGGCGCGCCGGGCGTAGACCACCGCCATGTGGCGCTTGTAGTCCTCGTCCGCGTAGGAATCCGCGTGCGGATCGATGCCGTCCGCGGCCTGCGCGGCCGCCGCCGCCACCACCTCCGGCGTCAGCGTCCGGCCCGTCAGGGCAGCCTCCGTGGCCGCCGCCCGGTGGGGCGTCCCGGCCACGCCGCCCAGCACCACCCGCGCGCCGGCGCATGCGCCGGCGTGGTCCACGGACAACGCCGCCGCCGCGCTCACCACCACGTAGCCGGAGGCCGGGTGCGGCAGCTTGGCGTAGCTCGTACGGGCAGGGGAGGGCGGCAAGGGTATCCGAATGGCGGTCAGGATCTCGTGGGGCTCCAGGGCGGTGGTGAAGAAGTCCACGAAGAACTCGTCCGCCGCCACGGTGCGCTCTCCTTCCGATGAAGCGAGGACGAACGACGCGTCCAGGGCGGTCAGGGTCACCGGCAGGTCCGCGGCCGGATCGGCATGGGCGACGCTGCCCCCCATGGTGCCCCGGTTCCGGACCTGCAGGTCGCCGATGACCGAGGCGGTGTCGGCCAGACCCGGCAGCGACCGGCGCACGGCTTCGGCGGTGCTCACCTCGGTATGGGTGGTCAGGGCGCCGATGACCAGCGTGTCGCCGTCCACCCGGATGCCGCTGAGGCCGGGAACGTGCCGAAGATCCACCAGCACCTCGGGCTGGGTCAACCGGAGCTTCATGGCCGGGAGGAGGCTGTGTCCCCCGGCCAGCACCTTGGCGTCCTCGCCATGTTCCCGCAAGAGCCCGAACGCTTCCTCGAGGGAGCGGGGCGCGTGGTATCCGAAGCTAGCTGGATGCATGCTGCCCCCTCATCTGCTCGGCGGCCCAACGAATGGCCTTGACGATGTTGATGTACCCCGTGCAGCGGCACAGGTTCCCTTCCAGGGCGTGCTTGATGGCGTCGTCGTCGGGCTCGGGGTTGGTCTCCAGCAGGTGGGCGGCGGTCATCACCATGCCGGGCGTGCAGTAGCCGCACTGGAGCCCGTGCTGCTCCTGAAAGGCTTCCTGCACGGGATGCAACGCCGTCCCCTCCGCCATCCCCTCGATGGTGGTGATCGCGGCGCTGTCGGCCTGCACCGCCAGCATCGTGCAGGATTTCACCGCCAGGCCGTCCACGTGCACCGTGCACGCGCCGCACTGGCTGGTGTCGCAGCCTACGTGGGTGCCGGTGAGCCCCAGATTCTCGCGCAGGAAGTGGACCAGCAGGAGCCGCGGCTCCACCTCGGCCGCGCGAGCCTTTCCGTTTACGGTGACGTTGATGGGTATTGCGGGGTGTTCCATCGGTTCTCCTTGTCAGCGTCCCGTCGTGCTTCCCTATGTTGTCGGGGTATGCCCTTCAGGGCTGTTCGGTGACCGGGGCGGCCTGCAGGGGCGCCGCCTCCTGATGCTCCGCGTGGGCGGTGGGGTTGCCGGTCCGCTTCCTGCCGCGCCGGCGCTTGGCCGTGGGGCGCTGCCGCTGGCCCTCCGGGGCATCGGGGCCTGCCTTGCGGCTGCGCCGCTTCTTGTCCGGCTGACTGCTGGAAGGCCGCGGGATGGACTGGCCGAGAATCGATTCGATGGCCTTGACCGACTGGCTGTCCGCGGCGGTGGCAAAGCTCGTGGCGCGGCCCACCGCGGCCATCCGGGCGGTGCGGCCGATGCGGTGCACGTAGTCCTCGGGCGTGTAGGGCAGGTCGTAGTTGATGACGTGGCCGATGTTGTCGATGTCCAGGCCCCTGGCGGCGATGTCCGTGGCCACCAGGATCCGGTAGCGGCCCCGCCGGAATCCTTGCAGCGACGCCCGCCGCCGTTCCAGCGACAGGTTGCCGTGGATCTCCGCGGCCCGATGGCCGCTGCGCCGCAGGGTCTCGGCGATGAGGTCGGCACGGTTCTTGGTGCGGGTGAACACCAGCACCGATTCGTCGCCGTCCTTGAGCAGGGACAGCAGCAGCGACGTCTTGGCCCCCGGGGTGGTGTTATGGAGGGTATGGGTGACACCGTCCGCCGGGGTCGCCGGCTTGGCCACGACGGCGTGGAAAGGGTCGCGCAACGACATGCGCACCAGCTCTTCCAGGTCCGTCGGCAGGGTCGCCGAATAGAGGAAGCTCTGGCGCCCGGGCGGCAGAGCGTCGATGATCTGGTTCAGTTGATCGGCGAACCCCATGTCGAGCATGCGGTCGGCCTCATCCAGCACCACCACCTCCACCTCTCTCAGGTCGATGTGGCCGTCCCACATGAGATCCAGCAGCCGGCCCGGCGTGGCCACGATGATTTCGGGGTACTGTTTGAGGCCGCGTAGCTGCGCCTGGACGTCGGCGCCGCCCACCACCGTGGTGGCATAGACCCGCGACGAGCGTCCGAGATCGTCGATGGTCTCCTGAATCTGGAACGCCAGCTCCCGCGTGGGCGCCAGGATGAGTCCCCGGGGCGGCCCTTCGGGCGAGCCGGCGAGCCGCTCCACCATGGGGATGACGAAGGCGGCGGTCTTGCCGGTTCCGGTCTGGGCGCAGCCCAAGACGTCGCGGCCTTCGAGGGCCGGGGGCAGGGCCTTTGCCTGAATGGGTGTGGGGGTGGCGAAACGGACCCTGGAGAGGTCCTTAAGCATGGGATCGGACAAGCCGAATGTGTGGAAAGAGGTATCGTCTGAATTTGACATAGAGGATTTCTTTGCGTGGGAAGTCGGTCCCGGGGAGGACCCGCTCACGGCTGCCGGTGCACGGTTTCAGCCTGGTTTGGGGAACCTGACGGTCGCCGTCCCGCAAAGGGAACGGGACCGCCAGGCCGGATCGTCGGTGCGTGGATGGTTTGCGTTACCAGCGGCTCGGTCTGCCGCCTCCACCCGACCGCCTGTTGCCGCCGCCGCCCCCGCCTCCGTCGCCGAAGCCGGACCGTCTCTCCTGCGGGCGCGCCTCGTTGACCGTCAGCGTACGGCCCTGAAAATCCTTCCCGTTGAGGGCGTCGATGGCTTTCTGTCCTTCTTCACCCGCGCCCATTTCCACGAAGCCGAAGCCGCGCGACTGGCCGGTAAACTTGTCCGCGATGACTTTTGCGGACTCCACGGTGCCGTGCTCGGCGAACAACTCCTCGAGCTGGCCGTCGGTGACGGAATAGGGCAAACCGCCCACGTACAATTTCTGGCTCATGTTCTTCCTCCAATGGCTGAGACAAAAGAAAACCAGTCTGTTCGACCCTGGGAATCGGATCGCCGCATTGGGCAAGAACATGCGTCTTTCACAGCACGCGATGGATTATTGCTTGGGACGAGAGCTTCGTTGGGCAGATTAGGCTGGAACACAGTTCGAATAGGGGGAGTTTAGCTGCATCCGGCATCCGTGTCAACGGACGGGCGCCGTGGTCGCAACTACTCGTTTCGTCTCTACCGGTGATGAAGCCGGTAGTGAACCGGGACGAGATTGGCAGACGGCTACATGGGCCGGCGGGACTAGAGGTCCTCGATAGGGGGTTGCGGACCAGGAACGATGTCGGCGATGTCGGGATCGACGTCGTCCTCGCGGTCGGGCCGTTCTTGCCGTAGTTCCCGGCGTTCGGCGCGCCGCTTGGCCTTCTCCTCCTTCTTCTCCTGTTTTGCGCGTTCCCGCTGCCGTTTGGCAAACGTGGTTCGTGGTTGAGCCATTTCGCCAGTTTACCGCTTCTTGGCACGAACGCCAAACGGTTGACGGTCTGCGGCCCGGCGCCGTGGATCCTCAATACGCGATGCGGGTACGGGCGGTCCTGAAACCCGTCCCTACGACATCGCCGCCACACGGGACTCGATGTCGGAGGGGCCGTCCATCAGCCGCCGGGCTCCATCAGCCGGTACACCCGCTCGGGACTCATGGGCAGGTCGTGGACCACGATGCCCACGGCCTCTCTCAAGGCGGCGGCGATGGCCGGCGCCACCGGCGCCAGCCCGCCCTCGGCCATGCCCTTGCTGCCGAAGGGGCCGGGGCCGTCCCGGTTCTCGATCAGCACGGAATCGAGCACCGCGGGCAGGTTCTTGAACCGCGGCAGGGCGTAGTCGATGGCGCTGGGGTTGAGCAGCAGGGCGCCGTCGAACACCTGTTCCTCGGTGAGGGTGTTGCCCATGCCGAACATGATTGAGCCCTGCTCCTGCCCCTCGCACCGGAGCGGGTGCATGGCCTGTCCGATGTCGGCCGAGGAGACGTAGGTCAGGCAGCGCGCCCTGCCGGTTTCCGGGTCCACCGCCATCACGGCGATGCCGGCATTGATCTCCCAGGTGCGGATGTCGATGCGGTCGCGGGTGAGGGCCTTGTCCATGCCCCGGCCCACCAGCGTGCCGGTGATCCGGTCCGCCAGCTCGTCCAGGGTCATCACCGGCTTGCCGTTGCCCGAGAATACGCCGTCGTCCAGGGAAAGGTCCTGGAGGTCCCGGTCGGTCAGGGCCGCGGCCTGTTGCAGCATGAGCTCCCGCAGCTCCTCGGACGCCCGCTTCACCGCGTTGCCCATGAGCACGGTGATGCGGCTGCCGTAGACGCCGGAGGCGCCGGGCGTGGTGCTGGTATCGTACGGCGCGATGGTGATCCGGTCGATGCCGACTCCGAGGGCCTCGGCCGCGGTCTGGGCCAGCACCGTCTTGGCGCCGCCGCCGATCTCCGGGGCGTTGGCGTGGACCGTGAAGGTGGCGTCGTCCTCGAACACGATGCGGGCGTTGTACTGGGTGGTGGAAAGGTCCTTGATGGCGCAGGCGACGCCGGTGCCGATCTTCTCGCCGGCCCGCGCCAGGGACTCGGCGGTGCGGGCCTGGCGGGTCTTCTCGAAGAGCTCCAGGCAGGCCGTCAGCGCGGCGTGGGGATTGCCGTCCAGCGGCGGACCGCCGAGCACGTATTTCTCGCCGGCCCGCAGCAGGTTCTTGAGGCGGAACTCGACGGGGTCGTAGCCGAGCTCGGTGCAGATGTGGTCGGTGTGGGCCTCGCAGGCCCACCCGAGCTGCACGCTGCCGATGCCGCGGAAGGCGCCGGCGGGCACCTTGTTGGTGTAGACCGAGTAACAATCGGCCCGGGCGTGGGCCACCCGGTAAGGTCCCACGGAGCGAAAGGCCGCCTTGCGCGTCACCTGGATGCCGAAGTCGGCGTAGGCGCCCGTGTCCAGGTAGATTTTCGCTTCCCGGCACAGCAGGGTGCCGTCCTCCCGAAGCCCCGTGCGGATCTCGATCTCGGCGGGATGGCGCCGGGCGGTGAACGCGGTCTCTTCCATGGACATGCGGAGCTGCACCGTCTCCCCGGAGGCGGCCGCCGCCAGGATCGCCAGGTGCTCGACGCCGATGTGGCCCTTGGCGCCGAAGCCGCCGCCGACGTAAGGGACCTTCACCGTCACCTGTTCCTGCTCGAGCCCGAACATGCGCGCCAGCTCGTCGCGCACGGGAAAGGGAGCCTGGGAGGAGGTGTGCACGGTGACGGACTCGTCGTCCACCGTGGCCACGGCGCAGTGGGGCTCCATGGGGTAGTGGAACAGCGACGGGAAGGAGAAATGGTCCTCGATGACGTGGGCGGCCTCGCGGAAGGCTCGCTCCGGGTCTCCCTGGACGAAGTGGGTGCCGCCGCAGTTGTTGCGGCCGTAGTCGTGGTCGAAGTCGCTTTCGCCCTCGCGGTCGTAGGCGGAGTCAGCGTCGTGCACCAGGGTGCCGCCCTCCATCGCCGACATCATTTCCGACACCTGGGTCAGCGGCGTGTACCGTACCTCCACCCGCGCCGCCGCCTCCACGGCCGCCGTCTCGCTGTCGGCCACCACGATGGCCACGGGCTCGCCCTGGAACCGCACCTTGCCGTGGGCCAGCACCGGCCGGTCCTTCACCGCTTGGCCGTAAGGCCTGAGGGTGCGGAGGCACCCCAGCCGGCTGAAGTCGAGGCTGTCATGGGTCACGATGGTACGCACGCCGGGGACCGCGAGCGCGTCTTCGAGGTGGAACCCGTCGATGCGCGCGTGCGCGTGGGGACTGCCGATGACCCTGGCGAACTTCATTCCCGGGATGGTGAGGTCCGCCGTGTAGACGGCGGTGCCGGTGACTTTTTCATCCGCGTCGAGGCTGCGTACCGATTGGCCCACGTATTTCATTGAGAAAGCTCCGCTTTGTGTGGAATTGTATGGGAACACGGTGACGTGGATCAGGAACAGGGTGCGGACGGGTCGACCACCGGGACGCCGGTAGGTTTGAAGTGGCGGATGTTGCAAGTCACCACGGTCAGCCCATGATCGAGTGCGGTGGCCGCGATCAGCAAATCCGCGGGGTTACGTTCTCTCTTCCTGAGGGCGGACAAGACATCCATGTCGATCAGAAACATCGGACGTCCACTGGCCGTGACGGCAATGCAAGCCGGTCGAAATACTCCCCATCCTGTGGAATCGCGAGCAGCAACTCCGCGAATCCAGGCGCCTTCGCCCTCTCGACGTGGCGCAAGCGCTCATCTTCATCGACGGTCAGCACGACCACGACGGGTTTGCCGTGTCGGGTCACTCGTTGCGGCACGCCTGCCAGCGCCGCGTCCACAATGGCGCTGAATCTGTCCTTCGCATCTTGCAGCGTCCACTCCGCCAACCCGTGTCCTCGTCCAGTTGACATGGCAGGATTATTGAACCGGCCAGACGTGATGTCAAGCCGGTTTGCCATCGCCAACCGTGGCCTGTTTCGGCTCCGTCATCAGGCGCCCTACCACCTTCCCCCAGGGCTGCCAGCCTCTATGCAGGTCTTGGGCCTTTCCGCATTCTCGCGGCACCCGTGTGCTTGCTCGAGCTCCAGCAGTCGAAGCTTCAATGAGGCCGAGGCAATCACGCCTCGGAATTTCACTTGTCGTTTCTTTCTTCCCCATCACGAAGTGCTTCAATGAGGCCGAGGCAATCACGCCTCGGAATCCGCAGAGACAGCGGCAGGAGCGTCCAGGCTGGGCACGCTTCAATGAGGCCGAGGCAATCACGCCTCGGAATCACCTCGTTGATTGTCTTGACAATCCCCCCACCACAGATGCTTCAATGAGGCCGAGGCAATCACGCCTCGGAATCCGCGCACGCGGCCGTAGGCCAGTCGGCGGGCTTCACGCTTCAATGAGGCCGAGGCAATCACGCCTCGGAATCACGACTACAAACCCCGACTATGCCCCGACGGAACAAGCTTCAATGAGGCCGAGGCAATCACGCCTCGGAATCGCGCCGAGTGATGTGGGTAGAAGCGTGTGTTGCGGTTGCTTCAATGAGGCCGAGGCAATCACGCCTCGGAATCTCGGTGATGGGTCCGTAGACCGTTTGCTTGTCTGCGTGGCTTCAATGAGGCCGAGGCAATCACGCCTCGGAATCTCCGCAGTAGCGACTCGTCCATCATCTTGGCGACCGTGCTTCAATGAGGCCGAGGCAATCACGCCTCGGAATCCCGGGAGAGGTGATCTCGGTTGTGCCGGAGGACGGGGGCTTCAATGAGGCCGAGGCAATCACGCCTCGGAATCGAGGACACCATGCCAGTCAAAACCGTCACGGTGGAGGAGCTTCAATGAGGCCGAGGCAATCACGCCTCGGAATCCGGTCCCGCGGCAAAGCCGTCCCACGCAGATCGGTGCTTCAATGAGGCCGAGGCAATCACGCCTCGGAATCCGGGCAATTACCCGACCAGTCGTCCGCCCTATACTGGCTTCAATGAGGCCGAGGCAATCACGCCTCGGAATCGGGGCAATTACCCGACCAGTCGTCCGCCCTATACTGGCTTCAATGAGGCCGAGGCAATCACGCCTCGGAATCGGGGCGGAATACCGGCTGTCCACGGGGACACAGCAGGAGCTTCAATGAGGCCGAGGCAATCACGCCTCGGAATCCCCGGCGCCCAACCACGGAGGGACACATGAGAGTCAGCTTCAATGAGGCCGAGGCAATCACGCCTCGGAATCAGGGCCATTCCTGGAATGAATCGGCATTCCATTTGACGGGCTTCAATGAGGCCGAGGCAATCACGCCTCGGAATCTGCAATTATCGCCACCTCGGTCTTGCGGGCATAGATGGCTTCAATGAGGCCGAGGCAATCACGCCTCGGAATCCATTCCTCGGAACGCCCGCCCGAACGCTGTACGTCCCGCTTCAATGAGGCCGAGGCAATCACGCCTCGGAATCGAGACGGTGGGCAACGAGTATGCGGCCGGCCGCTCGCTTCAATGAGGCCGAGGCAATCACGCCTCGGAATCACCACGCTCAAGGCTCCGGAGTATGAGAAGTACGCGGAGCTTCAATGAGGCCGAGGCAATCACGCCTCGGAATCACAGCACCAGGACCACGCCGACGCCCGCCAGGCCGCCGCTTCAATGAGGCCGAGGCAATCACGCCTCGGAATCAACGAGGAAGCAGACAGATGAGACACTTCCACGTCTGGCTTCAATGAGGCCGAGGCAATCACGCCTCGGAATCCCGAAGGCCCAGTAAGAGTGACGTAGGGATGAGGAAGCTTCAATGAGGCCGAGGCAATCACGCCTCGGAATCACGCGCAGTGGTACCGCTACCTGCCCAGTTACGTGCAGCTTCAATGAGGCCGAGGCAATCACGCCTCGGAATCACGCGCAGTGGTACCGCTACCTGCCCAGTTACGTGCAGCTTCAATGAGGCCGAGGCAATCACGCCTCGGAATCCGTGGCATGAGGCGTGACATGGTGGCGCCGGTCTGGGCTTCAATGAGGCCGAGGCAATCACGCCTCGGAATCCGGATCGACGAACCAGCCCGTGCCCTTGCGGTCGCCGCTTCAATGAGGCCGAGGCAATCACGCCTCGGAATCGTCATGCACTCCGGCGGGGTCAACTCGACGCTCGCCGTGCTTCAATGAGGCCGAGGCAATCACGCCTCGGAATCCGCGGTGGTATCCCTGGAGGGCATCCAGGTACTGCTGGATGCTTCAATGAGGCCGAGGCAATCACGCCTCGGAATCCACACAGCACTTCCTTCTCGTAGCAGCCCTTGTCCTCGCTTCAATGAGGCCGAGGCAATCACGCCTCGGAATAACAATACCATACGCATCTTTGGCCACAGCCTCATGGCTTCAATGAGGCCGAGGCAATCACGCCTCGGAATCGACGCGATCCTCCTGGACGATCGCGTGGCCGGGGCACTGGCTTCAATGAGGCCGAGGCAATCACGCCTCGGAATCTTTTGAAATTGCTCTTTTTGAACTTGGTAATAGGTGCTTCAATGAGGCCGAGGCAATCACGCCTCGGAATCCGGTCATTCCCGTCAGGGCATGGCTGCCGGTTTGCAGCTTCAATGAGGCCGAGGCAATCACGCCTCGGAATCACGGCTTTGCGAATCGCTCAACGTTGAGCGATTGGAGCTTCAATGAGGCCGAGGCAATCACGCCTCGGAATCCACCCCCTCCAAACTCCCCTTGGGGGCTGACATATTTTCGCTGAACGCGAGCGCTGGGAGTCCTTGCCCCCACAAAGTACCAGAAGCCGTTTGAAAGTCCCACACCAGCCTGGGTATCTCCTTGTCCTGCAACAAAAAACCCGATTGCGAGCACTGTCCGGCATTTTGGCCTTACGGGAGCCCTTGAAAAAGGCTCGGCACTGATTTCCTTATACGATCGTGGCGCGGCGGTCCGGTGCCTCGTAGCTTTTCCCCAGGCTCTCGACGCGCGGGTCGACGCTGTCGGCGGGACCGAGGTCGACGATCAGGATGTGATCCTCCGAGGGCCGGATCAGGTCCTCCAAGCGCATGGCCATCTCGGCGCGCCGCCGGGCCGTGAGCCGGCATTGAAAAACCGACAGTTGGAGCCAGTGGCCGTAGCCCTTCATGGTCTTGAATATCTTTTGCCAGCGCTTGGGCTCGGCGATGTCGTAAGTCACGATGTAGAGACGCTCATTGGCCATGGCAGTTCACCGAGGAGGCAGTTCACCGGGGCAGGTAGTGCGGATACGCCTGGATCTCTCCCTGGAAATGCCGGGCGAGCAGCCGCGCTTGCACATCCATCAACCGCCGCATGGACACGCGGTAGCCGAACACCGGATGCGTGGTTTCCTGTTCCATGCGGCGCTCGAACGCCGCCATGAACGCCTTGCGACCGCCCGGCTTGAGCGCGCAACTCGGCCCGTTGAAAACGAAATCGCCTGGTTTGACCTCTCCGTTGTTGACGGCCTGGATCACGCATGAATCGGCGACAATGGGCCGGAACGGCTCCATGAGGTCAAGGGCCAGGGCCGGGCGGCCGTGCCGCGGCCGGTGGTACAATCCCATGTAGGGGTCGAGTCCCGTCGCCGAGATCGCGGTGGTCAAGGTCCGTGTCAGAAGGGCATAGGCCAGCGACAGCATGGCGTTTACAGGGTCCGTAGGCGGGCGCCGGTTGCGCGTCGAGAAGGAAAAGGCGGCCACGCATTCATCCGCGTTGGGCGCGAGCATGTTCTCGAAGCGGGCGAAGTAGATGGCCGCGGCCTCACCCTCCATACCCAATAGCTGTTGAGCATTTTCCGTGTAGGCTGCACGTTGGGCCAGCCGTCTCAGCCGTTCCAACGCCTCCGCCTTGTCGCCGGCTTCCCGGTCGTCGCGCCAGTTGCGGCGCAACAGGGTCCGTGAGTTGCGTATCTTGGCCGCCACCAGATCGCGAGAGAAGGCGAGACTGCGGCCTTCATCGAATGCGAACCGGTACTGGGCCTCGCGCACGGCCACGTTGCCGTTTCCGGTGCTCACCGTGTGGCCGAGGAACCATCCCCCGGTGGAGAACCACGAAACCGGAACCTCGGCACGCATCAGGGCGTGAAGCGCCGGCGTGGTCACGGAAACCGGGCCGAACAACGCCACCTGGGACACGTCGATCATCGGCACCTCCACTTTCTCTTCCTCCACCTCGACGACCAACTGTTCGCCGCTCTTGCGCAGCCTTGCGCCCGGCGTCTGCACATAGAGCGGCAGCGCCGGGTTGTCCGAAGGGTTGAGTTGGCGCGGCGGATAACCCTTGCGGAACAGGTTGGTCTCGTCCGGCAGGCAGATGCCGGCGAGGGAGCAGCGCGGGCACTTGGGGCTGTTCTGCAGAGGCGGCGGACGGCGACCCGAAGCGGCAGCGGCGCGCAGGCCCGATATGGCTTCCAGGGTCCGCGCCCGCAGCTCGGGGTCCAGCGCCACCGGCACACGTTCTCGCGAGCCGGCGTACCAAAGCGCGCCCCGCTCCACCCGGTAGCCGTTGTCCTCCAGGATCATGGCCTGGGCGCAGACTTGAACCCGCTCGGGCTCATACGCGCCCGCGGCCACGTGCGGCCGCTTGCCCTTCTTGAAGTCCACCGGCGTGGCCGACTCCCCGTCAGCCTCCACCACGTCCATCTTCGCGATGATGCCCAGGCGTTCCGAGGACATGGTGACGGCCTTGGCGCGGGCAAGGTCCTCGTCAAGTTCTTCCGGCGCAGGCAGCCGCCCTCCGCCTTCGTCGACCCGTGCGTGAGCGCGCCTCCCCTCCGCGGTGTCCTGGCTGTCGGCCCATTCCCCCTCCACCCATTCCAGGTAGGCGAGGCGCGGGCAGTAGACCCATTCGTTGATCATACGGACCGGGACAAGCGGCGTTTCGCCGGTCGCCGGAGGTGGCGGCAGGGCCAGGGTGAGTTGCTGGTCAGGAGTCATGCGAGGAAGAGTATGCAGGGAACGGAAACCTATTCAAGGCCGTGCGCTCTGCGTCACACGGGTGTCGCCGTGGTGAAATTGCGGTACTTGTCCCTGGTAATTCGTTCACTCCGATAAACCTCGACGATACCCATCGCCGACAGTCCGTTACGGTTCGGCCTTGGCTCTTGCAACTCGGGCAGACTGAGCACGGAGCGAACGGTGTCGATGTTCAAAGGTAAGTTCCATATCGGCCATGTGAACAATACACCTTCGCCGCGCCGTTGCGAGAAGCCCGTTGTTTGAAGTCTCCGTTCTCCGGCAGCGGTAGGGAAAAGGGGGAGAGCTTCGACCGCCAGACGGTTGGCGCCCCGCATGGTCCGTACCGGGTCGCCCGAGGGCTCGTTCCAACGCAAGGCATACCGGCGGTCGTCCACGGGGTCCCAGCGCAGGTTCGGTCTGTCGTCCGAGTACCTCCATGGAAAAAACAACGAAGCACGTAGATGGTCCGGCCCCGTCGTTTGAATCAGTTCCAGCATGGAACCGAGAAAGTGTTGATGACCGGCACCGCTCATGGTTCTCAGCGCGGTGTCCTGGATGGTCGGGTCCTTGCCTGAAATGGGCAGGCTCTCGCAGCCGAACGCCGCCACAAAGTCGGCCTCGTCCCGATCGGTGAAAGTTGCTGCTTCTCGGGCTCCTTTGGTCCGGGCTCTGAACGTTTCACAACTGACGTTGAGATTTTTTGCAAACGTCAGTGCGGGCTGGTCCTTCGCTCTCGTCAGGGGCGGCATCAGGAGCTCGATCAGGTCGTCTTCTGAAAACGGATCGTTTCCCAACAGTTTTGGCGTCCATGTCCCGTCACACGCTTGCCACTGAAGGTGCCAATTGGACGAGGGGGACGCACCTGTCGCCACCCTCAGCGTCCCGACGGCCGCAAGGAAACCGAGCGGGTTGCTCCCGTCGATCCCGCGCAAAAGAAGCCCTGGGGGCAATTCACTCGTCGGCACCGTGCGTCTCCTCCCATTCGCTTCGCCGCCAGTCTGCCAGTCGCAAGAGCGCTTCCAGCCAAGCCAAGCCCCACCAGCCATAGCGCCGCACCAATCTCCAGTAGCGGTCCGCGATGCCGGAATCGAGGCGCTCGAGGCCGGTGGGGCCGGACCAGCGCATCTTCGTGCCGTTCAGTTCATACTCGACCTTCGCACCCTCGGGATCAAGCACCACCGGAGCGAATGGCCGGCAATGGCCGTGATGGCTGGCAACCAGATGCAGAACCAAGTCGCGCAGTTCCTCGTTCTTGGGCAAGAGCGCAGGCGCGGTCTCGGCCATACGCACCGAGAGCAATTCGTGCCGGCCTCGTCTGGGATACCCGGATTCCGCGTGCGCGCGACCGCGGCCCGCGCGGGTCTTGGGCATTCGTGAGGATTTCGCCAGAAGCAACCCGTCGGACCACGGGGTGCCGCCGCGCAACATGGACTGAAACCGTCGGTCGGCCTTGCCCAGATCGTGTAACAGTCCTGCCCGCGCCACGGCATCCGCCAGTTCATCCGGCAGTCCGCAACCCACGGCGTGACGGCGGGCGAACGTTTCCACCCCTGGAAGATGTTTTTCGAGCAGGACAGGTTGTCCGTCCCTGTGCGAAATGCCGGATGCGGCGGCGTCATCCTCGTCGCTGAAGTTGTCGGCTTCGTGGGCGAGGTGACGCAGGCGGCGATGCCCGACGAGGACGAGGCTTTCGTTGCCGACAATTCGGCAGGCGCGGTCCAACCCGCCGCCTCGGTACTCTTCCAGCAACTCTCCAGCTGTTTTCGGCAGCCAGGCCCAGCGTTCCAAAGTCGGTTCCGAGGCGGCCAACTCCGTCAGCAACTCCCGCAAGGCATCACCCACATCGTTCGCGCTGTCCTCGTACTCGATCTTCTGCTCCAGATTCTTCAGCAGTTCGGCTGCGGCTGTCTTCGCCGGGATGGAGTCCGGCCAATCGTTCACGAGCGCCGGATGTATCCGGAGGATGGGCTTGGCACGGGCGCGGCGATAAGCCTCGTCACCCACGTCGAGGACAGCGTCCGGCGGCACGTCGCCGAGTTGGCGCGCCTGTCCCGGATGGCTGGCCGGAATCACGATCACGTCGCCGGGCCGAACCGCCCTGGGGTCGTCGGTGATGTCTTCCCCGCCGGTTTCTGCCCCGCGCCACCGGATTACCGGCACATTTCTCCCGTCGCTATCGTCCTCCGTGCCGATTCCCTCGATTCCCTCGACATCGGCGCTGTCGTCTTCGACAGCTCCCCGAGCCAGCCATCGCCTGAACACGCCGATGGGCACGGGCAGGGTTTCGTTGCTGCTCGGTGGGCACAAGGACAGCAATTCCAGCGCCGTTTCCTTTTCCTCGATCAGATCCAGGTCCGCGCGCCAGCAGACCTGAACGTCAGCCACTCCTTCGCGCGGGCCATGCAGGAACAGGCCGACGTCCGGGGACGGGCATGGGACCGGGGCCGTCTGCGCCCAACAATCGAGGTGGGCGGGAAGCATCACCGCGGCGTCACGGGCCGGGGCGTCAAGGGCTGCCAGGGACTCGCCATCCGGCAATAGCTGTTCGAGATGGATGATTCCGAAGTCGACCGCACCCCCGTCGTCCTTGTGCATGTTGAGCCACGTCCACGTACGGGCCAAGGCTCCGCCGTAAACGGGGTCTTCGTCCACCCGCCCCTTATGCTTCGCCGCGCTCGGCTCGTCCGAGGCTGCGTGGGCTTGGTCCCCGCGGACAAGAATCATCGCTCGCGCATCGATGGGCCGCCCCATGCGGTTCAATCGACCGAAGCGTTGACGCAGAGCGTCAAGACTTGCGCATTCGGTGACGAGACCGTCGAAGTCGAGGTCTGCCCCGACTTCCAGGGTTTGGGTAGCCACGACAACCAGTGGGTCTTTCAGTACGCGTTGCTCGGACCGATGAGAGTAAAGTGGCGTCAAACGCTGTTGAACGACGGCGTCCCGATCCACGGGACGCATACGGCCGGTGAGCAAAATTGCACGGTCTCCGTAATCGGTTCGCAATAGTCGGTGAGTCTCCCGCGCCGTGGCCACGCGGTTGGCGAATATCACGATCGCTCGACGTTGTTCATTGACCAAATCGACTGCCGCATCGGCCAGAGCCTGAGCCAACACATGCGTGGCTCGGTTCCCCTTGGCTTTCTCGACCGTCTTCAGGACTGCCGGTTTATGCGCGGTTTGCCGCCGGCCGAGCGGATGAAGCGGATCGGAACGTTCGTCGGATTGGTCCTCAAATACGTCCGTTATTCCCGCGGGCGGCGTGGCGGACATGACCACGGGATAGAAGAATCGCTTGAGCGGAGTATGTCCCCAAGTCTGAAAACGTCGAACCGCCTGCAGGGTCTGAAGAAACGGTTGAGCGCAGTGCGCCTCGTCGAGGAGGATGAGGCTGTCGTTGGCGATGAGTCCTGCATAGATCGGCCAAGTGCCGGAGCCGCGTCCATAGGCGCGGAACAGCAGGCGAGAGCCGATCTGGTCAACGGTGGATGCAACCACCGTCGGTTGCAACGGATTCCGCGCCCAGGCTTCGGAGCGGTACATGCCGCCGCGCAGCAAGTGGGCAGCCAACGGGCGTTCGTGATCGGATCCCGCGGGTTCGCCACGGGCGATCTGCCGGAGATTGTCCGCGACACTTTTGACGATGCCCTCCTTCGCTTCATCCAGTTTCTGCGCCAATCGCTTGGCGCGTTCATACGCTTCATCCACGATCACGCGCCGGTCCACCACGAAGAAGATGCGGCGCGGCGCAGTGATGGCCTGGTTTCTCGCCATCCGCGACGCTTGTGCCGCCAACGCGAACACCGCGATATCCATGCAAGCGGTCTTGCCGGAAGCCGTCGGCAGAGCGATCGCGTCGGGCCAAGGAGACTCGGTACGTTCCAGCACGCACTCCGCCAAGGCCTGCTGCCATGCGAAGGGCCGATGGCCCCACGACGCCGTGAAGAAGTCGGCGAAGTTGGTTGCGGTCAGGTCAGACACTTGGACGTTGCCTTTGTCGCTATCATACCGGTCGGCGCAAATGATCCGGCGGGTACTTTGGAAGCTGATCCAGCGGCTTTGTCAAGCCGGTCTCACGCGCGTAATGGTGAAGGACGGGCAGGAATCGGTCCTCCGTCCATTGCCGAATCCGATCCCAATCCGTCATTGTCACGGGCGTAAAACCATGCGCCAGGATCGACTGATTGCGGATGGAGAGGCAGTCACGCAACTCTCCTCCATGGTCGGTCATGAGATCCCGTACCAGTCCGTCGATATGTGCACCCAGTGCTTGCCACGCCCGCCACAGTCCAAGCTTGATTTTTCCGTCTGTGTCGCCCGACACGTAGGTATCCTTTGGCAGCAGATGGGCCGGAAAATCGGCCGTGTCCGCTTCGAGTTTGGTGCGGAGCAGCCATTGCGCCGTCCACTCGATTAACCGGTACACTCGTGCTACGGCGTCATCGTAGCGGCCTTGGCTTGCTCTTCGCTGCGCGTTCAGCCACAGATCGAACAAATGACCTGGCGCATGTTTCTTGTCAGCCTCGTTTGTCAAGATACGAAGCGTCGGGAGCATCGAAGGAAAGCTCGGCGCAACACGTCTCGCGTAGGGTTCGATTAACTCCAATGCGCCGGAATGGTCGAAGTCGTCCCAGCGAGCGAGCGCGCGGCTTAGCGCGAGAGCAAGAGAACGTCGATCTCGATCGGGGTCGTTCGCGTTGATACGGATGCGATCCAACCCGTCTGCCGCTTCCCGATAGGAGTAGCGCTCCCACGCTTCGAGATAGGGTGCCATCGCACGGTCCAGGCGCAGCCGGGACACGCTAGCGGTTATTGTCTGCTCCGTGCCGGTCGCGACACGAACAAGGTCCGGGCGAGCACCCGAAACAAGCTGCAATTCCACGTCATCCCGCTCCAACGCCGCACAGACGAGCGCGGCTGTCATGGTCTTGGTCCCGCCAGTGTAATCGCCGATGAATCGGGCGTCGGAGAAATTCTTGGCAAGTTTCGTGACAGCGGCATGCATGTTGACAAAAGCGCCGTCCAGGTCGTCCGAAGGGACGATGCATGTCTCGTAGCTGTTCGGTCCCAGATTGGCCAGAACGGTCAAATTCGGCAGCGTCGGCTTGGGGTCGGTAGGATCGGCCGTGATAACGGATCCCTTACCGATGATCTGAGAGATGGAACCTGGCTTTTCGGTATCAGGATCCTTGTCCGTGCAGAAGAAACAGATATAGTCCGGCGCAATTGACTGAATGGCCTTGAGGACGGGCCGGTGACTGCCTCCGACCGTACACAGCAGGATGGAGTTACTCATGGAATCTCCGCTTTTTACGTCCTGCTCAAGTACCCGCTACGATGCCCGTCTCGGCTTTTCCATTTCAAGGGAACCGCTAGCGCGAAAGCGGCCTGTACCGGATGGACATCCAGAGCGGATAGCGCAGAGCGAGCGCGAGTGCTCAATAAACGGTCCGGCCCCACCGCTCCCCCATAATATGGTCTGGGGTGTTGACCGGTATGAAAGCAAGCGCCGGCGTCCAACATCACCTGGGGTCGCTTGAATTCAGCGTGAGCATGAAAATCGGGAGCCAGCTTCCCATACTTGACGAACAACCGCCAGAAGCCCTCCGTGGGGTCGGTAGCTGCTGGTTGGAAAGTTGAGAGTGATATGAACCCATCGGCACCGGGGACATCATCCAACTCATGGCACGGTGTTGGGTGTCCGTCGAGTTCAAAACCACCATGACCCACGGAAGCATCGGCACCATATCCTGTTTTGCCAAGCGATCCCAAGGTTTCGACCAGAACGTCGAGACCGCCGTCGAAGACCCGCGCAAATAGGGTCAAGCAATCATCGACTCCGCTGAGGCTGGAAAAAGACACCTCGAAGAGTTCTCCGCCCTCGTCGGCTGTATTTGTGGCACGCGAAATGGTGTTGCGAAGCCTCACGTAGTCATGGATAGAAGCACCAGGTTTTTCCAGGAACGGTTGTTGTCCGTCCTGAACCCGGCGAAAGTCGGCGGTAGTCAACAATCGGCGTTTTTTTACATCTTTGCGGCACTCTTCAGGCCAATCCCACCACAACGGTAAGCTAGCCGGTGCGGGTAGCGAATCGCTGGGAAACGCGTCGGAAATGACAAACCGAGGCTCGTGTGCGAGCCATGGCTCCAGGAAGTCCCGTCGAAGTGCGTTCGGCCCTTGAGAACGCGCCCATGTGTGCGCGAGGGCACCGAGTAGAGAGTCCGCCTGCCAAGGCGTAGTCCAAACTCCGAGGGGTCTCAGTTTCAGGCGGACCAATGCTTCCATGCCGTTCCATCCAACTCGAAATCGTCAAAACTGATTGCCCCCGAACCGCGGCTGATCCCGCCTCCTAGACCGGTCATTTGCACCAGATTCAAGCCATCGGCGATGACGGCCTGGAGAGCTTCGCCACCTTTGTACTCCTTGTTCGCTCGGTCTGCGTAGCTGAACTGCTCGTCCAGATCGAAGACTTGCAGGACAATTTGCATACGGAACTCTGCACCCTCCACGACTCGCTCGTTTGAGCGTGGATGTTGAGCCGCACCTGTTTCGCGATTTATAATGTTCTCGGTCTTGTTCTCAATGCGACCTCCCTTAAGCAACCGACCATCACGGATGATGATACGTGAGGGGCCGAGAGTGCTTCTGGTATTCATGTGCGCTCCGAATACTCGACAGACGGGGCAGTCGGTTGTCGCACAGCCGCAAGGTCGATCACCGTCCCGGCGGTCATTCCGGCCGAACCTCCCAAGTTGTTTCTCCAACTCGGCCCGCATCTTCCCCTTGAGTGATGAGCCCGGGATGTAGGGCCTTCCGGTCTCCGGGTTCTTGATCACCGGATTGTCGGCCCCACCAATTGCGAGTTCGTCTTGCGAGCCTCCGATATGAAGTCCGCTTTCGCAGTGTGCAGTGAAGGTAATGGTGTGAATGGCGTTTCTTCTCATATCAGGAATCCCTTTTCATGTGGGCGGTCCCAAAGCCGACTAGCGCCTCGAAATGTGGCAAGAAACCGTCAAGAAAGGCCCTCTCCGGTTCATTGTCGGAGACTACCCGTCGCACGTTGACATCAATGAAGTCCTGAAATTCTTTCGGAATCTTGTGCGCTGAGACTGCGTTCTGGGCATGGTAACAAAGTGCCTCGAAGCTGGCGGCTACTCGTTCCCAACTCTCGCCCTCGATTTTCACACGACGCTCTACCTCGCGGCAGTGATTGAAGAAACGGCGCATCTGGCCGGACGTGAGACGTGGATTCGCACGACTCCCGAGAAGCCTTGCGAAAGGATCGAGTTTTTTCTTAGACACGAAGACGCTCTGGAGATAGCTTTTGCCGTGGTCATCCGTAGCGAAATACGAGACTGGGAAATCCTGCGCGTATCCTTTTGGAAACTCGCTACGACCATGGTCGCCACGGTTTCGGGATTCCGGCTGTTTCGAGGGCTTGAGTCCGGCCCGCTTCATTGCATCGTGCATGTCAGCCATCGTGGTTTTCCCTTCCAGCACGGGTCGCCAGCAGGCTGTAACGAAGACTCGCCGCCAGCTCATTCACGCGCTGTTCATCGGTTTCCAGATATTCGAGTACGTTGTCCGCCCAGTGACGAAAATCGCCGTGCCTTCGATCTATGTTGCGCTGAACCTGATAACTCCAGCGCGCCGCGCGCAGTTGCCTGTCCGTTGGATTGCGGCTCTCCACGAGACTCAACAAACGATGCAGAAAAGAACGATACGTGACACCGCGAACCACCCAGTTCATCAGTTGTTTCCCGCTATTCACGACGAATTTGTGCCGTTCCCAGGTCCAGTCTGTACCCAATGCCGCACACCGGTTCTTGCCCGGATATTGCTTGGCGACTTCCAAAAGTTTCTCTGCACGGTCGACTGCGTGGCGAATCGGAATTCGGTACGGACTGAGTGCAATTCCGGCACTGAAGGTAAGCGGCGAGTACTTGCTTCCTGGCTCAGCTCCGAACCTCTCGATCAACAACTGAGCGAAATCGAGTACCGTATTCCAAGGACCTACCAACAACAGATCGTCACCTCCAGCGTAAAGAGTGTAGATAAGAGGCCAATCGCGTTCGAGCAAATTGTGGATCGTTTCGCCGAAAAACATGTGAAGATCACGGCTGAAAGAGCGTAGACTGTTGTACGATCTGTCTTCGCGTATGATGTCGCCGACCCGGATGCCCATGTCATCCACATCCGCCTTCAGAACGGCTAGGCGTCGGTCGCCAGTAGCTTTCCCCGCAATTTCTTCAAAAGTCAGCGGTTCCGCTGAACGGTGCCGTGGAACCCAGCGACCGGCATGAAATCCTTCACCAGCGTCTCCACCGTTCACCGGCTCGAAGGAAACGCCGAGGACATGCACGGGTCCTGGGCCTGGACGCATCCACTTCCAGGTTGTTAGTTTCTCGCCCAATTTCCTCGCACTTAGGCAACTCGTGCAGTGTAGAACCTGTTCGCCTTCCTCCGTAACTGTCTGTTTTCCAGGCGCTTGGCGACAAACGCCACACAACTCGTCAATTGGGGGTAGGCTCCAAGCCGTGAGGTTCCACGATCCATCAACTTGGAGCTTGGAATTCCCTAGCCGGTGTTTCTCAGGTTCGAGCCGCGCGTGAGCACCAAGCGGGTCTTCAGCCCATGCCAGCGACAACTGAATTTCTCCGCTGGTCTCATTCCACAATTTCTGCTGCAAATCGGAAGATATTTCCTCCAGTTCAGCAGGATCAGCAGATGGAATTTTCAGCAAAAAACCGCCACCCCCACGAACCAGAATATCCTCTTCGGCAACGCAAAAGCGTTGTCGAATCGTCTCAAGCGCGGCATGTTCAAACATCTCGACCAGGAACGATCTGGCGCGCAAGCGTTTGGCCTGGGCCTTTCCAGCGCTCTTGACGCCTAGAACGTAACGCTGGATGCCAGAGAAGTCACCAGCCAAATAGATCATGCTGTTTATCCTAAACGATTCCCTCTCTCGCCTCCCCCATCCATCGGCCGGCACAACCCATACCCCCGGAAACGCCCGGCCCCGACGAGCACCGGGCCTCGCACTGGCTCATCGAAGATGATCACGGCGTGGCTGTGGCTCCGCGCACCACCGGCGTTCTTGCGAGTCAGTGGCGGATATTCCCTGGCGTGGGGTGTGCCTTCGACCAGCGAGACCGGGTGGAGCAGCACTTTTCGCGGGCGTGGCAAGCCAATATGTTGGCAGGCGTCCTTCACGCTGTCGGCGGCACGCACCCACTTGTCCTTGCCGTCGAAATGCCGGTTCAGGACCACTGGAGTTACGCTTGCCCAAACGCACGATTTTCGTGTCCATGTCGCCGGTTGGAGATTCCGCGGCGGTCGTTCGCGGGTTTCCAGCTCGATGGCGCACTCGAACCACTGGCCATCGAACAAGGGATGTTCGCGCGGCAAGCCGGTGGCCGGCTCGTGCAGGAAGGGTTCGAGGCAATGGCCGGCTGCCAATGGGTCCAGGTCGGCCGGCAGGATGAGCCCCAAACCCATGACGCGACCGTCTGCATGTTCCGCGCCAACGAAGGGAAGGGGTGCCAGGGCGAGATGCGGGTCGGCGCTTGGCCTTCCGTCCGGGCGATGGCCGCTGAACCATTCGGGCGGCGGCTGGTCGGCACACTCTCGCATCAACAGGCCGCGCAGGGCCGCGGTGAGCTTGAGCGTGGCCGGCAAGGACACGCGCTTGCCCTTGATGTTGAGAACAACGAGCCGCGGGTCGAAAACCGAGCACGGTGCTTCAGGGTCGCTATCCTTCGATGCCTCCGTGTACCCCTGCCAGCGGCCCGGTACGGGGCGCTGGCTCACGGGTTCACCATCAGGGAAGAGTTCTCTCAGACGCGTCTTCATTTCCTTTACGTATTGTCTTTGCTCGCCAGGACTTCGCTCGTGACTCGATCCACTTCCACCTTGCTTTGCCGCAGCAAGGCGATTTCGGATGGTGTCAACATCCGAGGAGCGGGCGAGGTACCGAGCTTCCGATTGAGTAAGACAATCGAAGGCGTGGCCGAAGTGCACCTTCCACCACTTCTCGAAGTCTGTCCCGTGCTTTTGCCGGAGTTCATGGAGGTGCTCCTTTGAAGGGTTCAGCCTGGCGGAGTACGGTTTGCCGGTCAGAGCAACGGCTCCGACGACCCGACCGCCTTGTTTTTCTATCCAGCCGCGCAGATTGGCCAAGGTCCCGCCCTGGCCCACGAAATCGTCCACCATGAGATACTCTTGACCTGCTTCGATGCGCCCGTCGAAACAGGCTTGTCGCGCAAGGCGACCATAACCGTCTGCACCCGTGTGGGAGACAATGTTCGTCTGCACAACGGTTGTCTCGCGCGGGATGCGGAGCCGTTCGCTCAGCAATCTCGTCAAGGCAGCAGGAATGGCATTGAGACCCTGTCCCTCAAACGCATGTGCGCTGACCAGGATCGGCTGGCCACCTTCACTGGCTGTGGCGATCAGTGTCCGCACCGCAGCAACCCCTGCTTCGTCAACCAAGCCGGTGACGAGGTGGGCCGCGGCCACGGCGTGGTCGGCGGCTTTGGCGTCGGCGTACTCGGGATGCTGCCGGGTTTGGGTTTCGCCGGCCAGTAGAACCACATCCGGAAATGCGTCCCAAGGCGCCCGCGGCGGGCGCTTCATCGCCTTGAGGTCCGCTTCGGCTTGCTCAATCTCGTGGCGAAGATCCTGGTAGGAGGTCCAGGCGGTGCGGTTCATACGCGCTTCCAGGGTCCTCAAGCGGCCAGGGCTCGTCACGCGCAGACGCTGACGCGCGACGCCTGTCCCCGGGACCCACGCGGGCGGGGGCGGACCGGTTTCCAGCCACGCTTGCACGAACGATGCCGAATGCCCCACATGCGTGACCTTGGCAGCCAGCCGGTCCAGGGCTTCGCGATGCACGCCCACTTGGGCCTCCGGCCAAATCAGGTGCACCGTCGGGTCCCGAGGGATGGCGACGGGAAAACCGCGTGGCTGGCGCGACCGGTACTCCGGGAGTTGGTCCAGTCCGGCCTTCTTCAACTCGTTCAAGTCTCCGCCCGCCGGCATCTTGCGACCGAGGCTCGGGTCGTTGACGGGTACGTAGCTGACCACAGATGCGCGAACCTCGGCATCCGACGAGGCGATTTCTGGGGGCGGCAGGGTTTCGAGCCAGCGCAGGGCTTCCCCTTCGGAGCCGTTTCCGTCGGTCTCGAACCAGGCCGCGGCCAAGGCCATGAACACCCGATCCGGATGCGGCGGCCATTCGGCCCTCTCCTTTCTCGCCCCATCCGCAGCGGCCATCGACCATCCGTTCAGGTAACGGATGCCAAGAGCGAACATCAGCCTTGCTCCGCCTCCGAAGCGCTTGCCAATTCCTGGCTGCGCCGAACCAATTCGATCAGGTCGGGTGATGGGGTCAATTCGATTTCGTCCTCCCACGGCAGCCCGGCTTTTTTGGCCACCCTGATCGCTTCATCCAACAGTTGGAGCGCGTCTTCGGGACCATGTTCAAATTGCCGTGGCGTTTCACCGGGCCGGTCAAGCAGTTCCCACACGGGTGTCTGCTCGGCAAAAAGCTGGCAGCGAGAACGAAGGTCCGTATCGACGCGTGCAAGACTACCGGCGGCGAGACCCAAGGCAGCCAGTGCGGTGCGTGCGGCAACGTCGGTAGCAGTGTCCGAGGTAGCCGCCCCATCGAGCGGAAAGCGGAGACGCCTCAGGACCGCGAGCGACAAGGTCGTCGTTTGTCGGGCTCCCGACAAGGTGAAACCGCCATCCGCGATGGTGGGTACAATGTTTCCGTGATTCGTTTCCGATGGCTTGAGCTTTCTCTTGCCGTCCCCTTCGTTCAAGGTCCAGCGGGGCACGGCGTCGCCTTCAGACTTGCGCTCGTAGAGCGTGGCCGCATCACGCATGATCTCCGCAGGGTCGATGCGGCTGGACGTTTTCTTCCCCGTCACGGCGTCGTACCCGACTATTTCAGACACGAGTGCCCGTTGGAACTTGCAGCCCGAGCCACCGCGAGGTCCGGTCGAGTCCCACAGTCCGAACACCAAGGCGGTCGGACACAGTCCAAACAGACCAGTGGCGTTCCGCACGTCCGCAGTGTCGAGGATTCGCCCTTTCTCTGACTTGCGAAAGATCATTCCATCCAGGAGGCTGTCGCGAAAAAGGGCATCCGCAATGCGGTGAGGCGCCTCAAGGCTCGTCACGGTGAATTTCTTGAGCAATTCCTCCTGATCGAAACGCGTTACCAGCAGTGGAAGGCTCACTTGGCTGGCGCGATGCGCCTCCAGCAAAGCCAGTTCCATGCGGTTGGCCTGCGATTGCACGGAGTCCAAGAGGACACAGGGTCGGCGTTCCCCGGTCTCTGGATCGATACGCTCCTCGGTGGCGTATTTCCCGCCTTCGTAGGTAGGAGGGAAGACTTTGTCGCCGGCGCCTCCAGCCGGCTGATAGGTGGTCACGCAACGGAACGCTGCTGCCGTGCCGGCTACGGCAGTCTGCAATGTCGATAGATCAATAGTCATGGTGGGTTTCTCCCGGTCGGTTGCTGCAACTCCTGGAAATGCGGTTAGTTTGAGTTTGTAGTTGCTCCTTAGAGTATTCTCGTATAAAATTTTTTTAATATCAAACCTAGAATTTCAACTAAATATAACCAGGAATCTAGCTTCCTTGGACGCCGATGTCAAGTCTTCGGCGCAACCTCATTGCAGTGTTGAGATTCTTGGTTTGTGCGCGCTCAAGGCGCGTATTGCTCCGGGCCGAAAGGCCCGGCTTCATTGCCCCGACTGTGAGAGGCGGGCTATGCGGACGAATCGGAGGATCGCCCCCGATGGCGAAAACCTCCTCGCCTTGTTAAACTTCCGGCTGAATCAATGGAACCAGCCGAGGGCTCGCCGCGGCGGACCGCGTATCGTTCTCCCGGTGTGGTGTCGCGCGAGGGCTTTGGCGGCATCGCACTCACGTCGCAGTAGATTCCTGATCGCTCGGACAGGCATGGACGCGCTGTTCCTTCCGGTCGCGCCGGTTGCTGCATTCCGGTCCGTTTTGTGGTATGCGCGATGGTTTCGAGCACCGGCGGCATGCGTTTGGGCCGTGTTGGAACGTTCCGCAGAGGTCGGTTGAACATGACGAAGTACCAGAAATTCCAGGGACTCTACGACCCCGCGTACGACCACGACGCCTGCGGCGTGGGCATCGTCGCCAACCTGAACGGCCGCAAGTCTCACGACATCATCCGCCACGCCGTCGAGGTCCTGATCAATCTCGAGCATCGCGGGGCCTGCGGCTGCGACCCGCAAACGGGCGACGGTGCCGGCATCCTGTTCCAGATTCCGCACGCCTTCTTCCAGCGGCATTGCCGGCCCATGGGCATCTCCCTGCCGGACCCGGGCCGGTACGGCGTCGGCATGGTCTTCCTGCCGCGGGAGACGGAGCACCATGGCTGGTGCGAGCAGGTAGTTGAGAAGACGGTTCGGGACGAGGGCCAGGAGTTCCTCGGCTGGCGCGACGTGCCCGCGGACTTCACCCAGTGCGGCGAGGTGGCGGCCCAGGTGGCGCCGCTGATCCGGCAGTTCTTCATCGGCGCCGGACCGGAGACGGCCACCCAGGACCAGTTCGAGCGCAAACTTTACGTCGTCCGCAAGGCCATCGAGAATGCCGTGGACGCCGGACTCGCCGCCGAGGTCCGGGACGACTTCTACATCTCCAGCCTGTCCAGCAAGACCGTGGTCTACAAGGGCCTGTTGCGGGCCGATCAACTGGATTCCTTCTACCGGGACCTGTCGGACGACTCCATCGTCTCGGCCCTGGCCTTGGTGCACTCGCGCTACAGCACCAACACTCTGGGCTCGTGGCGGCTGGCGCACCCGTACCGGATGCTGTGCCACAACGGCGAGATCAACACGATCCGGGGCAACCAGAACTGGATGCGCGCCCGGGAGGCGCTGTTCTCTTCGCCGCTCTTCGGCGACGACATGGGCAAGCTGAGCCCGATCATCCGCGAGGGCGCCAGCGACACCGCCGGATTCGACAACGCGCTGGAACTGCTGGTCTCCACCGGCCGCTCGCTGCCCCACGCCCTGATGATGATGATTCCCGAGGCCTGGGAAAACCACGAGACCATGTCCGACGAGAAGAAGGCGTTCTACGCCTATCACGCCTGCCTCATGGAGCCGTGGGACGGCCCCGCCCTCATCGCGGCGTGCGACGGCGACCGCGTGTGCACCACGCTGGACCGGAACGGCCTGCGGCCCTTCCGCTACGTGGTCACCAAGGACGACTTCATCGTGGGCGCTTCGGAGGCGGGGGTGCTGGACATACCGGCGGAACGCATCCTGCTCCGTGGCCGGTTGCAACCGGGACGCCTGCTCCTGGTCGACACGTTGGCAGGGCGCATCATCGCCGACGACGAGATCAAGCACGAGATCAGCACCCGCCGGCCCTACCGGCAGTGGCTCCAACAGGAGATGGTGACGCTGGACGACCTGCCCGAGCCCGAGGAGGTGCCGGGGTTCGATGCCGAGACGCTTTCGGAACGCCAGCGCGCCTTCGGCTACACCAGCGAAGAGCTCAAGATCCTGGTCGGACCCATGGCCATGCGGGGGGAAGAGCCCGTGGGCTCCATGGGCAACGACGCACCGCTGGCGGTGCTGTCCGACCGGCCCCAGTTGCTCTTCCACTACTTCAAGCAGCTTTTCGCCCAAGTGACCAATCCGCCGCTGGACGCCCTCCGGGAGGAGCTGGTGACGGCCCTGCGGACGTCCGTCGGTTCGGAGCAGGACCTCTTCGCCGAGACCGCGGAGCATTGCCGCCAGCTTCAGCTCATGAGGCCGGTGCTTTCCAATCGCGAGCTGGCGTGCATCAAGGCCCTCGACCGTCCCGGGCTCAAGGCGGAGACGTTGCCCGCGGTGTTCCCGCGTTCGGCTCCCGTGGGCGCCCTGGAAGAGGCCGTGGATGCGCTGTGCGTGGAAGCCGGCCGGGCCATCAAGGAGCGGGGCACCACGGTGCTGATCCTGTCCGACCGGGGCGTGGGGCCGGACCGGGTTCAGATCCCGAGCCTGCTGGCCACGGCCGCCGTCCATCACTACCTCATCCGGGAAGGGCTCCGGACCAGCGCCGCCATCGTGGTGGAGTCGGGCGAGGCCCGGGAGGTCATGCACTGCTGCCTGCTCATCGGCTACGGCGCCAACGCCATCAATCCGTACCTGACGCTGGAGACGGTGGAGTGGATGTGCCGCGACGGTTTGCTCGACGATGCCGGCGCGGCCGGAGAAAAGGCCCGGGCCAATCTGATCAAGGCGCTTTGCAAGGGCGTGCTGAAGACCATGTCCAAGATGGGCATCTCCACCATCAAGTCCTATCACGGAGCGCAGATCTTCGAGGCCATCGGGCTGAAGCAGTCGGTGATCGACAAGTATTTCACCTGGACGGCGTCGCGCATCGAGGGCATCGGCCTCGACGAGATCGAGCGGGAGTACCGGCAGCACCACCACCACGGCTATCCGGAGCGGGCGGTGGCGAGTGACGGCACCCTGGACGTGGGCGGCTACTACCAGTGGCGCAAGGACGGAGAGCACCACCTGTTCAACCCCCACACCATCGCGCTGCTGCAGACCTCCACGCGCACCAACGACTACGAGCTCTTCCGGGAGTACGCAAGGCAGATCGACGACCAGACCCGGTTGCTCGGGACGCTGCGGGGCCTGTTCGAGTTGAGGCCGATGCAGCCTTCGGTCCCCATCGAGGAGGTCGAGCCGGCGGAGGAGATCGTCAAGCGCTTCTCCACGGGGGCCATGTCCTACGGCTCCATCAGCAAGGAAGCCCACGAGAACCTGGCCATCGCCATGAACCGCATCGGCGGGCGGAGCAACTCGGGCGAGGGCGGCGAGGACCCGGACCGCTACTACCCCGACGACAACGGCGACTGGCGCAACAGCGCCATCAAGCAGGTGGCTTCCGGGCGTTTCGGGGTCACCAGCAACTACCTCGTCAACTGCACCGACCTGCAGATCAAGATGGCCCAGGGGGCCAAGCCCGGCGAGGGCGGACAGTTGCCGGGCCACAAGGTGTTCGAGCCCATCGCGCGGGTGCGGAAGTCCACGCCGGGAGTGGGGCTCATCTCGCCGCCGCCGCATCACGACATCTACTCCATCGAGGACCTGGCCCAGCTCATCCACGACCTCAAGTGCGCCAACGACCGGGCGCGCATCCACGTCAAGCTGGTGGCCGAGGTGGGGGTGGGCACGGTGGCCGCCGGGGTCTCCAAGGGCAAGGCCGACGTGGTGCTCATCAGCGGCTACGACGGCGGCACCGGGGCTTCGCCGGAGTCCTCCATGAAGCACGCCGGCATCCCCTGGGAGCTGGGCGTGGCCGAGACCCAGCAGGTTCTGGTGCAGAACGACCTGCGGGGCCGCATCGTGGTGCAGACGGACGGGCAGCTCAAGACCGGCAGGGACGTGGTCATCGCCTGCATGCTGGGGGCCGAGGAGTTCGGCTTCGCCACCACCGCGCTGGTGGTGAGCGGCTGCATCATGCTGCGCAAGTGCCACCTCAACACCTGCTCGGTGGGCGTCGCCACCCAGGACGAGGAGCTGCGCAAGCAGTTCACCGGCAAGCCCGAGCACGTGGTCAGCTTCATGATGTTCATCGCCGAGCAGATGCGGGAGATCATGGCGGAGCTGGGCTTCCGCACCGTGGACGAGATGGTGGGACGTACGGACTGCCTCGACACCCGCAAGGCCGTCGAGCACTGGAAGGCCAAGGGGCTCGACTTCTCCAGGCTGCTCACGCTGGTGGAGGCGCCGTCGTCGGTGGCGCGGTACTGTAGCGAAGCCCAGGACCACGGCCTGGACAAGAAGCTCGACCAGCGCCTCATGGAGGCCGCCACGGAAGCTCTCGAGGAGGGCAAGCCCGTGGTGATCCGCCACGAGATCAACAACATCGACCGCACCGCCGGCACCATGCTCAGCGCCGAGGTGTCCCGCCGCTACGGCGAGGAGGGGTTGCCGCCCGACACCATCCGGGTGAACCTTTTCGGTTCGGCGGGACAGAGTTTCGGGGCGTTCCTGGCCCCGGGCGTCTCGCTCCTCCTCGAAGGCGAGTCCAACGACTACACCGGCAAGGGACTCTCGGGCGGACTGATGGCGGTGTACCCGCCGGAGAACGCCGGGTTCGATCCCACCGAGAACATCATCATCGGCAACGTGGCCCTCTACGGCGCCACCGGCGGCCAGGCCTTCTTCCGGGGCCGGGCCGGCGAGCGCTTTGCGGTGCGCAACAGCGGCGCCGAGACCGTCATCGAGGGCGTCGGCGACCACGGTTGCGAGTACATGACCGGCGGGCGCGTGGTGGTGATCGGGCCGGTGGGCCGCAACTTCGCCGCGGGCATGAGCGGCGGCGTCGCCTACGTGCTCGACGAAGAGGGCGTCTTTCCCGGGCTGTGCAACCAGGAGATGGTGGACCTGGAGCCGCTGGAGGACGACGAAGACATCGCTCACGTCCTTCGCCTGATCGAAGCCCACGTGCGGCATACCGGCAGCGACCGCGGCGAATACGTGCTGGACAACTGGTCCGAGCTGCTGGGGTCGTTCGTGAAGGTCATGCCGGTTGACTACCGCCGGGCGTTGCAGGAGATGGCCGCCCGCCAGGCCCGAATGCCCGAAGATACGGGCACGGCCGCGTCCGCCCCGGCGTAGGGGCGGGTTTCAAACCCGCCCGAGTGCGGGCGGTTGCCCCGTTCGGAACAGCACGTCAATGTAAAGGGTAGGGGACGTTCAGAAGGACGTCTCCGGGTTGTTATGGGAAAAATTACCGGATTCATGGAATATGAGCGGGGCAAGCAGTCCTACCGCGAGCCGCTCGAACGTTTGAAGGACTGGAACGAATTCGTCCTGCCGATGCCGGCGGAGTCGTTGCGGGAGCAGGGCGCCCGCTGCATGGACTGCGGCATACCGTTCTGCCATACGGGCGTCCCCATGGGACGGGGCCCGGGCGCCTCGGGCTGTCCCCTGAACAACCTCATTCCGGACTGGAACGACCTGGTTTACCGGGACCACTGGAAAGAGGCCCTGGCGCAGCTTCACAAGACCAACAACTTCCCCGAGTTCACCGGCCGCGTGTGTCCGGCCCCTTGCGAGGGGTCCTGTGTCCTGGGCATCAACGACAATCCCGTCACCATCAAGACCATCGAGTGCTCCATCGTCGACCGGGGCTTTGAAGAGGGCTGGATCGTGCCCGAGCCGCCGCTTCAGCGCACCGGAAAGCGCGTGGCGGTCATCGGCTCCGGCCCCGCCGGCCTGGCGTGCGCGGCGCAGCTCAACCGCGCCGGCCACCAGGTGACGGTGTACGAACGCGCGGACCGCCCCGGCGGCCTGCTCATGTATGGTATTCCCAACATGAAGCTCGACAAGGAGAGGGTGGTCGGAAGGCGTCTCGACCAGATGGAGGCCGAGGGAGTCGAGTTCGTCACCGGCGTGGAAGCCGGCAAGGACGTCCCCGCCGACGATCTGCAACGGGAGTTCGACGCGGTGGTGATCTGCACCGGCGCCACCAAGCCCAACGACTTCGTGCGCAACGCGCCGGGCCGCGAGCTGCAGGGCATCCACTTCGCCATGGACTTCCTCTTGGCCAACACCAAGAGCCTGCTCGACTCGGGCCATGCCGACGGCAACTACATCTCCGCCAAGGACAAGCACACCATCGTGCTGGGCGGCGGCGACACCGGCACCGACTGCGTGGGGACGGCCCTGCGCCATGGATGCGCCAGCCTCCAGCAGTTCGACGTGATCCCCAAGCCGCCGCCGGAGCGGGCGCCCAACAACCCGTGGCCCCAGTGGCCGGTGGTCTACAAGCTGGACTACGGCCAGGAAGAGGGCAAGGCGCTCTTCGGCGACGACCCCAGGCGCTACGACACCAACACGGTGAAGTTCATCGATGACGGCCACGGCCGCATCAAGGCCCTGCAGACCATCGACCTCGATTGGAGCAAGCCCGCCAACGGCGCCCCCTTCAGCCCGGTGGAGGGAAGCGAGCAGGACTGGCCCGCGGACCTGGTCCTGCTGGCCATGGGATTCTCCGGACCCGAGGACGAAGTCCTCACCCAGCTCCAAGTCGAGCGCGACCCCCGCTCCAACGCCCAGGCCGAATACGGCAAGTACGCCACCAACGTCGAGAACGTCTTCGCCGCCGGCGACGCCCGCCGCGGCCAGAGCCTGGTCGTCTGGGCCATCCACGAAGGCCGCGGCGCCGCCCGGGAAGTGGACCGCTACCTCATGGGCAGCACCGACCTGCCGTGAGTCGCCCTTGACCCCGCTCGCCTGACGGTCATACCCGTGGTTCAGAGAGGGATCGTCGAGCAGGTTAGATCCGCCGCCACAAAGCGGATGCTATTCCTGCCGCACGCGGTGCGGCAAGTGGCGCGGCCGGAGAAGACTATCTCGCGGTCATCACAGCGTATATTCCTTCGCCGGATGAATGGGAAAGTGACTTGCGAACGAGGAAGAAATCGTGAACTGCATTCACTGCAAGGGAGCGATGACGCGCTCGACCGCCTCCTTCCATATTGAGCGCAGCGGCTACCACCTGGCGCTCGATGCGGTACCGGCCTGGGTCTGCAGCCAGTGTGGCGAACCCTATTTCGACGAGCGAGAGGTCGACACCATCCAGGACACGATTCACACGCTGGATGAGCAGACGCGACGGCTTTCAGAGGGTGCCGCGTAGCGTCGCTTGAGAAGTTGTGGACAACTAGTGTGACTCGAACCAGAAAGCACTGAGTTCCTAGTGTCCTGTCCCACGTAATACTTTACCAATCTGCTTGTCTTTCTTGTCGTCGGCTGCGTTGCTCTTCCTCGCGTGGTGACCGCCACTGCTCGTCATCGCGCCTTGCCGACAACAAGAAATCCTGCGCACCTTGGTAAAGAATTACGTGGGACAGGACACTAGCTGCGCGGGTGTCGGGCTACCACCCCTTCCCGCGTATTGTCAACGCATTGCCCTCGTCATCCCTTGATCCTCTTCTTCCGATGTCAATGGCAAACTGAGGCACAACCATCCGCTGGTGACCAGCGTTCACGTCCACGCCAGCAGAAACACCCCGCCGACGATCAGGACCGCACCCACGCCGTCCTGGACCCTTACGATCTCGATTCCCTTGAGGGTGAAGTGCGCCAGCGCGAAGGTGACCAGGGGCTGGATGTTCCAGATGGGGCCCACGATCACCGCCGGGGCGTGGACCACGGCCAGGAAGGTGAGGATGGTGCCGATGGCGTGGACGACGCCGGAGGCGGCGAAGTAGACGGCTGGAGCCAGCGGCACGCCGCACCAGACGATGCGGATGCGCACCGTCTTGCCCAGCAGGCCGATGAACATCAGGCCGGTGACCTGGGTGATCACCGCGCCGACGATGGGGTCGCCGCCCTGCAGCACCCCGAGCCGCTTCAGGATCGGGCCCAGGCTGTAGAAGAGGAAGGACAGGGCGGCGTTGCCGAACCCTACCAGGGGCGCCCCGGGTTCGGTCTCGGATCCCTTGGTGTGGGTGATGAGGAGGATGCCGGCGACGATCACGATGACGCCGCCGAAGGTCCCCAGCGTGGCGCTTTCGCCGAGGAACGTCACGCCGATCACGGCGGTGAGCAGCGGCGAGGCGTTCTTGATGGACTGCGCCCGGGAAGCGCCGATCTGGTCGATGGCTCTCAACAGGAAGACGCGGCCAAAAAAGGCGCCGACGGCCCCCAGGATGACGAAGGTGGCAAGGGCGGGAAGCGGAATCGGCAGTCCGCCGGCGCCCCAGCCGACCACCCAGACCACCAGCAGGAACGCCACCATGGCGAGTTGCTGGACCGTCACGGCGGCATCGACGTCGGAGTGGACCAGCCCGCGCTTCACCAGCGGCGGCACGAAACCCCACACGATGCCCCCGGCGATGGCGTAGATGATGCCGGTTTCCACCAGGGGCAGTGTGGTCCAGCGGCTACTTCGGGGTCAAACGCGGCAGGCAGGATGTCGTTGGTAAGGTCTCCGGCAGGAGCGGCCGGCAGGCCGCCCCTGCACCGCTGCGGTCACTTGGGCGGCAGCACCTTGATCTTGATCGTGTGCGCCATCTTCTTGCCGAAGGAGCGATGGAGGCCGTCGGCGAACTGCATGGTCAGCGTGTAGTCGCCGGGGGGGAGCTCGATGGTGGCTTCCGTCTGCCCCTTGCCGTAATGCAGGTGGGTCTTGTCCGTCGGGATCACCTTTCCGCCGCGCATGGCGCCCTGGTTGATGAGGATGTGGTGATGCCCGGTGCCCGCCACCACCCCGCCGGAAGGCTTGATGGTCATGCCCTCCACGCCCATCACGACCTTGAAGGGGCTCCGGACTTCCGCGCCGTCCTTCGGCTCGATGAAGAACGTGCGCTGCTCTTGTGCCGCCGCATAGCCCGCCGATACCAGAAACGCCACGAACGCTGCCGTGGCGATCCGTCGAACTCTGAGTCTGTTCATATTGAAACTCCTTTCCGGTGAAGTGACGCCGACCGTATCAACCCTTGGTACGCTTCACAAGCTCAGGTCCCCGCGCGGCTACCGCTCGGGGTTCCTCGCGGACGGCAAGCCGGTTCCATTTGCTTGCAAATAATGCAAGCAAATGTTACGTTGGCCCATGAATAGCAGGCACCGTAAGACCCTTGCCGCGGTTTTCACCGACCCGGTATCGGGCACCATCGAATGGGCAGCGATTGAGGCCCTGCTTCTCGCTGCTGGCGCGCGGTTGATTGAAGGACGAGGATCACGGGTTCGATTCGAGAAGGATGGTGAGGTCGAGACGTTTCACCGCCCGCATCCTGGGAAGGAAGCGAAACGCTACCAGGTCCTCGCGGCCCGCGCGTTTCTGGAACGGATTGGAGTAACTCCATGAACAATACGATGACCTACAAGGGCTATTCGGCCCGAATCGAATATGACGACGGCGACGAAATCTTCTTCGGCAGGGTCGCCGGCATTCGCGATGGCGTAGGCTTCCACGCGGATACGGTCAGGGGCCTGCGAAAGGCTTTTCGTGAGGCCGTCGAGGACTACATCGAGACCTGCGCCAGGATCGGAAAGAAACCGCAAAAGGCGTTCTCCGGGCAAGTGATGTTCCGTGTGAGCCCCGAGGTTCACCGCAAGGCCGCGCTTGCCGCTGAACTGTCCGGAAAGAGTCTCAACCAATGGGCCGAAGAAGTGCTGGAGCGCGCCGCCGGCTAGTCGGGTTGCTTCGGTTCAGCGCTGTCAAGGTTGCTCCGTGAAATTGACTTACCATGTTTCATCGCCTAGGCTTCGCAGGACTTTGCTTTGTTGAATCCTGACGTTCGAATCACCGTCACTCGATAGTCGCGAATCAAGATTGACAGACTCGGAACACCGGGTCAGGGAAAGGCGTTTTTATGTCGGACATCAAGAAATCGGAGCAGCGCTGGCAGTCGGACGTCATCGTCGACCTCATGAAGCTCTACGACATCCCCTACGTGGCGCTGAACCCGGGGGCGAGCTACCGGGGTCTCCACGACTCCATGGTGAACTACGGCGAGAACGACCCCGAGATGCTGCTGTGCAACCACGAGAAGATCGCGGTGCAGATCGCCCACGGCTACGCCAAGGCGTCGGGCAAGCCCATGATCGCCATCGTGCACGACGTGGTGGGGCTGCTGCACGCGCCCATGGGCGTCTACTACGCCTACATCGACCGCTGCCCGGTGTTCGTCATCGGCGCCACCGGCCCCATGGACGAGAAGTACCGTCGCCCGTTCATCGACTGGATCCATACGGCGTTCGCCCAGGGCGACGCGGTGCGGAACTTCACCAAGTGGGACTATCAGCCCGGCAGCATCCACGGCGTGCCGGACTCCTTCGCCCGGGCCTACTCCATCATGATGAGCGAGCCCCAGGGCCCCATCTACATGTGCTACGACTCGGCGCTGCAGGAAACCCCGCTCACCGACGACATAACGATGCCGCCCGCGTCCGCGGTCAGGGTGCCGTCGCGCATCGCCCCGGAGCAGGCGGTGGTGGCCGAGGCCGCGGAGATGCTGGTGAAGGCGGACAATCCGTTGCTGCTCACCGAGTACGCCGCGCGCATGCCGGAGGGCTATGAACCCACGGTGGAGCTGGCCGAAACGGTCGGGGCATCGGTCTTCGACGTCTGCAAGCGGCTGGGCTTCCCCAACCGCCATCCCTTGAGCATGAGCTTCAACCCGGACGCCTTCGCGGGCGTGGACCTGGTGATGGCGCTGGACGTGGTGGACTGGACACGGGGTTCTCACAAGCTCAACACCCAGACCCGCGAGATCACGGTGGTGACGGCGCCGGACTGCAAATGGGTCGATGCCGGCTTCGCCGACATCGAGATCAGCAAGTGGGCCACCGACTACAACAAGCACAATAACTGGGACCTGCGGGTGATGGGGGACACCTCCATAACCATCCCGGCGCTCACCCAGGCCTGCGGCGCCGTCATCGACGCCGACGCGGCGCTGAAGGAGCGCGTCGCCGAGCGCAAGAAGGCGCTGGCGGACAAGCATGAGCAGCAGTGGCAGAAGTGGCAGCAGCAGGTGGAGAAGGAAATGGACCAGCGGCCCATGACGGAGTCCCGGCTGGCCTACGAGGTGTGGCAGGCCATAAAGGACGAGGACTGGGTGCTGACCGCCGGGACCCTGAAGGACTGGGTCCAGAAGATCTGGGACTTCGACAAGCCCTACCGGCATCCGGGCCGCGAGTTGGGCACCGGCACCCAGATCGGCATGTCCATCGGCGTGGCGCTGGCCCACAAGGGGCAGGGGAGGCTGGTGGTGGACCTCCAGCCCGACGGCGACCTCATGTTCGACCTCGGGGCCTTGTGGATGCCCATCAAGTACGACATCCCCATGCTGGTGGTCATGTACAACAACCGTGCCTACTACAACGACTGGGCGCACCAGATCCACATGGCCCATCAGCGCGGCACCGACCCCGACCGGGCCTACATCGGCATGGACCTGGAGGCGCCGCCGCCGGACTTCGCCCACATCGCCCGGGGCATGGGCTGGCACGCCGAAGGCCCCATCGAGGACCCCGCCGAGGTGGTGCCGGCGGTGCGCCGGGCCATCGAGCAGGTCAAGGCCGGCAAGCCCGCGCTGGTGGATCCCATCGTCTGGCGCCGGGACATCAACACTTGAGGGGGCTGTCCGCCCTCGCCATTTCCCCCTCTCGCTCCGTCATCCCGCCCCTCCTCCGTCATTCCCGCGAAAGCGGGAATCCAGGAGGGGCGGGAAGGACGTTTCTGAACGAAAGGAAAACGAAATGAGCAAAGCGGAAAAGATCGAGGCGCCCGAGATCAAGAAGTCGGACCGCAAGTGGCAGTCGGACGTCATCGTCGACATGGTCAAGCGTTACGGGTTCGAGTACATCGCGCTCAACCCCGGGGCCAGCTACCGGGGCCTCCACGACTCGCTGGTGAACTACGGCGAGAACGACCCGCCGATGATGCTGTGCAACCACGAGAAGATCGCGGTGCAGATCGCCCACGGCTACGCCCGCGCCAGCGGCAAGCCGATGATCGCCATCGTCCATAACCTGGTGGGGCTGCTGCACGCGCCCATGGGCATCTACTACGCCTATCTCGACCGGGCGCCGATCTTCATCATGGGGGCCACCGGCCCCATGGAAGAGCCCAAGCGGCGGCCGTTCATCGACTGGATCCACTCGGCCAGCGTCCAGGGCGAGGCCATCCGCCACTACGTCAAGTGGGACTCCCAGCCCACCACCATCGACGCCGTGCCCGGCGCCTTCGCCCGGGCCTACGCGGTGATGATGAGCGGCAAGCAGGGGCCCATCTACATGTGCTACGACGCCGGCCTGCAGGAGGCGGCCCTGGACCACGACGTGGCCATGCCGCCGGAGGACAACGTGCAGGTGCCGGCGCAGGCCATGGCGGACCCCACGGCGCTGGAGAAGGCCGCGGACACCCTGGCCGCGGCCAAGCGGCCCGTGATCGTGGCCGACTTCGCCGCCCGCCCGCCCCACGGCTGGGACCACGTCGTGGAGCTGGCCGAGACCTTGGGTGCGGCGGTATGGGACTGCGACTCGCGGCTCAACTTTCCCAGTGAGCATCCGCTGAACCTGAGCATGGACAGCGAGGGCTGTTACAAGGACGCGGACGTGGTGCTGACGCTGGACATCGCCGACTTCGAGAAGCCCACTCACGTGCGCGACATCGCCACCCGCACGGTGGTGAGCATGGTGCCGGACGACGCCACCTGGATCGACATCGGCTACACCGACACGGAGATCAGCAAGTGGGCCATGACCTACGCGCGGCCGTTCTACGCGCACCAGCGCATGACCGCGGACCCCGTGACCGCCGCGCCGGCGTTGACGAAGCTGCTGAAGGAGCGCATCGCCGGAACGCCGGGCCGGGCCGGGCAGATCGCCAAGAGGACCGAAGAGGTCGGCAAGCGCCACGCCGAGATCCGGGCTGAATGGCTCAAACAGGCGAAGGAAGACCGCTGGGACGCGGTGCCCATGACCGTGCCGCGGCTGGCGCTGGAGGTGTGGGACGCCATCAAGGACGAGGACTGGGTGCTGACCTCCGGCACGCTGCACGACTGGGCGCGCCGGCTGTGGAACTTCGACAAGCCCTACCGCCACGGCGGCCGCGAGCTGGGCACCGGCACGCAGATCGGCATTTCCCTGGGGGTGGCCCTGGCCCACCGGGGCAAGGGGCGGCTGGTGGTGGACCTGCAGCCCGACGGCGACCTGATGTTCGACGCCGGCAGCCTCTGGATCGCCGCCAAGTACCAGATCCCCATGCTCATCGTGATGTACAACAATCGTGCCTACTACAACGACTGGAACCACCAGATCGTCATGGCACGGAACCGCGGCACCGACCCGAACCGCGCCCACATCGGCATGGATCTGTGCGGACCGGACCCCGACTTCGCCACCATGGCCCGTTCCATGGGCTGGTACGGCGAGGGACCCATCGAGAACGCCGACGATCTCCGGCCCGCCTTGGATCGCGCCATCGAGCAGGTCAAGCAGGGGAAGCCGGCCCTGGTGGACACCATCACCCAGCGGCGCTGAACGAGTAGAGCCGGCCCCGCCAGCCCCTCGGCCTTCAACGCTTCGAAACCGCCTTCCCGCCCCTCCGTCATTCCCGCGAAAGCGGGAATCCAGGGGCGGAGGGGCAAACGGACGTGCTTCCCCGCCAAACCCCACCTGGATTCCCGCTTTCGCGGGAATGACGGAGGGGCGGCGGGAATGGCAGAAGGGTGGTGGGACAGAAGGGTGGCGGGAATGGCGGAGGGGGCGGGGTTGACGATCCGGGTGCCGACGCCTCCCGAAATCAACGGCAATGCCGTACGAATACTACGACATCAGAGGCTACGAGCGGCTCATCGTCCGCATCACCCTGGGCCTCGACCCCGACACCGCCACGGAGGTGGAGCGCTACGGCGCCGCCTCCGTCCTGTGGAGCCTCTACAACGGTCTTCGGGAAGATCAGCGGGAAGTGTTCCTGGTGGGGCTGGGCAACGCGCTGGAGAAGAACGCCAGCCGCAAGGCGCTGTCCCAGATGGTTCTGTTCGCGTCCAACCCGGTGCTGGACGTGGACCACAGCATCGACATCCTGGGGGATTGGTTCGTCAAGAACAAGAAGGCGGACCCGGGCCTGTACGAGGCCCTGGACGCCTACTGGCGCCGCCGCTTCAGCCGTGGATTCGACGACGAGGCCTGATGCCCGTCGGATGTTCGTTGCCCGGGCGGGTGTGAAACCCGCCCGCTCCCATCACTTATTCGTCGAAGAACGCCAGGGTGCGGATCTCGATGCTCTCCCGAGGCGGCGCGTCCTCGGGGGTGTGGGGATGTTCGAAGGCGGAATGCGCGGAAAAGCGCGCGCGACCGTCCGTCTTCGAATCGTAGCATTTGAAGACGATGGCCTCGTCCGGCTGCATGTCGGGGAAATAGTAGAGCCGGTGATCCGGGCTGTAGGTGAGGTGGTAGGTCTCGCCGAGCCGGTTGGGATGCGGGCGCACGGTGGGAATGAGATCTTCCGTGGCGATGCTCTGGGCGTCGCACATGGCCAGGGGATCCCGCAGCACCGGGTTGAGCATGCCGCGCCACACCTGGACCACCGCGAAACGCTTCTTGAGCAGCTCCTCCGCCTCGTCGGGCAGGAGGTCCCGCACCCGCTCCGGGCCGGACCATTCGGTGTAGTCGTTGTGCACGTTCTGGACCGGCCCCTTGGCGCCCTTCTCCTCGTAGCCGGAGCGTAGCGTGTGGTCGAAGATCAGCACCCGGGAGGCGCCGGTGGTTTCCTTGATCAGAGCCTCCATCTCGGGATAGTAGACCGCCCGTATCTCGTCCTCGTCGAAGAAGTCGGTCATCTTCGTGGGCTGGGGCCGCAGGGCGAAACCGTGGTGCTCGACGGAGAGCTCCGGGTGTTGACGCCCGTTCCGGACCAGGGCCTGGTGGGTTTCGTACGTCCGGTCCTTGTGCGGGTAGCCGAGGCTGGGCTTGTGGAAGGTGGTGACGGGCCGGGGGCCCTTGTGGACCATGTAGTTGAAGCTCGCTTCGACGGCGTCATCGAGGGTTTCCGCTGTGGCTGTGGCCATGGTCATCTCCTTTGGATTCCGGTGGATTCCCGTAGGGGCGACCGCGGATCGCCCCTACCATCGGACAGGCTGCTAGCCCGCCAGCGCCCCCTGTTCCGCCCACGTGCGCTGTACCTCGCGGCTGGTGCTGATGAGCGCGAAGTGGGTGGCCATGTTCTTGAGCGAATAGCGCTGCAGGTCGGCGTCGTAGGCCGCCACGCAGTCTTCCAGCACCACGTTGTAGTAGCCCCGTGCGAACGCATCCCGCACCGTGGCCTCGACGCAGCCGTTGGTGGCGGCGCCGGTGAACAGCAGCGTCTTGATGCCAAGCCGCCCCAGGGTGGCGTCCATCCTGGGGTTGGTGAAGCCGCTGTGATGCCATTTCTTGATCCGGACGTCCTCCGGAGCGGGTGCGACGAAGTCGCAGACGTCCCATCCCGGGGTCCCCGGGACGGTGTACTTGGCGTTGGCCAGCCCCACCCGGGCGCGCCGGGCCAGGATCGGGCCGTTGTCGTGCTCGTTGTCGTTGGAAGTCTGGGTGTAGATGACCGGCACCCCCGCGGCCCGGGCCGCTTCCACCATCACCTTCAGGGGCTCGCGCATGGCCTCCACGAAGCTCAGGTCTCCCTTCATGCGCGCGCCGCCGGGGGCGCAGAAGTCGTTCTGCACGTCGATGACCACCAGGGCCGTGTGCGCGGGCTTGACCGTGTCCGGCAGCTCGGTCCACACCTCCTGCACCTGGGGCTCCCACATCTCTTCCTCGGGGTCGAATTCGTAGTCGGCGATCTCCCGGCTCTGGAAGATCGGCCGCCCCACCTCCTGGGCCACCTGCCGGTGCACCGGGTGGTCGACGTAGCGCCGGAGGGCCTCCGCGTCCTCGCAGATCGCCACCATGGCGTAGTCGTAGTCGCCGTCGCGGCGCAGGTTCGCTCCCATGGACCAGCTCAGCAGGTCCGGGATGGACTCCTTCATGGAGTTGTAGCCCTCGAGCATCCTGTCTATCTGCTCGGGAGATGCATCCGGCTTGAGCTTGACCATGACGACGTGCTTGATCATCGCAAACCTCCGAGGGGATCGGGTGGAACCGCAGCGTCCAACTCGGAGAATATCCGATGACGCCGGCGCAAGTCAAAGTCTGTTTCCGGCCGCGACCGCGGCCCTACACCGCTCAGCTTCCGCCGAAGCCGACCGTGACCTTCCCGTCCTCGACGATGACCGGTATCTCGCGGCTGCCGTCGTTGAGGTCCATCATGCGCCGGAGGCCGTCCTCGTCCTCCAGCACGTTGACGTATTCGAAGGGAATGTTTCGGTCCGAGTAGTCCCGACGGGCACTCGAGGTGTAGTCGCAATGGTCGTGCCCGAAGATCGATACCTTGTCCGGCATGGGTTCGTCCTTTCCGGGGTCGTTTCGATGGCTGCCTTTACCCGTAGCGCCAAATGCGCTTCATGGCAATGCCGCGGCGGGGCGAAAGTTCCGGTGTGGGGGTTTCTTGCGCGGGAACTTGTGGTATGAAAGCGGGCTGAACGATTGGCCTGTACCGCCGGCAATGCGGGGAAAATGAATGGTTGAACGTCTCAAGGAGCTAGGCACCATCACCCTCAGTCTCGTCCTGTTCGGGCTGCTTTGGGAGGTGTCGGTGCGATTGTTCTCGGTCTCCGAGTTCCTGCTGCCCGCGCCGTCGGTGGTGTTCTTTGCCATCGAGGAGAAGTTCGTCCCCCTCATGCAGAACTGCCTCGTGACCTTCCGGGAAACCGTCTACGGGTTCCTCATGGGGCTCGTGCTGGGGGTGATCTCGGCCATCCTGATCGTCTACTCCCGGTTGCTCCAGAATCTTCTCTACCCGCTGATCCTCGTGGCCCAGATCGTTCCCAAGGTGGCCATCGCCCCGCTGCTGCTGATCTGGGTGGGTTACGGCGAGATGTCCAAGGTGCTCATCGCGTTCCTGGTCTCGTGGTTCCCCATCATCGTCACCACGGTACAGGGCATGCGCATGGTGCAGCCCGAGATGCTGGACCTGGTGAGGTCGCTACAGGCATCGAACTGGCAGATCTTCGCCAAGGTCCGCCTGCCCAACGCGTTGCCGCACTTCTTCGGCGGCCTCAAGATCGCCATTACGCTGGCGGTCATCGGCGCCATCATCGGGGAGTTCGTGGGCGGCAACAACGGCCTCGGGTACCTGGTCATGGTCGCCAACTACGAGGTCAATACGCCATTCATGTTCGCGGCCCTCACCGTGCTTTCGGCCCTGGGCCTCGTCCTCTACGGCGTCCTGGTGCTGCTGGAAATGTGGTTGATCCCGTGGAGCATCGGCGAGGACGAGCAGCAGATGACGGGCTTCGGCATGTAGCCCGGCTCCAGGCGGACGGGGAGCATCCAACCGGATCACGGCGTATCGCGTTTGGAACGAAGTCGATGACGGAAACCGGCAAAGCCATCGAGGTCAGGAGCCTGACCAAGGTGTATCCTTCCAAGGATGCTCCCATCGTGGCGCTGGAGGATGCCTCATTCGAGGTCCACGACCAGGAGTTCATTTCCCTCGTGGGCCACAGCGGCTGCGGCAAGACCACCATCATGAAGATCATCGCCGGGCTGCTCGACAAGACCCGCGGCGAGGTGCTGGTGAACGGCGCCCCGGTGACCGGACCCAAGTCGAGTACCGGCATCGTGTTCCAGACCCCGGTGCTGTTTCAGTGGCGCACGGTCATCGACAACGTCCTGTTGCCGGTGGAGATCCTCGGCCTCTCCAAGGAGGAATACTATCCCAAGGCCCTGGAGTTGCTGGAGCTGACCGGGCTCACGGAGTTCAAGGACAAGTACCCGCGGGAGCTGTCCGGCGGCATGCAGCAGCGCGCGTCCATCAGCCGGGCGCTGGTGCACGACCCCTCGCTGCTGTTGCTGGACGAGCCCTTCGGCGCCCTGGACGCCATGACCCGGGGCGAGATGAACATGGAGCTCCAGCGCATCTGGAGCGAAAAGAAAAAGACCAGCCTGCTGATCACCCACAGCATCCCGGAAGCGGTCTTCCTGGCGGATCGGGTCATGGTGATGACGCCCCGGCCGGGCCGGATCACCGACATCATCGACATCGGACTGCCGCGGCCGCGGACCCCGGAGATGCGGCTGTCGGCGGAGTTCACCGAATGTGTGAGGGAGGTGGGAAAGACCATCGGGCTGCAGTATCTGTGAAGAGGTCGTAAACAAACTCTAACTCTGGGAGGTACACGAAATGAAACGCATAACCATCGCGCTTGCGATTTTTCTGGTCTACCTGTTCGGCGTCGGCAGCGCACCGGCCGCGGACAAGGTCAAGTTCGCGCTGGACTGGATCCCCTACGGCAAGCACGCCATGTTCTACGCCAGCATCGGCAAGGGGTTCTGGAAGGAAGCCGGCCTCGACGTGCAGATGACCCGGGGCTTCGGCTCCGGCGACACCGTGAAGCGCATCGCCTCGGGCACCGACGACTTCGGCTTCGCCTCCGTGGGCAACATGATCGCGGCCAAGTCGCGGGGTGCCGAGCTCAAGATGGTCGGCATGATCCACGACAAGACCCTGGAGACCGTGGCCACGCTTGTGGGAAACAAGATCACCAAGCCGTCCGACCTCGAGGGGAAGAAGATCGGCTCGCCCGAGGCCAATGCCTCGCGGGTCATCTTTCCGGCCTTCGCCAACATCAACAAGTTCGACAACAAGAAGGTCACCTGGGTCAACATGACGGTGCCGGCCACCACGCCGAGCCTCCTGGCCGGACGGGTGGACGCCATCCTGATTTTCTACACCGAGAAGCCGACGGTGGACGCGGCCTCCAGGAAGGTCGGCAAAAAGCCGCTGTACATGCTCTACGCCGACCACGGCATGGCCACGTACGGCAACGGGCTGCTGGTGTCCGAGAAGACCCTCAAGAACAAGCCGGACCTGGTGAAACGCTTCCTGGCAGCCACCTACAAGGGCATCGCCTGGTCGGTGGAGAACCCGCAGGAGGCCGTGGACATCTTCATCAAGCACAACCCGGCCATCAGCCCGGACCTGGCGCGGAAGCACTTCGACATCGCGGTGGACTCGCTGCTGTCCGACCATGCCATGAAGGCGGGCATCGGCCACATGACCAAGGACCGCATGGTGTTCACCAACAATCTCATCACCACGCACATGAAGCTTCCGAAGAAGACCGCGGTGGAGGACGTCTATACCAACGACTTTCTGCCGAAGTTTCTTCCGAAGCGCGCCAAGTAGTTTCCAGCCAGGCCGGCCCTGCGGGCCGGAGGTAGTCGATCGACGAGACGGATGGGAGTCCGCCGCGGATGCGGACTCCCACCGTCGCGCCTTTACGCCGTTCGCCGGAAGGGAATCGCAATGAGTGAGCAATACGTCAGCAATCAGGAGATCATCGTAGACGCGCGGCGCAACCTGCCCCAGGCCGTATGGGACTACCTGAGCGGCGGCAGCGAGTCGGAGGCCACCATGCGCCGCAACCGGTTGGCGCTGGACTCGCTGGCCCTTCGTCCGCGGGTGCTGGTGGACGTCTCCGAGGTGGACCCCTCCACGACCGTGCTCGGCAACAAGCTGCGCATTCCCGTCATGCTGGCTCCCATCGGATCGCTTCAGCAGATCACCCCGGAGGGCGCCGTGGCCGCCGCCAAGGCCGCCAACGAGTTCGGCACCGTCAACTTCGTCAGCTCCGTCACCCAGCCCGCCCTCGAAGAGACGGCGGCGGCCACGCCCTCGGACAAGATATTCCAGCTCTACATCCGCGGCGGCCTGGACTGGGTCGAGGAGATCCTGGGACGGGTCAAGCAGTCGGGCTACAAGGCCCTGTGCCTCACCGTGGATTCCGCCCACTACAGCAACCGGGAGCGGCAGTTGATGAACCGTTGGCTGCCCCCCAGCAAGCGGCGGGAGGCTGCCAACCAGGACCGGCTGTGGCAGGCCAAGCTCACCTGGGAGACCATGGACGCCATCAACGAGATCGGCGGGATGCCGTTCCTGCTCAAGGGCGTGGCCACCGCAGAGGACGCACTCATCGCGGTGGAGCACGGCGTGGACGTCATCTACATCTCCAACCACGGCGGCCGCCAGCTCGACCACGGGCAGGGCACCATGGACATGCTCCCGGAGGTCGTGGAGGCCGTGGGCGGCAAGGCCGAGGTCATCATCGACGGCGGCTTCCTGAGAGGCACCGACGTGCTCAAGGCGGTGGCCCTGGGCGCCAAGGCCGTCACCATCGGCAAGCTCCAGGGGTGGGCCCTGGGAGCGGGGGGTTACGAGGGTCTGGTGCGCGCCTTGCAGCTCCTGGAGAACGAGATCGTCATCGCCATGGGGCTCCTGGGCGTCACCCGCATCGACCAGATCACTCCGGCCCACGTGTGCAAGGCGCCCCCGGCCGTGCTGCCCACCGAGATGAGCACGTTCATCAACCTGCCGCAACGGCTGCTGTAGACCGGCTCCCCCGCAACAGCGAGCACGCCACCGCCGCCAGTGCGATGCCGGTGGTGACCAGGAACGTGTCCTGAAGGGCCAGCACGAAGTGCGCCCGGTCGGCGGCCGCCGGCAGCGCGTCGGGATCGCCGGAGTGCAGGCGGAAGGCCAGGGTCATGAGGAAGTTCCCCACGGTGATGCCGAAGACGTTGCCCAGGCCGAACATGGTGTAGAGGGTGCCGGTGGCCACGCCCCGGTGCTCCAACGGCACGGACGCTATCAGCGCCGTGTGGTTGGGCGGGAAGAAGAGCGCGCTGCCCAGTCCTCCCAGCGCCAGCACCATCGTCGGCAGCATCCAGTGCGAGCCCGCCTCGAAGAAGACGCCCAGGAGAGACCCCCCGGCGAACAGCACGGCGCCGGCGGTGGCGGGTATCTTCGGCCCCAGCTTGTCGGACATGATACCGGCCACCGGCGACAGCCCGGCGGTGAAGATCGGCGCGCTCAGGAACAGGATGCCCATGAACGAGGGGGTCAGCCGCAACACGTCCTGCAGGTAGAACGGCACCAGGTAGACGTGCAGGGTGTTGACGATGGAGACCAGCAGCATCGCCACGGTGCTGAAGGCGAACATCCGGATCCGGAAGAGCCCCAGGCTGAGGATGGGGCTCGGCGCCCGGCTTTCCCGCCACAGGAACCCGGCAGCCAAGGCCGCCAATGCCGCCCGCGCCGGCGCGCCAGACCGGAGCGAGGGCTTCCATGACCTGGCGGTCGAGGATCGCCATCAACGCCAGGGTGACGGCCACCAGCAGCCCGGCGCCGAGATAGTCGATGGCCGGGCGTCCGTTGCCGGAGCGTTCGGTCGCGTCGCTCCCTCGGCGCCGCCGGAAGCCCAATCCCAGGAAGGTGGCGACGACTCCCAGGGGGACCAGGAAGAAGAAGACGCCGCGCCAGTGGATGTACTGGATGATGAACCCGCCCAGGCCCGGGCCGATCAGAAAGCCGCCGTGGTGCGCCGTGGTCATGTATCCCTGCACGCGTCCCCTGGACTCCTCGGTGGACGCGTCCATGGCCAGGGCGCGGCCCTGGGCCTGCATCATGGCGGCGCCGACGCCCTGGAGAACGCGGTAGACGATGAGCTGCAGGATGTCGCCGGACAGGCCGCACAACAGCGAGCTTGCGGTGAAGAGCACGATGCCCCAGATGTAGACGGTCTGGCGTCCGTACACGTCTCCTACGCGCCCGAAGACAAGGGACAGCGCCGCGGTGGCCAGTTGGAAGGAGATCAGCGCCCACGAGATGCCCACCATGTCGGTCTCCAGGCCGGCGGCCACGGTGGGCAGCGAGATGGCGAAGATGCGGCTGGCGGTCCCGGTCGTGAAGGTGACGAGCAGGGCGGTGGCCAGGAGCAGGGCGTTGCCGCGGGATGTCATCTTGAATCGTGGGCGAGTGGTGAAGTAAGAAACAAGACACAGTAGCTATCAGATCGAGGGATGGGGCGCGAGGAGCGGGGCGTGGCCGCCTCGCGGGATCCTTGTGCCGTCACTCTCTCCGAGAGAACCGGAATGAGTCGAAAAATTCTGCCCGCGGGCTGGCCCGTTCTTGTGGCGATGGCCGTGTTGGCGCTGTTCGCCTCGGCGGGTTTCGGCCAGACGCCTCCCGGAGCGGCGGAGCCGGCGGCGCTTCCGCGGGCTGACCGGCCGGCTGAAGAACCGGGTGCACGCCAGGAGGCCCAGTCCGCCGAGGAGCCGCAAGCCGCGCCGGATCCTTCCCCCACGCCGACGCCTCCCCCCGCGGCTGAACCCGCTGTCGCCGCACCCGTCCCGCGTCCCGTGCCGGACATTGCCGTAAGCATCGATTTCGAGGAAGATGTGCTCGATGATCGTCTCGCGATCCTCGAGAGGCGCCTGACCGAGACCCTGTCACGGGTCGAAAGCTTGCTCATGACCCTGGAGATCGATGTGCTGAAGGTGCAGAAGGACACCCTGGCGCGGCGCCGGGAGCTGGCGAGCGTGGGCAGGGAGCTTTCCGAGCAGGAACGCCTCACGGCCCAGGACATCCGCAACAAGGAACGTCTCGTCGACCTGGTGGAGCGCTACGGCGCGGGGGACTGGGTGGCCCGTCACATCAAGGTGGAGCTCGAGAAATTCCGTCACCGGGCGCAACGGAATCCCGCGCTGTCCGCCGATCGAGAGCCCTTGGGCCGGCGGCTTCGAGAGTACCGGCAGACACTGTTCGAGCTGGGCACGCTGCTGTTCCGGGTGGATGCCGAAGCCCGGGATTACGCGCGGGCGCTGGCGGCGGAAGGGCAGCCGTCGCCGGCCGTGAGATCCCGTCTCGACAGCCTCATCGAGGACCGCGAGGAGGCATTGCAGGCACAGGAGCGCGTGCTCTCGGAGTTGGCGGACCGCGCCGCCCGCTTGCTGGATCTCAAGCACCGGCGGGAAGATCAGTTGCAGAGCCTGTACACGCTGGTCCTGGACCGGATGCTGTGGCTGCGGAACCGCGAGCCCCTGGGGCTGTTCCCGCCCAACTGGGCGGTCTTCGGCCAGGCGGTGGACGGCGGCGTCGGCCTCCTGGGGCGTGTCTACGGGTGGCTTCTCCGGGAACGGCAAATGGCCGAGATCCGGTTCACCGGCTCGTCCTGGCCGTGGGCCGCGGCCGTGCTGGTTTTCGGCGTGATGCCCTGGCTGGCGGTGAGAGCAAGCCGGTTCCTCCGGGGACGGCTCACCCGCCACAGGGCACGGGGGCTCGACGTGCCGGCGCACCGGGTGGCGTTGCTGCTGGCCGTCCACGCCGCGGTCTGGCCGGTCTACGTCGTCCTCGCCGTCCTGTCCCTGCCGCAGTTGGGGCTGTCCCAGAACGGCTCCCTCGGTCCGGCCCTGGCCGGGGCTCTGCAACTCGCCGCGCTGGTCCTGTGGGCAGGACTCTTCGGCGAGGCGGTCTTCCGTGCGGGCGGCCATGGCGAGCGTCGCTGGGGGATGGCCCCGGAAGCCGGCCGATGGCTTCGGGGAGCGGTCCTGGCGCTATGCGTCGCCGCGTTCGTGCTGCTCATACCGCGTTACGTGCTGCTGAACGCTCCCGGAGACGACGTGGGGGCGAGCCTCGCGCTGGCGCGTGTGCTGATGATCGCCTTCGCCTTGGTGGTGTTGGCGCTGGCGGCGGTGGGATGCAGCCGGAGAAGCGCGGTCATGGGGTCGGCCCTCCGTGCCAGCCGTTCGCAGGACGGCTTCCTTTGGTCGGTGTGGCCCTTGGCGCATCTCGTGGTGGTGGCGGTGCTCGTGGGCGTCATCGCCCTGAATTTCGTGGGATATCAGTACGCGTCGCAGTTCGTCTGGCAGAGGATCATGGGAACCGGGTTCCTGGCGCTCGCGGTGCTGCTGGTGTCCTTCTACGTCAAGGGCGCCGTCCGCGCGGTGTGGCAAAAGGCGGCGGCGAGGCTGGGCGCCCCGGACGCGGGGGATGACGCCGCCGGCCCCGCGCGCGGCGCCCTGTTGCGGGTGCTGGTGGACCTGCCGCTGTGGCTTCTGGCCGCGGCCGTGTTGCTGGAGATATGGGGCGTCTCGGTGGCGGAGTTTCTCGGCACCCCCGCCGGCGCCACGGTGTTGGCGAGGGGGGCCTTGATCGTGTTGGTGGTGGTGGCCGGTGTGGCCCTGGTGCGGCTCAGCAACGCCACCGTCCAGTCGCTCCTACGCCCCAGGGTCCTGGACCGGGTGGGCAGCCCGGAGGCGGGGAGAAAGCTCCAGACCCTTGCGCCGCTGGCCCAAACGGCCGTCAAGCTGGTGGTGTTCCTGCTGGGCCTTCTCCTGATCCTGCAACTCGCCGGCATCGAGGTGGGTCCGCTGCTGGCGGGCATCGGGATATTCGGTTTGGCGGTGGGTTTCGCCGCCCAGTCGCTGATCAAGGACATCATCAACGGCCTCTTCATCCTTACGGAAGGCAGTGTGGGCGCCGGCGACGTGGTGGACGTCGGCGGGGTCACGGGTACGGTGGAGAAGGTCACCCTACGGTCCGTGCGCATCCGCGACCTGAGCGGCAACGTGCACTTCGTGCCCAACAGCACCATCGAGCACGTGGAGAACATGACCAAGGACTACTCCCGCTACCTGATGGACGTGGGAGTGGGCTACCGCGAGGACACCGACGAGGTGGTGGCGGTGATGAGGGAAGTGGACGAGGCCATGCGCCAGGAACCGCAGTATCGCCGGGATATGCTGGAGCCCATCGAGATCATGGGCGTGGACCGGTTCGAGGATTCCGCGGTGATCGTACGCGCGCGGCTCAAGACCCGGCCGGTGCAGCAGTGGCGGATCGGCCGCGAGTACAACCGGCGTCTGAAGAAAGCCTTCGACGAGCGGGGCATCGAGATACCGTTCCCGCACCGCACCGTCTACTGGGGCGAGACCAAGCAGGGGCAGCCGCCGTTGCAGGTGGAGACCCGGCCGGGCCCGGGAGCGCCGGCGGCAGGGACGGCGGATGCTCCCGAGGTGGAAGAAACGGCATTAAAAGAAGAGGAGGAGACCCTTGGCACGAAGCAGCTCAAGACTGAGCCTTGAACAGGCAACGATCATCGTCGACGAAACCCTGGCCCAGGCCCGCAAGCTGGACCTCAGGCCCATGGCCGTGGCCGTGCTCGACGACGGCGGCCACCTCAAGGCCTTCAAGCGCGAGGACGGCGCCAGCATCCTGCGCCCGCAGGTCGCCATCGGCAAGGCCTGGGGTGCCCTGGGCATGGGCGGTTCCAGCCGCTCCATCGCCGACCGTCTCAACGAGCGCCCGACCTTCCTCGCCGCCCTCACGGCACTGGCCGACGGCAAAGTCGTCCCCGCCGCCGGCGGCCTCCTGATCCGCGACGGCGACGACGTGGTGGGGGCCGTGGGCGTCAGCGGCGGCAGCTCCGACGAGGACGAGGACATCGCCCGGGTGGGAGTCGCGGCGGCGGGGCTGGAGTGCTTCGATTGACCCTCCATGGCGCAACCCCGCTTATCCGACACCATGGCAGCGGTGGTGCTGACCGGCCACGGCGACCTTGACCGGCTGAGCTATCGGGACGACTGGCCCAGGCCCTCTCCGGGATCGGGTCAGGCCCTCATCCGGGTGGGCGCCTGCGGGCTCAACAACACGGACGTCAATACGCGGACGGCATGGTACTCTGACGGAGTCTCCGGCGGCACCACCGGCGAGGTGCTGGATGACGCCGCCGAGGTGGATGCGGCCTGGGGCGGCGAGCCGATCGCCTTTCCCCGTATTCAAGGCGCGGACGTGTGCGGACGGGTGGTTGCCCTCGGTGCGGGTTGCGACGCGACACTCCTGAACCGGCGGGTGCTGGTGGACCCCTGGTTGCGCGACTGGAGCGACCCGCTGAACCGTGACAAGTGCGGCTACTTCGGCTCCGAGTGCGACGGCGGCTTCGCCGACTACACCGTGGTCGATCTTCGGAACATCCATGCGGTAGACAGTGATCTCTCGGACGCCGAACTGGCCACCTTTGCCACTTCCTACCTGACCGCGGAGTACATGCTGAACCGCGCCGGGGCAGGGAGGGATGACCGCATCCTGATTTCCGGCGCTTCCGGCGGCGTCGGCTCCGCCCTGATCCAGCTCGCCGGGCGCCGCGGCGCCGAGACCGTCGCGCTCTGCGGCGAGGACAAGGTCGAAGCGGTCAAGGCCCTGGGTGCCGATCATGTGCTGCCGCGCGCCGCCGAAGACCTGAAGGCGGCCCTCAGGACGGCCACCGGCGCCGACGAGGTGACCGTGGTGGCGGACGTGGTGGGCGGTCCACTCTGGCACCGGTTGATCTCGGTTCTGAGCCGTGGCGGCCGTTATTCCTGCGCCGGCGCCATCGCCGGCCCCGTGGTCCGGTTCGACCTGAGGAAGTTCTATCTGCGGGATCTCGTCTTCACTGGCGCCACCGTACCTCCATCCGGTGTCTTCGCGGACCTCGTGGACTACATCGATCACGGCGAGATCAAGCCCGCGTTGGCGGCGACCTACCCTTTGCGCAAACTGGTCGTCGCTCAGCAGGCGTTCATCGCCAAGCGCCATGTGGGCAATATCGTGGTGACGATGGCGGGTGATTCCTGAGACACGGACTGTCGGAAGCAGTCTCCGCCAGGTTCGGATGGATCTTGTGCCGCGTGGCGATCTCCTCGATCGTCTTGTCCCCGCGCAGTGCCTCCAGGGCAACCTTCATCTTGAAGTCCCCGCTGAACCGTCGTATTGTTACAAGGTAACAAGGGGGAGGTGCTGAATGCCTGTTGTCCGTATCTCGAACGAAACGATGGAGCGGCTTAAGAAGTGGGCTGAACCGCTGGAAGACACGACGGAGTCGGCCTTCGTCAAGGTACTCAACGTCGCGGAACAGACTTTGCGGATACCGCGAAGTGTTCCAGCCCCACCAAAGTCCGAAACTGTCCGGCGGTCTTCCCGCGTGAGGTTAGGGGACAAGTTGCCCGAGAAGGAGTTCCGCCGACCGCTGATGGAGTTGCTGTATGAGCTGGGTGGCGGTGCGCGAGTGGACGAATTGCGTCCAATCCTGAAGGAACGCCTTGAACCCCGCTTGCTATCCGGTGACTACCAGACCGTATCAACCGGCGATCCGAGATGGTGGAACGCCGCTTGCTGGGCTAGGAGCGGTTTGAAGAAAGATGGGTATCTCCGGGACGATTCACCACGGGGTCGCTGGGATCTGTCTGAAAAGGGATTGCGGGAAGTTGAAGCCTGGCTGTCCAAGGAACCGGCGAAGTTCATCGAACATCTGCTGGCCATGCCCGAGGTGGGCGAAGACAGCGATTTCGACCGTCCGCGAACCGGCCCGCGCCGTGTTGAGCTATGAGCTATCTCATCGACACAAATGTGATCTCCGAACTTCGAAAGCGCCAGCGAGCCAATCCTCTCGTGGTCGACTGGTTCCGCAACCACGAGCCACGGGAAATTTTCCTGAGTGTCCTGACGTTGGGCGAATTGCGGCACGGCATCGAACGCGTCCGTCGTCGAGACCCGAAGGCAGCCATTGCCTTGGGCCGCTGGATGGATGATATCCTCCGCAGTTTCGCGGACCGCATCCTGGAGGTGGATCGATCGGTCGCGGACCGTTGGGGTCGTCTCGGCATCCCTGACCCAGTGCCCGATGTCGATGGGCTGATCGCCGCCACTGCTTTGGAAAACGATCTCGTCGTAGTGACGCGCAACGTGAAGCACATTGCCCCGACGGGTGCTCGGTACTTTAACCCCTTCGAGGGGCACGCGACCCCTTGAGCCGCGATGTCCGGATGAGTCCTCGATGAACCGGTGCCAAGCTGGGACGGGATCTCCTCGGACTTGGCTTGCGGGGGAGACTCGCTTGCGCTGACTCCCCACCCCGACCCTGGACGCTCGGAACTCGATTGTCTATATTGAGTGACTCACCAAACAGAGTCAGAGAGTCAGTTCAACATACAACCATACATTTCGGGGAGGCATCGCTATGGCTGGCAACGGAAAAGAAAAATGGCAGGAGCCCACGGGCGAGATGCAGAAGGCGGGCTACGGGAAGTTCCTTCGTCCCAACACGGCCTACGACAGTTTCATGGAAGAGCAGGAGATCCCCATCTACCGGGACATCGGCGTGGAGAAGGTCCAGAACCTGCCCAGGAAGATGTGGAAACGTCTGGGCGGAAACGCCAGCTTCATCCAGCTCCTGGGGACGGAGGGGCTCTGGGGCTCCTACGTGGTGGAGGTTCCCGGCGCCGGGGCGCTGAACGCCGAGAAGCACCTGTACGAGGAGCAGTATTTCGTGGTCGAGGGCCGCGGCACCACGGAGGTCTGGGCGGAGGGCAGTGACAGGAAGCACACCTTCGAGTGGCAGCAGGGCTCGCTGTTCGCCATCCCGATGAACGCAACCCACCGGATCGTCAACGCCACCTCCAGCCCGGCGTTGCTGCTGGCCGGCACCACGGCGCCCAACATCATGAACCTGTTCAACAACACGGACTTCATCTTCAACTGTCCGTACACCTTCACCGACCGCTACAAGGAGACCGAGGACTACTACAAGCCCAACGAGGAGATCGAGCCGGATCCGGTGCGCGGGCTGGCCATGCGCCAGACCAACATCATCCCGGACATCGTCGCCTGCGAGCTGCCGCTGGACAACCGCCGGTCGCCCGGCTACCGCCGCATCGAGCCCCACATGGTGGGCAACAGCTTCTACCTGTGGATCGGCCAGCACGAGACCGGCCGCTACTCCAAGGCCCACGCCCACGGTTCCGCCGCGGTGCTGATCTGCGTCAAGGGCAAGGGCTACACCTACACCTGGCCCTCCACCCTGGGCCCCACGCCGTGGAAGGACGGCAAGGCGGAAGGGGTGAGGCGGCAGGACTACGAGCCCGTCGGCATGGTGAGCGCGGCTCCCATGGGCGGCAACTGGTTCCACGCCCACTTCGGCGTGAGCGCGGAGCCGTTGCGGCTGTCCGCGTGGTTCGGTCCCAACGCTCCCGGACGCGAGCGCGGGCGGCCGGGCGAAAAGGCCATCGACTACGGCGCCATCGAGATCAAGGACGGCGGCACCGCCATCGCCTACCGGGACGAGGACCCGTTCCTGCGCAAGGAGTTCGAAGAGACTCTGGCCAAGGAGGGGATGAAGTCCAAGATGCCTTCCGAGATCTACCAGCCGGAAGGCTAGGAACCGCTCGTGGCCGACACAGGATCCCTCGGTTTCACCGGTTCCGGCAGGCACATCGTTGACGAAGACGAGATCAAGCTCACCAGCGTGGGCGTGGACATCGGTTCGTCCACGTCCCATCTGGTGTTCTCGCGTCTCGAGCTGAGCCAGGAAGGCACCCGCTACGTCGTCAAGAAGCGGACGGTGCTGAGCGAGTCGGAGATTCTGCTCACGCCCTACACCGACGACCTGACCATCGACGTGGAGCGCTTGGGCCGGTTCATCAACGACCAGTACGAGCACGCGCAACTCAAGCGGGAGGACGTCGACACCGGCGCGCTGATCCTCACCGGCGTGGCCGTGCGGCGGCGCAACTCACGGGCCATCGCCGAGTTGTTCGCGGAGGAGGCGGGCCGGTTCGTGTCGGTCACCGCCGGCGACGGCCTCGAGACCACAATGGCGGCCCATGGTTCCGGTGCGGTGGCCCGCTCCGGCCGTGAGGACGCGGTGGTGCTGAACATCGACGTAGGCGGCGGCACCAGCAAGATCGCGGTGTGCGCCGGCGGCAGGGTGCGCGAGGTCACGGCCATCGACGTGGGCGCCCGGCTCCTGGCCATGGACGGAGCCAACGCGGTGGTGCGGGTGGAGGAGGCGGGGCGGCGTCACGGCGGCAAGGTGGGCGTCGAGCTGGAGCTGGGCCAGCTCATGAACGAGGACACGCTCCAGGCCATCGCTTCCGAGATGGCCGACCGCCTGTTCGAGGTGGTCAACCAGCGGGAACTCTCTGAGGAGACCCGCGACCTGCTCCGGCTGCCGCCGTTGTCGTACCGGGGCAAGGTCGACGCGGTTACCTTCTCCGGCGGAGTCTCCGAGTTCATCTACGGTCACGCCGGCAACGGCTTCGGCGACATGGGCGCGATGCTGGGCCGGGAGATCCGCCAACGGGTGGAAGGGATGGGAGTTCCGATTCTGGAGCCCTCGGCGCGCATTCGCGCCACCGTCATCGGCGCGTCCCAGTACACCATCCAGGTCAGCGGCAGCACCATCTTCATCTCGCCGCCGGAAGCGGTGCCGGTGAGGAACGTCCCCGTGATCCGTGTCGACTTCGAGTGGGACGACGAAATCGATCCGGCCAAGGTCATCGGGGCCATCGACAATGCGCTTCGCCGCCTCGACCTGCAGACGGGCCGCCAGCCGGTGGCGCTGGCGTTCCACTGGGAAGGGTCCGCCACCTTCGCGCGTCTGCAGGGCTTCTGCGGGGCGGTGGTGGAGGGACTCAAGCCGGTTCTCGACAAGGGGCACCCGCTGATCCTGGTCAACGACGGCGACATCGGCGGCATCCTGGGGCTCCACTTCAAGGAGGAGATGAAGCTCGACACGCCCATCGTCTCGGTGGACGGCATCGCGCTGCAGGAGTTCGACTACATCGACGTCGGCGCCCTGATCCCATCTTCGGGGGCGGTGCCCGTGGTCATCAAATCCCTCGTGTTTCCCAGCGCGGAGCAGAACGCGGCCATCCGGCAGTAGGCGGCCGGCAGGGGCTTGTGTCGGGCCTACGTCGGGGGTAGAGGACGAGCCATGCAGGCGCGAGAAATCCAGGCGGTTCCACCCGATTCCTACCGGGCATGGTTCGAGTGCATCGCCGGCTGCCCGGGGCGCTACAGCCTGAAGGAGATCATCTACGCATGCCCGAAATGCGGCAATCTCCTGGAGGTGCGCCATGATCTGGACCTCCTCCGCAAGAGATCGCCCGAACACTGGAAGGACCTCTTCGACCAGCGCCTGATGGGCAACCAGTGGCCCTACGGCAGCTCGGTCTGGGGCAAGCGCGAGATGGTTTGCCCCGACGTGGAAGACGCCAACGTAGTGTCCACCCTGGAGGGCGGCAGCAACCTCTTCTGGGCCGAGCGGCTGGGCAAGGAGATCGGCCTGCCCGACCTCTGGGTCAAGCTCTGCGGCAACAGCCATACCGGCTCCTTCAAGGACCTGGGCATGACCGTGCTGGTGTCCATGGTGCGCCAGATGATCTCCGAAGGGGTGGAGATCCCCGCGGTGGCGTGCGCGTCCACCGGCGACACCTCTGCGGCCCTGGCGGCCTACTGCGCGGTGGCCGGCGTCCGCGCCGTCGTGTTCCTGCCCAGGAACAAGGTCTCCACGGCGCAGCTCATCCAGCCCATCGCCCACGGCGCCGTCACCCTGGCCATCGACACCGACTTCGACGGCTGCATGGAGCTGGTGCGGGAGTTCTGCACCCGTCACAACATCTATCTGGCCAACTCCATGAACTCGCTCCGGGTGGAGGGCCAGAAGACCGTGAGCATCGAGCTGGCGCAGCAGTTCGACTGGCAGGTGCCCGACTGGGTGGTCATCCCCGGGGGCAACCTGGGCAACGTCAGCGCCCTGGGCAAGGGGTTCAAGCTGATGCATGACCTGGGCATGATCTCCAGGCTGCCGCGCATCGCCTGCGCCCAGGCCGAACGGGCCAACCCGCTCTACCTCAGCTATCTCAAGGGTTTCGACGAGTTCGAGCCGGTGCAGGCCCAGCCGACCCTGGCCAGCGCCATCCAGATCGGCAACCCGGTGAGCATCGAGAAGGCCATCCGCGCCCTGCAGTACTTCGGCGGCGTAGTGGAGCAGGCTACCGAGGACGAGCTGGCCGACGCCGTCGCCCGCGCCGACCGCACCGGCCTGTTCAACTGCCCGCATACCGGCGTGGCCCTTGCCGCGCTGTTCAAGCTCGTGGACCAGGGTGTCATCAAAGGGCATGACCGCGTGGTGGTCATCTCCACCGCCAACGGCCTCAAGTTCCCCGAGTTCAAGATCAAGTACCACGAGGGGAACCTGCCGGAAGTGGCCTCCCGCCACCCCAACACCCCCATCGAAGTGCCCGCGGACTACGACAAGGTCCGCGACGCGGTGTTCCGCGCCATCGAGGACGGGAGCTAACGGTTTGCGGCCCGCCGGAGGTCCGGCGGCCTACCAGGCGAAGTTTCCGTCGTCGTCGAGCGGCGAGAACGGGTTCCAGGCGACTTCCCATAGATGTCCGTCGGGGTCCTTGAAGTAGCCCGAGTGGCCGCCCCAGAAGACATCCTGTGCCGCCTTGACGATGGTTCCGCCGGCGCGCTCGGCTTCGTCGAGCACCGTGGCCACGTCCTCGCGGGCGCGGACATTGCAGGCCAGGGTCACCGCACCGGTGACGGTGCCGCTACCGCCCTGTAGGCCGATGTCCTCGGCGAGCCGGTCGCGGGGATAGAGGGCGAAACCGATGCCGTTGAGGGTGAAGCAGACGATGGAACCGGCGTTCTCCTCGTTGGCGACGCGCCAGCCGAGCGCCTCGTAGAACGCGCGTGCGCGCGGCAGGTCGTCTACGCCCAGGGTGACGATGCTGAGACGCTGGTCCATGGGTTGTCCTCCTTGAGGCTGGCTTGGCCCCGTATCCGGGCGGTTCTTCCGCCACGGGCGCGCTAGCTAGACCTCCGGGGCGAACTGCAGCGATGCCAGCCGGGCGTAGAGGCCGCCGGCGCTCATCAGTTCCTCGTGGGTGCCGGTGGCGACGATGCGGCCCCGGTCCATGACCACGATGCGGTCGGCCTTGAGCACGGTGGCCAGGCGGTGGGCGATGATGAGGGTGGTGCGGTGGGCCATGAGGCGCTCCAGGGCCTCGTGCACCAGGTGCTCGCTCTCGGCGTCCAGGGAGCTGGTGGCCTCGTCCAGCAGCATCACCGCCGGGTCCCGGAGAATCGCCCGGGCGATGGCGATGCGCTGACGCTGGCCGATGGAGAGCCGCATGCCCTTCTCGCCCAGGAAGGTGTCGTAGCGGTCGGGCAGGTCCCGGATGAAGTCATCGGCGAAGGCGGCCCGGGCGGCGTCCATCACATCCGCGTCGGTGGCGGCGGGTCGCCCGTAGCGGATGTTCTCCCGCGCATTGGTGGAGAAGACGACCGTTTCCTGAGGCACAAGACCGATGCGGCCGCGTACGGCTTGGGGGTCTGCCTCCCGCAGGTCGATGCCGTCCAGCCGGATGGAGCCTCTGCCGGGATCGTAGAAGCGGAGCAACAGCTTGAAGACGGTGCTCTTGCCTGCCCCCGACGGCCCTACCAGAGCCACGGTTTCTCCCGGTTCGACGGCCAGCGAGAACTCTTCCAGCGCCGGTTCGGCAGGGCGGGAGGGATATCGGAACGTGACCGCATCCAGCGCCAGGCTGCCGCGCGGCGGTTCCGGCAAAGGCACGGGAGCCGCCGGCGCAATGACGTCCGGTTTCGCCGCCAGCAGCTCCATCAACCGTTCCGTGGCCCCGGCCGCCCGTTGCACCTCACCCCAGACCTGGCTCAGGCTGGCGGCCGAACCCGCCACGAAGATGGCGTAGAATACGAACTGGACCAGCACGCCGGGGGATATGCGGCCGCTCAGCACCGCCTCCGTTCCCAGCCACAGCACTCCCGTGATGCCGCCGAACATGAGTGTGATCACCAGGAAAATGAGCAGCGCCCGGTTGCGGACACGCACCAAGGCGGCCCTGTAGGCCGCCTCGGCGGCGTCGTCGAACCGCTTCATCTCGGTGCCTTCCTGCGTGAAGGCCTGCACCGTCTCCACGGCGTCGAGGTTCTCTCCCGCCAGCGCGCTGGTGTCTGCCACCCGGTCCTGGCTGATCCGGGAAAGCCGGCGCACCCGGCGTCCCAGCACCAGTATCGGCAGCAACACCAGCGGGATCAACACCAGCACCGCACCCATGAGCGGCGGACTGGTGACGATGAGCATCACGAAGCCGCCTACGAACAGCAGCAGGTTGCGCAGGGCCATGGACGCGCCGGAGCCGATGACCGTCTGGATGAGGGTGGTATCGGTGGTGAGGCGGGAGAGAATTTCGCCGGCGCGGGTGACCTCGAAGAATGTCGGGTTCATGCCCAGCACGTGGCCGTGGATCTGCTTGCGAATGTCTGCCACCACGCGTTCGCCAACGCGGGCGACGAAGTAGAAGCGACTCGCGGACGCCACCGCCAGGACAGCGATGACGCCGAGCAGGAACTGGAAGCGTTGGCCGATGAGCGCACGGTTGTTCTCGGCGAAGCCGCTCTCCAGGAGTTGCCGGGCGGCGACCGGCAGGCTCAGCGTTGCGAGGGCGGCGGCGAGCAACGCCAGGATGGTCAGGGTCAGCAACCAGGGGTAGGGTTTCGCGTAGCGGGTGAGGTGGCGCAGGGGACGCAGATTCCTGCTTCCCGGCCGGGAATCGGGGGGGCTGTGGGGCGCTTGCATCGGCCGCCTGCGTCAATACGAAAACGGGTGCCACCGCTTCACAGTGGCACCCGTTCATGGCGTCGGGTCTGCATTCCTATACGTTGACCACCACCACGCCCTTGGGCTCCAGGTAGTAGTCCAGCGCCTCGGGTCCATGCTCGCGTCCCACGCCGCTGGACTTGACGCCGCCGAAGGGCAGCTCGTCGTAGCCGTAGTGGAGCGAGTTGACCCACACGTTGCCCGCCTCGAGCCTGTCGATGGCCTTGTTGGCGTACTTCATGTTGCTGGTCCAGATGGACGAGCCCAGGCCGAACTCGGAGGCGTTGGCGCGCTCGATGGCCTCGTCGATGTCCTTGAAGGTGAACACGGGCAACGCCGGTCCGAAGCACTCCTCGGTGGCGATGCGGGCGTCGTCGGGCACGTCCGTCAGCAGCGTCGGCAGGTAGAAGTGGCCGTTCCTGAACTCGTCGCCCTCCGGCCGGGCGCCGCCCGCCACCGTCTTGGCGCCCCGTGCCTTGGCGTCCTCCACCTGCTCCTCCACCTCGGTGCGCTGGTAGTCGACGTGGAGCGGTCCCATGCGGCTTTCCTTCTTCATGCCGTCTCCCACCGCCTTCTTCTGGAGGCCCGCCGCCAGCTTGTCGACGAAGTCATCGGCAACGGATTCGTGCACGAACAGGCGCTTCACGCCCAGGCACATCTGGCCGCAGTTGAAGTACCGCCCGATGTCCGCCATCTTCACCGCCATGTCGACGTTGGCGTCCTCCATGACGATCATGGGGTCGCTGCCGCCGAGTTCCAGGGTGACGCGCTTGATCTCTCTCCCGGCCACTTCCATGACGTGACGCCCGATGGGCGTGGAGCCGGTGAAGGCGATGCGCCGGATGCGGGGGTTGCTCAAGAGTTCCTCGCCCACCGAGCCCCCCGGTCCGCTGACGTAGTTCACCGTGCCCGCGGGCAGGCTCTTCTTGCCGCCGGCGTAGGTGGCCTGGCCGATCAGCTCCATGCACAGCGCCGTGGCCAAGGGTGTCGTGGAGGCGGGCTTCACGATGATGGTGTTGCCGGCCGCCAGCGCCGGGCCCACCTTGGTGCCCATGAGGGTCAGCGGGAAGTTCCACGGCACGATGGCGCCGCACACGCCGATGGGCTGGCGCACCACCATGCCGTAGGCGTTCTTCTGCGGCAGCGGCACGTGGGAGCCGCGCACCTTGGAGGCGAGGGCGGCGTAGAACTCCAGGCCGTGGATCAGGTGGTGGATTTCCAGGCCCGCCTCGAACAGGGTCTTGCCCTGCTCCTGGGTCAGCAGCGCCGCGATGTCCTTGCTGCGCTCCTGGATCAGCTCGCAGGCGCTTTCCAGCGCCTTGCCGCGATCCTCGGCGGTGGTGTCGGACCACTCCTTGAAGGCCGTCTCCGCGGCGTCCACGGCTTGCCGGACATCCTCTTCCGAGCCCTTGGCGGCATGGTCCACCACCTGGCCGGTGGCGGGGTTGCGTACTTCGTAGGTTTCCTTCTTCACGGCGTCGACGAGCTCACCGCCGATCAACAGCTTGGACATTCGATACCTCCGGATTGTGAACCTGATGGGATGTTTCGCACAAAGCCCCGGCCCTGCCGCGCGGTGCGGCAGCCGGGGCCTTGAACCGTCTCTTTCGTCTACTGGCCCTTGAACTTGGCCGTCCGCTTTTCCAGGTAGGCGGTCACGCCCTCGTTGCCGTCCTCGCTGGCGAAGGTCTGGGTGAGCACCTCCCGCTCGAACGCCAGACCCTCCGGCAGGGAGGTTTCGATGCCGGAGTGGATCGCGCGCTTGATCTTGCCCACGGCCATGCTTGCCTTGTTGGGCGGAACGAACTGTTTGGCGTAGTCCATGACGTCCTGCAGGAAGGTGTCGCGCTCGTAGATGTAGTGCAGCAGCCCCATGTCCATGGCCTCCTCGAAGGCCACCTGCTTGCCCGTGGCGCAGAGCTCCAGGGCCTTGGCCCGGCCCACCAGGCGCGGCAGGCGCTGGGTGCCGCCCATGCCCGGCATGACCCCGAGGTTCACCTCGGCAAGCCCCATGCGGCCGCCGTCCTTCTTGCCGATGCGGATGTCCGCCGCCATGGAGATCTCGAGGCCGCCGCCGATGGCGTGGCCGTTGAGAGCCGCGATCACCAGCTTTGGCGTGTTCTCCATGCGCATCAGCACCTCGTGGCCGTGCAGCGCGAAGTTGGACTTGTAGGATAGGTTCTGGGTCCCGAGCATGTTGATGTCGGCGCCGGCGGAAAAGAACTTCTCTCCCTTGCCGGTGATCACGATCACGTGGGTGTCGTCGTCGAAGCGCGCCCTCAGCAGCGCGTCATCGAGCTCCCGCAGCATCTCGTGAGTGTAGGAATTGACCGGCGGATGGTTGATCTCGATAAGCGAGATGCCGCCTTCGGTCGTCTGGTCAATGGTGCCGTCTGCCATAAGTATGCCTCCTGAAGATACGTTTCTCGGTCGGCGGCATCGCGCCTTCCGCAGCCGGCGGTGGCCGCACGGCGAGGCCGCTTCGCATCCCGAAATGCCGGCTTCGAGCGGGTAAAAGACTCTGTAACGGGGGGCTGCTTCGTGCTCGCCGATTCCCATCTGAATTAGCGGGCGGGGGCGGACAAGTCAATACTCGGTGCGTCAATACTCGGTGCGTCAATACTCGGTGCGGAAGGGAGATGAGACGACGTTACCCGGCTCAAATCAGAATTCAGCGAGCCGCAGAGGTCCGCGGAAACTACGGCAATAGTCAACATAGCAGTCGTGGGCGCTGGACGGTGGGGTTCCAGTGTCTGAGTGACGCTTCATGCCATGATCCGCTCTAGCCGCTCTCTGCGTTTTGGCCAGTCAGGTAGCACCCGCCCCAGCAGGTCGAAGAACGCCGGTCCGTGATGGGGCTCCGCCATGTGGCAAAGTTCATGGGTTATGACGTAGTCAACGGCATCCAACGGGGCCTGGATGAGTCGGCGGTTGAGAACTAGGCCCGACGACGGAGACACGGACCCCCAACGCTGGCGCAAGTGCCTGACGATCATCCCTCGCGGGCGGAATGATTCCGGTTCCGGAAACCGTGCGAGGTTCACTTCCAGACGTTCCGCGAACTTAGCGTGGGCCCGGTCACGGTACCAGCGTTCCATAAGGCCGCGAGTTGCCTCCGGCTCGTCGGGTCTGCGGCTGCGGACGGTGATGAAGCCACGGGTCAGACTGACGCTGGGCTTGGCGTCGAAGATCACCCTAAGACGATATTGCCGTCCGAGGTAGAGATGGGTCTCGCCACTCAAGAAGCGCCGTTCCGGCGTACGCGGCTGGTACCGGGAGAAGACGCGCTGCTGCCGTCGTACCCAACTCGCGCGCCGCCGCACCTTCTCGACGATGGCTTCCATCGGTGCGTCGAGCGGCGCGGCGACGACAACCCTGGCGTCCGGCTCCACACCGATCTCCAGGGTTGTTCGGTCGCGGCGCACCACGGTGAACTCAAGGGTATGCTCACCGTGTCGGACGTGATACCGCTCCTCAGCCGTCATTCGGGAAACCTCGCCCGAGCCAGGCTCATGATCTTGCGCTCCAGGTCGTCCATGACCTTGGCCGTAACCGCGATGCGCTTCTCGTCGCGCAGGACATCGAAGAAGTAATCGTCGATGGCATTGCGCATGTCGTTCTGCGCGACCGGGTTGGACCACAGGTCGACGATGTGGTGTTCCTTGATGATGGCGATGACGGCAAGGGCGATGTGAGCTGTCTCGGTCTTGTCGACAGGCGTACCGTCAGCCCCGACGAGTTCCCCATCGAGAATTCCGAAGAATGCTTGGCCATCTTCGTTGCCCTTGACTGGCTCGGGCAAATCCCGGCTGTGGTCTTTACGGGTCACCTTATTGGCAAGGTCCATCACGTTGCCGAGGTAGTCGCGTTCGGAGATCCGCTTGGCGCGGTAGTCGCGGATCGTTTCTTCCAGCAACTCGGAGAATCTACGGTAGAACGCAGGATCCTCGTCCATCTTCTCCGTGATCGTCCGCCGTGTGGCGCTGGCAATCCGGTCGGCCTTGGAGGCGTCGGATATGCCAGTCTCTTCGACCACGGCCTTCATGGCGTCCGTGTCATTGATGTTGACCAACTCGATGACGGTTTCCGCTGGCATTGCAGCCACGTGGTCATCGAGGAGTTTCTGTATCCTGGGCTCGAACTCCTTGACGTCAACAATCTCCTGATAGCGCAAGCGGACCGAGTGTCTGAGTTCCGAGAACTGCTTCCAGTTGCGCTTGAAGGCGTCGATCGCGACTTCGTCGAACACGTCGAGGACCTTGTCGGACGACAGCGCGATGTGCAGACAGCGGCTGAAGGCGCGAAGCCGCTCGTAGAAGTCCTGGCGTTTGGCCTCGTCGGCGAGGAACTGCTCGAACTGTTCCATGTCCTTCGTGTTTCGGATCGTTCTGAAGAGGTCCCATAACCTGCCGTGAAGTTGCGGCAGCTTGCGGATCTCTTCCCTCACGTCGTGGACTGTGCCGACAAGGTCCGCCGCGTCGTAGCCCTCGAAGGCACTATAGGTGGTCAGCGCCTTGTCAAGTTCACCGAGCAATCCCTCGTAGTCGAGAATGAAGCCGAACTGTTTCTCAACTCCGTGCTCCACGTAGAGCCTGTTCACTCGGGCAACGGCTTGCAACAGATTGTGTTCACGGAGCGATTTGCACACGTAAAGCACCGCGTTCCTGGGCGCATCGAAACCGGTCAAGAGCTTCGACACTACGATGAGTATCTCCGGGTCGCCAGGACCCTTGAATGCACCGATGATTTGGCGGTTGTACTCGCTCTCCGTTCCGTAAAGCGCCATCATCCGTGTCCAGAATGCGCGGACCTGGTCTTTCGATTCCTGGTCGACAGCCTCATTTCCCTCTGCGTCGTCGGGCGGTGAGATGACTATCTCGCTGGTGACGTGCCCGATCTCGTCAAGGGCTTCCTTGAACATGATCGCGGCGGCCTTTGACGGGGCGACGAGCTGCGCCTTGAACCCGGACCCTTGCCAGTGTTGCCTGAAGTGCTCGGAGACATCGAATGCCTTGGCACGAATGGCTTGGCCGGTCTTGGCCAACGCATCCATTCGTGAGAACTTCCATTTGAGATCCGCACGCTGTTGCTCGGTCAGACCCTCACTGAGCTTGTCGAACCAGCGGTCGATAGTCTGGGCCGTAATCTGCTGATCGACGATTCGCCCTTCGTAAAGCAGTGGTACCACGGCGCCGTCCGTAACAGCCTCGTCGATGGCATAGGTGTGGATGAGTCCACCGAAGGTGGACAGGGTGTTCTTGTCCTTCTTGAGCAGAGGTGTTCCGGTGAAGCCGAGATAGCAGGCATTCGGAAGGATGTGCCTCATCTTCATGGCGAGTTCGCCATGACCGCCATATCGGCCCGTCTGGCTGCGGTGACTTTCGTCCACCAAAACGAAGATATCGCGATCCTCGTCGGACGCTTCGCCGTTTCGCAAGGCCGTATCGAACTTGTTGATAATGGTCGTGATCAGCGGTGTCCCGTTGCGAATCAGCCGGAGCAGGTGAGCACCGCTGGTGGCCCGGACCGGCTCCATCTCGCACGATTTGAACGTGTCCTTGATCTGCTTGTCCAGGTCGTCGCGGTCCGTCACGATGACGATACGGGGATTGGGAATGTCCCGGTCGAGCGCCAAGGCGCGCCCGAGCATGACCATGGTGAGCGACTTGCCGGAACCCTGGGTATGCCATATAACGCCGCCCTTGCGACGGCCTCTCAGGTCGAACTGCTTGACGCGCTCGACGGCCTTTCGGATGCCGAAAAACTGTTGACGACGGGCAATCTTCCGGACGCCGTTGTCGAAGACGGTAAAGCGCCGGACTAGGTCGAGCAACCGGTCCGGTGTGCACAAAGCGAAAATGGTGTAGTCCTGAACGGTGATGTCCCTTCCACCTTCCGCTGCGAGCGTCTCGAAATAGGGCTGCGTGCCAGCAAAATCAGCGGTATAGACGGCTTCCGCCTCGGCCACGGTGAAAGGCCGGTCGACCAAGTCGTGCAGCCTGTTCCCCGTGGAATACATAGCCGGCGTTTCGGCCGCCAACGGTTCTGCATCGGATGTGGCCTCCGGTACCATGTGTTCGTGCCCGGCCGTCGGCGTCAGCCGGTCGTCGGGTTCCTCTTCCCTCCATGCCTGCCAGAACTTACGCGGCGTTCCGACCGTGGCATAGCGTGCCTCTCGGCGATTCATGGTCAGCAACAACTGAGCGAAGTGGAACAGTTGCGGGATGTTGTCCTCGCTCTGGTAACCAATCAGTTGGCTATCGGCCTTGTTCAGGCTTTCCGTCGGTCGCTTGTTCTCGATAACCACGAACGGGATACCGTTCACGAAGGCGACGATATCGCACCGCCGGGTCTGGGTGTTGCCGGTCCGTTCCACGATCATCTCCATGGTCACGTGGTAGACGTTGTTGTCCGGATTGTCCCAATCGACGTAGCGGAAAGAGTAGGATCTTGACTCTCCATCGATGATCTTGATGATCGTGGTGCCGAGCACGAGCGTGTCGTAGATGTCTTGGTTGGCCCCACGCAGCCCCTTGAGGCGGTCCGGAGTCGGCTTGAGACGCCGAATCGCTTCGTGAGTGTCTTCGAGATCAAAGGCGTATTCACGGCCCCTGTGCGTAAATCGGTTGATCTTCAGAAGCTGATCCGCGAGCACGTCGTCCAATGTGACACTCCGCAGCCGCCCGCCACGCAGGGTCAGTGTCTCGGCCTGTGAGAGAGGCTTGAAGCCCAGCGCGACCAGGAGTTGCAGTGCTGGGAGTTGGGATTGGTACTTCTCAGTGGCGTCGAATGTCATGAGGTTTATTGGTCACGGTACTACGACCGTAAATTGGGCAACGTGGCCGTCTGGGGGCGAATCCCGTGCTCACAAGGTACATACGACAAAGCGTTTAACGCTGTACAGAAGTTTGAGGGACCCTAAAACGGTGGTTCGATTGGTTCTGCGAAAGAAAGCCTTTCGACTTCCGGGGCAGTATCCCGAGGGGTGAGAAAATCCCGTAGCTGCTTCAGCTGCTCTAGCAGTTCGTCAAAGGTGACGACCTCCACGTCTTTGGAATTACCGCGGAACAGCTCGAACGATTTCTGTTCGTCTTCGCCTGATGGGATAGTACCGATAATCAGGCAGCAGTGAACGGAATAGGACTCCATGTCGTAGTTCCGGCTGTTGTGTCTGAGCGTTGAGATCTGGGTCTGAAACTGATATTTTTGGTCCAGTGCTTGGTTAATTGCGCCGGAAAGCTCAGATGAAGGTGTGTAGATTCCAGCACGGAAGGGAGTCTTGTGCAAAAGGTTTGCCTGCGGTGTTTTGATCTCGAAAATAGCAGTGTTGTTGGTTAGACGGTTTTTGAACACGAAATCAGCAACCTTATCCCCTGAGCCGGACAGCTTGCGACCTCCAACCGAAGCTTGGTCCTGGATTTTGATGACTGGATAACCAAACGCCAAGTTCAAGATGAACGGATTCTGGGAGAAGAACATCTGCCAATTCTCCTCGGTCAGCCGTTGCTCGATCATCATCGCATAACGCACAATCAAGTGTTCCAGAGTCACGAGTTCGATGTCGTTCTGGAGTTTCGCGAGTCTTTCAGTGTCGGCCTCCGCGATGGGTCGGATGTTCTTCCTCACAGCACTGATCAGCTGTTGCTGTTCATCTTCGGTCAACGTCTCCTTGCCTTGCACTGTCTCCGTAAACAGTTTTCGGAGAGGATGCCGACCGACTTCCACAGCGATTTCCGGCGCACCGATACTCTTTGCCAAGTTGTTGTGGGCGATAGCTCTCTTGACGGACGTGCCGGCCTTTTGAGCATGGCTGGTGACGCCATTCAATGCCTTCCTGATCGCGTCAAATTCCTTAGTGTTGATGTAGAAAATCTCGTGAGACGGGTCGATCGAGGTTCCATATGTCCTTGAAATTACAATATGCGTGCAGGTTGAAAGTGTCTCTACGGCGTCAATTATGTGCCAGTAAGGTTTGGCTAAACCCAAGCCGTAATCGTAGTCCTTGGTAAAGGCTGGAGGGAGGTTCTCCAGAAACGTCATGACTTCTTCTGGTGTTGAAGGTACGGTATTAGTTATCTCGGGCAGTGACGCGGCTTCGTCTTCTGTCAAAGGTCTCGTGGAGCCAAAACAAGGGGTTCGAAAGACTCGGCCCGACGTTAATGGATCGCCATCGTCGACGTCGGCATAGGCCAGCACTCCGTCAGCGAGTGTGATGCTTTCAACTTGGCGATGTTTCGGTTTCCTAAAATTTGCGTGCCCTCCAAGTGTATTGGTCGGCCAGATTGTTACGCTGCGGTCCCGCCCGTCGATCATCATTAACTTGACGCGATAGTCAGTCGCTTTGTCTGGATTCAATCCAGATTGCTCAAGAACCGCCTTCGTCGGTGCATAAAATATCTCGACGCAATTCGGTCGGCACTCCCTCACAATGAGTTTGCCGTGGCGATCCGGATCAATCCTGTCGTATTCGCGAGCCATCACCGATCCTTCCCGGTCACGCGCCATTCACTGGTGAGCAGTTTTTGCATCAAACCGTATTTCTGGCGAAAAAGCGACGCGTGGTCCCGTTTGATGATTGCTATCTCTGTCTTGATTGCGTCGAGTAGCTTCGCCTGGATCGCTTGCTGCCGCACCGGAGGCAAGACAATCTTGATCTTTGAGAAAGCCGGAAACTTCAGGCTCCATGTGTCGCTGGTGAGTTCCTGTGAGTACCGGCCAAAGTCGAAGACCATGCGGCGCGATTTGAACAGGTGCGCAGCGTAGTGCGCGACGATGTATTGATGGTCAGGGACAACGATGGTATAGGCGGGGCTGACGATTCCGCGAAGCGTCGAAAGGCCCGAAACTCCCTGCCACATGCGCATCGTATTGTATCCAAGGTCACCGGGCAAGATCAGTTTGTAGCGAGACCTGTCTTGATTGGAGGTGTCCTTCCGACCGACATCATTACGGTCAATCACGCCGTCGGCCATTGTGATGCTGAGGAGCGGTTCTGCCGTGTGACCCGCTTGACTGCGTTCCTGGAATATGTCGCCTAAGGCGAAGTCGCGCCAACAGGCTGGCCGCATTAGAGATGACGTGTGGCAGGGATCAAAAAACTGGCGCGAAAGTGCACCGTACTCGTCCAGTTTAACGGCCTGTAACTCTTCAAGCTTCTCAATAGCAGCATCCCATGTCCCCAATATGGCGGCGATTTTGCGCTGTTCGACAAGTGGGGGAAACGGAAGCTCAAGCTCGGCGAAACGGGTGACACCAAGGTGGGCGATGGAGTTGGTCTTGACGGAAATCCTGGAGAAGACCCCGACTGATTGGCAGTACCGGAATAGTTGAAGTGCATAGTCGCCGTCGGTTTCAGTTCCGGCTCGGTACCGGATCAGGGTATTTTGGTAACAGCAATCATCAGGACCGTCTTTGTACATCGCGCACCTGCCAACGAGTTGGACGCTTTGGCCTTCATTCAGCAGGATATCTCCTTTGCGCAAGCGGAATTTTTCGACTTCGTGTTTGCTGAATACCATCTTGTTGAGGTCAGAAAAGTCGATATACCCATCGAATACATTGGCTACACGCAGATAGGGCACCATGATACCTTGCGTCATGTGTGGGGATCGTTGGCGGCCACCTTGCACTTCGCCGGTAGCCGACACTTTTTTGAAAGTGAAGTGCCTAGCCACGGTTGGGTCCCTTTTTCGGAGCACCCACGGTTTCGGCGATCCGTTGCAGTTCCTCGATGTCGTTCGTCTCAGCGGCGGCGAGGCGCTCCGTCTCCTTACGTTTTTCATCGAAGGCTACGTAGCGCGTGTGGGCGATCTCCTCGGCCTGCTTGGCGGAGATGTTCCCGGCGTTGCGAAGCAGCGGTAGTTCGTTGGAGGCGAGGAAGGTGTCGAGCACTCCCTCCCACTCCGCCAGCCTCATGGTCTGGCGGCGGTTCGCCCGCAACTCCGCAGCGTCGAGGAACATGGTGACGATGAGGTTGAGTTCTCGAATCTCGGGTTCGTCCAGGTAGTTCTTGGCGGTGGCGACGTCGCCCTTGCGGACGCGCGCTCCGCTCCAGGTCGTTAGCCCCATGTTCGGCGACTCTGGGTTGGCGCGGGCGACGATCAGTTCGGCAGCAGTGTTGCTCGTCACGGCGTTGAGCATCTTGTTCTGGATTTTCGCGTAGAAGTCGGTTGCGACACGGGATTTGGGGTCATAGTCTTCGCTCAGTGCCAGTAGGTCGCGCACCTTCTGGTAGAAGCGCGCCTCCGACGCCCGGATGTCACGGATGCGCTCGAGGAGTTCGTCAAAATAATCCCAAGAGGGATCCTTCAGGCGTTCGTCATTCATGACGAAGCCCTTGACAAGGTATTCCCTGAGCGTGGTTGTGGCCCAGCGGCGAAACTGAACACCACGGGGCGACCGGACTCGGTACCCAACGGTTAGGATCATCTCCAGGTTGTAGTGTTTCAACCGACGCCGCACTTGCCGCGCACCCTCGGCGCGAACTTGTAAGAGTTCTTTACAAGTTGCCTCCTCCGCCAGTTCGTGGTCTCCGTAGATCACGCGAACATGTTGCGTGACTGCTTGCGTTGAGATCTGGAACAGGTCGGCCATCTGGGCCTGTGTCAGCCACACGGTGCCGTCGACAGCGCGGAGATGGATACTCGTCGCGCCGTCTTCAGTAGTGTAGAGGATCAGTTCACCCTCAGACATCGATCCCCAGCTCCTTCAGGTAGCCCTTCATGCGTTTGCGAACCTCGGCAAGCTCGTCCTCGATCTGGTCGATCTCCTTTTGCAGAGCGGCTATGTCAATCTCTTCCTCGGGTTCGAAGGTATCGACGTAGCGTGGGATGTTGAGATTGAAGTCGTTCTCCGCGATTTCGTCCCGGCTCGCCAAGTGCGAGTATCTTTCAATCTCGGCACGGGTCCGACAGGTTTCAAGGACCCTGGCGATATGAGCCTCCTCCATGACGTGCTGTGTCTTGCCGGGCGTGAATTCTTTGCTGGCGTCAATGAACAGCACGTCCTGGCGATTCTCCGACTCGCCGCCTTCCTCACGCGAGCGGTCGAAGACCAGCACGGCGACGGGAATTCCGGTGGTGGTGAAAAGGTTGGCGGGCAGGCCGATCACGGCGTCCAGCAGGTTCTCTTCGATCAGCGCCCGTCGGATGCGCCCCTCGGCCGCTGCTCGGAAGAGGACGCCGTGTGGGACGATCACCAAGACTCGTCCGCTTCCGTGCCTGGCGATTTCGATCATGTGGGTGATGAAGCCGTAGTCGCCCTTGGACTTGGGTGGGACACCCCGCCAGAAGCGATGATACGGGTCGCTCGGGGCGTTCTCCGCGCCCCATTTGTCTAGTGAGAAGGGCGGGTTGGCTACTACCACATCGAAGCGCATCAGGTGGTCACCCTCAATGAGGGCGGGACTGTTGAGGGTGTCGCACCATTCAATGCGTGCCGCGTCTTTGGCGTGCAGAAACATGTTCATGCGGGCGAGCGCCCAGGTGGCGCCGTTCACCTCCTGGCCGTAGAGAGCAAAATTGTCCGAGCCCACCTCCTTCGCGGCACGGATCAGCAACGAGCCGGAACCACAAGCCGGGTCACAGATGGTGTCACCGGGTTTTGGGGCAGCCAACCCGGCCAGGAGACGGGAAACCGCGGCAGGCGTGTAGAACTCTCCGGCTTTCTTGCCCGCGTCCGAGGCGAAGCGGGAGATGAGGTAGATGTAGCACTCGCCGATGATGTCTTCGTCCACCCGTGACGGGCGGAGGTCCAGGGCAGGCTTGGCAAAGTCTTCAAGGAGATTTCTGAGCCTGCGGTTACGGTCCTTGACACGACCCAGATTGGCTTCTGAGTTGAAATCGATGTTGCGGAACACGCCTTCGAGCTTGGCGCGGTTGGCGTCCTCGATCTTCTCTAGTGTGGTGTCTGGTTAATTCGCATAATAATCTGCGGGTCTTTTTCGCCGTCGGCTGCGTTACTCTTCCTCGCGTGGTACCCGGCCACTGCTCGTCATCGCGCCTTGCCGACAACGAAAAATCCTCCGCATATTATTATGCGAATTAACCAGACACCACACTAGGGCGATGTTGATCAATTCTCCGATGTTGGCCTCGTTGCGCTGTCGATAGAGGTCGTAGAAGCTCGCCCCCTCGGGCAGGATGAAGCGCTCACGCTCCAGTCGGCGACGGATACGGTTTTCGTCGTCGCCGTACCGCTCTCGGTAGTTCGTGACATGATCGTTCCAGAGGTCAGAGATGTACTTCAGGAACAAGGTCACGAGGATGTAGTCCTTGTATTGACCAGCATCGACGATACCCCTGAAGGTATCGCAAGCCGCCCAGGCAGTCTGATTGACCTGCTGTTGAATGAGTTTGTCCGTCATCGTTGCTTCCTTTGCTGTCTTCCGTCTGGGTCAGTTCCGCTAGCCCGCTGGACGAGAATCAGGTTGGTCAGCACCTTGCGCTTGTCGGCCGCAAGAACCGACAAGGTCCGCTCGCGTTCGGCCAGAGCGTTCACGGCGACGACCCTTCGCTGGGTCTCGATATCGGGTACGTGAAGTTCAAGGGTTTCCAGGCTCGCGCGTGGGACCATCCGCAGGTTTGTGCCACGCGCGAAGCTATCGAAATGCCGTTGCGCGGGCCACTGGTTCATGGCCCAGGCCAAGTACTTCGGCAGGACAATATCGAGTTTTGGGCGGAGTACGAAGAGTGGCAGCACGGCAAGAGCAGGCTCCCGGAACCGGTTGTCAAGGGCAACCGCCATGTTCCGTTCGCCTCGGGAACGGAACACCACATCACCCGTGCGGACGAAATACCTGTCTGGAAGGTCGCCAAGGCATACGCGCTTCAAGAGTTTCGGGTCAATGAGCCCATCCGACGAGATATCCCTGAGTTGGATTGTGAGTAAACCGTTACCGTCTGCGGCTTCCAGTCGGCCACGAGCGGTATAGCCCAAATGGATGGTGCTGATGTCCCGGAGGACCCTCGTGGATTTCTGTAGCATCGCTACAGAGTCTAAATCGAACGGATCGTCTTGTCAACTCTGTATATGACCCTACAGATCTATCTCCATGGAGGGCGTGCTCTGTTCACAAAGAGTCCCTGGCTCGATCTGTGCGCGCCACGAAGGGGGCCGCTTGACATTGGAAAACCCGCTGCCGTATGGCAAGAGTAACACGATGGCCAGGCAGAACACCCGAGACAAGACCCTCCGGAGCGGTCTGGGGACGCTTCGTAGCGAGGGGCTGGAGATCGACTCGCCGGATGCGACCATGGTGGAGCCGCTGGTCCGGCGGTTCGGAGCCGAGCCGGCGGTTTCAGCGGCCGTGGCCCATGTTCTGGGGCGTATCCGGGACGCGGCCGCGGTGGCGGCGCTCAAGGACCTGGAGCAACGGGCGGGGAGCAAGGAGATCCGGCGGGAGGTGCGCCGGTCCCTGTTCAAGCTGGCCCAGGGGGGGCTCGTGCCCGCCGGGCCCGAGGAATCCCGCCCGGCGGAGGCCGGAGCGAACTTCAGCCTGGCGCCGGAGATCGAGGGGTACCTGTCGTCCGTAACCGGGGCGGGCTCGCGCATGGTGATCCTGACGCGGCCGCAGCCCGGCGGCGGGCTGATGGCGATGCAGGCCGCCGTCAATGACCGCCGCGGCCTCGAAAGACTGGGGGGCAACGTCATCCGCCGCAAGGAACTGCGCCAGATGATGGAGGACATGAAGGCCCAGCTCCAGGTCTCCATGACCCCCGTGCCCTGGGAGTACGCGGACTGGCTGGTGCACGAGGCCTATCAGAAAGTCACTGAGTCCCCGGGGGAGGGGGTGGCCGACTATCCCCGGCTGCGGACTCATTTGACCGCCGCCAGGCCCACGCGGCGGTCCCACCCGGTCTTCGACCTCGTGGCCGCCGACGGCGTCGAGTCCATGGCGCCGTCCGAGACTTCGGAGAAGCTCCTGGAGGAACCGGAGTTCCGCACCTGGTTCGTGGAGAAGGACTTGCTGGAGCCTTTTCTGGAGCGCCTCGAGGATGCCGAGCAGAGCCGTATCGTCCTCAACCCGATGCAAGAGGAAGAACGGTACCGCGGCATCGTCCGGGAGGCCGTCGAGGGAATCGTCCTCGGGGAGGAAACGCGCCCGGTGTTCGAGGGACGTCTCGAGGACGCCGCGCTCCACCTGCAGGTGTCGGGTCAGGAAGAGAAGGCGAGGTCGGTGCTCGCGATCGCCGCGGCCATCCGCCGCGGCGACCTCGGAAGCCTCGGGGTTCCGTTGCTGGAAGCCCTGGTGATGCGGAGCCTCGGCCTGCATAAGGCCCAGGAGAAGCAGGAGGCGGCGGAAGAGCCGTCGCTGATCGTCAAGCCGTAGCCGGGAGTTACGATTGGGGACGGTTTCCACGTACATGGCAACCATCGTAGCGGTGGGGCCTGCGCCTCGAAACGGATCCGTCGTGCCCGCCAGTCCATGCTCTTGACCTGGTCGGCCAGGACGACACCGGTGACGCTTCCTCCCGGTGGGAGCGGCACCTCAAAGGGATAGCCTTTGACCCTGGAAGTGATGGGACAGAGCAACGCCAAACTCGTCCTCCCGTTATAGCCACGCGGACTCAGGATCAGGGCAGGCCGGCGTCCGGCTTGCTCGTGCCCGGCCTGAGGACTGAAGGTGAGCCATACGATGTCCCCGGCCCCTGGGACAAGCTCTACCATTCCTCGTTGCCTTGTGGCGGGCCGGTCTCCGCTTCCGGATGAAGGTTGTCATCCGTAATCTCGGCGAGCATGTCGGCAAGGTTGTAGGTCGCCTTGCGCATGACGACTCGGTCGCCGCGCGGAACCAGTTCGATGGTGGAGCCTTCACGGACCCCCCATTGCTCAGCGATGGGTTTGGGTATGCGGACGGCCAAGCTGGTGCCCCATTTGGCGATATGCGACTTGGCACCCATATCGACGATCCTCCTCGGAATCTATATTAGCCCCAATGTTGCAGAAGGCGGAAGCATGGAGAGGCCCGTGCGGCAAGCGGGATGGGGTTTGGAAGGGAGGAAGGGGTGGTTGGGAAATGTCACTGGGCGTGAAGTCAAGCGACAGAGTAGGGTGACAGGGAATTTTACGAAACGTCATTCCCGCGAAAGCGGGAATCCAGGGGTGGAGAGGGGCCAACTGGCCGGTGTCTCCGCCCACGCCCCGCCTGGATTCCCGCTTTCGCGGGAATGACGTTTCGTAGGGTGTGTTCCGGATCGCTCTTGACGAATCTCTTTTGCAACATTGGGGTTAGATAGTTCTGAGGAGTTTGCAAGAACAAGTCTGAACTAAACCGCTCGCGGTGGCGGTTCAGTCCGGCAGCACCACGATCGCCTCGATCTCCACCAGAAAATCGGGATTGGCCAGCCCGGCCGCCACCACCAGTGTGCTGGCGGGCGGGTTGTCGCCCATGTACTTGAGCCGCGCCGGGTTCAGGGCATCCCGGAACCGCGGGTCGGTGATGTAGGTGGTGATCTTGACGATGTCGCCGAAGCCGGCCCCCGCCTCGTCGAGGACGGACTTCATGTTCTTGAGGACCTGCTCGGCCTGGGCCGCGGCGTCGCCCTTGCCGACGATGTTGCCGTCGGCGTCCACGGCGGTCTGGCCGGCGATGAAGAGCAGGCGTTTCCCCTCGGCGATGATGCCTTGCGAGTAACGCGGCCGCGGATCGGGTATGCTCTGGGGTTGCAGGACTTTTCTCATGGCTTCCTCCTGTGGGTTTATCGGTACAGGCGGGCGTCTTCCAGCGACGCCTTCGGGTTGCGGATCTGGGGCGTGAGGGACGGCAGCCCGGGGCGCGCCCGGAGCATGAAGTCCACCGGGACGAAGTCCTTCAGGAACGGGATCGGTAGCCGGACGCCGGCGTAGGGGCTGACGGAATCATTACCGAGGACCAGCTCGTCGGCGAGGAAGGACTTGGGCGCGTCCGCCCGCAGGCTGACTCCCGAGGTGGTGACGCTGCCCCGCACGGCGGGCAGCCCATAGGCCCGCTGAGGGTCGGTTTCCTTCCTGCTCACCAGCTCATGGTCGAGTATCCGCGAGCGCGGGTCCGCGCCACGGCCGGTGCGGCGGATGAAGTCCAGGTCCGCGGGATCCGGCCGCCGGTCCCGGGTCTCGACCCGCATCAATTCGGACGGGAGGGCACCCAGCCCGCCCGCGCCGTTCTCTTCTCTGTCGTCCGGGTCCAGCTTGGCAAGCGCGTAGTGCTTCTCGCGCAACAGCGATTTCAGGCTCTCGATCCGTTCTCGCGCCACGGAGTGGGTGCGTGTCCGAGTCCCCCACGGAGTTTCGTAGTGCAGCAGCAGGGTGTTGCGGCCGAGAACGTTCAGGCCCGGGTCGGCCAGCTCCAGGTTCCGGACGTTGCCGTCGAAGAGCGTGGCCTTGAGACCCAGTCCTTCCGCGCCGTACAGGCGCGGGTGCTCCGCGAGAAACTGTTTGCTCAGCCTCAGGCCCCGACTCTCCGCCGAAACCAGCCGCGCCAACCGTCCCCTGGCCTGCTCTCCGGCCGAAGTTTCGGGGTAGTGCTCCAGGATCGTCGCGTACAGGGTCCGTTGCCGCGCTTTCGAGCCCGTCCGCCCGGCCGCGGTCAGCAACGTCTGCGCCGCCTCTTCCTCCAGCTTCGAGATGTCGTCTGCTGGAACCTCCCCGGACAACCGGTAGTAGTGCAGCGCCTTGTGAGGATGGCCCTTGCTCTCGTACGCCGCGCCTAGCACTTGGTAGACGTCGGCGGACTTCTCGGAACCCGGACGGGTACGGACGTATCGGGCGGCGGCGTCGATTACCGTCTGGTTCGACACCGGATTGCCGCTGAGCAACTCCAGCAGGTTGCTGCTCACCATCAGAACGTTGGCGGCACCCAGGGTGGCGGCACCGGCGGCACCGTGGGCGATCACGGGGGCCGCCCCCACGAGGACGTTTTTGTCGAGGAAGTTCTCGCCCAGCAGCGCGAACCGGACCTGCTCCATGCGATACCCGGTGCGGGCGCGGTCCACGACTCCCAGCATGTTGTACTCGGGGCTGTCCAAGAGCATTCGCGCTCGCTGGCGTTCCCGCCGGGAGGGCGACGCGCGCGCGATCTCTTCCAGTATACGCTTGGCCTCCTCGTGCCGTCCGGCGATCTCCAGGGCGACGGACCGGGCATCCTTGGCCAGCGTCCCGAGGGTCTCGCCGTGGTATCGGCGCGCCATGTCGCCCGCGCGCCCTTCGGCCCCCGCGGCATCCCGCTTGGCGAGGGCGTAGAGCAGCGTCCGGATGTCGGCCTGTTGCTTCGGTTCAGCGCCGGACAGGTTGTCGGCATCGGCTACCGAGAGTTGCCGGCGCCGATCCTCCTTCCGGGCCTCGCGGGCGGCGTCGATCTCCCGGAACCGTTCCTCCACGTCGGGCGTTTCGGGGTCCACGACGGCGGCAAGATTGGCATGGAACTCCGCCTCCTCGATCCTTCCCTCGTCCAGCGACTTCCGGGCCTCGTCGAGTTGTCGGTGGACCCATATGTCCTTCTTCTTCGCGTCCAGGACCGTCGCCTTCTCCGCCGCCTCGGCGCTTCTCGGGTCGTCGGGGAAACGGTCCAGGAAGCGCTTGTAAAGCGCCAGGGCTTTCCGCTCGGTCTCCGGCATGCGCGGCGCGCGCGTCCGCCGGATCTCGACGAAGGCGGTTTCGAAGGCGGCCGCGACGTATGACCCTGAAGCGAGGCTGAAAAGGTCCATGGCCCCCAGCAGCCGGTTCAGAAATCCGCTCCATCGGCCGACTTCGCGTTCGGTCATAAGCGTTTCGGCCCGTTCGAGATCGTCCGGAATTCCCGCAGCGGCCCCTGCCGCGGCCCCTCCCTGTCCGTGCCCGCGATGAAGCTTCCTTACGAGCGGGGTGAGTCCGCTCGGCCTGCCCCCTTCCGCCACCCGCTTCTCGTCCGCTTCTTCCAGGTAGCTCACGTGCTCGGGGAGCCGTTCGGGCCGCCGGGTCAGCGCGTCGATGACCGCCCGGCGCACCCGCCGTTCGATCTCGTCGGGAAAGTACCGCCCGGCCGTGATCGCCTCCTCGAAAGGCTCGAAGTCCCGCAACGGGTCCAGGATACGCTCGATGGAGACTCCGGGCGGCTGCGCCGCGGCGGAAAACGGCAGCGCCAGAAGCACGCAGAGGGTCCACGCACCGTACTTCATCGGTTCCGTCTCCTGATCTGTTCCATGAGCCCCTGCAGGGCTGCGATCTTGCCGTTGGCTTCGAGCTTCTCCAGCGCGCCGTCCTGCTGGGCCACCTCCGCATAGAGCTTCGTGGCGGACCGGGCCAGGCTCTCGAACGTCCCGATGTCGAAATCGAGACCCTCCGGGTCGTTGCGGATGGCGTACTCCTTGGCCAGGCCCACGTAGTAGTCCCCGAAGTCCAGCATGTGACGATGATAGTTCTTGCTCTGCGCATGCCTTGACAAGAGTTCGCTGTAGCCCACGATCACCAGCTCGTTGCCGTCGTTCAGCCGGTGGCGGTTGAGCTCCACGAACGCCACCTTGGCCCGGTCGATGCGTTCCGCCTCCACCCGGGCCAGAAACCCCAGGGGAGTACCCTCATGTTGCCGGATCAACGCGTCCCATTCCAGCACGACACCGTCCAGCGCCTTGATGTACTCGAACGGGTCGTCTTTCGGAAGCGTCGCGCCGGCGATGCGCTGGAACGTTTCGAGAGCGTCGAGATGGCGTTTGGCCGGTTCCGCCAATTCTCCGCCGCCCCGGACCACCACCCGGTAGTGCCCGGCGGCGCGGCCGTAGTCCCTCAGGCGTTCGTAGGCGGTGGCCCGGGTGAACTCGACGACGTCGTGATACCCGCTGCCGTGCTTCCGTTGAAAATCGTCCAGCCTCACCAGGGTCGCCTTCAGGATGTTGGTCCCGGTGACGTCCTTGGGGGTGTCGAACCGGTAGACGTCCTCGCGCGACAGCCGCTGAAACTCGTTGATGATCTCGAGCAGGTTCGCGGGTTGCACGTAGCGCGGGTCCAGCGCCTGCGTACGCGAGCAGGCAGCCGTGAAGAGAAGGGCCAGCATGCACGCGGCCGCTACGACTTTGTCGTGATGAGAGAATAGCACAGGATCAGCTCGTCCCCTTCGGCCGCGAAATCGTGGGGGACGCCCCGGGGAATGTGGCACAGCATGCCGGGCCGGAGCTGCGTGACCGATCCGGAAATGCGCAGACGGCCGCGTCCCCGGAGCACGTGACAGACCACGTCCTTGTCGTCGTGTACGATCTGCTTCGGGTCGGCGGCCGTGGTGGCGTTGAAGGAGACCAGTCCGACGTCGAAGCCGTCGCCTTCGAAGCAGCTCCGGTGCCGGATCTCCGAGTTGACCGCGGCGAGTTCGGTGAGCGCCGCGTCGATGCTCACCACCTTCAGGGCGCGTGAAGAGGGGTCGGACATGACACTAGGACGCCGGCTCCGCGATGTGGCGCAGGATCGCCTCGATGGCCTGTCCCGCCCGCACATCCGGGACCCTGCAGGATCCCACCACCCGGTGACCGCCGCCGCCGTAGTGAGTCAAGAGTTCGCCGACGTTGACCGTGGAGGTGGTGTTGAAGATGTTGTAGCCCACCGAGATGGCGGTGGTGCCGGCCCGCTGAGAGTCCCGGGAGACCTTCATGGAGATGTTTCCGTCGGGGAAGAGCGTGTAGAGCAGGAACCGGTTGGCGTCGGTCAGGTCTTCGGTGTCCCTGAGGTCCAGGAAGATCACGTTTCCCCGGAGCTCGACGCGCTCCAGCAATTGTCGGCGCAACCGTTCCTGCAAGCCGAGGACACGCTGGCTACGCCGGTCCACCTCCGGGTCGTCCAGCACCTCGTCCAGGGAGCGGTCGCGGATCAGGTCGATGAGCCGGCGCCAGTAGGGCTCCTCGGCGCTTTCCTTGCCGTAGATGGTCATGGAGATCAGCACATAGCCCGCGGGGTCCAGCACGTCGTCCCGTGTCAGGGTGCCGCCGTCGATCTTGTCCGTATCCTCCAGCAGCGCGGTGATGCGGCCGCTGCGCATCATGCGCAGGCCGTCGGCGTAAAGGGTGGGGGAAGCGCTGGGCGCCTGCGAATAGTATTCGTACACCACCCGGGCCGCGCTCGGGGCCAGGCGGAAGCCGCCTCGGCCCGGGACGATGGGGCGATCGAACCCCGACGCCTCGTTGGTGAAATGGTGGTCGAACCAAAGGGTGCATGCCGGGTGATAGGGGAGGTTGGCGATGACGTCCCCGGGGCGGATGTCGACGGCGCCGTCCTGCATGAACCTGGGTTCCACGAAAAGGTACGAATCGATGTCTTCCACGGCGGTGATGAGGGAGCCGCAGACGATACCGTCGAAGTCGGGTCGGGTTACCAGCCTCATGCGCAGAGGGCCTCGTCCACCGGCGTCAGGGGGACCTTCAGGGCGCTGGCGACGCCGGCGTGGGTGACCCGTCCGCGGTGGACGTTGAGTCCCCGCGCCAGCGGCCGCATCTCCTGCATCGCGCGCTGCAGGCCCTTGTCCGCGATGGCGAGGCCGTAGGACAGCGTGGCGTTGGTCAGGGCGTGGGTGGCCGTGTGCGGCACCAGCGCGGGCATGTTGGTGACGCAATAATGCACCACCCGCTCCTCGACGTAGGTGGGATCGCGGTGCGTGGTGGGCCGGGAGGTTTCGGCGAATCCTCCCTGGTCGATGGAAACGTCGACGATGGCCGCGCCGCGCTTCATACGCTTGATCCGGTCCCGCTCCAGCAGCATCGGCGTTCTGTCCCCGGTGATGAGCACGGAGCCGATGAGCAGGTCCGCGTCGGCGATCTCCTCCTCCAGGTTGGCCTGATTGGACATGAGGGTGGTCAGGCGTCCGCCGAGAATATCGTGGATATACCGTAGCCGGGCGGGGTTGACGTCCAGCACGCTGACGTCGGCGCCCATGCCGGCCGCGACCTGGCACGCCGCGGCTCCCACCGTGCCCGCTCCCAGGACCACTACCTTTCCCGGGCGGACCCCCGAGGCGCCTCCCAGCAGCACTCCTCTGCCGCCGGTCTCCGCCTGCAGGCACCAGGCCCCCACCTGCAGAGACAGCCGCCCGGCGATCTCGCTCATGGGAGTCAGGAGCGGCAGCGTGCCGTCGTCGAGTGCGATGGTCTCGTAGCCGATGGCGGCGACGTCCTTATCGCACAGCGCTTGGGTGAGCTCGGGTTGGGCGGCGAGGTGGAGGTAGGTGAAGAGCGCGAGCCCGGGCCTCAGGCGGGCGAACTCTTCCGGTACCGGCTCCTTGACCTTCATGACGAGGTCGGAACCGTCCCACACGTCCCCGGCGCGATCCACCACCGTGGCCCCGGCGGCGGTGTAGGCACGGTTGGGAATATGGCTGCCTCTGCCGGCATTGCGTTCCACCAGCACCTGATGGCCGTGGGCGATGAACGCCGCCGCCCCCGCGGGCGTCAGCGCGACCCTGTTTTCGTCGGGTTTCAACTCCGTTGGGACGCCTGCGACCATTGATTTATTGGTACGCGAGCACTATCGGAGTGTCAAGCTGGCGTCGGCCGGCCGCTCCCCGCGATCGTTTATTGACCTCGTACTCCCGGCGTGTTAACCGAAAATTCAAGACCTCTTACAAGCGTCATTCCCGCGAAAGCGGGAATCCAGGAGGGGTAGGGCGGGAGAGCACGGCCGTGATACCGCCCCCCACCCTTGGATTCCCGCCTTCGCGGGAATGACGAGAGGCATGCGGGAATGACGGAAAGGGGCAGCGGAGCGGCGACACGATGATTATCGACGGCAAGGCGGTGGCGAAACAGGTGCGCGAGGAGGTGCGGAGGGACACGGAGCGCCTCCGCAACGATCACGGCGTCGTGCCCGGGTTGGGCGTGGTGCTGGTGGGAGAAGACCCGGCGTCGCGAATTTACGTGCGGAACAAGGAGAAGGCGTGCGCGGAGGCGGGCATCCGCTCGGTGGAGCACCTTCTCCCCGCGTCGGTGACCGAGCAAGAGCTCCTCGACCTGATCGGGCGCCTCAACCAGGACCCCGCCATACACGGCATTCTGGTGCAACTGCCCCTGCCCGACCCCATCGCCGCCGACCGGATCCTGGAGGCGGTTTCTCCGGACAAGGACGTGGACGGCTTTCACCCCGTGAACCAGGGGCTGCTGCTCTCCGGCGGCACCGGGTTCAGGCCCTGTACGCCCCTGGGGATCCTGAGGCTGTTGGATTCGGTGGACTGCGAGCTCAAGGGCAAGACGGCCGTTGTGGTGGGCCGCAGCAACATCGTCGGCAAGCCGGTGGCGCTGATGCTGCTTGAGCGGCATGCCACCGTGACGCTTTGCCACTCGCGCACCGCGGACCTCGGCGCGGAGGTCCGCCGGGCGGACGTGGTGGTGGCGGCGGTCGGCAAGGCGCATGCCATTCGCGGCGAATGGATCAAGCCCGGCGCGGTGGTGATCGACGTGGGAATCAATCGGCTGCCCACCGGCAAGCTGGCGGGCGACGTCGAGTTCGAGTCGGCCCGGGAGCGGGCGTCGTGGATCTCCCCGGTGCCCGGAGGCGTGGGGCCCATGACCATTTGCATGCTGCTTTCCAACACGCTGCTGTCGGCGCAGCGATCCCTGGAGTAGGACACGAAGGACCAGGCGCCGTGGCCGAAGAAACGCAACCGCAGAGACCCGGGAGGACTCCCCTCCACGCCCGCCACAAGGCTCTCGGAGCCCGCATGGTGGAGTTCGCGGGATGGGACATGCCGGTCCAGTACCGGGGCATCCAGGCGGAGCACGCCGCGGTGCGCTCCCGGGCCGGGCTCTTCGACGTCAGCCACATGGGAGAGATCGAGGCGTCGGGTCCCGGCGCCTCCCGGTTCTGCCAAAGGGTCACTACCAACGACGTCGAGCGGCTGAGCCCTTCGCAGGCGCAGTACACGCTGCTGTTGAACGAGCGGGCCGGAGTCGTCGACGATCTGGTGATCTTCAGGCTGGAGGCCGAGCGGTACCTGCTGTGCGTCAACGCCTCCAGGCGGGCGGTCGACTTCGACTGGCTGGCAAGCCACGCGGGCGACGACGACGTGACGGTGCGCGACGTGAGCGACTCCTATGCGCTGCTGGCGCTTCAGGGGCCGGAGGCGGAAAGCATCCTCCAGCGGTTCACCGCGGCGGAGTTGCCGGCCGTCAAGGCGTTCAGCTTCGTGGCGGCGGAGGTGGACGGGGTTCCCTGCATCGTTTCCCGCACCGGATACACCGGGGAGGACGGCTTCGAGCTCTATTGCCCGGCGGACGGCGGAGTCCGGTTGTGGGACGCCTTGGTGGGTACCGGCGAGGTAGAGCCTGCCGGGCTGGGGGCCAGGGACACGCTCCGGCTCGAAAAAGGGTTCCCGCTGTACGGCCACGAGCTCGACGACACCACGACGCCGCCGGAGGCCCGGCTCGGCTGGGTCACGAAGCTCGACAAGGGGCCGTTCATCGGGTCCGACGTGCTGTCCCGGAAGGAGCCGTTGCGGCGCCGCCTCGTGGGCCTGGAGATGGAGGAGGCGGGCATCGCCCGCGAGGGCTATCCGATCTTTCGCGATGACCGCGAGGTCGGACGGGTGACCAGCGGTACGCTCTCCCCGACCCTGGGGAAGGCCATAGCCCTGGGGTACGTGTCGACGGACGCGGCGGCCCTCGACACGGAAGTGCGGGTGGAGATCCGCCGCCGCCGGGTTCCGGCCCGCACCGTCCGGTTGCCCTTCGTCCGCTAGCCGGACGTGCGCCGGGGGCGGGTGTGTCCACGAAGGGCCCACAGAGCGCCAAGGAGAAAGAGATGGAGTACCCGAAGGGTCTGAAGTATTCGCGGGAGCACGAGTGGGTGTCGGTGGAGGCCGGCGACACCGGGGTCATCGGCATCTCGGACTTCGCGCAGAACGAGTTGGGCGACGTGGTCTACGTGGAGATGCCGGAGTTGGGCGAGAAGATCAGCAAGGACGATCCCTTCGGCGCGGTGGAATCCGTGAAGGCGGTATCGGACCTCTACGCCCCGGTCAGCGGCACGGTGACCGAGGTCAATGACGCGCTGCCGGATACGCCGGAGCTCATCAACGAAGACCCCTACGGAGAAGGCTGGATCATCAAGGTCGCCCTGTCGGACGCCAACGAACTGGACGACCTGATGACGCCGGAGGAGTACACGGAGTATTGCGAAGGCCAGCAGGATGACGACGACGGCGCTTGACTGCCGTTGAGGATCACGCCGTGGACCAGACAGATCACAGGAATTCGTTTCGGGAGCTGTTCTCGTCGCGGCACATCGGCCCGAGCGCGGCGGAGGTCCGGGAGATGCTCGCCGTCCTGGGCCTGGACTCCCTGGAAGACCTGGTGGAACGCGCGGTGCCGGAGACCATTCGGTTTTCCGGCACCCTCGACCTGCCCCCGCCCCTGACCGAAGAACAGCTCCTGCGCGAGGCCCGTGACTTGGCCGGGGCCAACCGGCCGGCCCGGTCCTACATCGGCATGGGCTACTACGATTGCTACACGCCCGCCGTCATCCTGAGAAACATCCTCGAGAATCCGGGCTGGTACACCGCGTACACGCCCTATCAGCCGGAGATCTCCCAGGGCCGCCTCGAGGCCCTGTTGAACTTCCAGACCATGGTCACGGACCTCACCGCCATGGACATCGCCAACTCTTCCCTGCTGGACGAGGGGACCGCGGCCGCCGAGGCCGTGTTCCTGGCCTACAACGTGGAGAAGCAGGGGCGGAGCAAGCTGTTCGTGTGCGAGGATGCGTTCCCGCAGACGCTCGAAGTGATGGGCACCCGCGCGGCGCCCATCGGCGTGCGGGTGGCGACGGATGCCGAGGGCACGGAGCCGCCGGACGACGCGTTCGCCGGATTCATCCAGTACCCGGCCGCGAGCGGGGCCATTCCCGACCTCGCCGGGTTCATCCGCCGGTGCCGGGAGCGCGGGATGGCAAGCATCGTGGCCACGGATCTGCTGAGCCTGTGCCTGCTGGCGCCGCCGGGGGAGGTCGGCGCGGATATCGTCGTGGGCAGCGCGCAGCGTTTCGGCGTGCCGATGGGATTCGGCGGTCCGCACGCCGGTTTCCTGGCCACCCGGGACGCGTACAAGCGCATGATGCCCGGGCGTCTGGTGGGGGTCTCGAAGGACGCCCAGGGACAGCGGGCTCTGCGGCTCGCGTTGCAGACCCGCGAGCAGCACATCCGCCGCGAGAAGGCCACCAGCAACATCTGCACCGCGCAGGTGCTGCTGGCGGTGATGGCGTCCATGTACGCCGTCTATCACGGCCCGTCGGGCCTCCGGAACATTGCCGAGCGGGTTCACCGCCGCACGGCTCGGCTGGCGGCGCGGTTGGAGGGGGCCGGCTTCGTTCTCGCCGCCGACCGCTTCTTCGACACCCTCCGCATCGAAGTCGGCGCCGGGCGGGCCGGCGAGATCCAGCGGGCGGCCGCGGAACGCGGCATCAATCTCGGACGGCCGTCCGACGGGCAGTTGCACGTCTCGCTGGACGAGACCACCGGCGAGGACGACGTCCGGGACCTCCTGCGGGCGTTCGGCGTCCCGGTGGAGGACGAGGACCCGGAGACGGGCGGGCAGTCGCGGCTCCCCCGGGAGTACGTCCGCGGCAGCGGCTTCCTGGAGGCGGAGGTGTTCAACCAGCACCATTCCGAGACCCAGATGCTGCGCTACATGGCGCAGCTTCAGACCAGGGACCTGAGCCTGGTGCAGTCCATGATCCCGCTGGGCTCGTGCACCATGAAGCTCAATGCCACCGCCGAGATGATCCCCGTGACCTGGCCGGAGTTCGCCCGGATGCACCCCTTCGCGCCCGCGGACCAGACCCGTGGATACCGGGCGCTCATCGCCCGGCTCCAGGACTGGCTGTCCGCCATCACCGGGTTCGCCGGCGTGTCGGTGCAGCCCAACGCCGGTTCCCAGGGAGAGTACTCGGGGTTGCTGGTGATCCGGAAGTACCACGCGGCCAACGGGCAGGCGGAGCGCGACGTGTGCCTCATTCCCAGCTCCGCACACGGCACGAATCCGGCCAGCGCGGTGCTGGCGGGCATGAGCGTGGTGGTGGTGGACTGCGACGCCGACGGCAACATCGACCTCGACGACCTGCGCGCCAAGGCCGACGGGGTCGGCGGCCGTCTCGCCGCGCTGATGGTCACCTACCCGTCGACCCACGGCGTGTTCGAGGAAGGTATCCGGGACATCTGCGGCATCGTCCACGAGCGGGGCGGCCAGGTCTACCTGGACGGCGCCAACCTCAACGCGCTCGTGGGCCTGTGCCGGCCCGGAACCATCGGCCCGGACGTGTGCCACCTGAATCTGCACAAGACGTTCTGCATTCCGCACGGGGGCGGCGGGCCGGGTGTCGGCCCCTTGGCCGTGGGGGAGCATCTCGCGAAGTTCCTCCCGTCCCACGGCGTGGCGCCGGAATGCGGCCCCGCGGAGGGCATCACCGCGGTGTCCTCCGCGCCCTGGGGCAGCGCCGGCATCCTGCCCATCTCCTGGGCCTACATCGCCATGATGGGTGCCGAGGGCCTGACCCGGGCCACCCAGGTGGCGGTGCTCAACGGCAACTACATCGCGCACCGGCTTTCGGGCGAATACCGGATCCTCTACCGCGGCAAGAACGGCATGGTTGCGCACGAGTGCATCGTCGACACGCGTCCCTTCAAGGCCTCGGCCGGCGTAACCGTGGAGGACGTGGCCAAGCGCCTCATGGACTACGGCTTCCACGCGCCGACCATGTCCTGGCCGGTGGCGGGCACGTTGATGATCGAGCCCACGGAGAGCGAATCGCGTGAGGAGCTGGACCGTTTCTGCGACGCCATGCTCGCCATCCGCGAGGAGATCCGCGAGATCGAGACGGGCGCCGCGGACGCGCAGGACAACGTGCTCAAGAACGCCCCCCACAGCGCCATCCACCTGCTCTCGGAGGACTGGCAACACCCGTATTCGCGTGAGAAGGCGGCGTTTCCGCGGGAGTGGGTGCGGCAGCGCAAGTTCTGGGTCCCGGTGGGGCGGGTGGACAATGCCTACGGCGACAGGAACCTGGTCTGCACCTGCGCGCCGGTGTCCGCCTACGCGTGAAGGTGGCGGCGCCTGTCAATCGGCCGGCGTTTGGGCTAGAATCGGGGCGTTGTTCCGTGACTCAGGCGACCCGAAGGACACGAGGGGAACCCCGTCATGTTTGGTCTTGGAATCTGGGAACTTCTGATAATTCTGGTAATCATCCTGGTGCTGTTCAGCCGAAGGTTGCCGGAGCTCGGCTCGGGGCTGGGCAAGGGGATCAAGAGCTTTCGCAAGTCACTGCACGAGCCGGACGAGATCGACGTGACCGAGACCGACAAGGGCGAAGGCGAGGGTCCCAAGAAGGAATGACCCCTCCAACAGGCCACTGAGCCACTAGGCGGCGGCCTCGGCCGAGACCACCCTGCAACTGAAGGACTCCACCGCCGTCTTGGGTTTCGGAAAGACGATCGTGAAGTTCGCCGACCCGTTGGGTCCGATCCGGTAGTTGCTCTGGGGTTTGAGGCTCTGGAGCAGCGAGATCTCGCGAAACGTCATGTCCTGGATAATCTTGGCGGAAATGGCGTTTCCCACGAACGTGACCTGCTGACCTATCTGGTTCCCTTCCGCGTCGAAGAGTCGCGCCTCGATCCTCACCTTGTGGACGCTTCGGTCGTTCCGGTTGGCGAGCTTCCCGGAAACGATGAAGACCTCGGTCTGGTTCAGGACGGGATGGACCCCCGATGCCAGCGACTCGACAACCAGCGTCTGCTTGAAGTGCCGGTTGTCGAAGACGGCGCTGCCGTACCACGGGATCCGCCGTATCAGGGAATCCAGGGGCCGCGGATTGGCCTGATAGATGAACGCTACCAGGACGAAGGCGAGCACGGCGAGGCTCAGGAGGCTCGCCAGCGGCACGATCGAGCCTCTGGAATCCCCTGGCGGCCTGCCTGGCGGCGGCGTTTCCCGCGTGGGAGGCAACAGGAAGTCCTCCTCGATCTCGAAGTCCGGCTGCCGCTTGTCACCGACCGGGGAATCATCGTCTTCGGCCGGGGCCTCCTCCACCGGGGCCGTCGCCGGTGCTTCCGCAAGTTCCGTTTCCGGGGTGTCTATCTCGAAGCCACGGTAGGAAGGCGCCGTGTCGCCGGCGTCTTCTTCGTCCATATCGATGCCGGCCCGGTCCGGGGCCAGGGGCTCGGCCGCGGCCTCGATGGCCTGCGGGGGCGGTTCCGAGGCGTCCCGCGCCGTGTCCGCCGTGGGCGGGAGGATGTCATCCTCCGCAACGGCATCCTCCCAGGCTTCTTCGTCGGGCGGGGCATTCGGCTCGTCGTAGGCGTCGTTCCGGTCGTCGGTCACGGAAGTGCCGGCCGTTTGCTGCTCCGCCCGCTCAACGGCTGCCGGCGATTCCTCTTCGGTCAACTGCAAGCGCACCTGGACCATGAAGACGTGCTTGCAGCGAGTGCAACGGAAGGTGGGCTGGGGCGCGTCGAAGACGCTGCCGCTCACCTTGTAGGTGGTGGAACAGTTGGGACAGCGGATGATCATATGGAGAATTCCAGGTCGCCGACATCCAGGTTTTCCTTCCAGCTCGTCCACATGTTCGTGGTCAGGTAACGGCTCCCGAAGTCGGGAAACACCGTCACCACCGTGCCGTGGGTGAGTTGCCGGGCGACTTGCAACGTCGCGACCATGGCGGCCCCGGAGGATTGCCCCACCAGCAGCCCCTCTTCCTGGCTGAGGCGATAGACCATGTCGTAGGCGGCCTCCGTGGACACCGGAACTTTGAGGTCCAGCTCTTCCTCGTGGTAGATCCCCGGGACGATGGAGCTGGCCATGTGCTTCAATCCCTCGAGTCCGTGCAGCGGTGCGTCCGGCTCCACGCCGATGACCGCGATCCGGGGGTCGCGCTCCTTGAGGAACCGCCCGGTGCCCATCACGGTGCCGCCGGTGCCGATGCCGGCGACGAAGTGGGTGACCGCGCCCTCGGTCTGCCGATAGATCTCCGGGCCGGTGGTCTCGTAGTGGGCCCGGCTGTTCATGGGGTTGAAGTATTGATCGGGCTTGAAATACGTCCCCATGTCCTCGCCGACCATCTTGCGGCAGAGACGGATGGCGCCGTCGGAGCCTTCGAAGGGGTCGCTGTAGACGATATCCGCGCCGAAGAAGCGGATGATGCCCTTGCGTTCCTCGCTGACGTTGGACGGCAGCACCAGGCGGACGCCGTAGCCCAGCGCCGCGCCCACCATGGCGATGGCGATGCCGGTGTTGCCCGACGTCGAGTCGATGATGGTCTGGCCGGGTTTGAGCCCCCCCGTCCGGATCCCCTCCTGGATCATTCTGAGCGCGGGCCGGTCCTTCACCGAGCCGCCGGGGTTGAACCCTTCGAGCTTCGCCAGAATGCGCACTCCGGGAGCGAGGCCGCGGGCGACCCGTCCGATCCGGACCAGGGGGGTGTCGCCCACCAGTTCGGTGACGGCCCCGGCTTTCCTGAGCGCCCGCGCCGGCGGCGGGGTGTTCTGTCTTAGAGCGGTGAGCAAGCGGTTACATGCCTCCGGCGATGGCGGGCACGATGGATATGCTGTCCCCGTCCTTCAACGCGGTATCCACGTTCTTGAGGAAGCGGATGTCGTCTCCGTTGACGTAGACGTTCACGAACCGGCGAACCTTGCCGTTCTCGTCCATGATGCGTTCCTTGATGCCGGGGTGGTTCTGTTCGAGGTCGTCCAGCATGGCCGAGACGGTGGCGCCGTTGGCGTCGACCTCGTCCGATCCCTGGGTGAACTTCCTCAAGGGGGTAGGGACACGTACGCGAACACTCATGAAGGAACCTCCCTTTCTAGTCCAGGATAAATCCGGTCTGCGACCTTTTCAACACGGAGACGCGGGCGAGCCGGTCATCCAGCCTGCGCTGTTTCGGGCGATCCCTTTGACAGCTCGTCGTACAGCGCGTCGAAGGTGCCCAGGGCCGCGTCGATGCTGTAGGGCCGGTCGATGATGTGCGCCACCGTCTCGATCGTCTTGTAGCCGTTCCCTGTAATGGAGACGACGATGGACTCGTCCCGGGGAATCCGGCCCTGCTCGATCAGTTTCCTTGTCACCGCAATTTCCGTGCCGCCGGCCGGCTCGGTGAAGATGCCCTCCGTGGAGGCGAGCAGCTTGATGCCGTCGAGGATCTCGTCGTCCGTGACGTTCTCGCCCCATCCGCCGGATTCCTTGACGGCCTGGATGACGTAGTAGCCGTCGGCAGGATTGCCGATGGCGATGGAGGTGGCGATGGTGTTGGGCTTCACCGGATCGACGACATCCGTGCCTTTCTTCAGGGCGTCGATAATGGGGGAGCAGCCCGCGGCCTGGGCCGAGTAGATGCTGCACGGCTCATCCCGCCCCACCAGTCCCACTTCACGCAGTTCCTTGAAGCCCTTCGCCAGCTTGGGAAGGATGGTTCCGCCGGCGGAGCCCACGACGATGTGGCGCGGCAGCTTCCATCCCAACTGCTCGGCGACCTCGAAGGCGTGGGTCTTGGCCCCCTCGGCATAGTAGGGCCTGAGGTTCACGTTGACGAAGGCCCACTGGTACTTGTCGCCGATCTCGCTGCACAGGCGGTTCACATCGTCGTAGGTCCCCTTGATGGCCACCGTGCGCGGGCCGTAGATGGCGGAGCCGACGATTTTTCCTTCCTCCAGCCCTTCGGGAATGAAGACGTAGCAGTTGAGCCCGGCGCTGGCGGCGTGGGCCGACACCGAGTTGGCCAGGTTCCCGGTGGATGCGCACGAGACCGTCTCGTAGCCGAACTCGATGGCCTTGGAGATGGCCACCGACACGACCCGGTCCTTGTAGGAGAAGGTCGGGTGGTTCACCGAGTCGTCCTTGAGGTAGAGCTCCTCGACCCCCAGCGCCTCGCCCAGGCGGCGGGCGCGAATGAGCGGTGTAAACCCCGAGTAGAGGCCCACCCTGGGCTCTTCCTCGATGGGCAGAAGCTCCCGGTAGCGCCACAGGTTGTGTGCGCGCGAGGCAATCTTCTCCCGGCTGACGCTCTGGCGGATCCCGTCGTAGTCGTATTCCACCTCGAGGGGGCCGAAGCAGTCCTCGCACACGTGGAGGGGCGCGATGGGATACTCCCGTTTGCACTCCCGGCATTTCAGTCCCTGGACGAAGCTCATGCGTGACTCCTTTGGGAAGCCGGCGAACCCGCGGGGGTGCCACAGGCCTTGCAGCGGGGGTTCGCCGGCACCGGTACGTTGCGTATTTCCATGGTCTTGGCGTCATAGGTGAGCAGGCGGTTCACCAGCAGGTGCTCCTCGAGGCCGACGATGTACTTGATGGCCTCCGTGGCCTGGATGGAACCGATGGTTCCGGCCACCGCGCCGAGGATGCCGGCCTGCTGGCAGCCGAGGACCTCGCCCGGCGCCGGCGGTTCCTCGAACAGGCAGCGGTAACAGGCGCTCTCCGGCGGCACCACGGTCATGGTCTGCCCCTGGAGACGGACGATTCCCGCGTGGGAGAAGGGTTTGCCCAGCGACACGGCGACGTCGTTGACGAGGAACTTGGTGTCGAAGTTGTCGCTGCCGTCGATGATGAAGTCGTAGGGCTCCATGAGCTCGGCGGCGTTCTCGCCGGTCAAGCGCACGTCGTGGACCGCCACGTCCACCTCGGCGTTGAGTTCCGCCAGCCGTGACCGCGCCGATTCCACCTTGCGGTGGCCCCGGTCGGCCGTGGTGTGGAGTATCTGCCGCTGCAGGTTGGAAAGGTCCACCGTGTCGCCGTCCACGATGCCGAGCCTGCCGATGCCGGCGGCGGCCAGGTAGAACGCGGCGGGGCTTCCCAGGCCGCCGGCGCCCACCACCAGCGCGCTCGCCTGGCGCAGGCGGATCTGCCCGCCGCCGCCGACGTCGGGGATCATGATCTGGCGGCTGTACCGCTCGACTTGCTCAGGGCTCAGGCGCATGGTCCGAACGAAACTCCAAACTACAAAACTCCAAACGAAAAAAAACCTCTTCCAAGATGAGAAGAGGTTTTCTCCTCACCTTATCTGTCCCTTGCGGGCCGGAATTAGCACCTGCGCTCCCTTCGGGAACACGGTTGCTGTGGCTTCAACGGGCCTGTCCCTCCACCACTCTGGATAAGGTGTCAGTTCGTTAGCGGGATTCTACACGGTTTTACGCAATCATGCAATTTCCGGGGCGCGCGGTTCCCGCGTGTCAGTTCATGGAGCAGGCGCCCGGCCCCCTGGGGTCGCCGCAGCTTCCGCACGCGCCGGCGGCGGGCAGCGGATCGTCCGCCGCGCCGTTGACCGCAAACACCGACAGCAGCCGCTCGAGCTGTTGGCTGCTGCAGGACGGACAGGCCGGGCGGGCGGAGCCCAGGACCAGGTCCTCGAACTCGTGGCCGCAGCCCTTGCACTGGAATTCATATAGGGGCATGACTGTTCTCCTTCCGGCGGCCCGATTTGCCGTGCGGCGTCCCGGGGCCGACGACACGTTCCGACAGTATACGCGACCGAGGGCCGGTGGAAAACAGTCCCGGCATCCGGGAAGAACACGAGGAGAGCCCATGCTGTTCCTGAACAACGACGATGTGGCCCGCGTCATCGACATGCCGCTTTGCCTGGAATCCCTGGAGGGGCTCTTCCACGAGCTGGCCCGGCGCGACGCCGTCGGCATGGGGCGCATGGACATGTACGTGCCTTCCGGCCAGGAAGCGCCGTACCACCGGCTCGCGCTCATGGTGGGGGGCAGCCGGAAAGACGGCTATGCCTGTATCCGCATCATCTCCGACATGGTGAGCTGGCCCATGGTGCACGGCCACCAGCGGGAGAACAAGTACGCCCGCGAGCCCGGCACCTGGTGCGGACTGCTGCTGCTCTTCAGCACCCGCGACGCCACCCCCGTGGCCATGATGAACGACGGCCGGTTGCAGCACGATCGCGTGGGGGCGGGCGCCGGGCTCGGCGCCCGGTACCTGGCGCGGGAGGACAGCCATACCGTGGCGATGATCGGCTCCGGCGGCATGGCCCGGAGCTACCTCGACGCTCTTTGCCGCGTAAGGCCCATCACCAAGGTCACGGTGTTCAGCCTCAACCCGGCCAATGCCCGGCAGTACGCGGAGGAGATGCAGGCACGGCATGAAATCGAGGCGGTGGTGGCTTCGGACGGGCGGAGCGCGGTGCGGGGCGCCGACATCGTGTGTTGCTGCGCTTCCGCCATCGAGCCGGTGTTCTTCATCGATTGGCTGGAACCCGGCATGCACGTCATCGACGTGAACCGGAACTCGGTGGAACCGGGGTTTCTCCACGCGGTGGACGTGGCGGCGCGTCCCGGCGACGCTACCCCCTACCTGGAGAAGCTCCCGCCCGAGGCGTTCTACGCCCGGGGCGGCTACCTCGGTTATGTGGCGGGCCAGGAAGAGGAACGGGCGCTGGTGCCCCGAGTGGATCTCACGCCGGAGGTCGTGGACATCCCCAAGCTGCCGGACCTCATGAGCGGCCGCATCCCGGGACGCACCGGCCCGGAGCAGACCACCTGGTTCATGAACATCGGCGCCATCGGGCCGCAGTTCAGCGCCATCACCGGAGCGGTGTACGAACGCGCGCGTGAGCAGGGGCTCGGCCGGGAGATACCCACGGAGTTTTTCCTGGAGGACATCCGGGCGTGATGGCCGGTATTGATGGCCGGTATTCGTCATTCCCGCGAAAGCGGGAATCCAGGCGGAGTGGGCAGGAGAGCCGGCCCACGCCTAGGAGGGCTTCGTCAGCGACCCCTCCAGCTCCAGGAACTCGTCCATGCGCAGCACGGCGTGATACTCGGCCAAAGACGCCAGGCGGTCCCGGCGGCTCCGGGTGGTTCCTTCCCGGCGCAGGACGGCAAGGGCGTCGCCGACCGCTTTCACCAGCGAGTAACGGACGGTGCCCGGGAAAAGCGCCATCTTGTAACCTTCCGCGGCCGCGTCGTCTACCTCCAGGGCGCACGCCGGGATGGCTTCATCCATGTTGACCACCAGCGGACCCGGGATGCCGCGCCGGATCTCGCGGAGTTCCTCCAGCGTGCCCGGGACCTGCACGAAAACCGCGTCGGCGCCGGCTTCGTGGTAAACCCGGCCGCGCCGGATGGCCTCGTCGAGGCCGCCCGAGGAGTAGGCCAGGGTGCGCGCGACGATGACGGTGTCCGCGTCGGTCCTGGCGCCGGCCGCGGCCCGGACCTTCTCCGCCATTTCCGTTGCGGTGACCAGGGGATGCCCGCCTTCCAGCAGTCCGCATCTCTTTGCCGGCACCTGGTCCTCGATCTGGATCGCGGCCGCGCCGGCCCGCTCCAGCGCGGCAACGGTGCGGTGCACCTGGAGGGGGCCGCCGAAGCCCGTGTCGGCGTCCACCAGCAAGGGGATGCGCAACGCGTGGCAGATGTTCCGCACGTGCGCGATGAGCGCATCGGCGGACAGGAAACCCAGGTCCGGGAGCCCCAGCAGGCTGGCGGTTACGGCGTTGCCCCCGAGCAGGGCCGCCCGGAAGCCGGCCTGCTCCGCGAGCAGCGCCGTCAGGCCGTCGTGAACGCCCGGAACCGCAAGGCAGCCGTCCTCGGCCATTGCGTGCCGCAACCGTGAGGCGCTGGTCATTCGCTTTACCTCCCTGACCGTTCGACCAACCGGATGGTTGTGGGTATCATTCAGTAGCTTGCGACCGCGCGCAAGGCAAAGCGCCGTCCCGGAAGGTCGATTGCGCGTGGGGAAGCGGCCGGTTGTCATGAAGATCACCCGCATCGATATCCATCCGTTGCAGATTCCGCTGAAAGGGGTTTTCCGCAACGCCCACGACACCAAGACCCGGCAGGACAGCATCGTGGTGCGCGTCCGCACCGATGACGGCATCGCCGGGCTTGGCAACGTCGATCCGGATCCCGGCCATTCGGAGGAGAGCTTCGGCGAGACCCTGAAGGCGGTGCGGACGCTGGCGCCGGAGCTCACCGGCCGCGATCCGTTGAACCTCTCGGCCGCGCTGGAGCTCATGGACCGCGGCCTGCCGCGGCATCTGGACGCCAAGGCCGCCCTGGAGATGGCGTTGTTCGACCTCAAGGGCAGGGCGCTGGGCCAGCCGGTGCACTCGCTGCTGGGCGGCAGGCTCAAGGACGAAGTGCGTCTCAACGGCTGGATCGGCCTGCTGGAGCCGGACGCCGCGGCAGCGGACGCCCTGGATTGGCGCGACGCCGGTTTCGGCTCGGTGAAGATCAAGCTGGGCTCGGGCGTCGAGGCGGACCGCGACCGGGTGGCGGCCGTGCGCGGCGCGGTGGGGAGCGGCTTGAGACTCCGGGTGGACGCCAACGAGGCCTACGGCGTCGATGACGCCGTTCGTCTGGCGAAGACGCTGGCGCCGCTGGACGTGGCGCTGCTGGAGCAGCCGGTGTCCCGGGCCGACTATGACGGCCTGGCGCGGGTGCGCCGCCGTATCGACATCCCGGTGATGGCGGACGAGGCCATCGTCGGGCCGGAGACCCTGGTGGAGGTCATCCGTAAGGAGGCCGCGGACATCGTCAAGGTGAAGGTGATGAAACAGGGCGGCATCACCCGCACCGTCCGCATGGTCCACATGGCCGAGGCCGCCGGCATCCGGTGCGTCATCGGCCACGGGTTCGGCCTCACCATCAATACGCTCGCGGAGATTCACGTGGCCGCGAGCTGCGCCAACATCATGGACGGCTGCGAGTCCGTGGGGCCGCTCAAGATGGCCGGCGACGTGGTGGCGCGCCCGCTGGACCTGCGGGCAGGACGGCAGTCGGTTCCGGAGGTTGCCGGGCTCGGCGCGGAACTGGCGGAATCGGATCTGGCGCGCTGGGCCATGCCGGCGCCGTAGCAGATTAACGTTTCGATATTCAGAGGAGGCAAATCATGAATCAAACCGTCGGGGCGACGTTTCCGGATCTGGCCCTCAAGGACCACACGGGCCAGGAAGCGGCATTGTCGGGGATCACCGAGGGCAGGTTCCCCCTCATCGTGGTGTTCTATCGAGGCTATTGGTGAGGGAAATGCGTGGTGCAGTTGCGCCACCTGGTCACCCTGCAGGAGGAGCTTCCCTCCGCCTATTGCCGTGTCGCCGTCGTCAGCGTGGACCCGCCGCAGGTGAACGGGGCGCTCAGAAACGGTCTCGGGGCGACGTTTCCGTTCCTGAGCGACCACGAGCACAAGGCCATCGAGGCCCTGGACCTCGTCGACACCTCGGACAAGAAGCACGGGACCATCGCGATCCCTTACGCCTTCTCGCTGCTGCCCGATCTCACGGTCCATCGCATCTACAACGGCTGGTACTACGTGGGCCGGCCCACCAACGAGGAGCTGCGGGCCGACATGCGGGCCATGATCCAGCAGTGCCGGGACGACTACGACGTGCAGGCGTGAGACACGCTGGTCGCGTCCATCGCCGTCATTCCGGCCTTCCCCACGTCACCCCGGCCTTGAGCCGGCGTCCAGGGGCGCGGGGTGGGCGGGCCATCTCTACCGTCCTCGGTGGTCCGCCCCGGCGTTTTGTGCTAATCCCAGCCCTATGATTCAGCCACAAGAGATCGAGGACACGCTGGGGCGGGTTTTCCCGGGTTGCATGGTGCCGATGATCAAGGACCTTACCGGCGGCGGAGACCACTATCAGGTGGTCGTCGTGCACGATTCCTTCGCCGGCAAGGGCCTCATCGACCAGCACAAGATGGTCTACGAGGCGCTCAAGGACGAGCTTGGCGACGAACGCATCCACGCGCTTTCGCTCAAGACCTTCAGCCCCGAGCAATGGGAGAAATTCGGCGCCTGACGTTCGCCGGAATCGGTTGACCTGCCGGGGGCGCGCAAGCGTCTCCTCATCCTCGACGCCAGGCCCCCGGACCTCGAGGGCCATCCGGGAGGTACCATGCCGACCATCGACTCCGACGGCCACCTGCACGAGCCTTTCGACCTGTTCGACCGCTATATCGAGAAGGAGTTTCATCCGCTCCGGCCCCGGGTCATCGACATGCCGGGCGAGCCCCGGGACCAGGGCCGGTGGGTGGCCGAAGGGCGCGTGGTGCCCCGGATTCCCTTTTCCAGGGGCGTGGGCGGCGGCGGTTTCAACTATCCCACGCCGCGGCACAAGCAGATGAAGGCCCGGGACAACTCCCTGGACGACATCCCCGGACGTATCGAGGACCTCGATCTCATGGGGGTGGACTACCAAGTGGTCTTCCCGACGGCGCTCGTGTGGGTGTTCGACCTGGAGAACGCGGAGCTGGCCGGCGCCGTATGCCGCGCCTACAACAACTACGTGGCCGAGCAGTGCTCCCAGGCCAGCAGGCGGCTGAACGCTATCGCCATGGTGCCGATCCAGGACCCGGCCGGGGCGGCGGAAGAGGCGAGAAGGGCGGTGGGGGAGCTGGGACTGGCCGGCGTGCTGCTGCCGGGAATGGTCGGCAACCGGCCTCTGCACGACCCCGAATACGAGCCGTTCTTCGCCGCGGTGAACGAGCTCGACACGCCCATCGGCTTCCACGCGGTCACCGGCATGCACGACACGCCCTGGGCCGACTGCTTTACGGACTTCTTCTCCACCCACGTCACCGCCATGCCGTTCTCCATGATGGTGGGCATGATGTCGGTGGTGCGCATGGGCATCCTGGCCCGCTATCCCAACCTGCGCTGCGCCTTCCTGGAGATCGGGGCCACCTGGTTCCCCTACTGGGCCTGGTGGGTCGGCAAGCACATCGAGCACGTCCGGGGACCCCGCGGCGACGGCCGCCACGAGGGCAACTGGGGCAGGGCGCCCTACACCCTGCCGGAGACCATCCGGGAACCCATGGAGGACATCCTCACCGGACGGATCCTCTCCGGCTTCGAAGACGACGAGAACCTCAGGGCCGTCATCGACCAGGTGGGCGCCGGCTCGCTCATGTACGCCAGCGACTACCCCCACAGCGACATGGACTGGGGACGGGTGGACGCTATCAAAAGCAACGATGCCATCACGCGGGAAGAGAAGGACGCCCTCTTGGGTGGCAATGCCCTGCGGTTCTACAAGCTGAAGCCGGGATGATCCCGGTCAGGCCCGAATACCCTCAGTCGGAGCTGGCGGGTACCGTCACCGTCGTCGGCGACATCATCGCGCCGGCGCTGCCGGAGGAGGCTTGGGAATGCCTGGCCGCGGTCACGCCTCCTGCGCAACCTTCCGAAAAACCCTCATAAAGTTTCCGCCCAGGATACCCGCCGCCTCGTCCTTCGAGAACCCTGCCGCCAGGAGCGCGGCCGCGAAGTCCGGCAGTGCGCCGTAGTCGTCGAAGACCGTGTTGCGCAGGCCGTCCATGTCCGTGCCCACGGCGAGGTGCTCGGGTCCCACCAGGTCGGCGAGCTTCCTGAAGCGCCGGGTCCAACGCTCCAGACCGCCGCGGCCGGCGGGCCAGACGCCGATGAGCCCGCCAGTCGAGGCGATGAGCCTGGCGTGGTCGGCGTAGATGAAGCGGGTGTATTTGCGCGGCGTGCGGCGCAAAGCGGTGTGGCTGAGGACGATGGGCCGGGTGGTGATGTCCACCACGTCGCGGGTCACCTGCTCGGTGGCGTGAGCCACGTCCACGATCATGCCCACCCGGTTCATCTCCCGAATGACATTGGCGCCGAACGGGGTCAGGCCGTGGTGCCGCGGCTCCTCTGTCTGGATGTCGGCGACGGCGTTGATGTTGTAGTGGACGAGCTGGATCGAGCGGATGCCCCGGTCGTGGGCCTCCTGGACGCGGTCGATGCGCTCTTCCAGGAAGTCGGCGCCTTCCGCGGCGAGGAGGGCGCCGGGCCGGCGCATGCGCTTGGCGCGCAAGACGTCGGCCGGACTCAGCACCCGCAGGAGACGGCCTTGGTCAAACCACGGGTCGAGCACGGCGAAGCGGGCGTAGGTGTCGCGATACGATTCCCGGGGCTCGAACGCCCGCTGCGCCCGGATCCTGCCGGTTTGCCGGTCCCGCCGGATGACGGCCCGGTCGGTGCTTACGCAGAAGAAGCCGGCGCTGAGGCCGCCCCGGACCATTTCCAGGATTCGCTGCTCCATGCCCGTATTGTCCCGGTGAAAACGGCCCGGGTGGGCGTGGATGTCCAGCGACGGGTGTTGATCGAGGAGTTCCATTGCGGTGTCGCGTACGGTGACGGCCCGAGGCACGGCAGGACGCAGAGTCCCGGTCGGCGCCGGATAGGAGCGCTTGGGCGGCCCACGGCGCAAAGGCGGGCAGCTCTCACCGTCACGCCGCCAGGCTTCCCATGAGCCGCCCGTAGCCCGTTACCGCCTCCCTGATCCGGATCAGCTTGAGCGCGTACCAGATGTAGGCCTGGCAACTGGTCACCACGGGCTTGCCGATCTCGTGCTCCAGGATCTCCACGTCCTCGATGGTGGGCCAGCGCGGGCAAGGGATGAAGATGCCGTCCGCCTCCGGCGCCTTCTCGTAGAGACGCTTGGCGATCTTGTAGGAGGCGTGCACCGGCAGGTCCGAGATGGCGGAGTTCTTGCGCACCCCGTAACCCTCGATCTGGAGCACCTCGAAACCGGAGGCCTCGAGAAAGGCCTTCATGCGGGCGTTCAGGTCGTCTTCGTGGGGAGTGGCCACCACCAGGCGGTGCAGCCCCATGGCCTTGAGGGCTTCGACCTCGCCGGTAATCCCGGCGGTGATGGGGACCCCGGTCTTTTCGGTGAGCCGCCGGCCCATCTCGATGTCGCTGCCGTGCCCCAGCTTGGTGAAGAGCGGAGAACCGCCGAGGATGATTACGTCGCAGCCGTTGTCCACCAGGTCCAGCGCCGCCTCCTCTATACGCTCGAGCTGCCGCTCGAAGTCGGCGTCCACCAGTTGCCGGATGGTCCCGGTGCTGTTGAGCAACTGAAAGCCCGCGGGCAGCATGCGATAGAACTCGTAGACGAGGGTGTCCCCCCGGGACGGGGCTACATGGCCTACACGTGCGCGCCAACCGTACATGATGAGCCTCCTCAGGCCGTGGTGGGTGCCCGGAGATCGAGGCAGTGCTCGATCTCCGTGAACACTTCGTTGAAGTGCATGACCCGGGTTACGCCGGGGTGCGAAAAGTCGCGGTTGTAGGGATGGTGCGGCATCAGCACCCGGGCTTCGGTATGCTCGGCCACATCCTGGCAGTTCTCGTAGTTGTCATCGACGAACAACATCACTCCGAGCCGCTCCACCACCGCCGATTTTTCCTTTTCGACCAGATGCACATCGGGGTTCGTGATGCCGTGCCGCCGGAACCAGCCGGAGGTGACCGCGTGGATGTCCCAACTCTCGTGGCCCGTCCGGTGCGTGATGAACGAGAGCTGTCCGCTTTGGCTGAGGTGCTCCAGCCGCCGCCAGTGTTCGGGGCCGAGGAGCGAATCCAACCCGTCCCAGAAATCGGGGTCCCGCCGCACGGCGTCGGCGCACTCCCTTACCGCTTCCTCGGTCAGTACGGGATGCGCCGACAGGCGTACGCTCCGGAGTGACTCCGCCGGGATCGGCCCCTTGCCGATGCGTTTTTCGAGACGGAGGAGGAAGGGAGAGAGAAAGTCCGCCAGCACGCCGTCGATGTCCAGCCCCACCATCGTGGGCTAAAGCTTACGTAATCCGGCGTTGCGCCGCAACGGCGACAGGACCGTGGGGCCGGAGCCGCGAATCCTTGACGAACCGCAACCGGTCGGATACAAATCATTTTTTCTTCAGGCACACCGCAACACCCGCCCGCTTTTCTCTGAATCGACCGGAGCTCGAAGCGCAGGACCGTCGGGTCGTCGGTAGCGGCGTATCGTCTTTGCCGCGCATGGGGCACGCTTGCCGGGACATGAATGACCGGGAGCGGTTGCGTTCAACAAGTCAGGAGTGGTCATGGCCAGAGTCGGTTTCGCACTTGGATACGGAAAGTTCACCAACGTCCGGGAAATCGCCGATCTCATGCGGCGCGCGGAGGAAAAGGGTTTCGAGATGGGCTTCTTCTCGGAGACCATCGAGCTCATGCGCGACTCGGTGTCGGCCATGTCGGCCATGGGGCTGGCCACCTCGAAGGTGACGCTGGGGGCCACCCAGATCGTCCGCCTGCGCACGCCCATCTGCATGGCCCAGTCGTTGATGACCCTGGACGAGATGACCGGCGGGCGCATCACCCTGGCGCCGGGCGCCTGTACCCGAAGCCACGCCCGGGTCCACGCCATGGAGCACCAGGATCCCCCTCAAGTGCTCAAGGAGTACATCGAGTCCATGCGGCTGCTCTTCACCGGCGAGAAGGTGGATTACGAGGGACAGTTCGTCAAGTTCAAGAACGTCGGCATCGGCTGGAAGCCGCTGCGCACCCACATCCCCCTCTACATCCCGGCCACGGCCCGGCCCGGCCTGAAGCTGGCCGGCCAGATCGGCGACGGCGTGGTGCTGAACGCGGTCTGCTCGCCGGAGTACACCGCCAACGCCCTCAAGATCATCAAGGACGCGGCCGAGGAGGCAGGGCGCGACTTCTCGAAATTCGAGGTCGCCCAGTTGATCAACTGCTCCATCGCCGACGACCATCAGAAGGCGCTGGACGCCATCCGCTGGGAGGTGGCCACCAAGCTCGACCCCATCCAGCTTCCGTTCATCGCCCGTCCCAAGATGCGCGTGGGCGAGCCCTACATCCACGAGGAGGACATCCCGACCTTCGAGAAGGCCCACGCCGAGGGCGGCATGGAGGCCCTCATCAAGGCCATCCCCGATTCCTACGTGGAAGGCATGACCGCCAGCGGCACCCCCGACGAGGTCAAGGCCCGGGTCCAGCAGTACCGCGACGCCGGCGTCAAGATCCCGCTCCTGCGGCCGGCCGCGGCCGACCAGACGGATGCCTTGATGGACCTGTTCGCCCAGTAGGGGCGGGTTTCGAACCCGCCCGTGGCCATCCACGTGGCGGCTTCTCCCACGGCGACGGTAACCCATGTATCGCGTAGGCGTTGACATCGGCGGAACCTTCACGGATCTGCTCCTGGTGGCGGATGACGGCACGTCCTTCATCGGCAAGACCCTGACCACCCACGGCGACCCCAGCATGGCGGTGGAAACGGCCATGCGCGAAGGGCTGGAGACGGGTATCGTGGACCGCGCCCGGCAGGGGACGGTGGTGCACGGCACCACGCTGGTCACCAATGCCCTGATCGAGCGCAAGGGCGCGGTCACCGCGCTGCTCACCACCGAGGGGTTCCGGGACGCCCTGGAGATCGGCCGCGAGCACCGTTACGAGCTCTACGACCTCGATCTCGAGTTCCCCAGGCCCCTGGTGCCGCGCTATCTCCGTTTCGACGTGCCGGAGCGGGTGGCCGCCGACGGGAGCGTGATCGCGCCGCTGGACGAGGACTTCGTGCGCGGCCTGGTGGCCGAGCTCCGGGACAAGGGCGTCCGGGCCATCGCGGTGTGCTACCTCAACAGCTTCCGCGACGCCGCCCACGAGCGCCGTACGCAGGAGCTTATCGCCGAGGTGGCGCCGGACATCCGCGTGTCGGTGAGCGCCGACGTGGTGCCCGAGATCCGCGAGTTCCAGCGCACCAGCACCACCGCCGCCAACGTCTACGTGCAGGAGCGCGTGGCCGCCTATCTCCAGGAGCTGCAGCAGCGCCTGGACGGCCTTGAGTTCTCCGGCAGCTTCTTCGTGATGCTCTCCAGCGGCGGCATCGGCACGCCGGAGACCGCCGCCCGCTTCCCGGTGCGGATGCTGGAATCGGGACCGGCGGCCGGGGCGCTGGCCGCGGCCGCGCTGGGACAGCGCGCGGGCTATCCCGACCTCCTCTCCTTCGACATGGGCGGCACCACGGCCAAGCTCTGCGCGGTGGAGAACGGCTACCCCCTCAAGGCCCGGGAGTTCGAGGTGGACCGGGTCTACCGCTTCCGCAAGGGCAGCGGCCTGCCGATCAAGATCCCGGTCATCGACATGATCGAGATCGGCGCCGGCGGCGGCAGCATCGCCCGGGTGGACGCGCTGGGGCTGCTCAAGGTCGGGCCCGACAGCGCCGGGGCCGAGCCCGGTCCGGCCTGCTACGGCCGCGGCGGCACGGGCGCGACGGTCACCGACGCCAACCTGATCCTCGGCTACTTCGATCCCGACTACTTCCTCGGCGGCGAGATGAAGCTTGACGTGGAGGCGGCGCGCCACGCCCTTGGCGCCCTCGCCGCGAAACTCGGCATGCGGGTGGAGCAGGTGGCCTGGGGCATCCACCAGATCGTCAACGAGAACATGGCCAACGCCGCCCGGGCGCACCTGGGGGAACGCGGCAAGGACCCGCGGGAGCTGCCCATGTACGCCTTCGGCGGCGCCGGTCCGGTGCACGGCTGCCACGTGGCCGAGCTGCTGCACCTGCCCACGCTCATCTCGCCCATGGGGGCGGGCGTGGGCTCGACCTTCGGGCTCCTGGCGGCGCCCCTGGCCTTCGACTTCGTGCGCAGCGCCTACAGCCTGCTGGACGAGCTGGACTGGTCCTTCGTCAACGGGATGTTCGACGGCATGTGCGCCGAGGGACGCGCCATCCTGGAGCAGTCGGGACTGGCGCCGGACGAGATCGTCTACGAGCGGACCGCGGACATGCGCTACACCGGCCAGGGCCATGAGGTGTCGGTGCCCATTCCCGACGGCGTCCTCGACGCAAGCCATCTCGGCGCCATCACCGAGGCCTTCGAGCGCACCTACGAGCGCATGTACGGGCGGACGGTTCCGGACGTGGTGGTGGAGGTGATCAACTGGCGCGTGGTGGCCAGGGGGCCGGAGCAGCCGCTGAACTTCTCGACCCGGGGCACCAGGGCTGTGGGGGCCAAGGCGCGGAAGGGCACGCGCCCGGTGTACTCGGCGGGCCGGGGACGGTTCGTCGAGACCGCGGTCTACGACCGCTACGCCCTGACGCCGGGAATGACCTTCCCGGGGCCGGCCATCGTGGAGGAGCGGGAGTCCACCCTGGTGGTGACCGCCCGTAGCCATGCCCGGGTTGACGATAATCTGAACGTGATCGTAGAGTTCGACCATGAGTAAGACCGTCATCGATCCCGTAACCCTCGAGGTCATCTGGAACCGGCTCCTGTCGGTGGCCAACGAGCAGCAGGACGCGCTCATGCGCACGGCCTTCAGCACCATCGTGCGGGAGAGCCAGGACCTGGCCTGCGGCCTCTTCGACACCAAGGGCCGCATGGTGGCCCAGTCGGTGAGCGGCACGCCGGGCCACATCAACGCCATGGCCACGTCCATGGGGCACTTCCTGCGGGAGTTCCCGGCGGCAACGCTGGCGCCCGGTGACGTGCTCATCACCAACGACCCGTGGCAGACCGCCGGGCACGTCAACGACATCACCATCACCACGCCGATCTTCCGGGCCGGGCAACTCGTGGCGTTCTTCGCCAACACCTGCCACGCCGCGGACATCGGCGGCCGCATCCTCTCCGCCGAGGCCCGGGAGGTCTACGAGGAGGGGTTGCGGATCCCCATCATGAAGCTCTTCCACGCGGGGGAGCCCGACCCCATCCTGCTCAAGATGATCCGCGCCAACGTCCGGCTGCCCCACGAGGTGGTGAGCGATTTCTATGCCCAGTCCGCCTGCAACGACGCCGGCGGGCGGGCGCTCATCGAGACCATGGACGAGTTCGGGCTGGACAGCTTCGATCCCGTGGCGGAGGAGATCATCAGCCGCTCCGAGAAGGCCGTGCGCGCGGCCATCGCCGGGCTCGAGGACGGCGCGTGGGAAGGGGAGACCTGGAGCGACGGCTTCGAGGAGCCGATCCACATCAAGACCAGGCTGGAGGTGCGCGGCGACGAGATCTTCATCGACTTCACCGGCTCCTCGCCCCAGAGCCACCGCGGCATCAACGTGGTGATGAACTACACCCACGCCTACGCCAGCTTCGCGGCCAAGGCGGCCATCTATCCCGACGTGCCCCACAACGAGGGCAGCTTCCGGCCCGTCCACGTGAGCGCCCCGGAGGGGAGCATCCTGAACGCCAACGAACCGGCGCCGGTGGCGGCGCGGCAGACCGTGGGCCACTTCGTGCCCACCGCGGTATTCACGGCGCTGGCCAAGGCGCTTCCGGGAAAGCTTATGGCGCCCAGCGCCGACCCCATCTGGCTCAGCGTGTGGCGCGGCCAGGATCCCGCGTTCAATCTCACGGTCTTTCAGGTAGGCGGCACCGGCGCGCGCCCCACCAAGGACGGACTCAGCGCCGTGGGTTTCCCCAGCGGCGTGGCGGGCGTGCCCGCGGAGGTCATCGAGAGCCTGTCGCCGCTGGTCATGCGCCGGCGCGAGCTCAGGGTGGACTCCGGCGGCGCCGGCACCTGGCGCGGCGGCCTGGGCCAGTTCACGGAGTTCGCCAACCGCGCCCACGGCCAGTGGAGCGTCAACGGCATCCTCGACCGCACCCGTTACGCCGCCCCCGGCATCATGGGCGGCGGTCCGGGGCTCCCCGGCGAGTTCATCCTCGACGGCGGCGAGCGCCCCAATCCCAAGGCCCAGACCCATCTGGGCGGGGACCGTAGCGTCCAGTTGAACCATCCCGGAGGGGGCGGCTACGGCGAACCCTTCCAGCGGGATCCCGAGCGGGTCCGCACGGACGTGGTCTACGGCTACATAACCCCCGAGGCCGCCGCCCGGGACTACGGCGTGGTGGTGCGCTTCACCGGCCGGGACGACGAGAAGGTCCGGCTGCCCGAGCAGTGGGAGATCGACGAGGCTGCCACCGCCGAATTGCGGGGAGACGGGGCGTCTTGATTGCCGTCATTCCCGCAAATCCCCGCATCGTTTTCGTGAGGGCGGGAATCCCCGCATCGTCATTCCCGCGAAAGCGGGAATCCAGGAGGGGTGTGGCGGGGAAAGCGAAGTGAGACCATGAATCTGTCCGAACGCATCGCGCTCGTCACGGGCGCCGCCACCGGCATCGGCCGGGCCACCGTACTGGAGCTGGCGCGCGCCGGTGCCGCCGGCGTGACCATCAACTACCGCTCGGCCAAGGACCAGGCGGAAAGTCTGGCGGAGGAAGTGCGCGCGGCAGGCGCCGAGGCCCTCTGCGTGCACGGGGACGTCCGGGACGACGGCCACGTGCGCGACATGGTCGATCAGACAGTCGAGCGGTTCGGGCGCCTGGACATCCTGGTGAACAACGCCGGCATCACCCGCTGGGTGCCGATCACCGACATGGAGGCGTTGACCGACGAGATCTGGGACATGACCCTTGACGTCAACGTCAAGGGCGCGTACCGGTGCGCCAGGGCGGCGGCGCCGCACCTGAAGGCGGCCGGCGGCATGATCGTCAACGTGTCTTCCATTTCGGGCGTCATCGCGCCTTCCACCATGTCGTCGCTCGCCTACGGCACCGCCAAGGCCGGACTCATCTACCTGACCCGCGGCCTTGCCGTGGCCCTGGGGCCCGAGATCCGGGTCAACGCCGTGGCGCCCGCGTTCACCGACACCCAGTGGATGCGCGACCACTACGGCGCGGACTACGAGGACATCATCGACCGCGCCTCCGCCAACTACCCGCTCAAGCGGGTGGGGAAGCCGGAAGAGGTGGCGGGCGCCGTGCTCGGGCTGATCACCGGCGGCGATTTCGTCACCGGCCAGACCCTGCTGGTGGACGGCGGGCTGAGTCTGAGCTGAGCAGGGACCTTCCATGACCAAGACGGAGTTGATGACCGCCATGCAGGCGCACCGCCTGGTGGCGGTGATTCGTTCCAGGACCGCGGAGGAGGCCCTGGCCACCGCCCGGGCCGTGGGCGAGGCCGGGGTGCGGTTCGTGGAGGTGACCTTCACCGTCCCCGGGGCGGCGGACGTCATCCGGACGCTGGCAGGGGAGGGCCAGGTGCACGTGGGCGCCGGCACCGTGCTGTCCGAGGAACAGGCCCACACGGGCATCGAGGCGGGTGCGCGCTTCATCGTCTCGCCCAGCCTGGAGCTGGACCTGGTGCCGCTTTGCCGCGAGGCCGGGGTGGCGTCCATCCCCGCCGGGGCGACGCCGACGGAAATCGTCCGGGCGTTGCGCGCCGGCGCCGACCTGGTGAAGATCTTCCCGGCGGACACCGCGGGCGGGCCGCACTTCATCCGGCAGATGCTGGGACCCTTCCCCGAAGCACGGTTCATGGTCTCGGGCGGCGTCGACAAGGACAACGTGGCGGAGTACGCGACGCTGGGCGTCACCGGTATCGTCCTGGGCAGCGCCTTTCTGGCCGACGTGCTGGCCCGGGAGGGCCATGACGGCCTCGTGGCCAAGTCGAAGGAGTTCGTGGCGCTGGTGGACGAGGCATTGTCCGCCCCCGCTTCCTGACCCAAGGCGAATGGCGAACCGGCAAGCACAACGGATGGAGGGCGTGCCGTTCTCGGGCATCCGGAAGATGATGGCCCGGGCGTGGGATCTCGAGGGAGAGGGGAAGCCGGTGATCCACCTTGAGATCGGCCGCCCCGACTTCGACACACCGGGCCATATCAAGGCGGCGGCCCAAAGGGCGCTGGACGAAGGCAAGGTCCACTACACCTCCAACTACGGCGTGCCGGAGATCACCCGCGCCATCGCCGCCAAGCTTCGCTCGGACAACGGCCTGGACTTCGACGAGAACGGGGAGATCGCCGTCACCATCGGCGCCAACGAGGCGGTGTTCATGTCCGTCATGGCGTTCATCGACGAGGGTGACGAGGTGCTGGTACCGGACCCGTCCTGGCTCAACTACTTCCATTGCATCACCCTGGGCGGGGGCGTGCCGGTGAGCGTGCCGCTCCGGGCGAAAAACGATTTTCGCATGGACGCGGACGACGTGGCGCGCCTGGTGACGCCGCGCACCCGCATGATGGTGGTGATGAGCCCCCACAACCCCACCGGCGCGGTGCTCGACCGGGGCCGCCTGGCGTCGCTGGCGTCGCTGGCCCGGGAGCATGACCTGCTGGTGCTGTCCGACGAGATCTACGAGAAGCTGTTGTACGACGGCGCCGAGCACCACAGCATCGGAACCCTGCCGGGCATGCGCGAGCGCACGCTGGTGGTGAACGGCTTTTCCAAGAGCTACTCCATGACCGGCTGGCGCCTGGGCTATGTCGCGGCGCCCCGGAACCTCATGGACGTGCTCATCCGCGTTCACCAGTACACGGTGCTGTGCGCCACGTCGTTCGGCCAGTACGGCGCCGCGGCCGCCTACGAGGGGCCGCAGGACTGCGTGGAAGAGATGCGCCTGGAGTTCGCCCGGCGCCGTGAGCTTATCCTGCGGCGGCTCAGGGCCATGAAGGGCATCGAGTGCGCGGTGCCGGAAGGGGCCTTCTATGCCTTCCCGGACATCGGCGCCCTGGGCCGGTCGTCCGAGGACGTGGCCATGCACCTGCTGGAAGACGCCTACGTGGCCACCGTGCCCGGCAGCGCCTTCGGCCGCTACGGCGAAGGATACATCCGGCTGGCCTACTCGAACTCCTACGAGAACATCGAGGAAGCCATGGACCGCATGGAGGCGAGCCTCGCGAAACTGTAGGAACGTCGTCCCGGATGGAGGAATGAATGGCGAACATCGAACTGACGCTGGCATGTGAGGACTACGACCGCACCCGGGCGCTGAAGGACGGGTTGGTGAAGCCCGAGGGCATCGATCTCAACTACGTGGCGCTGCCGGTGGAGGAGATCTTCTGGCGCATGCTCCATTTCCAGGAGTTCGACGCCGCCGAGATGTCCATGGGCGCGTACCACGTGGACGCCTCGCGCGGCCACCAGCCGTTCATCGCCATCCCGGTGTTCCCCTCCCGCATGTTCCGCCACCGCTGCATCTTCGTGAACACGGCGTCCGGCATCAAGAAGCCCGAGGACCTCAAGGGACGGCGCGTGGGCGTGCCCGAGTACACCATGACCGCCTCCGTGTGGGTCCGGGGGATGCTGCAGCACGACTACGGCGTGGAGGCGAAGGACGTCCACTGGATCCAGGGCGGGGTCGAGCAGCCCGGACGCAAGGACCGCGTGCCCTTCGACGCGCCGGCCGGGGTCGAAATCGACACCGAGGAGGAGCGGACCCTCGACGACATGCTGGACAAGGGCGACATCGACGCCTTGGTGTCCGCGCGCATGCCGTCCTGCTTCGTGCGCCGGGCGCCGGGCATCACCCGCCTTTTCGAGGACTGCCGCGCCGTGGAGATGGACTACTTCCGCCGCACCGGTCTGTTTCCCATCATGCACTGCATCGTGGTGCGCCGGGAGATCCACGAAGCGCACCCGTGGGTGACCCAGAACCTCTACAAGGCGTTCTGCCAGGCCAAGGATTTGTGCGTGTCGCAGATCTACGACACCAACGTGCTGCGCACGCACCAACTCTGGTATCTGTTCGAGTACGAGGAGACGGTGGACCTCATGGGCGAGGACTACTGGCCCTACGGCTTCGAGAGCAACCGCAAGACCCTGGAGACCTTCCACTCCTATTTGCTGGAGCAGGGCGTGATCGAGAACCCCGTGGACCTGGAGAGCCTCTACGCGGCCAACACCCGCGAGGCATTCAAGATCTGAGGCGTCCTTCGCGGACTATTGGAAGGGCACGCCGTAGGAGGGCCGGACGCGGAAGTAGTCGCCGACGTACTCGTTGGCGGGGTGCCGCATGAGGCTCTCGGCGGTTCCCACCTGCTCCAGGCGTCCCTCGTGCATGAGCGCGATGCGGTCGCCCAGTTCCAGCGCGTCCTCCAGGTTGTGGGTGACGAAAAGGGTGGTGAGGCGCTGCTCCTTGTGGAACGCGCGGATCTCGGTCCGGACCCGGCGGCGGTTGGGGGGGTCGAGATTGCTGAGGGGCTCGTCCATCAGCATGATCCGCGGATACGTGGTCATGGCCCGGGCCAGGGCCACCCGTTGCTGCTGGCCCGCGGACAGTTCCGGGGGCTTCCGTTCGAACAGCCGCTCCTCGATGTTGAGCGCCTTGGCCAGGGGCCGGATAAGCTCGCGGATGGCCTCCGCCGACCACTTGCGGATCCGCAGCGGCAGGGTGAGATTGGCGTACTTGCGGTCCTCGAAGACGCGCATGTGGGGCCAAAGCGCGTAGCTCTGGAAGATGAGCTGCACGTCCCGGCGACCGGGCGGCACGTCGTTCACCGGCACGCCGCCGATGAGGATCTCGCCGGTGTCCGGGGTCTCCAGACCGGCGATGATGCGCAGCAGCGTGGTCTTGCCGCAGCCGCTCTCGCCGATGATGACCAGGAACTCCCCCTGGTCCACGGCGAGGTCGAAGCCTTCCACGGCGGTCACCGGCCCGAAACGCTTGCCGATGTTGCGCAGCACCAAGTTCGTCACGCGGCCATGTTACGGCAACGGCTCAACCTGAAGCAAGGTCCATGGAGAAAAACAGAGAGACCATCGAGCGACTGATCCGGGCCAGCATGGGCGAGGTCAAGGCCGACCTGGTGGTGGCCGGCGGGCGACTGGTCAACGTCTACACCGGCGAGGTGCTGGACGGCATGGAGATGGCCGTGAGCGGCGGCCGGATCTGTTACGTGGGCCCCGGCGCGGACCACACGCGGGGCGAGGAGACCCGGTTCGTCGACGCCCGGGGCCGGTGGATCGCGCCCGGCTTCATCGACGCCCACACCCACATCGGTCACTTCTGCCGTCCCTTCGAACTGTTGCAGGCCTACGCGCCCCGGGGCACCACCGCGCTCATGGCCTCCTGCGACGAGCACACCGTGGCCTTCGGCCTCGCCGGCATGCGGCTCTTCCTGGACGAGGTGGCGGCCCACCCGCTCCGGGTCTACACCTTGATCTCCATGGCGGCGCCCCAGGACCCGCTGTTGTGCCGCACCGAATCACTCTCTGACCGGGAGGTGGCGGAAACCCTGGAGGACCCCCGGGTGCTGGGGCTCGGCGAGGTGGTCTCCTGGCTCCGGCTGGTGCAGGGGGACCCGGCCCTGCTGGCGCGCATCGACATGACCCTCGGCCGGGGCAAGATCGTCCACGGCCACACCGCCGGGGCCCGGGACCGCCGCCTCAACGCCATTGCCGCCGCCTCGGTGTCGTCGTGCCACGAGCCCATCAGCGGCGAGGACGCACTGGCGCGGCTGAGGCTGGGCTACTGGACCATGCTGCGGGAGGGTTCCTTCCGTCAGGACCTGGAAGCCACCCTCAAGCCACTGCTCGCGGCCGGCGTGGATACCGGCCGGCTGATCCTCGTGACCGACGGCATGGCTCCCGACGACGTGGCCGCGCACGGCCACATGGACCACGTGATCCGGCGGGCCGTGTCATGCGGGCTTACCCCGGCGAGGGCCATCCAGGCCGCTACGCTGCACCCGGCGACGTACTCGGGCCTCGAACAGGACGTCGGCGGCCTGGCGCCCGGACGCTTCGCCGACTTCGTGCTGCTGGACGATCTGGAAACCGTGAGCGTGGGCGCCACGTTCATCGGCGGCGAGCTCGTGGCGGAGGACGGCGAGTCCAGCGTGGCCGCCGCGCCGCCTCCCTTTCCCGACGGCATGGGGCTCAAGACGGCCTTCCGCCTGCCGGTGGTGGCCGACGACATGAGGATCCGCTGCGAGGACTCCCGCGCCCGCGTCCGGGTGATGGACCTCGTGAACCAGACCATCACCCGGGAACGAGTCGTCGAGGTGGCTTGCGCGGGCGGGGCCATTCCGGCGGACGTGGAGAACGACCTCCTGAAGGTGGCGGTGTTCGACCGCCGGGAAGGTTTCAGCCCCGCCTTCGGCTTCATCCGAGGGTTGGGAGCGGACATCGGCGCGGTGGGCACCACCGTCAACCTCGACGAGTACACGCTGCTGGTGGCCGGCTCCAGCGACTACGACATGGCCTACTGCGCCAATCTCCTGCTCGAGTCCGGCGGCGGCGTCGCCCTGGTGGACAAGGGCCGGGTGCTCGAAGAGATCCCGTTTCCCATCGGCGGCCTCTTCTCCCTGGAACCCTGGCGCGAGGTGGGCGAGAAGCTCGCCGCCGTGCAGCAGGCCCTGAAGGAGCGCGGCAGCCCGTTTTCCAAGCCCCTCTACGCCCTCTGCTTCCTGACCTTCGTCACCCTCCCGGAACTGCGCATCACCGGCCGCGGCCTGGTGCGCGCCAAGGAACGCCGCATCGTCCCGCTGCTGGCCGAGTGACGGTTGGCGTCGCTGCGAACCAGCGCCGTTGGCGGCGTTTCCCGTTGCGTCGCTGTGCGGCATCGCGGGTGGCGGCTTGAACTTCCCTCGCGGTTGCGTTTCAATACATCGATACCCCGCGTCGGTCGCGTGTGGCCAACTATGGGACCCGTCGCGTTGTTTTTCGCGGTGACGTCTTTACGAAAGGTATCGTGACCATGAACCCAAGCCTATCGATTCCACGGCATCGCATTGCGGAATTCTGCAAGGCCAATGGTATCGTGAGACTCGCTGTTTTCGGGTCGGCCTTGAGGAAGGACTTCGGACCGGAGAGCGATATCGACGTTTTGGTCCGCTTCGGTGAAGGCGTCCATCATACCTTGTTCGATATGAGCCGGATGGAGGCAGACTTGAAGGAGATACTGGGACGGGAAGTCGATCTCGTCAGCCAGCGTGGCATTGAGTGCAGTTCCAACCATCTACGTCGAAGGGCCATTTTGGAATCCGCGGAACCGGTCTATGGATCGTGATGCCGTACATCTTCTCGACATTCTGGATTCGGCGCGGAGGATTAGGACGTATGTTGGAGGGGTAACGCGAGACGAATTCCTGCGGGATACAAGGTTGCAGGATTCCGTCGTACGGCGCCTGGAAATCATCGGCGAGGCGGCCGGTCGGGTTTCGCCCAAGTTTCGCGAGGAGAACCCGGACATCCCATGGCGGGCGATTAGGGGAATGCGGAACCAGATGATCCATCGCTACGACGACATCGACATGGATATCGTCTGGGAGACCGTGGAACGGGACATCCCGCGCCTCATCCAGGTCATCGGATCGGTGGATCCGTGGGAGGCTGGATAGCCGAAATAACGACTATCGAATGGCCGCCCTCAAGCGGGGATCAGCCCGACGAACGCCACTACGTCTCTTTGCGGGGTCCATCGCCGATTTCGGCCGAAATACGCGCTGCAAGGCGTGCTCTTATTTCGACCGGTGTTCCCCAGACGGCACATCTGTTCTCGGCGCTATCCATTTGGTCCATCCCCGGAATCTCTCCACGTCGGTACCTATCGTGGACTGCCGCGACGCTGGTTGCTTGGTCGCTGTTCCATAGGTTCACGCCTATCTTGGCGGGGTTGTCAACCCAACCTTCTTTGGCCAATCCATCCAGAGATACGGAAGTCAGGTCGAAACGTTGTCCCTCCGGCGCGAAATTCCAATGATATAGCAGGGTATCCTCGGTCATGTCTCCAACTCTACTGTGTCAACCACGAGGATTCCAAGACCCCCAAAACGGAAAGGAGCGCAACGGCTCACTCTCGGATCAAGACGCCGACACTTCGTCAAGGATACGTTGCTGGGCCTGGGTCATTGTGGCAGCTCGAAGGTTCCCCGAAGGCCGGCGAAGAAGCCGATGCCCGTGGTCTGGTATTCCCGCATCTCGAAAGAGCGGAGTTCATGGTAGTCCTTGTCGAAGAGGTTCTCGATCCGCCCGAAGAGCTCGACCGCCTTGGTGACGCTGTACTTGCCCGCCAGATTCACGAGGACATAGGACGGCACCTTGGGGGTGTGGTACTGGTCCACCTGCTTGCCGTTGTAGTCGATGCCCAGGTCGACGGCGGCCCGGCCGTTGAGAAGGTCGTAACCGGCGTTGGCGCTGGCGATATGCTTGGCCCGCCGTCTGAGGGGCCGGCCTTGTGCGTCCCTTGCGTTGGTGTAGGTGTACTGGGCCGCCAGGCTCACTCCCTCCGCCGGCTTGGCCTTGACGCTGAACTCCACGCCGCGAATCCTGGAGGTGCCCGCCAGATTGTCGTAGAAGTCGTCGTTGAAGTCGGTGGTGCCGGCGTCGTTCCAGTAGATCAGATCCGTCGGCCGGCTGTTGAAGTACGTCAGATCCGTCGAGAGGCGACCTTCGAGGAGGTCTTGCTCGACCCCGATATCCCAACCCTTGCTTTTCTCCGGCTGCACGTCGGGGTTCGGGCCGAGCCGGCCGAACCGTTGGAAGGAGTGCGACAGGGTGGGGTTCTTGACCCCGGTGCCGTAGCTGCCGTGCAGTCGCGTCCCGGTCGCGGCATGCAGGTACGCGGCCGTCAGCCGGTAGGTGGAGGTGTTCTTGAAGCGCTCGTTGTCATCGCGGCGAACGCCGCCGGACAAGAAGAGCCTGTCCGCGATCCCCATCTGGTACTCGCCCGAATAGCTCTGGTTCGTAAAGTTGGGTCTGGTGTCGCCGGTGACGTGGGAATCCTTCTCGCGCTCGGTCAGGAAAGTCACGGCATGGGTCGCTTCGATCCCGGCCGAGGTTTCAAGGAAGACGGTGGTCTCGTAGTCGACACGCAACCTCCGGCCGTCGAACCTGTTGTGACTGCCGGCGCTGTCGTCGAAGAAGTCCCGTTTCATCCGGACGGTGGTTACCCCTGCTGCATGACTCCATGCGCCGTCGAACAGGCCGTACCTCAGTTGGGTCCGGCCGGTCCATCGGTCCCCGTCCGTCTCGTCGCCGTCGTCGGGTGTGGCTCCCCCGAAACTGTCCGTTTCCAGGTTGGTTCTCACGTAGCGGCCGGTTAGTTCCAGCTCCAGATCCTCCATCAATTCGAGGCCGAATCTGGCATTGTAGGTCTGGTTCCGATAGCCATCCTTCTCCGGCCCCGGGGCAATCGAAATTCCGGAAGTCCTGTAACCCGTGGCGCCCAGGGAGAAATGGTAGCCTTCGCCCCCGCCTCGGAAGCCGGTCATGATGTTGGCCGTTCCGAATGATCCGCCTTCCACGCCAAGGCTCGCCGTTGCGGGGCCGCGACCCTTCCGGGTGACGATGTTGACCACTCCGCCAATGGCGTCGCTGCCGTAGAGTCCGCTCTGCGGTCCGCGCAGGACTTCGATTCGTTCGACATTCGAGGTCAGCAGGTGGCCGAAGTTGTACGTGGCATTGCCGTCGGCCGGATCGTTTACCTTGACTCCGTCGATGATCACGAGGGTGTGTCCCGTCTCGCCGCCGCGTATCCGTACCGCGGTCTGGGTGCCCAGGGGACCCGAGCGGTGCACCGCGACACCGGGCACCTCCCGGAGCAGGTCGGACACCACTCGGGCCTGCTTGCGCTCGATCTCCTCGGCGGTGATGACCGTGACCGCGCTGCCCACGGCCTTGGCTTCCAGCGGCACCCGGCTCGCCGACACCACGATCTCCGGGAGTTGTTCGATTTCTTCGCCGGCCGCCGGTCTTGGCGGCGTCCGCCCCGGGTCCTCCGTCTGGGCGCGGACGGTACCGGGCTGGAGGGTCAGCAGGACAAAAAGGGTGACGGCACCCGTGGTGAGAAACTTCATGGCAATCTTCCTTTCCCGCGAAGGCGGATTGTGGATGGAAGACGGACAGGTCTCCTGGCTTGGGCTTTCTGGCAGTCCGTGTTGGCTGCCGGCCTACTCGCCGCGCCTTCCCACCCGCCGGACGGGCAGTGGCTCGAGTTGCGGTTTTCGTAGCCGTTACAGTTGCGGGGCAGCAGGGGATTCGCACCCCTTTCCCTGGCATCCGTCTTCAGGCCTCAGGTCTTGGTCGACTCAGGATCGGTTTACTCGTGGTCTATCGCTTGTCCTCCTTCAGCTTGAACGCCACCGGGATGCGGACCCAGCTCGGCACGGCGTCGAGGCCGCGCCGCGCGGGATGGAATTTCCAGCGTCGGACCGCCTTCACGGCGGCGGCGTCGAGAATGTCGAAGCCCGAGGTCCGGTCCACCGCGACCCGGTCCGGGGCCCCCTTGGGGTCCACCCGCACCTTGAGCACCGCGGTGCCTTCCCATCCGGCCCGGCGCGCCTTGCCCGGATACCGGGGTGGCACGGTCCGCGCGTAACGGGCCGGGCTGAAGCCGGCGCCGGGCGCAAGGCCGCGGTCGGGGAATGTCTTTTTCGCGAGGCCCCGGGTGAGATGCTCTTCCGTCACGCCGCCCTCGTTTCCACGGTTCCCGGCGGCCGGTTCCGGCGCTGGAGCGGCGGCGTTCACGGGGCGGGTGTCCTCGGGGGGCTTTGCGGACGCTATCGGTTCCGGGGATGGCGCCGGTTCGGGCCGGGGCTGTTTCGGCCGCGTCTTCGCCGCCGGCCGCGTCCGGGCGGGCGTCGGGTGGATTCGTTTCGGCGCCGTGGGCACGGCCTTCGCGACCCGGATCACGGGCCGGTCCGGAGCCCGCGGCCGTTTGGGCTTCGGAGGTGTCTTGGTGGCCTTTGCTGGTGGGGCCGCCTTGGGTCTTTCGGTGTGAACCGGTTGTCGGGCGACCTGCTTCGGACCCTCGGACCGGGGAGCGTCCACGAGTTCGACCCGCACCGGTTGGAGGGCATCCTCCCCCGCGCTTCCGGCGTTCATGGGGAGAGGCGCCCAGATCAGCGCACCGTGGAACAGCGTCGAGCCCAACAGGCAGTAAAGAAGGCGACGGATGGAGAAACCCCCTCTCTCTCCTCGGAGAGCATGGTTGCTTTCGGTCTCCAGGTAGGTCTCCTGGCTCGTGGGCTGGTCGCTTCGACCGCCTTGCCGCCTTCCCATTCCCGGGTGGGGAACAGTGGCACGCTGGCAAGGGTTCCCACTTACAGTGGCGGGACCGCACCGGATTTCAACCGGTTTCCCTGTTATCCCGTAAGGGACCTGAAGACCGGGCGGCCGAGAGGCCGCCCGTCGGAACAGAACACTAGCCTTGCGGTGAGGCGTTGTCAAGGCGGCAAGGCCTCACCGCGGAGCGGGACATCGGCTCACAGCGCGGACTGGATGTCCTCGATGTAGTCCTTGAAGCCGTCCTCCACGCTGTACTCCGGCTCCCAGCCGAGGAGTTCCCTGGCCCGGGTCGTGACCATGGGCTGCTTCGAGGAGCGCGGCGGCTTGCCGGGGACGATCTCCACCTCCAGCTTCGGCAGCAGCCCCTGCACCATGTCCACCAGGTCGTCGAACTTGATGACCACGCCGGTGCCGATGTTGAAGGTGGTCTGCGCGGGGGCTGCTACGGTGGCCGCCAGCTCGATGGCCCGTCCCACGTCCTTGAAGTAGACGTATTCGAAGTCGCGCGTCGATTCCTGCGGGATGTTGGCCACGCTGCCCTTGATGCCGGCCTCCACCAGGCTCTGGAGCATCTCGCCGCCGGCGGAGCCGCCGGCGAAGTGCCCGAAGCCGAACACGTTGGCCAGCCGCAGCACGATCAACTCGAAGCCGTAGAGCCGCTGGTAGGCCTCCACCATGAGCTCCTTGGCCACCTTGGAGTTGCCGTAGGCGTTGCCGTCGCCCCGGTGGAAGCCTTCCCCGATGGGATCGTCGCCTTCCATGCGGCGGTTGTACACGCCCATGGTGCTGATCTGGATCAGCCGCTTGACGCCGGTGAGGCGCACGGCCTCGGCCACGTTGACCGTTCCCATGACGTTGATCTGAAGCCCGCTGTAGACCGGGTTGGCCACCGCGCCGCCGATGAGGCCGGCGGTGTGCAGCACGGTCTCCACCTTGTGGGTCTGCATGGCGTCGATGAGCGCCGGCAGGTCCCGGATGTCCCCCTTGATGACGGTGACGTCGGTCTTGCCCAGCTTCCGTTCCAGGAAGTCCATCCTGGGCGCCATGTCGAAAAACACGATCTTTTCGCCCCGCTGGAGGGCGCGTTGCGCGAAGGCGGTGCCTACCAGGCCGACGCCGGTTATCAAAGTGCTCATCACGACTCCCTTCTGGTGCGGTTTTCTTCCATGTACGCGCGCCCCCGCGGGGTGTCAAGGCGCACCCGTGTCCTCAGGCCGGGCCGGCGATGGATATGCTCCAGTCGCCGTCGATGCGCCGGACCGCGGCCCTCACCCCGTAGACCTCGGCCATGCGCGCCGGCGTCAGCGTCGTGTCCGGCGGTCCGTCCGCGACGATGCGCCCCCCGTGGACCCATGCCAGCCGGTCGGCGAAACGCGCGGCCAGGGCGGCCTCGTGCAGCACCACCAACGCGGCGTTGCCGGCGTCGGCGTAGCCGCGGATCAGGCTCATGACCCGATGTTGGTGGAGCGGGTCCAGGGCTTCCGTGGGCTCGTCGGCGAGCAGGATCGGCGCTTCCGCGGCCATGGCCCGCGCCACGTGGGCACGGCACAGCTCCCCGCCCGACAGGGTGTCGCAGGGGCGGTCGGCGAGGGCCTGGAGATCGCACGCGGAAAGCGCGCGTTCCACCGCCGCGGCATCCTCGCCCCGCGGCCGTCCGGACGAGACGCCGTGGGCGAACCGTCCGAGGGCCACCAGGTCCCGTACCCTCACGGGCCACGCCAGCGGCCTCGACTGCGGCAGATAGGCCAGGCGCCGGGCCCGCTCCGCCGCCGGCAGGCGGGCCGGGTCGTCATCTCCCGCGCGCACCTTGCCCCGGCCGCGATCAACCAGGCCCAGGACGGACCGAAGCAGCATGGTCTTGCCCGCGCCGTTGGGGCCGAGCAGGACCACCAGCTCACCCGGACGCACCCCTACCGACGCGCCGCGCAGCACTTCGTGCCGCCCCAGCGTCACGTCGACGTCCTGCACCGAAAGCTCAGCCACCGCCCGTCCGCCTCCTGGCGGCGATCCACACGAAGACCGGCGCTCCCAAGAGCGCCGCCACCACCCCGAGCTTGAGCTCCGTGTCGGTGGGCGCCACCCGTACGCCGATGTCCGCCAGCACCAGCAGCAGCCCCGCCAGCAAGGCCGACGGCGCCAGCGTGCGGGCGGGATCGTGGTTCACCAGCGGCCGTACCAGGTGCGGCGCGACGATGCCGACGAAGCCGATGGCGCCGGCGACGGCCACCGCCGCCCCGGTGGCCAGGCCCGCGCCCACCACCACCAGCCGCCGGGTCCGGGGCAGGTCCACCCCCACGGCCGCCGCTCCTTCCTCGCCCAGGGTCAGGGCCGAGAGGCCGCGCCGTCCGGCGAAGAGGATCGCCAGACCGGCCAGCAGGAACGGCGCCGGCGGCACGAGGTCGTCGAAGCTCCGGTTGGCCACGGTCCCCAGCATCCAGTTCAGCATGTCGGAAAGGGAGAACGGGTGCGGGGCCAGATTCATCAGCAACGCCATCAGCGCGCCCGCGAAGCTGGAAAGCCCGACCCCCACCAGGATCAGGGTCACCACCGAGCCCACGCGCACGGCAGCCACCGTCAGAAGGGCGGTGGCGGCCAGGGCGCCGGCAATGGCGGCCAGCGGCAAGGCGAAGGCCAGGGTGTTGGCGAGCCCGTAGTAGATGACGAAGGTGGCGCCGAGGGCGGCGGTGGCGGATACGCCCAGAACCCCGGGCTCGGCCAGGGGATTTCGCAGGAGCCCCTGCAACGCCGCGCCCGACGTCCCCAGCGCCGCGCCCACCACCAGCGCCGCCACCGCGCGCGGCAGCCGGATCTCCCACACCACCACGCGGTCGCCGGCCGACGCTCCTCCCACCAGGGCGGAAAGGACCCGGTCGAGTCCCAGCGGGGTGGATCCCACCAGGCACGCCGCGGCCAGAGCCGCCAGCACGGCCGCCGCCAGCATGGTGAGAACGCCGCGGTCAGTCACGCGGCGATTCCCGGAGCGAAGGCGCGCTTCCCTTGCCGCCGGCCACGGGCTCCGGCGCCGGGGTGTTCGGGCGGAGCGCCGCCAGGGCCTCTACCGCGTCGGCGACGAACCAGCCGCCGCACGACGTGGTGGCGCCGTCCAGAAGCGCCGCCGGGACCGACGCCATGGTGCGCCGGGCCACCGGATGGCGGAACGGAGTCCATGCGTCGTCATGGTTGGTGCCCTCTCCGAAGGTGGCCTCGGCCACCAGGTCCGGAGTCTCGTAGGCAAGACGTTCGAGCGGAATCGGCCGCCAGCCGCGCCGGGCCTGGAAGTTGTCGAGGCCCGCGGCCGCCAGCAGGTCGTGCACGAGGGTGCCCGGCCCGGCGGTATAGCCCGCCGGCGTCACGTAGAGCGCCCGCGTGCCGGAGACATGGAGTCGTGCCTTGCGGAGCCGTGCGTCCATCTCCGCGATGAGCGTTTCGCCCCGTTCCGGCACGCCGAGCCCCCGGGCGGCATGCCGGATCACCGAACGCGCGCCGTCGATGTCGTCGGCGAACCCGATCTGCAGCACCGGCACCCCGGCGCGTTCGAAGAAACCCCGGGCGTTGGGACCGCCCCCGTAGGAGCGCACCACCAAGTCCGGCTCGAGCAGCAGGACGTCTTCCGCCCGCGGCCGGACCGTCGGCAGCCCCGCCGCGGCGGCGCGCATGTAGGAGAACCCGGCGCCGGCATCCGGCGACACCGCCAGGATGTCACGGCGGTGGGCAAGCCCGAGCACGTACTGGTCGGCGCAGTAGTCCAGGCTGACGACGCGGCGGGCCGTGGAGCGGGCAGAAGGAGGCTCCGTGCATGCAGCGAGGAAAGCGCATACGGTCAACGCCAGCGCGACCGGTTTCGCCACCAAGGCCAAAGTCCCTCGGAGCCGTCGGATCTGGCACGGCCTCAACTCTTCCCCTTTTCGCTACGCTTGATTTTCTTCGGCCAGTGCCGAAAGGACGATTCTGTAGGGGTGGAACCTACGCCGGGCGGTGGCTGTCGTCAAGAGACCGGAACGGCTTGCTTGTGCGTATCCCATGGGATACAGAAGGGAGACTTGGTGGCGGTGGTACGTCAGACCGACGAGTTCACCAATTGGTTAAGGAATTTGCGTGATACCCGGGCCAAGGCGCGAATCAATCTTCGAATTAGACGGTTGTCGCTGGGAAACCCCGGCGATGTCCGGGCGGTTGGCGGAGGCGTTTCGGAACTGCGCGTCGACTACGGGCCAGGTTATCGCGTGTACTTCGTGCGGCGAGAGTATGCTTCCGTCGTCCTCCTCAACGGCGGGGACAAGGGTAAGCAAGGGCGGGACATCGCCAGAGCCCGTGCTTTGGCACGGAGCCTTGGGACGTAGGGAGGCCACCATGATCGATACTCAACCATGGGATGCGGCGGACTACCTTGAAGAAGAGGAAGATATTGTTGCTTACCTTGAAGCGGCGTTTGAGGACGGCGACCCACAACTCATCGCCGCCGCGCTTGGTGACATCGCGAGGTCTCGGGGTATGACGAAAGTCGCATCGAAGGCTGGCCTGGGCCGCGAGAGCCTCTACAAGGCATTGTCGCCCGACGGCAACCCCGCCTTGGCTACGGTGCTCAAGGTAATGCAGGTCCTCGGCCTTCGCCTTCGCGTGACGAGTCCGGGTGCGGAGCCCCGGCGATAACAGCAGGTCAGGCTGCGGATTTGTTGCGCCTTTGAACATCAGGTAGACTCGCCCCACCGCATCACCCGGGGAGGAAACTTGAAATGATCATCCCGACCGAACCCATCGGCAGCATCCCGCGCCCCGGCTATCTCATCGACGCCATGACCGCGCACGGCACCGGGCGGCTCGACGACGCCGGCCTCGCCGAGGCCATGGACCGGGCCGTGGCGGAGACCGTGGCGGGGATGGAGGCCACCGGGTCGCCGGTCATCACCGACGGCGAGCAGTCCAAGCCGAGCTTCGCCACTTATCCGCTGGCGGGACTCGACACCTTGGCTCCGGATGGCGTCGTCATCCCGTTCGAGGACGGCCACACGCGGCAACTGCCTCGTCTCACCGCCGGTCCGTTCCGCTACACCACCTATTCCGGCGGCTATGTCACCGCGGCGAAGCGGCATGCCGGCCGGCCGGTGAAGCAGGCCGTCATTGCTCCTTCGGCCATCAGCCTCATCTATCCGCGGGACGGCATCGACGGCTATCCGCGGGACGCCTTCATCGCCGATCTCGTGAACGAGTGCGAGAAGGATATCCGTTCGGCCCTCGACGCCGGCGCCGACAGCGTCCAGATCGACTTCACCGAGGGGCGCCTGTGCTGCAAGCTGGACCCGTCACGAGGGTTGCTGCGGGCTTTCGTGGAACTCAACAACGCCGTGCTCGATCGGTTCTCCGACGCGGAACGGAGCCGCATCGGGGTCCATACCTGTCCCGGCGGCGACCAGGACTCCACCCACTCCGCGGACGTCGATTACGCCGAGTTGCTGCCCGATCTGTTCGCCATCAACGCGGGCCGGTTTTTCGTTCAGATGGCCAGCGAAAGCGACCGTCCCCGCGTGCTGGACATCATCGCCCGGGAGCGGCGTTCCGGCCAGATGGTCTTCATCGGCGTCACCGACCCCATCGAACCGCGGGTCGAGAGCGCCCAGGAAGTTTGCGAGCGGATCCTCGAAGCCGCAGAGCATCTGGGCGCCGACGGGCTCGGTTGCACCGATGACTGCGGGTTTTCGCCGTTCGGCGACGACGTCTCCACCGCCCGGGATACCGCCTTCGCCAAGGTCCGGGCGCGGGTGGAAGGCGCGAAGCTGGCCGGAAACCGGCTCGGCTGATGTTCTCCGCACGTTTGCGGCCCGCTCCTCGCGGAAGCGCCGCCTTCACGCGGACCCTGAGGTGACCGTGCTCCACGTCCCGCCCGTCTCCCGCGCCCTCGATCCGGCGATTCAGGAAGCCGTCGACGCCAAGACCAAGCCGCTGGGCGCTCTCGGCGTGGTGGAGACCGTGGCCATGCAGATTGCCCGTATCCAGGACACCCTGACGCCGCGGCTCCGGAGCTGCCGCCTCACTCTCTTCGCCGGCGACCACGGCATCACGGAGGAGGGCGTCTCGGCCTATCCCCAGGCCGTGACCCGGCAGATGGTGGGCAATTTTCTTGCCGGCGGTGCCGCCGCCAACGTGTTCGCCCGGACCAACGGGGTGGACCTCCAGGTGGTGGACGCCGGCGTGGCCGGCGACCCGCCGCTGGAAGCACCCGGTCTGGTCTCCCGGCGCATTGCGGCGGGCACGCGCAACACCGCGGCGGAGGCCGCCATGACGGCCGGGAAATGCGAAGCCGCGCTGCGGGCCGGGGAGGCTCTGGGCGCCGCGGCCGGCGCCGACGCCGCGGCCTTTGGCGAGATGGGCATCGGCAACACCTCTTCGGCCACGCTGGTGGCCCACAAGCTGACGGACGCCGGATTGGACTCCCTGGTCGGGCGGGGCGCCGGGCTGGACGCCGCCGGCGTGGCCCGCAAGCACGCGGTCCTGGAACGCGCGGCCGGCCGCACCGCGGCCCGGCTCGACCCCGTCGACGCGTTGCGGCAGTACGGCGGCTTCGAGATGGTGATGATGGCCGGGGCCATGGCGGGCGCTGCCCGGGCCGGGGCGGTGGTGCTGGTGGACGGCTTCATCGCCGGCGTGGCCGCATTGGCGGCGGTGCGGATGGCGCCGGCGCTGCGGGACTATCTGGTCTTCGCCCACCGGTCCGCCGAGCACGGCCACGGCGTGGTGCTGGCGGCGCTTGACGCGCGCCCCCTGCTGGACCTCGACATGCGCTTGGGGGAGGGCACCGGCGCCCTGCTGGCGTGGCCCGTGCTCCGGTGCGCGGCCGCCATGCTCTCGGAGATGGCGAGCTTCGAGAGCGCGGGCGTGAGCGGGCCGGCATGATGGGACGGGCGCGCGAACAAGTGGCGGTGTTCCTCCTGGCGGTGCAGTTTCTCACGCGCTGCCCGATCCCCTTCCCGGACCTCTACACCGAGGCGCGTCTCACCGCCGCGACCCGATACTATCCGCTGGTGGGACTCCTGCTGGGCGGGGCGGTGGGAGGGGTGTTCTGGCTCGCGCACCTGGTGTTCCCGGTGACCCTGGCGGTGGTGCTCGCCACCGCCGCGTCGCTGCTGGCCACCGGAGCTTTCCACGAGGACGGGTTCGCCGACGCCTGTGACGGACTGGGCGGGGGCGCCGGCCGCGAGCAGGCGCTGGAGATCATGCGCGACAGCCGGCTGGGTACCTACGGCGTGGCGGGCCTTGGACTGATGCTGGCCGCCAAGGTGCTGGCCCTGGCCGCCGCGCCGGCGGCCGCCATACCGTGGCTCCTGGTGGCCGCCCATGCGGCCAGCCGGGCCTCCGCGGTGCTGGCCGCCGCCGGCGACTACGTCCGGGAGGCCGGCACGGCCACGCCGGTGGCCGCCGGCGTGGCGCCCGGCGACCTGGCGCTGGCCTTGGGCGTCGGCGCCGCGGCGGTGGGCGGGCTGTGGCTCGCAAGCTCGCCGCCGGTGGCGGCGGCGGCGTTTGCGGGGCTCGGCGCCGGCCATCTCGTGATGCGCGCTTTGTATGAGCGCAAGCTCGGCGGCTATACGGGTGACTGTCTCGGAGCGGTGCAGCAAACCAGCGAGCTTGGGCTGTACCTCGGCGCCGTGGCAGCGCTCTGACCCTTCCGCCGTCACCGTGTCGCTCGGGGTGAGGAGGCTCGGTCCGACATCATGCGCATGTTCCTCATTCGCCATACGCGGCCCGCGGACCCGGACGGGATCTGCTACGGCGTTACGGACGTGGACGTGGCGCCGACGTTCGGCGCGGAGGCGGCCCGCGTGATCGCGGCGCTGCCCGTCGCGGAGCGGTTGGTGACGAGCCCCTTGCGCCGCTGCCTGCGGCTGGCAGAGCGGATCGGCGCCTCCCGGGATCTTGAGCCGCTGGTGGACGACAGGCTTCGGGAGATGGACTTCGGTCGTTGGCAGGGCATGGCGTGGGACGTCATCGACAGGGCGGAGCTGGACGCATGGGCGGCGGACTTCCTGGACGCCCGGCCCCACGGGGGCGAGAGCGTCCGGATGGTGTACGAGCGGGTGGGCGCGGCCCTGGCCGACTACGCGGGCAGCGGCGTGCCGCATGCGTGGGTGACCCATGCCGGCGTCATCAAGGCGGCCCGCGCCCGGGCCGGCCACGCGGACGCGTGGACGAGCCGCGTCGACTACGGCGGCCGGATTTGTATCGAGCCCCCCTGGGCGGAGGACGGCGCGGTTTCCGGGCCGGACGAGGCAAAGCCATGGGTGTGAGCTCCTGTCAACCCACGCACGGCGGTGATCTCTCCGCCGCCCGGCGGACCTTCGGCGAGTCGCCGTCGGGGTGGCTCGATCTCTCCACCGGGATCAACCCCTGGCCGTATCCCCACGGAGCCATCGGTCCGGAGACCCTCGCCCGGCTGCCGCAACAGGATGCCGCGGAGGCGTTGCTGGAGGCGGCGCGGCACGCTTACGGCATCCCGCCGGGCAACGGCCTGGCGGCGGCTCCGGGAAGTCAGGCGCTGTTCCAGATGCTGCCCACCATGCGGCCCCGGTCCAGGGTCGCCGTTGTGTCGCCCACCTACGAGGAACACGCGGTGGCATGGCGCCGGCTTGGCCACCAAGTGGAGGAGGTCGGCGCCCTCGAAGAGTGTCGCGATGCCGACGTCGCGGTGGTGGTCAACCCCAACAATCCCGACGGCCGCGTCACGGACCGGAGCGTGCTCTCCGAGGCGGCCGGGGCACTGGCCGGACGGGGCGGGTGGCTCGTGGTCGACGAAACCTTCGCGGACGTCGCGCCGGGGGTGAGCCTGGCGTCGTCTCCAGACCTTCCCAATACGTTGATCATGCGCTCGTTCGGCAAGTTCTTCGGCCTGCCCGGCCTGCGGCTCGGCTTCGTCGCCGGCCCGTCCGGGCTGGTGGGCTCCCTGGCGCGCCGGTTGGGGCCGTGGGCCGTTTCCGGGCCCGCCCTGGACATCGGCAGACGGGCGCTGTCCGATGCCGATTGGATCGTCGAGACCCGTGCTCGGCTGGGGGCCATGCGGCGTGACCTCGATGCCGTGCTCGCGGAAGCCGACCTGACGGTCCTGGGCGGCATCGACCTGTTCCGGCTGGTGGAGACGCAGGCGGCCCACGGCCTGTATCGCCGCCTCGGCGAGGACGGAATACTGGTTCGTTGCTTCGAGCGCCATCCACGGTGGCTCAGAGTGGGCCTGCCGCCTTCACGGGATGCCCTGCGCCGGCTTTCGGCGGCGTTGAAGGCAACCCATGCAGCGTCCGGTCCCGCCGTCGTCCGTTGAACCATGGAGCTGTCCGGCACCGCATGTCTGATGCTGGCGGCGATGCTGTTCGACGCGGTCATCGGGGATCCGCGCCGGCTTTACCGGATGGTCCCGCACCCCACGGTGGTCATGGGCCGGGTGTTGTCGTTCTGCGACGGTCGTCTGAATCGATCCGCCTTCGGTGCGCCGGCACGCCGTCTCGCGGGCGCGGCTTCAACGCTTGCCGTGGCGGCGGCGTTCGGAGCGCTGGGCGGGCTGGCCAGCGTCGGGCTGAGCCGCTGGTGGGGCGGGTTCTGGGTGGAAGCGCTCCTGGCCTCCGCGCTGATCGCGCAGAACAGCCTCTACCGCCACGTGGCCGACGTTGCGCGGGCGCTGGAACGTGACGGCCTTGAAGCCGGCAGACATGCGGTATCGCACATCGTCGGGCGTGACCCCGAGTCGCTGGATGCGCACGGCGTCGCCCGGAGCGCCGTCGAATCGCTTGCCGAGAACTTCGGCGACGGGGTGGTGGCGCCGGTCCTCTGGGGGCTGCTCCTCGGCCTGCCGGGCATCGCCGCATACAAGGCCCTCAATACCGCCGACAGCATGATCGGTCATCTCGACCGCCGCCATCGCGATTTCGGGTGGGCGGCGGCCCGTCTGGACGACCTGGCCAACTGGGCGCCCGCACGGGTCGCCGGAATCCTGCTGGCGGTATCCGGGATCCAGCAGAAGCGCATGGCGCGTGCCCTGCGGGTCATGTGGCGGGACGGCGGCACCCACCGCTCGGTCAACGCGGGCTATCCGGAGGGGGCCATGGCCGGCGCGCTGGCGCTCCGGCTGGCGGGACCGCGCCGGTACCGGGGGGTGGCGGCCGACGATCCGTGGCTGGGCGAGGGCGCCGTGGAGGCCACCGCGGCCGACATTCGGCGGGGACTGCGCGTCTACCTGGGTGCTTGTCTGCTCCTGGCGGTGCTGGTGGCGGCGCCCTGTGCGCTCGCCGTGTAGTCTCCGGGCCGGTCCGGTTCCTGGCAGGACACTAGTGCCTGTAACGTCCAGATCGAAACCAATCCGCCGGTCTTCGCCGTCGGCCGCGTACAGGCCGCTAGTCGGCAACGGCCAGCAATCGGTTGATGTCGATGTGCTCCTCGAACGCGTCGGCCACCCCGTCCAGGGCCTCGTCCACGGCGGTCTCGTAGGCCGGACCGAACCCGCCGGCGACCCCCAGCGATCGGAGGAATTCCCGCCGGAATGCGTCTCCGGCCAGGAGCCCGTGGACGTAGCAGCCCATGACCCGCCCGTCCCGGGACACGCCGCCAGGGTCGTGTCCCGGGCTGTTGGGGGCGAGAAACGGCCGTCCGCTCGCGCCGCTCGTGGTTTCGCCGACGTGCATCTCATAACCCGTGAAGGCGGCGCCGACCGTCCTGCCGATGCCGTTGATTTGTCGGAGCGTCTTGCCGGCGGTGAGCACGGTTTCGTGGTCCAGGAAGCCCAGGCCCGGCTCCGAGCCCGGCGGTCCCTCGATGCCCTCGGGATCGGCCACGGTCCGTCCGAGCATCTGGTAACCCGCGCAGATGCCCAGGACCGCACCGCCCCGGCGCCGGTGGGCCTCGAGATCGATGTCCCAGCCCTCGCGCTTGAAGGCGCGCAGGTCGGCGATGGTGGCCTTGGAGCCCGGCAGGATGACCAGGTCGGCATCCCCGGGCAGCGGGCGGCCGGACGGCACCATTTCCAGACGCACCGCCGGCTCGGCCATCAGCGGATCGAAGTCGTCGAAGTTGGCAATGTGCGGGAGCCGGGGAACGGCGATGCGGAATTCTCCGGCGCCCGATACCGGACGGCGGTTGTCGAGCGACAGGGCGTCTTCCTGCGGCAGGCGCAGGGCGGCGGCCAGATAGGGGACGATGCCGAAGGACGGCAGGCCGGTGCGGGCCGTGATGGCGCGCAGGCCGTCCGCGAACAGCGCGGCATCGCCCCGGAAGCGGTTGATCAGGTATCCCCGCAGCAGCCTGCGCTCACGGCCGGGCAACAGTTCCCAGGTCCCCACCAGGTTCGCGATGACGCCGCCCCGGTCGATGTCGGCCACCAGCACCACCGGCACCCGGGCGGCGGCGGCGAAGCCCATGTTGGCGATGTCGTGGGCGCGCAGGTTGACCTCGGCGGCGCTGCCGGCGCCCTCCACCAGCACGAAGTCCGCCGCCGCCCGCAGGCGCTCGAAGCTCTCCAGCACCGCCGGCATCAACTCCTGCTTCACGTCCTGGAAGTCCTGGGCGTCGTAGTTGCCTCGGACCCTGCCGTGGACCACCACTTGTGCTCCGACGTCGGACTGGGGCTTGAGCAGGACCGGGTTCATGTCCACCGAAGGCGTCACCCCGCAGGCCCGGGCCTGCAAGGCCTGCGCCCGGCCGATCTCCCCGCCGTCGGGGGTCACCGCGGCGTTGTTGGACATGTTCTGGGGCTTGAACGGCCGCACGGCGTGACCGCGCCGCGCCAGCAGGCGGCAAAGGCCGGCCGTCACCAGCGACTTGCCGGCGTCCGAGGCCGTTCCCTGGAACATGAGCGCCCGGGCGCTCATGAGTCCGGGTCCGTCGCCTTGAGAGTCATGGGGATGCCGGCCGCCACGAAGTAGACGTGTCCCGCGGCCCGGGCCACGGCCTGGTTCACCCGGCCGGCGTGGTCCCGGAAGGCCCGCGCCATGGCGTTGTCCGGCACGATGCCGAGCCCCACCTCGTTGGCCACCAGCACCACCGGCCCCGCCGCCGCGGCGAGGGATTCCAGCAGCGCTTCCCGGGCGGCGTCGACGTCGCGGCCGTGGTGCATGAGATTGCCGGTCCAGACGGTGAGGCAGTCCACCAGGAGGCAGGTTCCGGGCGCGCTCTCCCGCCGTATGGCGGCCGCCAGCTCCACGGGTTCCTCGACGGTGCGCCAGTCCGCGCCGCGCCGTGCCCGGTGCAGCGCGATGCGCTCGGCCATCTCGTCGTCGGTGACCGCGGCGGTGGCCACGTAGACGCGACGAGTCCAGGCGCTCGCCAACTCTTCGGCGAAGGCGCTCTTGCCCGCCCGGGCGCCGCCCAGCACGAGAATGATATCGGAGCGTGGTGGAAGTGTGCTCATGGGTCTGCTGTCCGGGTCGAGAGGCGAGTCGCCGGCGGGAAGGCCATTGAGTGCTCGTCCGGCATGGGGACCAGCATCCTACACGCGCGGGCGCAAAAAAGAAATGTGAACCCTTCGCGGCCCTCGAATTGCCACGCCCACCGCTCAAATCGCCCCACCGGCCGCCGAATCGTCCGCCGGCCGCTTGCTTGACACCCCGGTGCCGTTTCCGTATGGCTGAAATCCACGGAGGACACCATGCGCAGCACCCATGACATGGGCGGGGACCCCGAGGCGGGGGCCATCGATCGTTCGCAGCACCAGTTGGATGACTGGGAGATTCTCGCGGACGCCCTGAACCAGGTAGCGGGGGTCAAGGGCATCAAGCGCACCGACGAGACCCGGCGGGCGCGCGAGGAAATGGATTCGGAGGCGTATCTGTCCCTCAGCTACTACGAGCGCTGGATCGCCAGCCTGGAGACGATTCTGGTGGAGAAGGGGTTCATGACCCGGGAAGAGATCGACCGGAAGGTGGCGGAGCTGGAAGAGAAGTGGGGCGAGCCGTGAGCCGCGGGGGTGGCTTCCGGGACGGCGAGGCGGTCCGGGTGAAGTCCCATTTCAAGCCGGGCCACGTGCGCACGCCGTTCTACATCAAGGGTAAGACCGGGTGGGTGGAGCGCTGCTACGGCGAGTTCCGCAACCCCGAATCCCTGGGCCACGGCGGCGACGGCCTGCCGCGGGTCCGGCTCTACCTGGTGGGCTTCCGCCAGAAGGACGTGTGGGACGGCTACGACGACGCCAGCCAGGACAAGGTTTTCGTCGACATCTTCGAGCACTGGCTCGAGCCCGCCGCGCAGGCGGGTCCATGAGTTTCGGGGGGAGGAAGAATGGCACATGAGCACGGTCCCGGAGAAGAACACGAGGCCGGCCCACGGCATGAACTGAGCCACTGGGCCAAGCGGGCGTACGCCATGCGCGCCCTTCTCATCGAGAAGGGTGTGGTGACCGAGGAGGACATCCGGCAGCAGGCGGAACTCACCGATTCCAGGACGCCGGCCAACGGCGCCAGGCTGGTGGCCCTTGCCTGGACCGACCCGGAGTTCAAGGCGAGGCTCGTGGCGGACCCGAAGAAGGTGTGCGCGGAAATGGGCATCGACGCCACCACCCTGAACGAGTTCGTGATCCTGGAGAACACGGACCGTGTGCGCCACATGGTGGTGTGCACCCTGTGCTCGTGCTACCCGCGTCCGATCCTCGGCCGGCCGCCGGACTGGTACAAGAGCTTCAATTACCGCAAGCGCGCGGTCAACGATCCAAGAGGAGTCATGCGGGAATTCGGCCTGGAGTTGCCCGACGAAGTGGAGGTGCGGGTACACGACAGCACGGCGGACATGCGCTACCTGGTGATCCCGGCGCGGCCGGCGGGGACCGAGGGTCTGAGCGTCGAAGAGCTGGAGAAGCTGGTCACCCGCGACAGCATGATCGGCGTGATGGACGCCCTGCCCGCCGTGCCGGAATGAGGGGCCGCCATGTTCCATGTCGACCTGTCGCCGTTCGGGGTGGATGTCGAGCGGCTCAAGACCGAGCGTCTGGGCCGTCTGCAGGGCATCATGCGGGCCCGGGGACTGAGCGCGCTGCTGCTGACCGACCCGCTCAACATCCGCTATGCCACCAACACGGTGTTGTGGCTCAATCTGCGCGCCGCCGGAGTGCAGCGCTTCGCGCTGGTGCCGGCCGAAGGCGAGCCGGTGGTGTACGAGCGCCTGATGGGCAGCGAGCGCGCCGCCGGGCTCAAGAAGGGAGGGGCGATCCAGGGCTTTGGGGCCTACATGTTCGGCATGCGCCCGCCGGTAGCCACCGGGCACTTCGTCGACCTCGTGGTTGAGGGGCTGGCGGACATGGGCCTCAACGGCGAGCGTGTCGGCATCGACGCGTTGTGTCTGAGCGCGGTGGATCTCCTTCGGAACAAGGGCCTTGACGTGGTGGACGGGCTTCCGGGGCTGGGCGAGTCGCGGGTGGTCAAGACCCAGGACGAGGTGCAGCTCATCCGCTGGACCAGTCGCGCCAAGGAGGGCGGGTACGACCTCGTACGCGAGGCCATCCGCAAGCCGCCGGTGGTGGAAGAGCGGCTGAGCCGCATGATGCTCGAGTACCTGCTGGAGCAGGGCTTCGAGGCCGGCAGCGAGTTCATCTCGATCTTCGATTCCTCACAGATTGCCATCCGGCCGCATCGCGAGCCCATGGGCATGGACCTGGTGATGACCGAGGGCGACCTGGTCATCTGCGACGCCACCGTGTCCGGCCCCGGCGGCTACTACAGCGACTTCGCCCGGACTTTCTGCCACGGCACCCCCTCCCAGGCCGACAAGGACCGCTACGCCGAGGCCTACGCCACGTTGCAGGAAGCGATGGGTTATGTCCGGCCCGGCACGTGCACCCCGCTGTTCGAGCGCTTCGGCAAGGACTCGACCTCCCGCCTTCCGGGTCTGGACGGCTTCCACGGCGTCGGCATGTGCATCTACGAGGCGCCGTGGCTCAGAGGCTACGACCCGCCGGAGTACGAGCTCTCACTGGAAGAGAACATGATCATCGCCCTGGAGATCAACCACCACCCGGTGAAGCTCGAGCACCTGCTCCGGGTCACCGCCGACGGGGCGGAGATCCTCTCCACCTACCCGATGGAGCCGGAGCTGGCTCCGGCCTAGTGTCGTGTCCCCCGTAAATGTTGACAAATCTGCTGGTCTTTTTCGTCGTCGGCTGCGTTGCTCTTCCTCGCGTGGTAACCGCCACTGCTCGTCATCGCGCCTTGCCGACAACGAAAAATCCTGCGCATCTTTGTCAACATTTACGGGGGACACGACACTGGGAGCCCAGCATCTCTTCGACGAAGAACTCCGCCGCCCGGTAGGAGCTTCGCACCATGGGGCCGGCCGCGACGTAGCGGAAGCCGAGCCGCGCGCCCTGTTCTTCGTAGGCCCGGAAGCGGTCCGGGTGCACGAACTCGGCCACGGGGAGGTGTTTCCTGGTGGGCTGGAGGTACTGGCCGAGGGTGAGGATGTCCACGTCCCGCTCACGCAGGTCCCGCATGGTTTCCAGAACCTCGTCGGCCTCTTCACCCAGGCCCAGCAGGATCGCGCTCTTGGTGTAGACTTGGGGGTTCAGGGTCTTGACGTTGGCCAGCACGTCCAGGGTCTGCTCGTAGCCGCAGCGCGCGTCCCGGGCGTAGCGGGTGAGGCGTTGGACGGTCTCGACGTTCTGGCCGATGACCTGCGGGGCGGCGTCGACGACTTTCCGGAGCGCGGCGACGTCGCCGTGAAAGTCCGGGATCAGCGCTTCGATGATCAGGTCCGGGCAGCGGCGCCGGGTCTCACGGATGGTGTCGGCGAAGACTCCCGCGCCGCCGTCCTCCAGGTCGTCCCGGTCCACGGAGGTGACGACCACGTAGCGGAGGTTCATCCGCGCCAGGGCCTCCGCCACGCGTCCGGGCTCGTCGGGATCCACCGGCGTGCCGGTCCTGGCGGTCTTGACGGCGCAGAACCGGCACCCGCGGGTGCACACGTCCCCGAGGATCATGATGGTGGCGGTGCCGGACTGCCAGCACTCGGCCAGGTTGGGGCAGCGGGCCTCCTCGCACACCGTGTGGAGCTTCAGCCCGCGGAAGTTGTCCTTGAGGCGGTTGTAGGCGGCGCCGGAAGGCAGCCGGACCTTGAGCCACGAGGGTTTGCGTCCTGGTTGCGGGCTTGTGCTCATCGTCAATTTCCAGACTAACCCACGGCTCGGGAAAAGGCCATCGAACAGCATGGCCTGTGGACCCCGGGTCAGGCCCGGGGTGACGGGCGGGGAGGCCACGGCTCGGGAAAAGGCCGTCGAACTGCGTGGCTCGTGGCTCCGGGGCTTGACCCCGGAGCCCCACCGACACGGATCACGGCTCGAAGTAGCCTCCGACGATGGCGTCGTGCCAGAGACGGCACACCGGGGGAATGATGCCGCGCGGGAGGTCGTCGTAGGTCAGGCCCCAGGTGTGGATGCCGGCGCCCAGCGAGACGCAGGCGACCTTGGGCGCGGGGTCCATGGCCGCGTAGAGCGGCAGCGAGTCGCAGCAACGCTGGAGCGTTACGGTGTCGTCGTCGAGTCCGTGAAGCGAGAGCACGGAAGGAACCGGCTTGGCGCCGGGGCCGGAGAGCTCCCGCAGGTAGCCGAGATACCGGGCCACGAGTGCCTTCTCCTCCGCGGCGCCAAGCTTGAGGCGTTTGGCGGTGACCCGGGCCGCCTGTTCCAGCGCGCCGGCGCCGTTCTTGTGGACGAAGTCCTCGGCCTTGAAATTGGTGCGTTTCCGGGACGCCTCCCACTTCTCCATCGTCAGCTCCATCAGCATGGGCAGGCCGTAGCCCTTGTCCTTGAGCCCTTCGTAGAGGTAGCGGGCGGTGTCGCGCCATGTGCGCAGCCGCAGGTGGTTGAACGGGAATTCCCACCGGTCGCCGGTGGTGGCGGTGTAGATGTAGGCGAAGGTCGACGAGCCGTACCCCAGCACGCCGGCGACGTTGGCCACCCGCTGGGCCGTGATCATCGCGAAGGGTCCGCCGGTGGAGTGCCCGTGCACGTAGAGCGAGTACCCGGATTCGGGGAACTCGCGGCGGCAGCTCTCCCGCAGCGCTTCCTCGAAGGCCACGGGCCATGCGGCCATGCGATGGTAGAACTCGGTTCCCTCCCGGGCCACCAGCGAGATCACGGTGCCGTAGCTGGCGCGCCGGGCCTCGTCGCGCGCCACCTCGTACTGGTCGGCGGTAATGCGGGTCTCCCGGGTCCACAGCGGCGTCCGCCCGGTTCCGTCGGGCTCCAGCGTGTCGCCGGGCCAGTCGCGGGAGGGGTCCAGCAGGTACAGGCGTCCGGGAAAGGTCATCAGCGTGACCTTGAAGCCGAACTTCATGGCGAGCATCCGGGCCACCGGCTCCAGCGACTTGTAGTCGGACGTGCCGCCGTGAAGCAGGAAGATGCCGGCCCGTCGCCCGTCCGGGGCCATGGGGACCCGGTCCGGGTCCTCGGGCTCGTAGGTCATGGTGCCGATGTCCCAGTCCATTTCCAGGGCCTGGATGCGGAAGATGTCCTCGCGGTGGGTGACCGGGAGGTCGGGCAGGGCCAGGGTCTCCTCGGACAGCCTGACCACGTCGGGACGAGGGATGGTGTCGGGCGGCGCCCAGGCGCCGGTCGGTCGCGTCATTGAAGGGCCTCCGTCGGTTGAATCTCAAAGGGCCAGGGGGCGGGCGGCGGCGCTCAGACGCCGAGGAGCCCTTTCTGGCCATAGTAGTAGAAGCCGGCGAGGGCGCCGGTCATGAGCGTCGCCAGGGTGGCGCCCACCAGGGCGTGGATGCCCAGCGAGGAAAGCTCGCCGCGGCGGGCAGGCGCCAGCGCGCCGATGCCGCCGATGAAGACCCCCACCGAGGCCACGTGGGCGAAACCGCACAGGGTGTAGGAGAGGACCAGGATGCCGCGAGGCGAGATCGCTCCTTCGGCGCCGAGCCTCCCGAGTTCCTGGTAGGCCACCACTTCGGTGAGAATGGCCCTTCCTCCGAGCACGCGGCCGGCGGAGACGAGATCCGTTCCGGGCAAGCCGAGCAGCCACGCGAGCGGCGTGAACAGCCATCCCAGGATGCGGCGCAGGTCAACCGGTCCCGCCAGCGCATCGCTCAACGGCGTGGTGAGCCGGATCAGGCCGTAGTCGATGAGTGCGACGAAACCCAACACGGCGATGAGCAGGGTGGCGATTCCGGCGGCCAGCTTGAGCCCTTCCCAGGATCCGTCCATCAACGCGGCCATGGTGTTCTGCTTGCGTTGATCGTCGGCCATGGGCGGCACGGCCCCCAGGGTCTCCGGCACCGCCGTCTCCGGCAGGATCAGCTTGGAGGCCAGCGCCGCCGCGGGAATGGACATGACCGAGGCGGACACCAGGTGTCCGGCAATGAGCGGGAAGCTGTCCTTGAGGAACAGGACGTAGAGCGCCAGCGTGGTGGACGCCACCGTCGCCATGCCGCAGGTGATGAGCGTAAGCAGTTCCGAGCGGGTCATGCGGTCGACATAGGGGCGCACGGTCATGGCCGACTCCACGCCGATGAGATGTTGGACGAGCCGGCCAGGGACTCCGCCCCCGAGAGCCCCATGGTCCTGTGGAACAGCAGGGCGAACAGCTTCACCACGGGCTGCAGGATGCGCAGGTGATAGAGCGCGGCCATGAGCGAGGCGAAGAACACCACCGCGGGCAGCACCTGCGCCGCCAGTATGAAGCCCACCGACGGCGATCCTCCGGCGGTGGTCTCCCCCGGGTTGAGGGCCAGCGGGCCGAACAGGAACCGCGCGCCTTCGTTCCCGGCCCTGAGGACCGCGATGATGGTGTCGTTGACCCAGACGAGGGCGGTGCGGCTCCACGGGAGCCAGAACACCACCGCGCCGAGGACCAGCATCAGGCCTCCGGCCGTGAGCACGGTGTGCCAGGGAACGGGACGCCTGAAGCCGCCCGCGGCCCAGGCCAGAAATGCCAGTGCGATCAGACCCCCGAGGGAGCCGAGGTTGAGCCCACTCATGGATGCTCCGTGGCCGTGGGCGCGCGCCCGGACCGTCCGTGGTTCCCGGGGTCGGCGCGCGGCGCGCTAACGGGAAACGATAAAGGGCGCAAGGTTCTTCCGCTGGGCGGCCTCCTCCCTGTACGCGGCGATGGATCCGATGAAGGTTACCTTGGCGTCGCCGGCGCTTGCAGTCCCGAAGGTACCGCCCACGGAGGTCGGCAGTTCGGTGGGAAGGTCGCCGTTGCCGAAGAACCGGCCGCCCCAGTTGCCGGCGACGGAAACGGCGTCCACGGCGCCCACCAACCGGCTCTGGAAGAGGGTGGTGGCAGGCGTGCGGATACCGGGGCGCATGGGGGCGCTCTTCAGTTCCATTTGGCCGAACAGCGCCTCGCCAGTGGACGTGTTGGCGCCGTTGATGATGATGCCCCAGACGCGTTTCCCGTCAAAGTCCGCCGTCAGCCTCACGTCGGCCTTGAAGTAACGGAACGCCGGCGTCCCTTCCTTCGCCGCATACACACCCGTGGCGTAGCCCTCGTAGGTGACTTGGCCCTTGAGAGCGTTCCGGTTCCGGGTCTCGAACGGATCGCTGCCGCTGGCGACCGCGGTGACATGAGGCTTCCGGAGGTCGCCGGGGTTGTCGAGGTCGCCGAGCCAGAACCAGACGCCGAGGGCCATGTAGTCGTCGTCGTCGTTGTCACGGATGTCCGAAAGGAGGACCGAGTAGTACCATCCCTTGGCGCGGTTGATGACGAAATATTCGACGCCCTTCCATCCGGCCACGCCCGGCACCGATCCGACGGCGACGCGGTAACCCGGCGACCCGGGCTCTCGCGCCGTGGTGCCCCGGACCCTGGAAGCGGAATTTCTGTAGTCGAACACCAGTTGGGCGCCCTCGTATCGCGCGTCGATGATCTTGTTCTCGCGGATGCGTCGCCGGAGCCGCCGACCCTGGCCCCTTGCCCCTTGCCCGGTTCCTCGAGGACTGGGTGACGCTGGCGCTCCAGACGGTGCGGGAGGTGCGGCTGAAAACGGGCCTCCTGCCGGCGGTCTGCTCCATCTCGTCCATGACGCGGTTCTTGCCGGACTCCGGAAGGCGGTTCAGCACCGCGACCATGCGGCTGGTGAAACCTTCCTGCGGGCCTTCGTTCAGGTTCACCGGGGCGCAGGCGGCGAGCATCGCCGCGCAACACGCCGCCCACGTGAGGAGGAGCAAGGGCCTGGAACTCATGGCTTCCGTGTCCGATCCGGTGCAGGGTTTCCGAGGATGGTGGGATTGACGCATACATCCGGCGACGTGTCAACGCCCACGGGTTCCGGGCCCCGGTGCCACCGGTCCCCGAAGGCGGGCAGACTCGCAGGGGAGCACGGGTGATTTTGTTGACAAGCCTCATGGAGCGGGCTAATACCCCAACAAACCGATTCGGCATCACCTGCGCCGCGGGATGGCGCCGGCTCCGCCAACAATCCGGGCCAACAGGGAGGGTTACCCATGGGGAACAAGTATCGAATCATTGACGGCGACGGTCACGTGGTGGAGGACATGGAGGCCATTACCAGCCGCTTTCCGGAAGCGGTCCAGCAGCAGATGCGCTGGTCCAACCCGTTTCCGCCCCTCGACCACCTGCATTCCGCCAACGCGCACAAGCTGCCGGAGGGCTCGTTCCAGCAGGTGGGCTTCGAGGGCTGGGTGGAGTTCCTGGAAGACGTGGGCATCGAACGGACGGTCCTGTATCCCACCGTGGGGCTGTCCTACGGCAAGGTGGTGAGCCAGGACTGGGCCATCGACTTGGCGCGGTCCTACAACGACTGGATCGCCGAGAACTACATCCACAAGAGCCCGAGGTTCCAAGCCGTGGCGCTGATCCCGTTGCAGGAGCCGGACGAGGCGGTCAAGGAGCTGCGACGGGCGGTGGAGGAACTAGGCATGTGCGGCGCCATGCTGCCGTCCACGGGAATCCAGTTGCACCTCGGCCACAAGTACTACTGGCCGATTTACGAAGAAGCCAACCGGCTGGGCTGCTGCCTCGGCATCCACGGCGGCGCGCACGAGAACCTGGGCATGGACGACCTGCACCCGTACGCCCCGGTCCACGCGCTGGGCCACCCCTTCGGGCAGATGATCTCCTTCGGCGGCATCGTCTTCAACGGCATCTTCGACAAGTACCCCAACGTGCGCATCGGCTTCCTGGAAGGGGGCGTTGCCTGGCTGCTGATGTGTCTCGAGCGCTTCGACCGTTCCTACGAGACCCACATCCAGCACGATCCGCGCGCCGAGTTCCTGCAGCTCAAGGAAGGGGAGGCGGTCAGCGACTACGTGAAACGGCACATCGAGGAGGGCCGGATCTTCGTGGGCTGCGAAGGCCACGAGCCGGATTTGGCCCACGCCATCAGGACCGTGGGGAACAAGCCGTGGGTATACTCCTCGGATTTCCCCCACGAAGTGAACAACGAGTTCTGCAAGGAAGAGCTGGGCGAGGTCATGGAGAGCGAGGAGCTCACCGAGGAGGACAAGACCGCGGTGCTGTCCGGCAACGCCGAGCGCTTCTACAACCTGCCCAGCGGGCTCTAGGCCCGCCGAAGGAAGGGAGCGGAGGGGAGTCCCGGAGTCATTGGTTCCGGAGAATCTTCTCCAGCTCCTTCCGTTCACTCTCCTTGATCTTGCCGCCGGTGGGAGTCTCCCCGGCGGGACCCGTGAAGTCGATTCCCTTGAACCGGAAGGTGGCGAGGCCCATGATCTCGTCTCGATAGAGCCATCCCAGCAACACGGCCAGTATGACGATTGGCAGCAGGAGCCAGACGCGGCCTCCCTGCCTTCTCTTTCTGCTCGTGCGTTTTCTCTTGGCAGCCATCGGACGTGCGTTCTTCTTCAGACAGAGATCTTGCGGCGACTTGTCAGCTCCAGCTCGACAGCAGGAGCGGCTCGGGCCACAGAACGTGCAGCAACACATCGAATACCAGATACAGGTAGCCTTCGGCCAACGCTCCCAATAGCACGGCCACGTGCCAGCGGGCACCGTAGACGAACGCATAGCCAGCGGTGAACAGGGGCAGGGTCACGTGGAAGCCGATGAGGATGATGCCGCCTGCAAGCGCGACGATCCAGAGCAGGACCTCCGTGGTGCGGCGCAGGACGTCGGGGGGGCCGACCGGGGCCTCGGGTGCGGCGACGAGGTTCCGGTGCCGGCGGATTCGCCGCAGATCCAGTCCGATCTGCAGCAGCGCGAGCGGGATGCCGACCCCCGCCAGGGAGTATACGATGAGCGCGCTCCGCAGGGGCCATTCCAGCGACAGGCTCACGGCCCAGGCCAGGAGCGCTACGAAGCACAGCGAGAACAGGCTGTTGCCGATGTTCAGCCGGGGATCGTCCGGCGCTTCGACGGGGGCGTTGTCGCGTGCCTGCTCACGCCGCTTCCGGATCGCCGGCAGCAGCAGGGTGAAGACCACCAGCGCCAGCAATAGCAGCACGGAAGGGCGCAGCAGCCAGGCGAAGTCGTACCGGGCGATGGAGAGCCAGAGGTAGGTTTCCATCTGGAAGCCCAGGACCACGGCCACGAGCACCGGGGGCCGGGGCCAGTCGAACAGCTTCATGAGGTAGCCGACCGCGGAAAAGATCAGGAACGCGTACAAATCCTCGTGGGCGTAGCTGGCGGCGAACGACGCCGAGGCGCACAGCATCAGGGTGACCGGCACGATGACGTAGAAGGGCTGCAGCGAGAGGCGGGCGAAGCTCCCGGCAAAGCCCATGGCCAGGGATGTGGCCATGAGATTGGACAACACCAGCACCCAGACCATGGCCAGTGTCAGGTGGAGCTGGTCCGTGAGCATCCGGCTGCCCGGGTGGATGCCCACGGACACGAAGGCCGCCAGTATGATGGCCAGGGAGGTACTGCCCGGGATGCCGAAGGCAATGGTGGGAATCAGCGCGCCCCCCTCCTTGGCGTTGTTGGAGCTTTCGGGGGCGATGACGCCGCGCACGTCGCCGGCGCCGAAGCGTTCGCTCTGCTTCTCGGTCTGGACCGCGTGAGCGTAGGCGAACCAGTCGGCGACGCTGCTGCCGAGGCCCGGCAGCACACCCACCCACACGCCGATGGCGCTGCAACGCACCACCAGCCACCAGTGGCGGAACACGTCCTTCATGCCCTCCACGAGACCGCTGCCGAGGTTCTCCGTTTCCGAGATGCTGGTCCGCCGCACGGCCAGGTCCACCAGCTCGGGCACGGCAAAGAGGCCGAGGCCGATGAGGATGACGTTGACCCCGTCCCACAGGTAGGCGGTGTCCAGGGAAAAGCGCTCGATGGCGGTCTTCTCGTCCACCCCCACGGTGGCGATGAGAAGCCCCAGGATGGCCGCCATGAGCCCCTTGACGGGGGCCTTGCCGCTGAGGACGCCGATGGCGCTCAGGCCCCACAACACCAGCACGAAGAACTCCGGGGAGCCGAAGCTCAACACCAGCGGGCGCAGGACCGGAAGGGACGCCAGCAGCACGATGGCGCCCAGCACGCCCCCGACGGCGGACGCCATGAACGCCGCGCCGAAGGCGCGCTTCGCCTCGCCCTTGCGGGCCATGGGGTAGCCGTCGAGGATCGTGGCCTGGGACCCGGCGCTGCCGGGCACGGCGATGAGCACCGAGGGGAAGGTGTTGGCCGTATTGGACACCGCGCCCATCCCCAGCAGGAAGGCGATGGCGTGGTAGGGACTCATGGTCAGGCTGAAGGGAAGGACGACGGTGAGGATGAGCAGCACGCCGACGCCCGGGAGCGCGGCGAACACGCTGCTCAGCAGGACGCCCCCCACCATCAGCAGCATGGCCTGGGGCTCCAGGATGCCCAGAAGGCCCTGGTACGCGGCCTCAAGCATCACGGCATCCGGCTGCGGCGGTCATGCCGTCGCTGCGAGCCTCTGCGACGCTCGGAACGACCGGGACAGAGCCGGTCGTCCTGAGGGTCGCCAAGCGAAGTCGAAGGACGCCGATGGATCAAGGTTTCCTTGACGGTCAGCGTTCGGGAACGTCGTACTTCTTGCGCAGCTTCGACGCGTAGTCGAGGGCTTCCTTGGGCGCGTCCACGATCTGGACGATGCGCTTCTCCAGCGTCTTGCCGGTCATGGAGGTCAGGTCGATGCTGAACTGCTTGCGCGCGATCTTGAGGAACTCGGGATCGTTCACGGCCTTCTGGAAAGCATCGCGGTAGGCATTGACGTACTCCGGCGGGGTCTTCGGAGGCAGCGTCAGCCACTTGTCCACGGTGGAGGGTCCCATCCATGACTCGTAGCCCGCCATGGCCAGCTTGCCGACGTTCTTCTCCGCCATCAGCTCCGGGAAGATGGCGACGTCCTTGAAGGACGAACGAGGCGAGTAGCCCTCGGCGTCGCGGGTCCCTTCCTGGGCGATGAGGTCGATGACGCCCGCTTCCTTGAGCTCGTTGATGATGTAGGCGTTCTGGGTGCCCAGGACGTCTATCTCTCCCTGGCTGATGGCCTTGACCAGCGCGCCGGTGCCCGGGTAGCCCACGATCCACTTGAGGTTCCATCCCAGGAACTCCGCGCCCCACACGTTCATGGCCTGCCACGCCCGCGCTCCGCTGGTGCCGCCGACGTTGACCTTGGCGGCGTTCTTGTCGGTCAGCCGCTCGTGGGCGTCCTTGCGGATGAACAGCACGCTGCCGCCGCGATGGACGCCGCCGATGGGAATGAAATTGCGCGGGTCGTATTTGATGACCTTCCTGCGCAGCACGTGGGGTTGCAGCGGGCTCGAGTCGGTATTCATGAGCGTCAAGCCGTCCGGCTTGATGCGGTTGGCGAGATAGTTGGCCGCCTTGATCTTGCCGCCGCCGGCGCCCATGTACTGGTACACGAAGCGCGGGTCTCCGGGCAGGTACTTCTTCATGAAGCGGTTGATGAGCCGTCCGGCGAGGTCGGTGCCGCCGCCGGCATTGGATGCGACGATCACCCTCACGGTCTTGCCGTCGAAAGATACGTCGGCCAGCGCGGGCGCCGTCGCCAGCGCCCACACGGCGCATGCCAGGATCGTCCCTGAAAGAATGCGTGTCATGTCACATCTCCTTCCGAAACCGGTGTGCTGTCAGCGTCGAGGGCGGGTCGTCTTGCTCCCCGTGATGCGTCAGCTCTCGCTGATGTCGATCATCACGCCGTCCGGATCCGCGAGCTGGTATTCGCCGAACTTGCACTTGGCGAACAGGTCCAGGCGCGCCTCCGCCTCCGAGCCCCCGCCTACCGGGCCCGGGCTCAGGTAGGGATTGCGCCTGGACAGCTCTTCGAGCCGGTCCCTGACCGCCTGCACGCTCTCCACCTTGAAGCCGATGTGGTCCAGCGCCGGACGTTCGATGCCGGTGCCCGCGTAGTCGGAGATCTTCCAGGGCGCGATGATGAGGGTGACCCGGCCGTCGGTCAGGTAGGTGTTGGGATCGTCCGCCGGTTTTTCCGTTTCCAACAGGTCGAAGACGTCCCGGTAGAATCCGGCCACCCGCTCCGGTTCCACGGCGCGCAGCACGAAGTGCTTGACGTGGCGGTCGGCCTGCCGGTCGCCGTCCACGTACACGTCCGTGCGGTTCTCCATCCCTTCCTGGGAGAGGTCGAAGACGTTGCCCGCGGGATCGTGGGTGCTCAGGCCGGCGAAGGGGCGGTTGCCCGGCCGCTTGAGGATCTGGACCTCTGGATACTTCTCGCGCATGCGGGCGGCAACGCTTTCAACGTCGTCCACCTCGAAACCGAAGTGGTCGAACCCGCCCTGACGCCCGGGCCGCCGCGGATTGATGTTGATGCCCACGTAGCCGTCGCTCACCACCGAGGCGCTCTCGATCCGGGCCCGCGCGGCGGTCGTCATGCCGAAAACGGCTTGGTAGAACTTCTCCTCGATGGCGTAGTTCTCGCTGACGATGGCCAAGTGCTTGATCTTTGTGCTCATGGCTTGTTCCCTCCCTTTCATGCGTTGGTGGGGCGGGCCTCGAATCCGCCCTTATCCGTATCGATTCGTGTATCCGCACCGCCTTCCGTCATTCCCGCACCGCCTTCCGTCATTCCCGCGAAAGCGGGAATCCAGGAGGGGCGAGGCGGAGAAACGCCGCTGTAGCGCCCCTCCACCCCACTGGATTCCCGCTTTCGCGGGAATGACGGAAGGCGGTGCGGGAATGACGGGAATTGCGAAGTCGGGGCCTTGTGCCGGGTCATGACTCCTTGCCCTCCGCGTCCCAATCGAACATGCGCCGGCGGCGTCTGGCGTTGAAGTTGATGACCTCCAGCAGCAGTCCGTCGGGATCCGAGAAGAAAGTCGCGTAGTAGTCCGGGGAGTACTGGGTATGGGCCCGCGGCTCGGTTGCCTCGATACCAGCGGCCCGAAGCTCCCGGCAGGCCCGGTCCACGGCCTGTTCGTCCACCACGCGAAAGCACAGATGGGACGGGGACCCGGAGCTGGAGCGTGGTTCAGTCGGTGCGCCCGGATCGTCATGAAGCACGATCCAGTAGGTGAGGTGCCGGTTGTCGTATCGCGCGCGCGGCGACACCTTGTCGGACACCGGACCTTTCCGGAAGCCCAGGACCGGCATGACCTCGTCGTAAAAGGCTTCGGCCGCGGCAAGATCCCGGACGGGGATGAAGACGTGGTCGATGCAGACGACTTCAACGGGCATGGTGTTTCCTTCCCCGGCGCGGTCCGCAAGCCCCGCATCGGGCGTCCGACCTCTACGGCACCGGCGCGAATTCAGTGCGCCCGGCAGGTCCAGTCCCGGCCGCCCCACAGATCGGTGCCGCCGATGATGGCGTCGACGGCGTCAAGGCTCATGGCGTCGAGGGCCGAGACCACGGGGGCGCCGGGGTAGTTGAGGACCTGGAGCCGTTCGTAGGCGCCCACCACCCGGTCCGCCGGCGGCAACTCCAGGGCAAGGTCGCGGCTGCCGGTGCTCACCACCGCGTCGGCCGTGTTATCGTAGAACAGCAGCGGCGAGTCCACGCCGTCCTTGCCGCCGTACTCATAGGTGACCAGCACCGTCTTGATTCCCTTCTCCTCGCACGCCCGCACGGTGAGCATCACCTCCAGGAAGGCGTTGCCGGAGCCGATCCAGGTGACCAGGGCCGCCTCCGCGCCCAGTGCCCGGGCCACCTGCGCCGCGTTGTGCGCCGCCACTTCCTTCTCCTGGAAGCTCTCGAAGCGTATGCGTTGCAGCACCACGCCGGCGAAGTCGAGCCGGCGGCCGTGCTCCCGGGACACGCTCAAGGCCAGCGGCTGGTTCTGCCAGTCCCAGGTGGTGGGAGAGTAGGCGATGGTCTTCATGGTGCTGCCCGTGACCGCGCCGTCCAGCAACTCGTTGGGGTGAACCACGGTGCTCAACGACTCGCGTACCGGCAGTCCGTAGTATCCCAGGCCGGAGGGCAGATGCTCCGATTCGGTGATGCAGCCCACGATGACCACGGTCTTGGGCAGGCGCGGGTTCCCGTGGTCGGCGCCGTGCGTGTGGACGTCGGCGGGCTCGGCGGCGACGGTGGCCTCGGCAAGCCGTTGCGCCACTCGGTACTCGGCGCCCTGGATCGCCTGATGGGCCTCGGCCTCGATCAGGTCCGACGGGAGCCGGAAAGTCAGCACGAGGCCCGGGAACCGGCTGAAGCCCGTGAGCTCCGCCCCCGGCCCCCACATGTCGAGGATGGCGCTTCGCTGGGCGGTGGTGCCGGTGCGGATGGTGCCCTCGTATTCGGCCGTGGTGATGAGCGTCATGCCGGACAGCCGGTGGGTGCGGCCGGCGCCTACCGGAACCACCGGGTTGGTGATCCCGGGGAACACCTGGCCGGTGCCGTCCACCTTGACCCTGGGCTCCACCACGTCACGGATGCCGGTCACCCGCGCGCGCTCGCCGGGGCGCACGATGTCGAGCCTGGCGGAGAGGATCCTGGGATCCCGTGAAGCGATCTCCACCAGCTCCGTCTCGGCCACCTCCAGGTTCCGGCCGGCGTAGTTCAGCTTCCCGCCGAAGTGAAGATCCTCTACGGGAAAGTCCGCCAGCTCCAGCGGCGTGGCGTGCCGGCCGCCGCTCATGATGCCGCTTCCGGCGTGAACACGGTGCTCTCCTCGATTTCCTCCTCGAGGGCGTTGAGGGCAGTCTCGACGATGGACTTGCGCAGCTTCTCGTCGACCTCCGACGGCAGGCTCGGGTCGCCGCAGGGATGGGGAATCTTGACGCCCTTGACGATGCGGCTGGCGCCCACCTGCTCCGCCAGCGGGAACATGGCGCTGATCATCGACACGGGAACTCCGGCACGGTCCAGTTCTTTACTGATCACAGCTCCGCTGCGACTGCAGGTGCCTCACGTGCTCACCAACAGCACGGCGTCCACGCTGTTGGCCTTGATCTCCGCCGCGATCTCCTGCCCCACCCGCTGCATGGCCGCGGGCGAGCCCTGGTTGCCGGGGATGACGTAGTAGGCGGGGTAGAGGTCCTCGTATTTCCCTTCCTGCTGGAGCTCCCGCAGGGCGTCCAAGGGAACCCCGTAGAGTGGATTCGCATTCATGTTGGCGACGTTGTAGCCGCCGTGCACCGCTTCCCACATGCCGGGCTCCATGGTCTTGAGCTCCGCCACCGGGTACTTGCGCCAGAACGTGTTGCGGAAGGTTTTGAAGCCGTCGGGGTTTCCCCACGGCACCACCCCGCTGGTGGTGACAAGCGCGATCTTTGCCTTCCCCACCTCTGGCACCGCGGCGGCTGGCGCCACCCGGTCCCAGGTCTGCATGGGAATCTCGGTGGCGAAGGCCCGGCCCTCGATCTTGTCCAGCAGCATGTCGAGGGCGCGGTCGGCTCCGGTCCTGCCGCTCCGTTCCTGGATCCGGATGCCCCGGGACAGGTAGCCCTCGTTCTCCGCCGCGCCCAGGGGCTCTTCCCGGAGCCGCTCGAGGACGAACCGCGCCAGATCCTCCAGGGCCTTGCCCATGCCGCCGGCGGTCTCCGCGGTGGGGAAGAGGAACAGCCGAGGGTCGTGGTATCCGCGGTAGGTGTCCACCGCCGGGTTGTCCTCGTGCATGGCCGTGACGCACACCCGGTCCAGCTCGGACGCGGCCATGTGGCCGATCTCGACGCAGGCCAGACCGTAGCGGCCGGCATTGAACGCCGGCCCGAGCACGATCACCTCCGCCTCCGCCGCCTGGATCTCCTTCAGGAGGGCGGCCCGGGCTTCCTCGGGTTTTTCGTGAAAGTGGTTGTCGCCGAAGTAGATGGTGGGCGCCACCTCGGCCTCGCCCTGCAGCAGCCGTTGCAGCCCCCGCGACGGCCCGGCCAGGGCGTCGAGGGTACCGGCGGCGACATCGGCCTTTTCTTCGCCTCCGATGCCGGCGAAGAACTGGTTGACGACGTGTGCCACGCGCTTCATCACGGGCCTCCTTCCGGACGGGAGAATACGGTTTACACGGGGACTCGCCTTTGCGTATCCTCCATTAGCATCTTCACACAAGTTATGCACGGGTCTCATGCAACGGTAAGCCACACTCGACAACCGCGTCGCCGGATGCTGCAACTCACCGTTGCCGCGCTGCTGGCGCTGGCCGCGGGCGGTTGTGGTGCGGACCGTCCCGGAGCACCCGGCGCGAACCGTGAACTGGAGGCCGTGGAGCGCGTTTCCGGCGGGAACCTCCCGCGCCTCCCGCCGCAACGGCCGGCGGACTCGGTCCACGCTCCCCTGGCGTATCTCGGCCGATCCCTGCACGTGAACCCCGGAGTGGCGCCGCTGGCCGATGCCGTCCCCATTGTGCGTGACCATGAGGGCGTCCGGGTGGCGTATGGCCGCGTCATCGACGGCGTGCACCGGGACGAGTTGGCCCGTTCTCTCGATGTGGAGGTGGAGACGACCCCCGGCCCCTTGAAAGCGTTCCGGTTGAAACGGACCGTGAGGGTCGTGGAGGGAGCAACCGTCGCGATGATGGACCAGACCGTACGCGCGGTGCAGTTGATCAACGCCGCGCTGCCACGGGAGGGGCGGTTCCGGTTCGACGATGCTCCTGTCCCGATGGAATTCGTCGAGAGGCTGGAGGCTTTCTGCAAGGGCTTCGTGTGCGAAAGGCCCGGCGTTCCGCTTGGGCACGTTTGGGTCCAGTTCGCGCCGGCCGAGGTCTGGCTGGGGCCGGAGAAAGCGAAGGAGAAGCCGCACGTGTCGGGCCAAACGGTTCTCAACGGGTCCATCCGGAACCTGGATGCCGGGAGCCTGTCGAGTTGGGCGGGGCGGGTGTGGGTGGATCCGGTTCGAGCGACGGGAGAAACACGTTTGCTCGTGCTGGTTCACGAGTTGCTCCACACACTGGGGCGTGGGCACGCCGACGCCGGACGGTTCTCTGGATCGGTGATGCGTCCGGTGTCCGACTCGATACGGAGGGGCGAAATACTCTATCCATTGGACCGCGCGGCGCTGCTCGCGGCCTACCGGATGCTCAGACCATCCGCGACGCGAAGCGAGATCGCCCAGGGCCTGGAGTCCTGGGAGGATACGTCAACGCATGTCGCAGGCGAGTTGGGCGGGGGAGGCGGAGACGCAAGGTTCGGTGCGGGGCTCCGGAACGGGCTGGCGCGGCCATGGGCTTCCGGATCGGCGCCGCGGACCGGTGCCGTGGAGAACGGGAGCCTCTCCGGGAGCATCGTCTGGTCGGGCCGTGTTCTGGGGTTCACCCGGGAGGGCGAGGTCGCCGCCGGCGCGGCGGAGCTCACGATCCGTCCGGACACCCTCGACGGCGCGCTGCGCCTGACGGCGTTGGAGTCGTGGCCGGGCAGACAGCCGCCCGGGGCGGCGGGCACGGGTACGCCGTTGCGCGAGGCGGACGCGACCTATCGTGTGGTCGTGCGCGGGAACAGGTTCGTGGCCGACGGCGGCGCCGCGGGCCAGGTCACCGGCGCGTTGTTCGGCGAGTTCCACGAGGGCATGGGCGGAGTCATCGAGAGCGACGGCCTTGTGGCGGGTTTCGGGGGAAGGCGATCGGCGCCACGCCGTGCCCGCCAGGTCCTTGACGGGCCGCGGTCGCCTGGCCTATAGGGGGGTCACCGCGACGATGACACGAACGTGGAGTCCGGCGCATCTGTCAGGCGGTTTCCATGCCGCGGGCCACTGAACCGGGTACGGGAGGTGGGTCATGGAGATGACGACACGGCAGGAGAACGCGATTCTCACCGAGACGGGCCGCGGCACGCCCATGGGAGAGTTACTCCGGCGTTACTGGTGGCCGGTGGGGATCTCGGCGCACCTGAAGGACAGGCCCACGTTCATCCGGGTCATGGGCGAGGACTTGGTGCTGTTCCGGGACGGCAAGGGCCGGGCGGGAGTGCTGGGGGCATACTGCGCACACCGGCGCGCGAACCTGTGCCTGGGGGACGTGGAGACGGCCGGCCTGCGCTGCCGGTACCACGGCTGGCTGTACGATGTCGAAGGCCGCGTTCTGCAAACCCCCGGGGAGCCTCCGGAGAGCAAGCTGAAGGACGGCATCCGCCAGCCCGCCTACCCGGTGGAGGAGCTCGGCGGGCTCGTGTTCGCCTATCTCGGCCCCGAACCGGCGCCGCTGCTGCCCCGCTACGACTTTCTCGTGGGAGACGGCGAAACCTACGTCACCGTGCAGGGACTCCAGGACTGCAACTGGCTGCAGTGCGTGGAGAACGGCCTCGATCCGGTGCATCCGAGCTTCACCCACGGCGGCGCCTGGCCGGACATCCGCAGCACCGAGCCGGACCTGGGGTTCGAGGAGACCCGGTGGGGCCTGGTGTACAAGGCCTACCGGAAGTCGGACAAGCCCGGTGAGTTCAACTACCGCGAGCACCATCTGCTGATGCCGGGCATAAGCTGCGGCGGCAGCGGCGGCCGCTACCTCAAGGGTCCGTCCGGCGGCACCCCGGTGTCGGCGGCGCGCTGGAGCGTGCCCATCGACGACACCCACACGCTGCTCATGCGGGTCCGGTTCAAGCCCGCGGACAATCCCGGCAAGTACGAAGGCGATCCTTTCAGCGCCCGCTGGAGGCCTGCCAGGGACTTCATCGAGCCCTACAAGGAATACCGGGATTCGGACAACCCGGTTCTCGGCTACGAGATTCCGCCGCTCCACTTCATCGAGGACGGCATGGTGGTGGACAGCCTGGGCCCGCGGGTGGACCGGGAGAAGGAGAATCTCTCGTCCACCATCGACGACGGCATCATCCGCCTGCGGATCATGTACCTCCGGGAGATGGAGAACGTGCGGCTCGGGCGTGATCCCAAGAATGTCATGCGGGATCCCGGGAAGAATCAGAGGGTGGTCATCACGGCCTATGAGCGGTGGGTTTCCGAGGCAGAGCGCCAGGAGCTCGAGGGCTCGACGTCATCCTGAAGGGGGTAGGAGACATGGCGGTCCACAGCGTCAACGAGAACCGTGTCGAGATGATCGAGACCGCGCGCGGGCAGACCAAGCACCTCTACAGCAACAAGGAAGGCGGGGGCCCCTCGGTGATGATCCGCCACTGGGGGCCGGACACCGACATTCCGGTGCACAGCCATCCGTTCAACGAAATGTTCTACGTGCTCGAAGGGGAGGTGGAGATCGGCGATACGCTGTATACGGCTGGGGCGTGCGTGTTCATCGAGGGCGGCACGCCCTACGGTCCCACGCGGGCGCCCAAGGGGGTCAAGGTGCTCCGGTACGCGGAGGCGTACCAGAGGTAGGTCCGGAAAAGGGGGGAACGACGATGAAGACACGCAAACAGGGATTGTGTGCGTTGGCAATGGTCGGGCTCTTTCTCTTCGCAGTGCCGTCTGCATTCGGGGCCGGCAACGCCTACGAGCAGCTCGTGGCGGCGTCCAAGGCCGAGATGGCGAAGACCGGCGGCAAGCTCAGGATGTCCCTGGACTGGCCCAAACCGGATACCAGGAACGTGCTTCCCGCCTTCAGCAAGGCCTACCCGTTCATCAAGAGCATCTCGTACAAGCGGGAGGTGGGCATCGGACCCTTCGGGCAGTTCCTCATCCAATACAAGCAGGGCAAGAACCCGCCTTACGACATCATGCACATCGCCAGCGAGTTCCAGGCGCAGTACTGGAAGGAGGGCGCGTTCGTCAAGCCTCCTTTCAGCTACGAGGAGCTCAACAAGCACATCCCCGCGGGCTGGCCCAAGCTGGACCCAAGGGGCATGGACCCCGAAGGCAATTTCCTGTCCACGACGGGCAATGCCAGGGGCAATGCCTGGAACCCCACGCTGGTGCCGAAAGGCAAGGAGCCCGCGAGCTGGGACGCCTGCCTCGACCCCATGTGGAAGGGGAAGTTCCTGATCGACACGCGCAACAAGTATCAGGCGTTTCAACATGATCCCAAGACCCGTGAATGGATTCTGAAATGGGTCAAGGGGGTCGTTGCCAACGGCGCCGTGCTGACCCGGGGACAAGGTACGATCATGCGGAAGGTGGCCTCCGGAGAATATCCGTTGGCCTGCGGCGTCAACTATCATACGGCCAACCGAATGATCGACAAGGGCGTGAAGAACGTCAAGTTCGTCCTTCCGGATCCCGTTCCCCTGGAGATAGGGACGCGGCTGTACGTCGCCAAGTGGTCGAAGACGCCGGCGACGACGCAGCTCTGGGCCCTGTGGATTACCACCGGCGGGCAGGGCGTGCTCGAAGACTACGCCTACCGCGGGTTTCCCTGGGATCCGGCATCCAGGAAGCACCCCCTGGCCAAGGGGAAGTACATCGCCATTTGCGGAGCGGAGTGCGCACGCAAGTGGGACGAGTACAACCGGGAGTATCAGGAGTTGCTCGGACTCCCGGCCGCCAAGAAAAAGAAGTAGGGGAATGACGGAGGGGGGCGTACGGCTATTCCGCGAGGAAGTCGCCGACGAGCCGGTTGAACCGCTCCGCCTGGTCCCAGAAGGCCCAGTGGCCGCAGTGGTTGAAGATGTGAAGTTCCGCGTCTGGAAGCGCTTCGAACAGCAGGACACCCCGTTCCAGCGCCACGCCGCGGTCGTTCCTTCCCCAGATGAGGAGCGTCCGGTTCCGGATCTCCGACAGGCGTTCCCCCACGGGCGTCCAGGGAGGCGCCTCCCACCGCTTCACGATGGCGTCGAAACGGGAGCCCGTGCTCATTTCATAACGTTCCGCCACCAGTTCGTCGGTGACCAGTTCGCTTCTGAACAGGGTCTTCAGGGTCACCGCCCGCATGTTCTCGAATGAAGGGGTGTATTCCCGCAACTCCCGGGAGTGCTTCTTTCCCTGGGCCACTGCGGCGGCCGACCCCGTCGGCGACAACGTGCCGCTGGATATGAGCACCAAACGCCCGGCCCGCGGGTCTTCCAGCGCGACTCTTGCCGCGATGTAGGCGCCCATGGAATTGCCGAGGAGATGGAAGCGTTCCAGTCCCAGCGCGTCGATGAACTTGCGCGCGTGGGTGACCCTGTAGTCCATGGAGTAGTCCGTGGGGTTTTCGGTGTGTCCGAACCCGGGCTGGTCGAACGCGTACAGACACAGGCCCGAGGCGGCCAGCGGCTCCATGTTCAACTTCCAGGCGACGAGGGAGCAGACGCCGGGCGCGCCCCCATGGATCATCACCACCGGGTGGCCGCTTCCCGCGGTCTGGTAGAATGTCCTGAGCCCGTCGACTTCCTGGTATCGCCGTTCGATGGTCATGACAACTCCCTTCGGATGTTCCCGGGCGCGTCTCTTGAATCGGGCTCTCCGGTCGTAGTAGAAGCCCCGCAAGTGTCCTGTCCCATACAACATTGAACCTTCGCTGAAAAGGTGAGGTCGAGATGACGGAGCCATCCCCAGGACCAGGCGTTTCCGGCCGCGCACCGGGCTGGCTCGGGTGGGCGCGAGAGCATTCCGTGGCCGTGCTGAGCGTCCTGTTCACCATCTGGCTCGTCATCGTCCCTCTCGCCACCCTCATCGTCTTCAGCTTCCGCCTCGGCAATCCATGGGACCCCGGCGGATTCACGCTTGAACACTACGCCAGCGCCTATTCGGACCCGCAAACCTACTCCATGTTCTTCAACACGGCCCTGCTGGCGGGATTCAGCACGGCCCTCTCGGTGGCGCTGGCAACGTTGTTCGCCTTCCTCACCGAACGTACCGACATGCCTTTCCGGAACGTCGCCTGGGGCTTGATCCTCGTCCCCATGGCCATACCGGGACTGCTGTTCGCCGTGTCCTGGACGTTTCTCCTGTCGCCCCAGATCGGCCTCTTCAACGTCTGGATGCGCAATGTCCTGGGATTCTTCGGAGTGGAGACCGCCACCGGCCCGCTGAACATCTACAGCCTCTGGGGCATGGTCCTGCTGGAAGGGTTGCGGGGCGTCACCACCACCTTCCTCATCATGGTGGGAGCCTTCAGGGCCATGGACCCGAGCCTGGAGGAGGCGGCCCGGGTGGCCGGGGCATCCGGCCGCCGGACCTTCTTCGGAATCTTCCTCCCGTTGCTCACCCCCGCCATCCTCGGGGCCACCATGTACAGTTTCATGACTCACCTGGAGTCGCTGGAGGTCCCGCTGATCATTGGCCTGCCGGCGCGAATTCACGTGTTCCCCACCTACATCTTCTACACCACCCAGCGGTACACGCCCCCCGAGTACGGCCTGTCCGCCGCTTTGGGCGCCACCTTTCTTCTGGTCAGCATTCTCCTGGTCTACTTGTACCGGTACGCCATGAGACAGGAAGGGCGCTTCGCCACCATCACCGGCAAGGGTTACCGGCCGCGGCTCGTGGCGCTGGGAAAATGGCGCTATGCCGCGCTGTCGGTATTTCTCCTGTACTTTGGCCTGACCATCGCGGCGCCCAGCTTCGTCCTGTTCTGGAGCTCCGTTCTGCCGGTCTACATGACGCCCTCCTGGGAACTGCTGTCCGATCTGACGCTGGATCACTACAGGGCGATCTTTACCGACAGCGACGTCCTGGACGCGGCTGTCAACACGATCGTGGTGGCCCTGAGCGCCGCCACCCTGACCATGCTGCTTTCCCTTGTCGTCGCCTGGGTCATCCTCCGAAAGCGGTTCAGGGGAAGGACGGTCCTCGATGCCGTCACGTTCCTGCCCCACGCGCTTCCCGGGGTCATCATCGCCATCGCGTTCCTGTTCCTGTATCTTCAGCCGCCGCTGAGCAGTCTGCATCTCTACGGGACGGTCTGGATCATCGTGCTGGGACTGACCGTGAGCTACGTCGCCTTCGGCAGCCGCAGCATGACCGCCGCCCTCGCCCAGGTTCACGTCGAGCTGGAGGAGGCGAGCCATGTGTCCGGCGCCAAATGGCTGACCCTCATGCGGCGGATCGTCCTCCCTCTGGTGTTGCCGGCGTTCATCGGCGGCTGGATCTGGGTGGCGTCCCATTCGCTCCGAAACTTCTCCGTTCCGTTGATCCTGGCGACGCGGGAGAACTGGTTGTTGTCCGTGGTCATGTGGCACACTTGGGAAGACGGGGATCCGGGTCAAACCGCTGCACTGGGAGTCGCGCTCATCGTGGTCCTGGCGATTCTCACGGTGGGCGGGCGGTGGACGGTGGCCCGCATGAGCCGGCGGCAGGAGTCGTGAGCGGGATAGACGCGGGAAGCTTGGTTGACGGCGGCAATGGCGTTAAGTTATGGAAACGTCTTGCGCCGGGATGGTGGAATGGGTAGACACACGGGACTTAAAATCCCGCGGGCCTCGGCCTGTGCCGGTTCAAGTCCGGCTCCCGGCACCAGCATCGCGAATCCAGCCGTCCTCTCGTCATCCCCGCTCGTAAAGGATCTCACCCGTCTTGCCGGTGTCGTAGCCGCCGAGGGAGTGCATGGCTCGCCGGAATTCCCCGGAACGGACGACCGCCAGCAGCGTGGCTCCGGCGGGCGACTCGTAGAACGACCGCAACATCAGAAGATCGTATTGCTCGTCGCCTACCGGAATGAAATCCAGCCCAAGGGCATCGGCGGCCGACAGAATGCCCAGCCCGGCGTCCGCCAGGCCGCTGGCAACGGCAACGGCGACGGCCATGTGCGTGAACTCCTCGTGCTCGTAGCCCTGGACGGCGTTCGCATCCATGTCGAGTTGTGCGAGCTTGTAGTCCAGCAGCACCCGTGTGCCCGAGCCCGGTTGGCGGTTGACGAACCGCAGGCCCGGATGGCCCAGATCGGCGATGCCCGACAGTCCCCTGGGGTTGCCCCGGGGGACCAGCAGCCCCTGCCGGCGCCTGACACAGTGCACCAGGACGACGGGCAACCCCGGCATCGTCCGCTCGATGTCCGGGACGTTGTAGGCGCCGGTGGCCGGGTCCAGCAGGTGGGTGCCCGCCATGTGCGTCTCGCCGCGGCGGATGGAATGGAGGCCGCCGAGACTGCCGACGTTGGCGGTGGCGATCTTGAGCCGCGGGTCCCGGCGCTTGAGCTGGTCCTCCAGCATGCCGATTGAGAGATCGTGGCTGCCGGTGCACAGGATCGTGTGTTCCACCTCTTCGGGTGAGCGCAACAGCTCGACGTCCACCTCCTCGCCGGCGTTGATGCCCTCCACCATTCCCGGGATCCGCAGAAAGCCGTCGGCCCGGACCATGGTGCTGATGACGCCCGCGCCGCGGGCCAGCGGCACGGCCATGAGCCTCTCTTCGACTCTCCCCAGCGTGACCCGGACGAACTCCTCCAGGCCCAGCCGGGAGGGGATCTTCCGGGGCGCCACGGCGCGGACCCGGACGGGGGAGGCCGGGCTTGCGCCCAGAAGGCGCTGCAGCGCGGGCTGGAGGATCTCCCGGGCGACGACGATGGCGGAGACCGGGTAGCCGGGGATGCCGATGACGGGCCTGCCCGCCGCCACTCCCAGGACCGCGGGTTTGCCGGGCATGATCTCGATGCCGTGCACCAGAAGCTCCCCCGCGTCGTCGACGACCTCGGCGGTGAAGTCGTGCTCGCCGGCGGACGATCCGGCGATGAGCGCCACCAGGTGGTGCTCCCTCGAGGCTTCGCCGAGGGCCTGTTTCAACAGCGCGGGGTCGTCCGGGACGGCGGGAAAGATGACGGGCGTGCCGCCGCACTCGGTGACCATGGCCGCCAGCACGGTGGAATTGAAATCGATGATCTGGCCGGCCGCGGCCGGCTCTCCCGGAGCGGCGATCTCGTCGCCGGTGGGCAGGATCGCCACCCTGGGACGCGCCTTGACCCGCACCGTGGTGTGGCCCGCCGCCAGGATGGCGCCGAGGTCGTAGGGTCTCAGCCGGTGGCTGCGCGGCAACAGCAGCTCGGTGGCCACCACGTCCTCGCCCACCAGCCGCACGTTCTGCCACGGGGTGGCGGCCTGGTCGATGGACACGGTGGTCCCGTCGACCTCCCGGACCTGCTCGATCATGATCACCGCGTTGGCCCAGGGCGGCAGCGGCTGGCCGGTGTCCAGGTAGGCGAAACGGCGGCCCGGCTCGGCCGCGTCCGTGAGCAGCCGGAACTCCCGGGGCGCGAACTCCGTGGCCCCGAAGGTGTCCTCCGCCCGCACGCAGATCCCGTCCATGGCGGAACCGTGGTAGTGCGGCGAGGACAGCTTCGCGAACACCGGCTCGGCGGTGACGCGGTGGAGCGCCTGGCCGGCGTCTACCGTCTCGTCCTCCAGGCCGGCCTCGTCAACGCGGCTCAGGAACAGCGCGCGCGCCTGCTCCAGCGGAGTTTTCTTGAGGTACCGTTTTCGCGCCATGTGTCCGGGAACTTGTCCAGTGTCCTGTCCCAGGTAATCGTTTACCGAGGTGCGCAGGATTTCTTGTGGTCGGCAAGGCGCGATGACGAGCAGTGGCGGTCACCACGCGAGGAAGAGCAACGCAGCCGACGACAAGAAAGACAAGCAGATCGGTAAACTATTACCTGGGACAGGACACTAGGCAACAGGGTATCAGAAAAGCACCACCTCCACCTCCTCCCCCTGTTCGAGTCCTTCGCGGTTGAGGTCGATGCGGACCATGCCGTCGGCCTTGACCAGCGTGAAGATGGCGCCCGACTTGCTCGGCAGCGGCGAGGCGTGAAGCACCTCGCCGCGTCGTTCCAGGGTGACGCGCAGGTAGTCCTCGCGGCCGGTCTGGGACGACACGTTGGTGTCCATCACGGCCCGGACGGTGTTGCGCCGCGCGCCGGCGGCCGGCGGGTTTTCACCCGCCAGGGCGCGGATCAAGGGCGCCGCGAACAGGTCGAATATCACCAGCGCGGATACCGGATACCCCGGGAGCCCCAGCACGGGTTTCCCCGCGGCCCGGGCGTAGATGGTGGGTTTCCCCGGGCTGACGGAGATGCCGTGAAAGAGGACCCCGGCATCGGGCAGCGACCGGATGGCGTCCACCGCCATGTCGCGGGTGCCCATGGAGCTGCCGCCGGACAGCAGCACCAGGTCGCCCCAGTCCAGTCCTTCGGCCAGGGCGGCCCGCAGGTCGCCGGCGTCGTCGGCCACGACGCCCAAGTCGTTGAGCTCGGCTCCGCACTCGGCGACGAGCCCCGCCAGCGAATGCTGGTTGATGTTCCTCACCTGTCCGGGACGCGGCTCCCGGTCCGCGGCGACGATCTCGTCGCCGGTGGAGATGAGGGTCACGCGCGGCTTGCGGTAGACCCGGACCGACGCGATGCCGATGCCGGTCAGGGCGCCGAGGTCGTGGGCCCGCAACCGCCGCCCGCGGGGGAACACCGGGTCGCCGATACGGATGTCGTCGCCGATCCGTATGACGTTGAGCCAGGGCGAGGCGGCGCGGTAGACCTCCACCGCGCCGTCGCCGGGTTCCTCGGTGTGCTCGACCATCACCACGGCGTCGCTCCCGGGCGGGAGCATGCCGCCGGTGGAGATGCGCATGGCTTCGCGGGGAAGCAGCCGGCGGGTGACTTCCCGGCCCATCTCCACGGTTCCCGCCAGCGTCAGGCAGGCCGGCAGGCCGGGACTGGCGCCGAAGGTGTCCCGGGCCAGGACGGCGTAACCGTCCATGCCCGCCCGGTCGAAGTGGGGCAGGTCGGCGCGGGAACGGAGATCCTCGGCCAGGACGCGGCTCCGGGCCTCGACGGTGTCGACGACCTCCGAGTCCACCGCGGACACCTGGCGAAGCAGCTCCAGGGCCTCCGCCGGCGTCACGACCTTGAAGAATGCCTTGGGGGTAGGGGGCGTGGGCATGGTGGCACGCGTGAGCGGGGCGAGGACCCGCCGGGACGCAACGGTGTCGTCAGCGCTGGGCCAGCGGCACGTTGCCGAACTTCTCCCGTATCTCTTCGGCGATGTGTTCGAGGGCCTGGTCGCGCGTGTCGTAGAGCCGCTTCAGGGTCCGCGGCGGCCGCTTGCCGATGGCGTAGGCCGTCATCAACGGCACGGCGATGGTGCTGTCGACGTAGCAGACCACCGAGTCGGGAAGTTGGTCCGGGTCCACCTTGCCCCAGCTCACCGCCTCCGCGGGCGTGGCTCCCGAAAGGCCGCCGGTGTCCACGCGCGCGTCGGTGATCTGGATGAAGTAGTCGAACCCCTTCTCCTCCAGCCCGAGCACCTCCTGGATGTGGGGCTCGGTCTGCAGCAGGAAGTTCTTGGGCGATCCGCCGCCGAGGATCACGGCCGCGCTGCGTCCGCCCGCGCGCTTGGCCTCGAGCACCAGGGCCGCGGATTCGTTGACGTCGCGCGAGACGTCGAAGCGCAGGCCGTTGCCCTTGAGGGCCAGGGCCGCCACGTTCATGCCGATGGAGCTGTCTCCGGGCGACGACGTGTACACCGGCACGCCGCACCGGTAGGCCGCGGCCAGCAGCGAGCGCCGCTCGAGTCCCAGGATTTTCTCGCGCTCGTCGAGGTACCGGCCCACCCGGTAGTGCATCTCCGCGGTTCCCATTTCCTTCTGGAACTCCGGCGCCTTCAGGATCTCGCGAAAGAAGTCGTCGGTGGAGATGAGCACGTCGTAGTCGAAGAAGATGTCGTAGATGCGCACGACGCCCTGTTCCCGCAGGTCCACGTCGTCCGCCTCGAAGCTGCCCCGGTGCATGGAAAGGCCGATGGCGAAGTGCGTGTCGTGATAGAGGTTCGCGCCGGTGCTGACGATCCAGTCCACGAAGCCGTTCTCGATGAGCGGAATGAACGCGGTCATGCCGAGCCCGGCCGGAGTGAGCGCCCCGGTGATGCTCAGCCCCACGGTCACGTCTTCCGCGAGGATCTTCTCGTTGAAGAGCTGACAGGCTTCCCGGAGGCGGCCGCTGTTGTAGGAGACGAAGTTGTCATCGATGAGATCCACGATGGTGGTGGCCGCATCGATGGGTCTGGGGTCGATCTTCCTGCCGGAAAGGAGTGAGGGTTTGCCCATGTTCGTGACGTCAGGAGGCTGCCCCGGCCGTGGCGCGCCGCGGCCCGAGGAGCTACGGCCCCGCGGCTCTGGCCTCTTCGAGCTTGTGCTGCCGGATTTGCAGATAGGCGTTCCGCAGCGCGCTGTAAGGGTCGATGCTGCGTTTCAGCTCAGCGAACGCGTCCATGTTCCGTGCGCGGCTGTTGACCGTGTCCACGGCACGGATGCTCAAGGGGACATAGAAGGGCGTCAGCCACCCGAGCGGATCCATCAGGGAATCCGCCACCGTCCCCAGCCCGTCCCTCACGGTGGTCACCGGCAGGAGCGGCAGCACGAGATAGGCGCCGTGGCTGGCCCCGTAAAGCCCCAAGGTGATCCCCATGTCCTGGTCGCTGGACGCCAGGCCGATCCCGTCCGCCACGTCGAAGAGCCCGGCGAGGCCCAGGGTGGTGTTGATGAGGAAACGGGCCGTCTCGCGCCCGGCCGCGAGGGGCTTGCCCTGCAGCAGGTTGTTGACGACCTTCCGGACCACGCCGAGGTTGTCGACGGCATTGCCAATGCCCGTCTGCAGCGGGGCTGGGACGACCGCGTCGTAGCCCTGGGCCACGGGTTTCAGCACGAATGCATCGAACCCCGAGTTGAACTCGAAGACCCTGTAGTTGATCGACTCCACCGGATCGTAGTGCGCGTCCCGGGTGCTCAGTTCCCCGGCATCCGACGTGTCCCCGGCGTTGACCTGGGCGTCGGCCGGCTGGGGCATGGTCAGCGGCAATAGCAGAAGCAGAACGAACAACCGGAGGGTTTGCATGGGTGTGGTATCTGGTCCCGGAAAGGTTTGGTCCGAATACCACCGTGAACCGTTGAAATCAACCGTTTGAACGCCCGTTGCATCCGGCGCCGCGAGTTTTCAAACGTTGAAAACCCTCGATGAATGGGGTACTTTTGCGTGGCGTTCTGTCCATCGGGCATCAAGGAGCGGATCCGTGGAGAAGCCGAACATCGTCCTGGGAGTGACCGGGGGAATCGCCTGCTACAAGGCCCTGGAGCTGGTAAGGCTTCTGGTCCAGGACTCCTGTGACGTCCGGGTCGTGATGACCCGCGCGGCGGCCGAGTTCGTCACCCCCCTGAGCTTCCAGACCCTCTCTGGTTCGCCGGTGGCCACCGATCTCTTCAGTCTCACCCAGGAGTCCGAGATCGGCCACATCAACCTCGCGGACCGGGCCGACCTGCTGGTGGTCGCCCCGGCCACGGCCAACGTCATCGCCAGGCTCGCCGGCGGAATCGCCGACGACCTCCTCACCACCGTCGTGCTCGCAACCCGGGCGCCCGTGCTGGTGGTCCCTTCCATGAACGTGCACATGCTGGAGCACCCGTTGGTGCAGGCCAACCTCGCGAAGCTGAGGAACGCCGGCTACCATGTCATGGAGGCGGCTTCGGGCTATCTGGCTTGCGGCTACGAAGGCAAGGGCCGTCTGCCGGAACCGCAGGCCATCGTCGAGGAGGCTCGCCGGCTGCTCCGGCCCAGGGATCTGACGGACGAGAAGATCGTCGTCACCGCCGGGCCCAGCCGGGAACCGCTGGATCCGGTCCGCTTCTTCTCCAACCGATCGTCGGGGAAGATGGGTTACGCCCTGGCCAGGGCGGCGGCCCGGCGCGGAGCCCAGGTGACGCTGGTCAGCGGTCCCACCGCGCTGCCCGCTCCCGAGGGCGTCAGGACGGTGCCCGTGGTGACGGCCGAGGAGATGCGGGAGGCCGTGCTGGCCGAGTTCGACTCGGCGACGGCGGTCTTCATGGCCGCCGCGGTGGCCGACTACCGTCCGCGTTCCGCCTCCGGCACCAAGATGAAGCGGAACGGCGGCGCCATTCGCCTCGAGTTCGTACCCAACCCGGATATCGTCGCGGAGCTGGGCGCCCGCAAGCGCCAGCAGATCGTCGTGGGGTTTGCCGCGGAGACCGAGTCCCTGGTGGAGAACGCCCGCGCCAAGCTGCACCGGAAGAACCTCGATCTGCTGGTGGCCAACGACGTCACGCAGGAAGGCAGCGGCTTCGACGTGGACACCAACGCCGTCACCCTGCTGGACCGGGACGGCACGGCCACGCCGCTGCCGGTCATGAGCAAGGACGCCGTGGCCGACCGCATCCACGACTGGTTCCTCCAGTACAGGAATCAATCCCGGCGCCGCGGCGCCTGACCCCATCGTCGAGCCCCACACGGTTTCGCAGAGCCCGGCGGCGGCGTTGCCATGCCATCCGGTTTGGCGTAAACAGAAAACAGAGGCTGTTTCGGGTTACCATGAGCACGCTTGAGCTACGGCAGCAGTTGGCGGTTGCGGCCACCTCCCTCAGGAGTTGCCTCGAACAGCACCAGGCAGCCGGCATCCGGGTGCTGCCCGCGGCCGCACGGCCGCCGGTGGAAGACGCGGCGCCGGCATCCGGTGAGGTCGAGGGCGAGGGCGAGACCGGGGCGGCCGTGGATCTCCGGCAGCTTCGGGACATTCTCGGCGACTGCCGCCGTTGCGGGCTTTGGCAGGGGCGCTCCCACATCGTCTTTGGAGTGGGCGACCCGGATGCCGACGTCCTGTTCGTGGGGGAGGGGCCGGGGGCGGACGAGGACCGCCAGGGGGAGCCATTCGTGGGACGCGCCGGACAGTTGCTCACCGACATCATTACCAAGGGCATGAGGCTGCGGCGCGAGGACGTCTATATCGCCAACGTGGTCAAGTGCCGTCCGCCCGGCAACCGTGACCCCGGACCCGACGAGGTGGCGTCGTGCGAGCCGTTCCTGATCCGGCAGATCGAGTTGGTGAGTCCGCGGGTGATCGTCGCGCTGGGGAGGTTCGCGGCGCAAACGCTGTTGCGGTCCAACGCGCCGGTTTCCCGGCTGCGCGGACAATGGCGCGATTACCGCGGCATCCCGCTGATGCCGACCTTCCATCCCGCCTATCTGCTGCGGAACCCGGCGGACAAACGGCTCGTATGGGAAGACATCAAGAGCGTCCTGCAGGAGCTCGGGACGGCGGTGCCCGGATGATGCGTACGTGGTCCGGATCGAAAGTGTGGGGGATGCTGCTCCTCCTGGGCTTCGCCTGGGCCGCCGTAAGCGCGGGCGGCGCCACCCCGGAGCCGGCCCCCGGTTCCCACGTGAACCTCATCGTCATCGACGGCGGCATCAACCCGGCCGTCAACGACTACATACGCGAGAGCATCCAGCGCGCCCACGCGGGCAACGCCCGTGCGCTGATCATCCAGCTCGACACCCCGGGAGGACTGCTGTCTTCCACCCGCTCCATCGTCAAGGAGATGCTCAGCGCGCCGTTGCCCGTCATCGTCTACGTGGCGCCCAGCGGAGCGGGGGCGGGCTCGGCCGGCGTGTTCATCACCATGGCGGCCAACATCGCGGCGATGGCGCCCGGCACCAACATCGGCGCGGCCCATCCGGTGGCGGGCGGAGGCCAGGAAGTCAAGGGCGTCATGGGCGAGAAGATCGAGAACTTCACCGCCTCGTTCAGCGAGACCATCGCCCAAAGGCGCGGCCGCAATACCGAGTTCGCCATCCAGGCCGTGCGCCGGAGCATATCCATCACGGATACCGAGGCGCTGGAGAAGCGCGTCATCGACATCATCGCCACGGACGTGAGCGATCTGCTCAGGCAGGCCAGCGGGCGCGAGGCGGACGTGGGCGGCGTCAAGCGCACCCTCGATTTCAACGGCGTGTCCGTCCTGCGCTTCGAGATGGGGCTGAAGCAGAAGGTCATCAACATCATCGCACACCCCAACGTCGCCTACCTGCTGATGATGGCGGGCATGCTCGGCCTGTACATGGAGTTCTCGAACCCCGGGGCGCTGTTCCCGGGCATTGCCGGCGGCATCGCGCTGTTGCTGGCGCTGGCCTCCTTTCAGGTCCTGCCCATCAACTACGCGGGCCTGTTGCTGATCGGTCTCGGGATCTGTCTGCTGGTGGCCGAGGCGTTCATCCCGAGCTTCGGGCTGCTGGGCATCGGCGGGGTGGTTGCGCTCGCCCTCGGCTCGCTGCTGTTGTTCGACGTGGAGGGATCGGATCTCTCGGTGGACCCCGCCATCATTTTCGCGGCGGTGGGCACGCTGAGCGCGTGCGTGCTGGCGGTGACCGTCCTGGTGGTCAAGTCCCAGCGACGGAAGGCCACCCTGGGATTCGAAGGGCTCGTGGGCGAGGTCGGCGAGGTCCGGGAGCGCCTGGACCTCCAGGGCAAGGTGTTCGTTCACGGCGAGGTCTGGACCGCCGAAGGGCCGGAGCGGCTGGAGCCGGGTGACAGGATCGAAGTGGTCGGATACGACGGGATGAGGCTCAAGGTCAAACGCGCCGGGGAAAGCTGACGGGAGGCGCAGGAGAAACGGATGCTGGAAATCGGACCCATTGCCATCGTGCTGATCATCGTCCTCGGGTTGGCCGTCAGCGGCATCAAGATCCTCAAGGAATACGAACGCGGCGTCATCTTCCGCCTGGGGCGGATGGTCACGGCCCGCGGTCCCGGGCTCATCTACGTGATTCCCTTCATCGAAAAGATGGAGCGGATCGAGCTCAGGACCGTCACCATGGACGTGCCCTCCCAGGACGTTATCACGCGGGACAACGTGTCGGTGAAGGTCAACGCGGTGCTCTATTTCCGGGTGCTCGATCCGAACCGGGCCATCCGGGAGGTGGCCAACTACCTGTTCGCCACCTCGCAACTGGCTCAAGTGACGTTGCGGAGCATATGCGGCCAGGCGGAGCTGGACCAGCTCCTGTCGGAACGGGAACGCATCAACGCCGACCTCCAGAAGATCCTCGACGAGCAGACCGACCCCTGGGGCATCAAGGTGGTGCTGACCGAGCTGAAGCACATCGATCTCCCCGAGGAGATGCAGCGCGCCATGGCCCGGCAGGCCGAGGCCGAACGGGAGCGGCGGGCGAAGATCATCCTGGCCGACGGCGAGTTCCAGGCCTCCCAGAAGCTGCACGATGCCGCCGCGATCATCGCCACGGAGCCCATGGCCATGCAGCTCCGGTTCCTGCAAAGCCTCCAGGAGGTGGCCGGCGACAAGAACTCCACGATGGTCTTCCCCGTGCCGATAGACCTGCTGACGCCCTTCTTGAAGAAGGCGGACGAAAACGACGCTTAGCAACGGACCTGGGCGGCCGGCGTAACCTTTCCCGGCCGCCCCGCCTGCTCTCCCGCCCTGAGCCATGCTCCTGGAAGAACTGGCCTACGATCTTCCTGAATCGCTGATCTCCGCGTACCCCGCCGAAGATCGCGTGTCGGCGCGTCTGCTGGTGCTGGAGCGGCGGTCGGGCGCCGTCACCCATTCCCGTTTCGCCTGCCTGGGCGACTTCCTCTCGCCGGGAGACCTGCTGGTGCTCAACAACTCCAGGGTCATTCCGGCGCGCCTCGAAGGGCGCAAGGAGAGCGGCGGCAGGGCGACGGTGCTGCTGGTGGAACCGTTCGACGTGGCGCGCGGGCTTTGGCTCGCGCTGGTGGACGCGGCCAAGAAGCCGCGGACGGGTGGGCGCATCCTGTTTGCCCAAGGGGTGTCCGCGACCGTGCTGGGAGACCTCGGGGCGGGGCGGTACGGCGTTCGGTTCGAGCCCGCGGCACGCTTCCGGGAGGTGCTCGACGCGCTCGGGACGCCGCCGCTGCCCCACTACATCGAACGGGTCCGCGGCGTCGAGGACAGCGACCGGGACAGGTACCAGACGGTCTACGCCTCGATGCCGGGTTCGGTGGCCGCGCCCACCGCCGGCCTCCATTTCACGGAGGCTCTCCTGGAGGAGTTGGCGGACCGCGGGGTGGACAGCGTCCACGTCACGTTGCACGTCGGCCTCGGGACCTTCCGGCCGGTACGGGAACGGGTGGTGGAGCATCATCGCATGGACGGCGAATGGTACACGTTGACCGCGGCCGCGGCCGCGCGAATCCGTCGGGCCCGGACGGAAGGACGCCGGGTGGTGGCGGTGGGCTCCACCACCACCCGCACGCTGGAGAGCATCGTCCGGCGCAAGGGGAGGATGGCGGCCGATTCCGGCATCACCCGCCTGTTCATCACCGACGGCTACCGGTTCCGGGGCATCGACGCCCTCGTCACCAACTTCCACCTGCCGCGCTCCACGCCGTTGGCCATGGTGGCGGCGCTGGCCGGCACGGAGCTGGTACGTCGCGCCTACGCCGAGGCCGTCGAACAGGGATATCGGTTCTACAGCTATGGCGACGCCATGCTCATCCTTTAGGCACGCGCCGTCCTTCGACCTCGTTCCGCTATCTTCAGGACCGCCTCATCACCATGAAATTCACGGTTACCGGCAATGACCCGGACAGCCGGGCAAGGACGGGCCTCCTGGAGACGGCCCACGGCGTGGTGGAAACCCCCGCGTTCATGCCGGTGGGAACCCGTGGCGCGGTAAAGGCGCTGTCGCCGCGGGACCTGCTGGAGGTATCGAGCCAGATCGTCCTCTGCAACACCTACCACCTTTACCTGCGGCCCGGGGTGGAGGTGGTCCGCGACCTCGGCGGCTTGCACGCCTTCATGGGGTGGGAGCGGCCGATCCTCACGGACAGCGGCGGCTACCAGGTGCTGAGCCTGGCGTCCATGCGCAGGATCACCGAGGAGGGGGTCGCCTTCCGCTCCCATCTGGACGGCTCGTCGCATTTCCTGAGCCCCGAGAAGGTGGTCGGCATCCAGCAGGCGCTGGGCGTGGACGTGGCCATGGTGCTGGACGAGTGCATCCCGTACCCGGCGGACCGTGAGTACGTCAGGAAATCGACGGATCGGACCGTTCGCTGGGCCGTGCGGTCGCTGGAGGCGCCCCGGAACCGTGGCAGCGCGCTTTTCGGGATCGTTCAGGGGGGCGTCTTCAAGGACTTGCGGGAAGACTGCGTTTCGCGCCTGCGGGACCTTCCTTTCGACGGTTTCGCCGCTGGCGGGTTGGGTATCGGCGAGGGCCCGGCGCTGTTGGCGGAGATCGGTAGCTTCACCGCCGGGTTGTTGCCGGAGGACCGCCCGCGCTACCTCATGGGGCTGGGAAAACCCGAAGACTTGATTCATGGGGTGCGGTCCGGCTATGATCTGTTCGATTGCGTTCTGCCGACGAGGAATGCCAGGAACGGCACGTTATACACCGCCACCGGGAAGCTCAGCATCAAGAACGCGGCCTTCGCCAGGGACCGGCGTCCCGTGGACGAAGCCTGCCCGTGCTACGGTTGCCGGCATTTTTCGCGTGCCTATCTTCGCCACCTCTACGTGGCCGGCGAAATCCTGGCGGCCTATCTGAACACGCTGCACAACGTCTGCTACTATCAACGGTTGATGGCGGAGTTGCGCGGGGCCATTCGGGATCGGTCGAGCCTGGACAAGGTCGCGGGCGGGGTGTGGAACCTCCCCGAGGCGGCCGGTTGAGACCGCGCGGCGCACGATCCTCGGCGGCGGTGGAACGTCGGTTGCCGACACACTGAAGTAGTCTTGGAGGAGAGAATATGTGGGACGTAGCCTATGCGCAGGCCGGAGGAGGCCCCAGCACCTTCATCAGCATGCTGCCTCTGGTGCTCATTTTCGCGGTCTTCTACTTTCTCCTGATCAGACCCCAGCAACGCAAGGCCAAGGATCACCGGAACATGCTGACGCAGCTCAAGCGCAACGACGAGGTCATGACCACGGGCGGCGTGTTCGGCAAGATCCAGGCGTTGACGGAGACCGAGTTGACCCTGGAAGTGGCGCCCAACGTGAAGATCAGGGTGAGCCGGAGCCATATCGCCCAGCTCTTCAGAGGAGAAAAGGCGGCCGGGGCCAAGGAGGTCAAGGGAAAGTAGTCAAGGGAAAGTAGTTGGGGAAACGGCATGCGTCAAAGCCTGGTCATTCGCCTGGTACTGTTGGTGGTCTGCCTGGGGGCAGCGGGGATCTATCTGGCCCCGAGCTTCGTGTCCGGCCTGTGGTTTCTGCCCGAGAACGGCATCCGTCTCGGCCTGGACCTTCAGGGCGGATCGCATCTCGTGCTGGAAGTGGAGGTGGAGAAGGCGGTGGAGAACCGTATGCGGCGGGTGCGGACCGCCCTCCGGGACGAGTTGAGGGAGCGCGGCATCGCGTTCAAGGGCCTGGAGATCGACAGCGCCGGGGAGCTTGTGGTCACGGCCTCGCAGGGCGGCATGGAGCGCATTCGTGAACTGCTGACCGCGGAGTTCTCGCAACTGGAGGTGTCGGCCTCGGGCGCCGGCGCCGACGGTGCGGAGTTGCGGGCGGCCTTCGTGGCCCGGGAGCTCGAGAACATCCGTGACTTCGCGGTGGACCAGACGCTGGAGACCATCCGCAACCGCATCGACCAGTTCGGGGTCACCGAGCCCACCATCCAGCGCCAGGGACAGCACGACATACTCGTCCAACTGCCCGGAATCCAGGATCCGGAGCGCGCCAAGGCGCTCATCGGCAAGACCGCGCTGCTGGAGTTCAAGCTCGTGGACGAGCGCGGAGACGTGCAGGCGGCCGAGCGGTCCGGTGCGCCGCCGGGGCGCGAGGTGCTGTACGGTTACGAGGACACGGCTTCGTCCGGGGTGCGCCGGGAGAAGATCCCCTACCTGCTGGAAGCGCGCACGTTGATGACCGGCGACGCCATCGCCGACGCCAACGTCCGGCGGGGCGATCAGTTGGAGGGCCTTTACGTCGAGCTGGCGCTGAACTCCGTGGGCAGCACGGCCTTCGACCGCCTCACCGGGGAGAACGTCGGGCGGCTGCTGGCCATCGTGCTGGACGGCCGGGTCTATTCCGCGCCGCAGATCCGCGAGCGGATCTCCGGCGGCGTGGCCTCCATCACCGGCAACTTCAGCTTCCAGGAGGCCCGGGACCTGGCCATCGTGCTCCGCGCGGGCGCGCTGCCCGCCCCGGTGAAGATCCTGGAAGAGCGCACCGTGGGCCCGTCCCTGGGGCGCGACTCGGTGGAGAAGGGGGTCTTTTCCTTCATTCTCGGAAGCGTCCTGGTGCTCATCTTCATGATGGCCTACTACCGGGGCGCGGGGGTGTTGGCGGACGTCGCGCTGGTCCTGAACATCTTCTTCATGATGGCGATTCTCGCGGGCTTCGAGGCGGTGCTGACCCTGCCCGGCATCGCCGGCATCATCCTGACCCTGGGCATGGCCGTGGATGCCAACGTGCTGATCAACGAACGCATCCGCGAAGAGGTGCGGAACGGAAAGTCGCCGCGGGCCGCGGTGGATACGGGCTACGAACGCGCCATCCCAGCCATCCTCGACTCGAACCTGACCACCTTCCTCGCCGGAGTCATCCTGTTCCAGTTCGGCACCGGCCCGATCCGCGGCTTCGCGGTCACCCTGTGCGTCGGCATCCTCACGACGGTCATTTCCGCGGTGTACGGAACGCGTATCTACTACGACTACCGCCTGACCAGGCGGAACCTGGTCAGGCTCTCCGTTTAGGAATCGGGACCCGGGTGTAGCGACACGGACGACGAAGACTATGGAAATCATCAAGCCGGGAACCCGGATACCCTTCTTGAGCTATCGCCGCTGGGGTTTCATCCTGTCGTCGGTGCTCATCGTCGGCGTGCTGCTGCTGTTGTTCACCAAGGGCCCGAATCTCGGGGTCGATTTCGAAGGCGGCACCATGGTCCACGTGAAGTTCGGGGACGCGGTGACCATCGGGCAGTTGCGGGCCGCGCTGGAGCAGTCGCCGCTGGGCGGAGTGGTGCAGGACTTCGGCGGCGCCGGCGAGTATCTCATCCGCATGGAAAAGTCCACCGCCCAGATCGACACCGTGGGCCGGGACATCCGCAACGTTCTCGACCAGGGCTTCGGACAGGGTTCCTACGAAGTGCTGCGGGTGGAGTCGGTGGGCCCCAAGGTCGGCGACGACCTGCGCCGGAGGGGCATCCTCTCCGTCATCTTCGCCACCATCATGATGGGGGCGTACATCTGGATACGGTTCGAACTGCGCTTCGGGCTGGGCGCCATCGTCGCCCTGATCCACGACGTGCTGATCACGCTGGGGGCGCTGGTGGTGGCGAATTTCGAGCTGGACCTTCCCATCGTGGCCGCGCTGCTGACCATCGCCGGCTACTCGGTCAACGACACGGTGGTGATCTGCGACCGCATCCGCGAGAACATGCGCAAGTACCGGCGCGACTCCATGGAAAAGATCATCAACACGAGCATCAACGAGACCCTCGGCCGGACCATCCTCACCACGGTGACGACGCTGCTGGTGCTGACGGCGCTGCTGGTCCTGGGCGGCGGCGTGATCCGGCCCTTTGCGTTCACGCTCTTCGTCGGCTTCCTGGCGGGACTCTACTCCACCATCTTCGTGGCCACTCCCATGATTCTCTTCTTCGAGAAAGGCCGAAGGCGATAGCGCCGGCAGCGTACGTTGGATGACGCCCCGAAGCGCTGGATCCTCAAGGATGTCGACGAAACCGCGGCGGCTCTCCTCTCCCGGGATCTCAAGCTTCCGCTGCTGCTGGCCCGTATCCTGGCGCAACGCGGTTTCGCGGAGCCGGACGCGGCCCGCCGCTTTCTTTCTTCCAGCCTGAGCACGGACCTGCCTTCGCCCGACCTGCTGGCGGGCATGCACGACGCCGTGGAGCGCATCCGCCGCGCCCTGCGGGACGGCGAGCGGGTTTGCATCTGGGGCGACTACGACGTGGACGGCACCACCGGAGCCGCCGTGCTGGTGTCGTTCCTGCGCGAGATCGGCCGTGAGCCCTTGTTCTACATCCCGCACCGGATCGAAGAGGGCTACGGCATGAGCCGGCAGGGCATCGAGTTCCTTCATTCCAAGGAGGTGGCGCTGATCATTACCGTCGACTGCGGCATCTCCAACGCCGACGAGGTGGCGTACGCCCGGACCCTGGGCATGGACGTGGTCATCGTCGACCACCACCAGTTGCCCGAGCGGCTGCCGGACGCGGCCGCGGCGGTCATCAACCCACAGCGGACCGATTGCGCCTTTCCCGACAAGGGCCTTTGCGCGGCCGGACTGGCCTTCTATCTCGTCATCGGGCTGCGGGCGAGTCTCCGGGAGTCGGGCTGGTTCGAGCCGGACGGCGTGCCCGACATCCGGCGTCACCTGGACATCGTGACCCTGGGCACCATCGCCGATATGGTGCCGTTGCGCGGCACCAACCGGGTGCTCACCCGCCGGGGCCTGGTGGAGCTGGGGAACTCCACCCGACCGGGCATCGTCGCCTTGAGGGAGGTGGTGGGCGCCCGCGCCGGCGCGGTGGACGCCGGCACCGTGGCCTTTCAGCTCGGGCCGCGGATCAACGCCGCCGGCCGCATGGACGCCGCGGTCAAGGTGGTGGAGATGCTGACCACCGATTCCGCCGAGACCGCGGAGGAGATCGCCCGGGAGCTGGACGGGCACAACCGGGAGCGCCGGGAGACCGAGGCGCGGGTGCTGGACGAAGCGCTGGCGCAGATCGAGGACAAGCGGCTCCGGGACCGGTGGTCCATCGTGGTGGGCGGCCGGGGCTGGCATCCCGGCGTGCTGGGCATCGTGGCCTCGCGCATCGTCGAGCGGTTCCACCGTCCCACCATCGTCATCGGCTTCCAGGACGGCGAAGGTAAGGGCTCGGGAAGGAGCATCCGAGGGTTCCACATGGTGCGGGCCATGCATCGCTGCGCCGACTTGCTGGAGCGTTTCGGCGGCCACGAGTACGCCGCCGGCCTGAGCATCCTGGAGGACAACATCGAGCCCTTTGCGGCGCGTTTCGAGGAAGCGGCGGCGGAGCTTCTGAGCGAGGAAGACCTGCTGCCCTACCTCGACATCGACGCCGAGGTGGACTTCCACCAGTTGAGCCTCGGCCTGGTGCGGGAGCTGCGGCAACTGGGCCCCTTCGGCGTGGGCAATCCCGAGCCGGTGTTCGAAACGCGCGGCGTGGAGGTATGCGAACGCCGGGACTTCAACACGGTCTCGCGTTTCCGGCTGAAGCACAAGGAGCATACGGTGACGGCGGTGGCCTTCGGCCCCCCCGAGAACCTCCCGGTGCGGGTGAAGGACCACGTGAACATCGCCTACCGGCTGAGGGAGAACGAGTGGCAGGGCACGTGTTCCCTGGAGCTCCGCCTGCTGGACGTCAGGACAACATCAAACGGTTGTGGACGCCGCTGATGTTCAGATACGTGAAGGTCGCCGGAATGACGGCTTGGACTTTCGTCGCCGGGAAGGGGTGCACGACAAATTTGTGAGATAGGGCGAGGGGCTGGGATCAGTGGTGTGTTGACACAGGCGCCCGCGTTCGGCTTCCAGCCCGACCGCGCGGGCATTTGACAATCGGGCGCTTCTCCATTACAAAGTCATGCAACTATGGGACGTTATGCAGTCATAAAGACGGGCGGGAAGCAGTACCGGGTGGCCGAGGGAGAGACGGTGGAAGTGGAGCGCCTGGGCGGGGAGGTCGGCGCCACCGTGACCCTGGACGAGGTGTTGCTGGTGAGCGGCGGCGATGACGGGCAGACGACCATCGGCACTCCGGTGGTGGAACAGGCCCAGGTCACGGCGGAGATCGTCGAGCAGGGGCTCGCCAAGAAGATCATCGTCTTCAAGAAGAAGAGGCGGAAGGGCTACAAGCGGAAACAGGGCCACCGCCAGATGCAGACGACCCTGAGAATCACCGAAATCCAGGCGTGAGGCGGAACAACCAATGGCGCACAAGAAATCAGGCGGAAGCTCGCGCAACGGTCGCGACAGTCACGGACAGAGGCGCGGCGTCAAGCGCTATGGCGGAGAACACGTCAAGGCGGGCAACATCCTGGTCCGTCAGTTGGGCACCAGGATCCATCCGGGCAAGAACGTCGGCATGGGTCGCGACTACACGCTGTTCGCCCTGGTCGAGGGCACGGTGGAGTACAAGCGCTGGGGCCGGTCGCGCAAACGGGTCGCCATCATACCAGCCTGAGAGGCCGCCGCGTGCATGACCGCACGCGTGGAGGGCCTCCATCCTTGCGGCCCGGCCGCATTCCTTTCCTCGTATTCCTTTCCTCGCACTGTCGTAAGCGGTATTGCCGCGCCGTGACCGCGGTCCGTTACAGGCAAGCCAGAGCGCACGCGTCATGAAGTTCGTCGACGAGGTTGAGATCACGGTGAAGGCCGGCGACGGCGGCCGCGGCTGCATGAGCTTCCGCCGGGAGAAGTTCGTCCCCAAGGGCGGTCCGGACGGCGGCGACGGCGGCCACGGCGGCCACGTGCGGGTGGTGGCGGACCCGCACCTGTCCACGCTGCTGGACCTGCGCTACCAGCGGTTGTACCGCGGCGACCGGGGCCAGCACGGGCGCGGCAAGGACCAGCACGGCAGGAACGGCGCCGACCGGATCATACGGGTGCCCGTGGGCACCATGATCCGCAACGTGGAGACGGGCGAGCTGATCGCGGATATCGAGGATGCCTCGGGCGAGGTGGTGGTGGCCCGGGGCGGCAAGGGCGGCAAGGGCAACAGCCGCTTCGCCAGCGCCACCCGGCAGGCGCCGCGTTTCGCCCAGCCGGGCCTTCCCGGCGAAGAGCGGGAGCTTCGGCTGGAGCTCCGGCTGCTCGCTGACGTGGGCCTCATCGGGCTGCCCAACGCCGGCAAGTCCACGCTGATATCGGTGATCTCGGCCGCCCGGCCCAAGATCGCCGACTATCCTTTCACCACCCTGGTGCCGAACCTGGGGGTGGTGCGGCACGGCGACGGCAGCTTCGTGGCGGCGGATATTCCCGGGCTCATCGAAGGCGCCCACCGCGGTGAAGGACTGGGGCATCGCTTCCTCAAGCACGTGACCCGCACGGGGTTGCTGGTCCATGTGCTGGACGTGTTCCAGGCCGGCGACAGGCATCCGAAAACGGATTTCGAGACCGTGAACCGGGAGCTGGAGCTGTTCGACGAGGACCTGGCGCGCAAGCCGCAGATCGTGGCGGCCAACAAGGTGGACCTGCTGCCGGACCGGAGCACGGTGCGGGAGCTGGAGGAGCACTTCCGGTCGCGCGGCTGCCGCTTCTGCGCCATATCGGCGGTCACCGGAGAAGGACTCGATCGCCTCAGGACCATGATCGCGGACGGCCTGGGGGAGCGGAGCCTGACCGCGGCCGGAGAAGACGGGAACATGGAGTCTCATGGCTGATCTGAGACGCAAGTACATCCACCGGGCGAAGCGGGTGGTGGTGAAGATCGGGAGCCGCATTCTGTCTTCCGAGCGTGGACTGCACGCGCGCCGCATCGGACGGTTGGTGCGCGAGCTGGCGGCGTTGCACGATCAGGGAAAGAAGCTCGTGATTGTCAGCTCCGGCGCCATCGCGGCCGGCATCAGCCGCCTGGGGCTCAGCAAACGCCCCAGCGACCTTCCCCAGGAGCAGGCGCTGGCGGCGGTGGGCCAGATCCGGCTCATGGCGCTGTACGAGAACTCGTTCGCCGGATACCGGAAGCATGTGGCGCAGGTGCTGCTGACCCACGAGGATCTGGCTAACCGCAAGCGCTACCTCAACGCCAAGAACACGCTCAAGACGCTGCTGGACTGGGACATCATACCCATCGTCAACGAGAACGACACGGTGGCGGTGGAAGAGATGAAGTTCGGCGACAACGACCAGCTCTCGGCGCTGGTGGCCACGCTCATGGAGATGGACCTGCTGGTGATCCTGAGCGACGTGGACGGCGTCTACGACCGCGATCCCAGGTCCAACGACGACGCCCGGCTCATGCCGGTGGTCACCGATCTGGCCGCGGCCAAGAAGGCGGCCGAGGACACCCGGCCGTCGGAGCTGGGACGGGGAGGCATGTTCTCGAAGCTCTGCGCCGCGGAGCAGGCGAGTCAGGCCGGCATCCCCACCGTCATCGCCAACGGGCGGGAGCGGGAGGTGTTGAACGGCCTGTTCGACGGCGGCCGCGAGTCGGGCACCCTGATACTGCCGGAAGAGAACCGGCTCACCAGCCGCAAGCACTGGATCCTGCACAACCTCAATCCTTCCGGAGAGGTGGTGGTGGACAACGGGGCGTTCGCCGCGGTGACGGTCAAGGGCAAGAGCCTGCTGCCTTCGGGAGTGAGGGAAATACGCGGTTCCTTCGGCGCCGGCGAGTGCGTGCGGTGCTTGGACGACGGCGGCCGGGAGTTCGCCAGGGGCTTGGTGAATTACAGTTCGCAGGAGCTCCAGAAGATCAAGGGATCGCACTCGGGCAAGATCGAGTCCATCCTGGGGTACAAGGCCTACGACGAGATCATCCACCGGGACGATCTCGTACTGCTGTAGAACCGGACGGGCACCGAAAGGAAATTCACATGGCAGTAGCCGAGGAAGCGCTCGTCGTCGGGCGGCGGGCCAGGGAAGCCGCCGGCGTGCTGGCCAATCTTTCCACCGACCTGAAGAACCGCACCCTCGCGGCCATGGCCGACGGCATCGAGGCGCGGCAGGACTTCCTGATCGCCGAGAACGCCCGGGATGTCGGCGCCGCGGAGGAAAAGGGGCTCTCCAAGGCGATGATCGACCGGCTGACGCTGGATCCCCGGCGGGTGGCGGCCATGGCCGCGGGCATCCGGGACATCGTCGCCCTGCCCGATCCCGTGCGGGAGGTCACCCGCAAGTGGCAAAGGCCCAACGGCCTCGAGGTCGGCCGGATGCGGATCCCCCTGGGGGTCATCGCCATCATCTACGAGGCCCGGCCCAACGTGACCGCCGACGCCGCGTCGCTGTGCATCAAGTCGGGCAACGCCGTCATCCTCAAGGGCGGCAGCGAGGCGAAGTTCTCCAACCAGGCCGTCGGCGAGGTGCTGCGACAGGCCTGCACGCAGGCGGGGGCGCCGGAAGACGCGGTGCAGGTGGTGGCCTCCACCGACCGGGCGATGATCCATGAGTTGCTCAAGCTCGAGGAATACGTGGACCTGGTCATACCCCGGGGCGGCGAGGAACTCATCCGGTTCGTGGCGGCCAACTCCCGGGTGCCGGTGGTGAAGCACTACAAGGGAGTGTGCCACGTTTACGTGGACAGCGACGCCGACCTGGACATGGCGGAGCGCATCTCCCTCAATGCCAAGGTCCAGCGGCCCTCGGTGTGCAACGCCATGGAGACCCTGCTGGTCCACGAAGCGGTGGCGCCGCGGTTTCTCCCCGAGGTCATCGGCAAGCTGAGAGAGAGCGGCGTGGAGGTGCGGGGTTGCGGGAAGACCCGGGCGCTGGTGAACGGCGTGGCCCCGGCCAGCGAGGCGGACTGGCACGAGGAATACCTGGACCTGGTGCTGGCGGTGCGGGTGGTGGCGGACATGGACGAGGCCATCGACCACATCCGGCAATACGGCTCGGACCACACCGAGACCATCGTCACCGCGGACCGCGGCAAGGCCGAGGACTTCGTGGCGCGGGTCCAGTCGTCCGCGGTGCTGGTCAACGCCTCCACGCGTTTCAACGACGGCGGCGAGCTGGGCCTTGGCGCCGAGATCGGCATCAGCACCAGCAAGATCCACGCCTTCGGCCCCATGGGGCTGGAAGAGCTTACCAGCACCAAGTTCTTCGTTTTCGGCGACGGCCAGGTCCGTACCTGAACCCTCCCATGCGACTCGGCCTGTTCGGCGGCACCTTCGACCCCATCCACCGCGGCCACCTGAGGAGCGCGGAAGAGGTGCGGGAAGCGTATGCTCTCGACGAGGTCCGCTTCGTCCCGTGCGGCGTGCCGCCGCACCGCAGCGACCGGCCGGGGGCGGCGGCGCGTCACCGCCTGGAGATGGTGCGGCTGGCGGTGGCGGACAGACCCGGGCTGGGCGTCTCCGACGTGGAGGTCACCCGCCCGGGAGCCTCCTATTCCATCGACACCGCGCGCCATTTCGCCGCCGAGCTTGGGCCGGGAGACGAACTGTACCTGATCCTGGGCCTCGACGCGTTCCTGCTCCTCGGTTCCTGGAAGGACTGGCACGGCCTGCTGGCCCTTACCCATGTCATCGTGACTTCCCGCCCGGGGTCCGGCGACGCGTTGCCGTACGAGAAGATCCCCGTTGTCGTGCGGGAGGCGTTTTGCTATGATCCGGTCCGATCCGGCTTCCGGAACGAGTTCGGCAAGGAGATCCTGTTCAAGCGTTTGACGGATTTGCCGGTGTCCGCCTCGGCCATACGGGAGCTGCTGGGAAAGGGGAAGTCGATTCGCCACTTGGTCCCTGCGGAAGTGCAGCGCTACGTGATAGAACAGCGCCTCTACAACGAGCCGCCGGAGTGCTAGTGTCCGAGGCCCTCGAAGCCAGGGACAAGGCGCTGCTGCTCTGCGGCTTCGCGCTCGAGAAGAAGGCCCAGGACCTCGCCCTGCTGGAGGTCGGCGGCCTGACCACCATCGCCGACTACTTCATCATCTGTTCCGGCCGCTCAGACCGGCACGTCCAGAGCATCGCGGAAGGACTCAAGGAGGACGGCCGCCCCCGGGGCGTGCGGCCGCTCGCCAGCGAGGGGATCGCCCGCGGCCAGTGGGTGCTCATGGACTTCTCCGACGTCCTCGTGCACATTTTCTACGAGCCCGTGCGGCGGTTCTACGACCTTGACGGACTCTGGGCCGGCGCCGTGGCGGTGGAACTGCCCGAACCCTACGCCACCCTCGCCGCGCAGTTCACCGGCGAAGGCATCGAACAGGAAGCCTGGCCTCCCGCGGAGCGGGATGCCGGGTCCCGTTACCTCGGAAAACGTCTGCGCTGAAACCGATGCGGCCGGGCGGACCGCGCGAAGGAGATGTTGGGGATTGATCCCAACGGGACTCGAACCCGTGTTTCTGGCGTGAGAGGCCAGCGTCCTAACCGCTAGACGATGGGACCGTGGCTGAGGAGGTAGGACTCGAACCTACAATCGCCTGATCCAGAGTCAGGTGGCTTACCAATTAGCCGACTCCTCAGTGCGATTTCCCAGGATAAATCAAACAGTCTTGGGCGTCAAGACTGGCAGGCGGGAGTCGGTGATACCCCATGGACCATCGCATGCTCGGGATCGCCTGCGTCGTCGGCGCGGTGACCATCTTCATCCTCCAGGACGCCACCATCAAGTGGCTGAGCGGGGCTTATCCGCTGCATGAGATCGTCCTGGTGCGCGCCACCAGCGCGGTGGCGGTCACGTTGTTCGCCATGCGTCTGGAAGGGGGATTCCGGCTGTGGCGCACCCGCCGCGTCGGCCTCATTCTGACCCGCTCCACCCTGCTGGTCATCGCCAACAGCACGTTTTTCCTTGGTCTGGCCTCAATGAGCATCGCCGAGGCCACGTCGATCTTCTTCATCGCGCCGGTGCTGATCACCGCGCTGACGGCACTCGTGCTGCGGGAGACGGTGGGCCTCCGCGGCTGGGCCGCGGTGTGCGTGGGCCTCGCGGGCGTCATCGTGATGCTTCGTCCCGGTGAAGGTGCCGTGCGGCTGGTGGCGCTGTTCCCCCTGGCCGCGGCCTGCTGCTATGCGTGCATGCAGATCATGACCCGCCGCCTCGGGACCACCGAGCGCGCTTCCACCATCTCCTTCTATTCCCAGATGGGCTTCATCGCCGCGAGCGTCATCATGGGGCTCGTGGCCGGAGACGGGCGGTTCTCCCCCAACGACGGCGGGAGTCTTTCGTTCCTGCTGCGGGCCTGGACGGCCCCGTCAACCGCGGACGGCGCCCTCTTCATCGGCATCGGCGTCCTCAACGGAACCGCCAGCTATCTCATGTCCCAGGGATACCGCGTCTCGGTGCCGGCGGCGCTGGCGCCGTTCGAGTACGTGGCGCTGCCCATGTCGGTGTTCTGGGGCGTGCTGTTCTTCGGCGACTGGCCGGACGCGGTGACATACGCCGGGATGGCGCTGGTCTGCGGCGGCGGCCTGTACGTGCTGAACCACGAAAGGATCCGCAGGCGGCGTCGCCGTGTCAGCTAATTGCGAGCAGGACGATCTATGGTTTATCTTGCGGGACACCGTGGGGGATCCTCTTGAACGTCGAGGAGAAAAAGAACATGGACAAGAAGGAGAAGGCGAAGAAGCGGAAGGAAAAGGCGGGCAAGGAGGCGGCGGGCCGGCGGGGGAAGATCGACAACAAGCGCTACGAGAAGGAGTTGCTCCGGCTTCAGATCGAGCTGGTGACCATGCTGGAATGGATCAAGGAGAAGGGGCTCAAGGTGGTGGTGTTGTTCGAGGGCCGCGACGCCGCCGGCAAGGGCGGCGTCATCAAGCGCATTACCCAGCACCTGAGTCCTCGCAACTGCCGGGTGGTGGCCTTGCCGGCGCCCACCGAGCGCGAGCAGACCCAATGGTACTTCCAGCGCTACGTCGCCCACCTGCCGGCGGCCGGGGAGATGGTCCTGTTCGATCGGAGCTGGTACAACCGGGCCGGCGTCGAGCGGGTCATGAACTTCTGCAGCGATGAGGAGTACCGCGAGTTCCTGCGTACGTGCCCGCAGTTCGAGCGCATGCTCATCCGATCCGGCATCGATCTGGTCAAGTACTGGTTCTCCATCTCCGACGAAGAGCAGGAAAGGCGCTTCCAGAACCGGCTCAAGCTCAGGCACAAGCGCTGGAAACTGAGTCCCATGGACCTGGAGTCGCGACGCCGCTGGATCGATTACTCCAGGGCCAAGGACGAGATGTTCGCCTACACCGACACCAAGGAGGCTCCCTGGCACGTGGTCGATGCCGACGTGAAGAAGCACGCGCGATTGAACTGCATCCACCACCTGCTGAGCGTGATCCCGTATCGGGATCTGGAGCCGGCGCCCATCGAGCTCCCTGAACGCACGGAGGCCGGCTCGTACGTCCGCCCGCCCTTTACCGACCAGACTTTCGTCCCGGAGGTGTATCCCGGAACCGGAGAGGAGTAGCGTCAGGACGCGACAGGGGTGTCGGGTCGCTCAGCTTTGGGTTGAAAGGTGGGCGTCGATGTAGCGGATCGCTGCCGCGAGCCGCGCCAGGGTCGCGTCCCGCCCCAGCACATCGATGACCTCGTAGATTCCGGGGCTCACGGTGGAGCCGGTAAGCGCCACCCGCACTGGCTGGGCCACCTTGCCCAGCTTGATGTCCCGTTCCGCGACGATGTCGCCGAACACCTGCTCGATACCGGCCGCGTTGAAGTCTGCCAAATTGCCCAGCCTGGCGGAAACCTCTTGCAGCAGGTTCTTGGTCTCGGGAACCAGGTGCTTGCGTCCGGCCTTCTCGTCGATCTCCACGGTGTCTGCGAGGAAGTAGTGGGCCATGTCCACCAGCTCCACCAAGGACTTGGCGCGTTCCCTCAGAGTTTCGACCATCTTCTCCAGCCACGCGCGGTTTTCCGGGGTCGGGTAACCCTTCGCGGCGAGGTAGGGGAGCGCGTCCTCGGCCAGTCGGGACATGGGTCGTTCCTTGAGGTAGTGGGCGTTGAGCCACAGCAGCTTCTCCGGGTTGAACACCGCCGAGGACTTGCCGACGGAGTCGATGTCGAATTTCTCCACCATTTCCCGGGCGTCGAATATCTCCTGGTCGCCGTGGGACCACCCGAGCCGCACCAGGTAGTTGTTCAGCGCTTCTGGATAGTAGCCCATGTCGCGGTAGGCCGTGACCGAGGTGGCGCCGTGGCGCTTGCTGAGCCGTTTCTTGTCCTCGCCCAGGATCAGCGGAACGTGGGCGAACACGGGAGGCCGCGAGCCCAAGGCGTGGTAGAGCTGCATCTGCCGCGGCGTGTTGGACAAATGGTCGTCGCCCCGGATGATGTGGGTGATGCCCATGTCGATGTCGTCGCACACCACGCAGAAGTTGTAGGTGGGGCTGCCGTCCGAGCGCGCGAGGATCAGGTCGTCCAGTTCCGTGTTGTCGAACTCCACCGGGCCTTTGACCTTGTCGTCCACCACCGTGATGCCGCTCTCCGGCGACCGAAAACGAATGGTGTAGGGAACGCCCTCGGGCAAGGGCACCGCCGTGCGTTCCGGGGGCCGGCAGGTGCCGTCATACATCGGCTTGCGCTTCTCGGCGAGCGCGGCCTCGCGTTTGGCGTCCAGGGTCTCCGGCGTGCACACGCAAGGATAGGCGTCCCCTGCGTTCAGCAGCGCCAGGATGCGCTCCCGATAGAGATCCATCCTCTCGGTCTGATGGAACGGCCCCTCGTCCCACTCCAGTTGCAGCCACTCCATGCTCCGGAGGATGGCGTCGATGGCCTCCGGCGTCGACCGCTTGCGGTCCGTGTCCTCGATGCGCAGGACGAACTTTCCGCCGCAACGCCGCGCGTACAGGTAGTTGAACAGCGCCGTGCGGGCACCGCCGATGTGCAGGTAGCCGGTAGGGCTGGGAGCGAAACGTGTTCGGATATCGGGCATGGAGTTCCGGATTTCCAGGCGAAGTTGCGGGGGGGTTCAATTCAGCGAGCCGTTCCCTTAACGGGTTTCGGCACTTGTTACTGGGGCGGTCCTGAATTGTCAAATCCTGGCTTGGTCAAGGACTTCGATACCACCCTGCCTTCGCCTCATGCCGCGTGCCGCAGGCCCCGTGCCTCATCCCGCAACGTACGTCCTACCGGTGCCCGGTGGTCCCTGGAAAACGACCTGTTTCTTCTCCTCAAGCAGCCGTTCGATGTCTTGCAGGGAATCAACCGGGAGGAGTCATTCCTCCGCGAGTGCATCCCAACCGGTCAACATCGGTTACATGAACCTCCTTTCCCGAGTTGGGATTCAATATCACCGCCGTCCCGAAAAATGTAAAGCAAGGAAGACAGGGTGTTGTGAAATACGTCGTCCCGGAAGTTTGACCGCACGGGCGGTCTGTGCCATATTTTTTCGTCCGTCGCGCGTCGTTGGAGAGATGGCCGAGCGGTCGAAGGCGCACGCCTGCTAAGCGTGTGTACCCCAAAAGGGTACCGAGGGTTCGAATCCCTCTCTCTCCGCCACTCTCCCTTCACCAGTGTCCTGTCCGGCTAATACGCATGATAATCTGCGGGTCTTTTCTGCGTTGACCCACTTTTTGGATGATTTATCAATATGTTAGAGATATTTCAGTTATTCCGTAATCGGTATGCAACCCCGTTTGATCAAGTTGCAGTCTTTGCAGGCGTACTCATGTCGCCATGTCGCTCGTGTCACATGTCATCATGTCAAGTCGTACCCATAGACAACGGGCTCAAAGAGGCGGAGTTGGATGGGTTCCTTGATCTGGTGTCGGACCTGTTTTCTGATGAAGAGGAAGCGATAGGGGGTGTTCCAGGACTGGGGCTTCCAGCGGGTCTCGAAGTAGGCAAGGCCGCTGGCCATGGGGCGCCATCGTTGTCTGCCTTGGACCATTCCCTTGAGTTCGGCAAAGCGCTCGAAGGGCACCGAGACGGTGAAGGTGACGCCCAGGGAGTGAAGGCGTTCGACGAGGACCTCGTTGAAGAAGGCGCTGTCGATGCGCACCTCGATTCTTGCCCACGGCAGGCTCTCGCGCACGGTGCGGACACAGCACTCGATGAAGGCTGAGGCGCCGGGAAGTCTGCCAAACTCCCTTCTTGCTGTCCAAATCGTTTACACTCTCAGACTCACAAATATCCCGCCATTTCAGTAAGTTACAGCTTGACGTGAGCCAACGTGTCGGACACTACTGATGATTGTCAATTGTTAAATGGGACAGGACACTAGTGTCAAGTCACACTTGAAGCGTCGCAATTAGGATTGTATGCTTCTCCAGAAGGAGGAGTACGATGGGAGGAATCAAGTATAGGGTGACATTGACGGGTGAGGAGCGACAAATGTTGGAGGAGGTCGCGACGCGTGGCCGGCACAGCAGCCAGAAGCTGCTGAATGCGCTGATCCTGCTCCGATGCGACGAGGGTGGCGAGCAGAAGCGGAAGATGACGAATCAGGCGATTGCGGACGTGCTGCCGGTGAGCATGAAGAAGATCGACCGGGTGAAGCGCCGATTTGTGGAGGAAGGTCTGGAGGCGGCGTTGGACAAACGCAAAGCGGAGCGGAGCCATACGCGGAAGGCGGATGGGGATTTTGAGGCGCACCTGGTGGCGCTGAGTTGCAGCCAGCCGCCGGCTGGACATGCCCGCTGGTCGTTGCGTTTGTTGGCGGACCAAATGGTGGAACTGCACTATGTGGACGCCATTTCACATGAGACGGTCCGTCGGGTACTAAAAAAAACGAGTTGAAGCCGTGGAAGAAGCAGCAGTGGGTGATCCCGCCAAGTGGAAGCGGCGAGTTTGTGGCCCGGATGGAACAGGTGCTGGAGATCTACAAGCGGCCCTATGACGCGCAGTACCCCGTGGTCTGTATGGATGAATCGCCGCGCCAACTCATCCGGGAGACGCGGACACCGGTACCCGCCGGTCCCGGCCGAGTCGCGCGCCATGACTACGAATACCACCGTTGTGGCGTGTGCAGCGTGTTCATGGCCGTGGAACCCCTCAGCGGTCAGCGCACGGTACGGGTGACCGAACGCCGCACTCGAACCGACTGGGCCCACTTTCTCAAGGACATAGCCCGGCTCTGGCAGCGGGCTGAGAAGATCACGCTCGTCATGGACAATCTGAACACGCATGGACCAGGATCACTGTATGACACCTTCGAGCCCCGCACCGCTAAAGCGCTCTGGGATCGTTTCGACTTCGTTTACACTCCCAAACACGGCAGTTGGCTGAACATGGCTGAAATCGAACTGAATGTCCTGATCCGCCAATGCCTGGACCGGAGAATCGATACCATCGGGGAAATGCGCCACGAGGTCGCGGCTTGGCAAGAGCGGAGAAACAACGCCAACGCCCAAATCGACTGGCAGTTCACGACCGCCAATGCCCGCACCAAACTGAAACGTCTGTATCCGACACTCCAGACGTGACAGGACACTAGCGCTGAACGCCGCTCCCATACGCCAGGAAGACCGCCTTCCGCCCCCATTCCGCCGCCTTCACGTGGCTTTGCTCCACCCCACGACCGGTCGCGTACATCACACTCAAGTTACCATGGGCGGTCGAGTCTCCTTGTTCCGCCGCCTTCTGGTAATACTCCACCGCCTTCATGTCGCTCTGTTCCACCCCATGACCCATCTCGTACATCCAACCCAGGTTGCGCTGGGCGTTCCAATTCCCCTGCCCGGCCGCCTTCCGGTACCATTCCACCGCCTTCACATAGCTCTGCTTCACCCCACGTCCGTATCTGTACATCGTCCCCAAGTTGTTCTGAGCGTCCGCATTCCCCTGCTGGGCCGCCTTCTGGAACCACTCCGCCGCCATCACATCGCTCTGCTTCACCCCATGTTCGTACATCGTCCACAAGTCTCGTTCCGCCGCCTTCTCCACATGTCCGTGGTCCTCCCACCACCAGTCGCCGTCCGCCGCCTTCTGGTAATACTCCACCGCCTTCATGTCGCTCTGTTCCACCCCATGACCCATCTCGTACATCCAACCCAGGTTGCGCTGGGCGTTCCAATTCCCCTGCCCGGCCGCCTTCCGGTACCATTCCACCGCCTTCACATAGCTCTGCTTCACCCCACGTCCGTATCTGTACATCGTCCCCAAGTTGTTCTGGGCGTCCGCATTCCCCTGCTGGGCCGCCTTCCGGTACCACTCCACCGCCTTCACATAGCTCTGCTTCACCCCACGTCCGTATCTGTACATCGTCCCCAAGTTGTTCTGGGCGTCCGCATTCCCCTGCTGGGCCGCCTTCCGGTACCACTCCACCGCCTTCACGTCGCTCTGCTCCACCCCACGACCGTTCGCGTACATCACACCCAAGTTGTTCTGGGCGGTCGTATTCCCCCGCTCCGCCGCCCACCGGTGCCGCTCCGCCGCCTTCCGGAACCGCTCCGCCGCCTTCACATCGCTCTGCTTCACCCCACGTCCGTATCTGTACATCGTCCCCAAGTTGTTCTGGGCGTCCGCATTCCCCTGCTGGGCCGCCTTCCGGTACCACTCCACCGCCTTCACGTCGCTCTGCTCCACCCCACGACCGTTCGCGTACATCACACCCAAGTTGTTCTGGGCGGTCGTATCCCCCCGCTCCGCCGCCTTCCGGTACCGCTCCACCGCCTTCCGGAACCGCTCCGCCGCCTTCACGTCGCTCTGCTTCACCCCACGACCGTTCGCGTGCATCACACCCAAGTTCAACTGGGCGGTCTTATCCCCCTGCTCCGCCGCCTTCCGGTACCATTCCACCGCCTTCACGTCGCTCTGCTCCACACCACGACCGTTCGCGTACATCACACCCAGGTTGTTCTGGGCGAGTGCATGTCCTGCATTCGCGGCCTTCAGATACATGCCTGCAGCTTGTCTGCTGTCCCGTGAAATTGTTGCCAACCCATCTTCCAGCGCGGACGCGAGCAGGAATAACGCTTCCGCATTGCCGCCACGAGCGAGGTCTTGGACGGTACCTAGGACACGTCGCGCAAGTGTTTCTGCCAGGTTTCTGTCCTGGGGAAACTCAAGCCGACCCCCAGCAATCTTTGCATAATTTTCCAACGGGTTTCCGTACTCGTCCTCAACCCGACCCCTAAAAAGACTTCGCGCCACCCACATCACACCGAGGGGATGTCCCGCATCCGCCGCCATCTTGAATAGCGCCCCGGCTCGCACAATATCATCTGGACCACTCCGCGAGTACAAGGACACCGCCTCCGACACCATCTTCTCCGCCTCACGGAGAGCATCGCCATACGCCAGTTGGGGAACCACCACTCCTGTCAACAACACGAGCCAAGCGAAAAGCCTCAACTTCCGTGTGATTTTCATCTCTCTTGTCCTCCGTCGTCCAATCTTGACTCGAAGCTCTACACTTCTTCCGTTGCCGATTCAACTTTTCCGCGCCCGAAGGACGCCCTCAGCTTGTCGGCTGATCGCCGTTCGACAGGTGCTTGTCTCGCAAACGGAGATACGCCCGGCGGAGTCCCCTCTTGAAGACGCGGTCTCCAACGAGCCGCCCCAGTTCCCGGTAGCTTTCCCACTGTGCCTCGTCGAAAAACTGATCCGCGGTGGTTTGTTAGGGAAAATCAGAATTCGCCGCGTGGTAGTTGAGAATAGGCCGAACCCCTTCGGTTTGTACGACATGTTGGGAAACGTGCAGGAGTGGGTGGAGGACTGTTGGACTAAAGACTACAACGATGCACAAACAGATGGAAGCGCTTCAGTGAAGGGCGAATATTGCATTCATCTATTGCGCGGCGGTTCTTGGGCAAATAGTACGTGGGGTGTGCGGTCAGCGGCATGCAGCTTCACTAGCTCCCGACGTGACAATACCACCGGGTTCCGTGTTGCTCGAACGCTTACGCCTTGAATGCCTCTTCAAATCTTCAACGACTGCCCTGAGCCTAGGGCCGGGATCAGGTGGTTGAAATGGGGAGGGGGCCGAGGGCTCTCGGCAGCAGAGCTGCCGCACAAAATAGTTTACGTGTTCGGCTTGGTTGGAACTGAAGTTGAAGACGGACGAGAGTATTTCCAATACGGAGATGAGCCTGAAGGGAAGCGGGGGGCTGGGCGGAGGAACTGGGCGGCAACGGGCAGGGATTTGAGCTTTTCGCAGGGAGCGCCGTTCAACCTGTTCGCCATCCCCACCGCAGCGTCACTTCAGGCCCTCCAAAGCACCGTTCTTCGCCGAGAAGTTGCGCAACATCGTTGGGCTCTGTTTTAACTCACCCGACCATGTCGTGGTGCTGTGCGTTGACGAAAGGACGACAATCCCATGGTGCGCGAGCACTTCCAGGCCGTCGAGCAAGCCCTCGCCGCCTGAAGTTTATGCAACATTGAGGTATACTACTGGCTCCTCCAGGAGGACCATATCTATCTGCTCACATTGTACAGCAAGGGCGTCAAGGATGACCTGTCGTCAGCCGAAGTGGCGGCTTGGCGCAAAGTCGTGGAGGAGATCGACAATGGCTGAACGCAATATCGCCGCGGAGGTCCTGAAGGGACTGCACGAGGTTCGGGAACATCGGGCCGGCCGGCGCACACTCCGAACCACCCGTGTGGAGGTGAAGCCGCTGCCTGCACTCACGCCTGAAATGATCAGGGAAATTCGCGAGGACCTTGACGTGTCGAGAGCCGTTTTCGCCCACCTGCTGCGAGTGCCGGTGCGAACCGTCGAGGGCTGGGAACAAGGCAGGTCGAATCCGCCCGACGCCGCCGCGGTCCTCATCCTCATGGCCCGGAAATACCCGGACACGTTTGATCGGCTGGCGTCACTGTGAGGCGACTGTTTTTGAGTGGGCAATGAAATCCTACACAGTCCATCTCGAAATCTCCGGCCCATCCGCAATGTGGACGCGGCCAGATACCGGCTACCCGCACCGGTGCCTTAACCGGAAGGCCGTTTCAATCAGCAATACGGCCACCTGACGGCATGGGCGGCGTTGCCGGGGACGCATTGCGGTTTCCCGGTCAGTGTGGTTAATTTCTTTCGGTTCTCCCTGACAGTTTGCGCCCGTAGCTCAATTGGATAGAGCGCCAGACTACGGATCTGGAGGTTGGGGGTTCGACTCCCTCCGGGCGCGCCACCGCACAACGCCAATCCCCTACCCACGGATAGCGTGAAGGCTTCCCTGTCGTCTGTACCGTTCGATCCTCTATGGGTTCCCGGTCGACCGCATGGCTTCGGCATTCGTCCATCACGATCTTGAGAAAGCCTTGGGGCTATAACGTCCCTCCTCGTCATTCCTCCGCCAACACCTGCAGCAGCAACGGTCGGCTATTCCAGTCGGGAAAGCGGTTGCCCCGCCCCGGACACGACGACACGGCTACCAGGCAATCCTTCTCCGCCCGCAGCTCCAGGTAGTCGCCGGCCACCGACTCGGCCGGTTCCTCGAACAGGCGGTCGTCCTCGCCGATGCCGGTCTTCATGAAGATGTTGAAGGCGTCGTGGACGTTGTGCGCGGTGAGCCCGTAGGATTCGATGGCGCGCACGAGGTTGTCCTGGCAGTTGGGGGCGTTGTCGACGCCGCGGAGCTTCCACAGTCCGGAGCTGCAGCGCGCGTAGACGAGATCGTGAGAGATGCCGCCCAGGGGCGAGTCCATGCGCTTCACGGTGTCGTCCGTGATGGTGAACAGCACCTCCATGTTGGGCGAGGAAAACAGGCGGTTGCCGGTGGAGAGGTGCGCCCCTTCCACGATCCGGGTGCGCCCGGACCAGAACTGTTCCCCGTAGTCGGGCAGGGTCCAGGCGTTGAAGTCGGCCACCTGGCCGCCTTCAACGTCGACGACCCGCACGTACTGGCCGGCCTGCACGGTGCAGGCGGCCCCTTGGCCTCCGGGGACCTGAACGGAACCGATTTCTCGAAGTGCCACGGCTTTCCTCCCTCGTCGGAATCTTCAGAAACTTCGCTGCCGCGCCCGCAGTTGCGCCAGCGCGTCCTCGTAGTCGTGCCGATAGTACCAGTCGGAGATCTCCTCGGCGGTTGCGGCCCACACGCCGTCGTGGCCCAGGATGTATTCCAGGCCCTTGTCGATCCACTTGGCGCGGTGTGCCTGTCCGCCGATGAACGGATGCAGGCAGAGGCCGTAAATGCGTCCGGTGCGCGCGCCTTCGGCGTATAGCACGTCGAACTGGTCGCACATCATCCGGTAGAAGCTCTCGGCGTCCATGCCGGCGCCGACGAAGGCGTAGACGTCGTTGATCTCCATGCAATAGGGCACGCCGACGAGGCGGCCGCTGCTCACCTCGATGGGATAGGGCTGGTCGTCGTTGCACCAGTCGGAGACGTACTCGATGCCGGCTTCGGCCAGCAGGTCGAGGGTGTTGAAGGTCTCCACCAGGCCGGGGCCGAGCCAGCCCTTGGTGGGCCGTCCGGCCGCGGCGGAAAGCTTCGCCACGCTGGCCCGGATCACCGCGCGCTCTTCCTCCCGGGGCAGGCCCCCCAGGGTGTGCGAGTTGTTGAACCCGTGCCCCATCAGCTCCCAGTCGCGACGCACCGCTTCACGGATGACCTCGGGATAGTAATCGCACACCTGGTCGTTGGTGGGCGCGGTGGTGCGGAGGTGGCGCCGGTCCAGCATCTCCATCAGGCGCCAGATGCCCACCCGCGCGCCGTAGTCCCGCCAGCCGGCGTTCTTGGGGTCGGGGATGGGGCCGGGAGAGCGGCTGGGCGGCAGGGTCATGCCGGGGCCGTCGATGTCGAAATGCTCCAGGTTCATCTGGATCCACAACGCCACCCGCGCGCCGTCGGGCCAACGGAGGGGAGGGCGCTTGATCAGGGCCGAATAGCCGATGAGAGGTTCCATGAGCCGTTCCTTGGATGACCCGGCGGCAATCCAGTGCTACGACGCCGGGCCGCACAACTCCATGGCGGCCAGGGCGTACACGCCCGCGGCCTTGACCAGGTGCTCGATCTTCAGCACCTCGCTGTGCTGATGGGCCGGATCGTAGTTGGCGAACTGGCCGCCGGTGGAGATGCCGCCGGGGCCATAGGTCAGGCCCCGGATGCCGTACTCGAACATGGGGCCGGCGTCGCTGGAGACGGCATAGCGGTTGGGCGCGGCAAAGGGGACGGGCTCGCCGTGGACGTCCTGGTGGGCGCGCGCCATGGCCTGCACCAGCGGTTCGTCGCGCTCGAGCTCGAAGCCGTTGCCCATGAGGTACAGTTCCACCTCCGTTTGCAACTCGGGATCGTCGGCCTTGAGCCCGTCCAGCACCGCCTCGATCTCCTGCTTCACCTCCAGGAAGCTTTGCCCCGGCACCACGCGCACGTCCACGTAGAGGTTGCAGAAGGGCGCCGGACACTTGGAGGGCTTGTAGGGGTGTCCGCCCTGGATGGCCCCGATGCCGATGCGGGGCTCCATGAAGGGGTGGGGATGCCGTTCCCGGAACGTGGGCTCCCACGCCTGGAGGGCGGTGAAGACGCGCATCATCTTCTCGATGGGGTCGATGCCGTGTTCCTTGGACCAGGTGTGCTGGGACCTGCCGTAGACGGTGATCTTGACGAAGCAGTAGCCGGTCTCGCCGATCTGAAGGCGCATGCCGGTGGGCTCGCCGATGACGGCGTAGTCGGCGGTGACGCCGTGGGTCACCAGGAAGCGCGAGCCCACCTTGCCGCCGCGGAACTCCGCCCCCTGGTATTGGTCCACCGGCGCCTTCTCGGTCTCGCCCACCACGCCGGTCACGAGGATGTCTCCGGCCAGCTCCACGCCGGCCCGCTGCAGCGCCCGCACCGCGCCCCAGTAGGCGGCGAAGGCGCCCTTCATGTTGCTGGCGCCGAGGCCGTGGATCCAGCCGTCCGCGGTGGTGGCGCGGGCCACTCCGCCGCCCACGACCTCGGGCGTGTACCGGCTGCCCCAGGCCTCGGCCTCACGCCCGGTGGTGCTGGTGTCGAAGTGTCCGCTGAAGAGCAGCGTGGGCGAGCCCTTGCTGCCGGGCAGCCGGCCCACCACGTTGTTGCGTCCGGGCTCCACCTCCTGGAGCTGCACGCGCATGCCCAACTCCGTCAGGCGTCCGGCGAGATAGTCGCCGGCGGGCGCCTCGGCGCCGGGAGGACTGGAAATGCTCACCAGGTCCATGGCCATGGTCACGAGTTCTTCCTCGCGGATCCCGGCCAGCACCTTTTTCTGAAGATCATCCATCGGCATCCCCATGCTTCCCAAGCCGGCGCTACCGGGCCTCGTGCACCACCTTGCCGTCCACCACGGTCATGTCCGCGGCGACATGCCGGATCTCCTCCGCCGGCGCCGTGAGGATGTCCCGGGAAAGCACGGCCAGGTCGGCCAGCTTTCCTTCTTCGATGGAGCCCTTGGCCGTTTCCTCGAAGTGCGCGTAGGCGCCGTTGTGGGTGTAGATCCGCAGCGCCTCCATGACGGTCAGGCGCTCGTCGGGGTTCAGCACCGTAGCGCCCGGGCTCGGGTCGAGGCGCCGGTTCACCAGGCAGTCGATTCCCACCATGGGGTCCGCGGTGACGATGGGCATGTCGGAGCCGCCGGACGAGATCACCCCGCGGTCCAGCAGCGACTTCATGGGAAACGCGTAGCGTGAGCGCTCCTCGCCCCAGGGCTCCAGCGTGCAGGCCTCGCCCAGCACCTCCAGGATCGGCGGCTGGGCGTTGTATATGACGCCGAGGCGCGCGGCCCGGTCCAGCAACTCGGCGTTCCACAGGTAGGCGTGCTCCAGGCGATGGCGCGGGTCCGGCCGCGGGCAGGCCCGCTGGGCCTTCTCGATGGCGTCCAGGGTGACGGTGATGCCGTGGTCGCCGTGGGGGATGGCAGCGATCTGGAAGCCGGCCTTGTGGGCTTCCAGGCAGAACTCGTCCGCCATTTCCCGGGAGCAGCGGAAGCTGCCGCGAAACGTCCCGTCGGGGTCGTTGGAGTAGGGCTCGAAGAGCGCCGCGGTCTGCCCCTGCACGCCGCCGTCGATGCCGATGACCGCCGGTCCGAGCCGGATCCAGTCGTCGCCGAAGCCGGTGCGCATGCCCGACCGGAAGATCCGGTAGGCCGCGGTCTCCACGTCCCACTTGGTGCCGTAGACCGGATAGATGTTGAGGTAGATGCGCGCCGTGAGGCCGCCGCGGCCGCGCAGAAGCTGCCACGCGTGGGACTCCTGCTCGTTCCGGATGGAGGCCTCGTCCACGCTGGTGATCCCGAGCCGGTTCAGGTATCGGCACGCCCATTCGTAGCCCTCCGCCAGCTCTTCCAGCGTCGGGGGCGTGATGGCGGGGAAGATGTACACCACCCGGCAGTTGTCCCACATGGGCCCCAACGGCGCCCCTTGGTCGTCCCGGAGCATCGGCCCGCCGGGAGGGTCCGGGGTGTCGTCCTCGATGCCCATGCGGCGCAGGGCAGCGGTATTGGCGGTCCAGCTCATGGACTCCCGCTGCCGAAGCAGCACCGGGTGGTTGGGGGAGACCGGATCGAGGTCGCGGCGCGTGGGGTAGCGCCGTTCCCGCAGCCGGTGGTGGTCGAAACCCCAACCTACGATCAACTCCCCCGCCGGGGTCCGATCCACCCGTTCCTTCACCGCGGCGGCGATCTCGTCGATGGAGGCGGCGGCCTCGGGGGTCACGTCGATCCACTTCCGGTCCTCCACCGCGTTGACGATGTGCATGTGGTTTTCCACGAACCCCGGAGTCATGGCGCGCCCGGCCAGGTCCACCACACGGGTTCCGTTGCCCGCCAGCGCCTTCACGGACTCGTTGGAGCCGACCCGGACGATGCGGTTGCCCGCCACCGCCACCGCCTCGGCCACGTCGTCCCGCCGGTTCACCGTGATCACGCGTCCGTTGACGAACACGAGATCCGCGTCGCGCCACGTGCTGGTTGCCATGAGTTTCCTCCCTCCGACACGTTCCTGCCGTGAGCCCCGGCGGGCGTCTCATCGCCGCGGTTACGCACCGGACATCCCCGCCCATACATCGTTGGGCCGGCCCGTGCAACCTTGACACTCCGCGAAAGCCTGTGCGAGTATCGCGGCCGAAACAGGGCACTTGGACGGTCGGTTCGAGCCAGCGCCGGAAGGCGCCGGCGTAACAGGCGAGGGTTCCACCCTGTGCCTTGGATAGCCGGTGGAATGCCGCCAGGGAGGAAGCCACAATGAAACGGGCAGACCTGATTCGAAGGTTGAGCTGTTCCGATTCCTCGCCGAAGCGGTGGTCTTTGGCACTTGCCATGGCGGCGGTCGTGGTCGTCGTTTGCGTCTTCGCAACCCAGGCATCGGCGGCGAAAGCCGGCGGCATCCTGCGCCTGGGGGGCGAGCGTGACGTGAACGATCTCGATCCCCACACCACGCGCGTGGGCTGGGACATCAACATCATGCAGAACGTCTACTCGGGGCTGGTGCGCGCCGGCACCGACATCCAGCCCAGGCCGGACCTGGCGACGAAATGGGAGTTCACGTCGCCGACCCAGCTCGAGTTCACGCTGCGTGAAGGCGTGAAGTTCCACAACGGGCGCGAGTTCACCTCCGCGGATGCGGCATACTCGCTGAAGCGCATTCTGGATCCCAACGTCCCCGCGGGTTACGCCAGCACCATCGCTTCCATCGACTCCATCGAGACCCCCTCCAAGTACAAGCTGGTGCTGAAACTGAAACGTCCCGACGCGGCCATCGTGACGAACCTGTCGCTGCCGGCCATGGCCATGGTGGCCAAGGAGGCGGTGAAGCCGATGCCGGTGGGCCTGAAGGACGGCATGATGGGGACCGGGCCCTACATGTACAAGGAGCACATCAAGGGCCAGCGGCTGGTGCTGGTCAAGAACCCCGACTACTACGACAAGTCGGCGCCGTTGCTGGACGAGCTGCACTTCATTCCGCTCAAGGACCAGACCGCGCGCACCAACGCGCTCAGGGCGGGACAGGTGGACTACATCGAGCCGGTGCCGCCCAAGGACGTGAGCGCGCTCAGGCGCGATTCCAGGATCAACGTCACCGGCGGGCCCAACATCAGCTTCGTGAACATCTCCCTCAACGTCAGCAAGAAGCCGCTGGACGACGTGCGCGTACGCCAGGCCATGGCCTACGCCATCGACCGCAAGGAGATGGTGGAAAAGGGCTTCGACGGCTTCGCGCAGCCGCTCTGGGGGCCGCCGCTGATACCGCCGTACTGGGCGGGGAATGACGACAAGTACTACAGCCTCGATCGCGACAAGGCGAAGAAGCTGCTGGCGGAAGCGGGCTATCCCAACGGCGTGGACATCGTCCTCCGCATCGGCACCACTTCGTATCATGCGGCTTTCGCCGCGGTGGTGCAGTCCGAGCTCAAGAAGGTCGGCATCCGCGTCGAGATCAAGGCGTCGGACAGTGCCACGGCCCAGCGCGACTGGCGGTCGGGCAACTTCCAGATGTATCCGATCCGCTGGTGGGGCTCGGATTTCGTCGATCCGGACGGCGCCTTGTCGCCGCTGTTCACCTGCAAGGGCAGCTACAACAACAGCCGGTTCTGCGACCCGGAATTCGACAAGCTGCTTGCCAAGGGCGTGGTAGCCACCTCCATCCCGGACCGCAAGAAGGCCTACCGGACCGCCATGAAGCGTCTGGCGGAAAAGCAGCCCTGGGTGTTCCTGGTGGCTTTCGACCGTTTCCAGGCCATGCGCAACTATGTCAAGGGCTACACCGCCTTCCCCAACGCCAGCCAGTACTCGTTCCGCGAGGTGTGGCTGGACAAGTAGGGAAGCGGGATACGCGCCGGCGGCCGGTTCCCGACGTGAAGGCTTTTGTCGGGGACCGGCCGGCCGGTGTTCCGGCCGCCACGGCCTCCCTCCCTAAACCTGCGCATCTCTTGCGTGCAGAGACGGGGTTCCGGTGAGTCGATACATCGCGCAGAAGCTGATCTCCCTGCTGCTGGTGCAGTTCGGGATCTCGGTGGTGGTGTTCTACATGATCCGCCTGGTGCCCGGGGACGCCGTGGACTTCATCTACGGCCTGTACATGAGCTCCGGGCGCATCGAGGAGATCCGCGCGCTCTGGGGCCTGGACCGCCCGATCGTGGTCCAGTACGTCGAATGGATCGGGCGCGTGTTGCAGCTCGATTTCGGACGCTCCATCGTCTCCGGATATCCCATCGCGGACGAGATCTTCGCGCGGCTTCCGGTGACGCTGCACCTGTCGTTCATGGCGGGGACGTGGAGCGTGATCTTCGGAGTGACCCTGGGCGTCATCGCCTCCCGGTATCCCAACGGCAAGATCGACGGCATCGTCACCACCACCGGCATCCTGGGGCTGGCGATGCCGCACTTCTGGCTGGCCACGCTGCTGGTGCTGGTCTTTGCGGTGTACCTCAACATCCTTCCCTCCGTCGGCTACATTCCGCTGTTCGAAGACCCCGTCGAGAGCACCCTCTCCCTGATGCTCCCGTCCCTCGCCCTGGGCACCACCATGGCGGCGGCGGTGATGCGCATGGCGCGCTCGGCCATGCTCGACGTCCTCGCCCATGACTACATCCGGACGGCGCGCGCCAAGGGAGTCCGCGAGGGCCGGGTGTTCTCCCGACACGCGCTCAAGAACGCCTTCATCCCGGTGCTGACGTTGATCGGCACCGAAACCGGCAAGCTGCTCGGCGGCTCGCTGATCATCGAGCAGATCTTCGCCATACCGGGCATCGGCCAGTACGCGGTGGAGGCCGTGCTCAGCCGCGACTATCCGGTGCTTCAGGCAACCATGATCGTCATCGCCGGCAGCTACGTGATCATCAACACCCTCGCGGACCTCGGCTACGGCCTGCTCGATCCGCGGGTGCGGTACGACTAGGGGATACCGGCTCCGTGGCGGATTCCGCGAACACCATCGATGCATGGCAACCGGCCGCGCGCCGCCAGGAAGGGGCGGGGCGGGCATGGCGCCGGTTTGTGCGCCACCGCCCGGCCGTGGCGGGCGCGGCGGTTATCGTGATGTATCTTCTGGCGGCGCTGTTCGCCGACGTGCTGGCGCCCTACGACCCGCTGGACATGGGCGCCGGTTCGCGGCTGACCGGACCGGACACCGCCCACTGGTTCGGCACCGACGAGTTCGGACGCGACGTGCTCAGCAGGGTGATCTACGGCGCCCGGATCGCCTTCGTGGTGGGGGTGCTTTCGGCCACGGGCGCCGCGGTGGTGGGCATGTCGATCGGGGTGCTCGGGGGCTATTTCGGCGGCTTGGTGGACCGCGGCGTCACCATGCTCATCGACTTGGTCTTCGCGTTTCCCACGATCCTCCTCGCCATCGCGGTGGCGGCGTTCCTCACCGGCGGGGGCATGCCCCCCTCGGTGCCGGTCATCATCGCCCTCTGTGTGGTGCAGGCGCCGCACTTCGCCCGGGTCGCGCGCGGGGCGACGCTGGCGATCAAGGCGCAGCCGTTCGTGGAGGCCGCCCAGGTCCTCGGCGGCTCCCACGCCCGCATCATCCGCAGCCACATCATCCCCAACGTGGTCGCGCCGTTGCTGGTGCAGTTCGCCTTGTCCTTCTCCTACGCCATCCTGGCGGAGTCGTCCCTTAGCTTCCTCGGCGTCGGCCACCCGCCGCCGGCACCCTCCTGGGGCGCCATGCTGACCGGCGCCTATGGTTACGTGGAACGCGCCCCCTGGGCCGCGTTCTTCCCCGGAATGGCCATCACGCTCCTGATTCTCGGATTCAACATACTGGGCGACGGACTAAGGGATTTCTTCGATCCCACGCGTCGTTAGATCCTGGTTTCCCCGCCTCGCCCCTCCTGGATTCCCGCTTTCGCGGGAACGACGGGAGTCAAGGGCGAATCACGGGTTTGGAATATTCGGGCCTCGAGACCGTCGGCTTGCGCATCCACCGGGGAGCGGTTATTGTCGATTCAGGCTTGGCGCGGGGCCTCTTGCGCCTTTCCCGGGGGTGTTTCATGGCAGACTCCAACGTGTCGACACCGATTTCCACCGCCGACGTTGCCTTCGTCGGCGGTCCCGTCGTGACCGTCAATGCCCGCGACGAGGTGGCGGAGGCGCTGTCGGTGCGTGGCGGGAACATCCTGCGCGTGGGCGACCGCGCCTACGTCGAGCAGACCGTGGGCCGCGACACCGAGGTGGTGGATCTCAAGGGGCGCGCCCTGACCCCCGGGTTCATCGACAACCACATCCACATGACCAACGGCCCCCAGCGTCACTGGGTGGACTGTACCTACGCCGCCTGTCCGTCCATCGCCGATATCGTCGCCGCTATCGAGGAGCGGGCCGCGCAGGTCAAGCCGGGGGACTGGATACTGGGCCGGGGCTTCCAGGCGACGCGGCTCACCGACCGGCGCAACCCCAACCGTTTCGACCTCGATCCGGTGTCCCCCGATCATCCCGTTGGCATCTCCAACCGGGAATCCATGGGGTGGACCTTCAACACCATGGGGTTGCGGCGGGTGGGCGTCCAGGACGATACACCGGACCCCCCCGGCGGTCCCATGGAACGGGACGACCAGGACCGTCCCCTGGGTCCCATGTGGGACAACACCCGCACCGTGTTCATCATGCCGACCCTGCCCAGGTGGGATGTGAACGAGCTGATGGACGGATATAGCTGGATGGCCGGCGAGCTCAACCGCTACGGCGTCACCATGGCGTTCGAGGCCGCCATCCGCAACCGCATGGACACGGTGGCGTGGCAGCGGCTGCACCGCCAGGCGCCGCCCAGCCTGCAGGTGGTCATGGGCCCGTACCCGGTGCACGGGACCGGTTGGGACCTTGAAGGCGCCGCCGGGAAGATCTTCGAGACCGGGTTCGCCACCAACTTCGGCACTGAGTGGCTCAAGCTGGGTGCGCTTCAGGTCGGCATCGACGGCGGCGTCATCGGCCAGACCGCCGCCCTGTTCGAGCCCTACAGCAACGACCCCGCGGGGAAGAAGCTCGGCAGCTTCCGGCTCACCCAGGAAGTGATCAACGACTTCATGGCGCAGTGCCAGGCCAGCGACTGGCAGGCCGGACTCATCTGCCACGGCGACCACGGCATCCACCGGTCGCTGGAAGCCATCGCCTACGGCCACGAGCAGGTGGCGGCCCACGACCTGCGCCACCGGCTGGAGCATGCCTACCTCTGGAACCCGCGGGTGATGGACCGCATGGCGGAGCTGGGGGTCATCTGGAACACGCAGCCGCCGATCCTGGAGAGCATCGGGAGCGAGGGGATCCACGGCCAGTGGGGCGAGCGGGCGCGCTACGCGTTCCCGTTCAAGTCGCTGACCGACCGGGGCGTGATCGTCTCCGGCGGCTCCGACTGGCCCGTGGGCATGTACAACCCGTTGCAGGGCATCGACATCCTGGTGAACCACCGCTTCGGACCCGAGGAGGGCGGCGAGGTGCTCAACGCCGACGAGGGCGTGAGCGTGTTGCAGGCCATCCGGATCTATACCTACAACTGCGCCTACACGTCGTTCGACGAAGGCCGGACCGGCTCCCTGGAGGAGGGCAAACGGGCGGATCTGGCGCTCCTCTCGGAGGATATTCTCGGCGTGGCGCCCACCGCGATCCGGGACATCGAGGTCGACCGGACCTACGTGGACGGACGCCTCGTCCATGAACGTGGTGGATAGACCGTTTTCCGGAGTTCGTAGACAGGAGGAATCCATGCGGCTGGCCCTGACCGGCGCCTGCATCATGACCGCGTCGAACGGCGTGATACAGGACGGAACGCTGTTGTGCGACGGACCCACCATCGAGGACGTCGGCGCCGATGTCGAGGTCCCGGCGGACGCCGAGGTTTGGGATGTGCGCGGCAGGTTTCTCATTCCGGGGATGATCGACGCCCACACCCACCTCGGGTTGTGCCAGGATGGCGTAGGAGCCAGTCAGAGCGACGAGGACGAGGTGGGCGATCCGGTGGTCCCGCACCTGCGCGCCCTGGACGCCATCAACCCCGAAGACATCGCCTTCCGGGATGCCTTGATGGCCGGCGTTACCACGGTGGGTGTCATGCCCGGAAGCTACAATGTCATCTGCGGTCAGCCCGCGGCCGTCAAGGTGGTGGGGCGGACCGTTGAAGAGATGCTGGTGCGGGCCCCGGTGGGCATGAAGATCGCATTCGGCGAGCGCCCCAAGGGCGTGTACGGCGCCCTCAAGAAGAGCCCCATGACCCGCATGGGCATTGCCGCCATCCTCCGGGAGGGGCTGGTCAGGGCCCAGCACTATGCCGCCAACGGCGAGGGGCCGCGGAACCTGCGGCTGGAGGCCATGGTCCCGGTGGTGAAGAAGCGGATTCCACTCCGGGCTCACGCCCACCGCGCCGACGACATCGTCACGGCCATCCGGATCGCGCAGGAGTTCGACCTCGATCTGATCATCGAGCACGGCACCGACGGGCACAAGGTGGCCGCCGAGCTTTCGCGGGCAGGGGTCGGCGTCGTTCACGGGCCCTGGCTCAAGACCCGCGGCAACCTGGAGCAATCCGGGCGCAGCCTCCATTCGCCCCGGATACTCATCGAGAGCGGCGTGCTAACGGCCTTCTCCACCGATCACCCGGTGATCCCCATCCAGAATCATCGGATGCAGGGGATGACGGCGGTGGACCACGGGGTGAGCCCGGAAGAGGCCTTGAAAGCGCTCACGTTGAATTCCGCGCGGATCATGGGCATCGACGGGCAGGTAGGATGTCTGGAGAAGGGCAAGGACGCGGACGTCGTCGTGCTCTCGGGACCGCCTTTCGAGGCGGCGACCCGAGTTGAAGGCGTGGTCGTGAACGGAGCCGTTGCCTGGAAACGCGAGTCGGACGGTTGATGCCTTCCGCTCCGCACAAGGTGGACAACGTCCGGGAGTTCCAGGCGAAGCTCAAGACCCTGAAGGGCGACCACATGGTCTTCATCTACCCCAACGCGGGACACGCCTTCGCCAATGCCGACAGCGGCAACTACGACAAGGCGGCAGCGGAGACCGCCTGGCAGCGGACCATGGACTTCTTCCGGAAGCACCTGTAGCCGCTCGCTTTCCGATAGCGTCGAGGAGGAGACCGACATGGCTCGCATCCGTCACATCGCCATTCTCACCGACCACAAGGAGAAGCTGGTGGAGTATTACACCGGCGTGTTCGGACTCAAGGTGGTCAAGGGCGTGGGCACCGCCACCTATCTCTCGGACGGCCACGTGAACCTGGCCATCATACCCAAGGGTCCGGAAGAGAAGTCGGAGGGACATCCGCTGGAGAGCGGCCTCAACCACATCGGCTTCGAAGTGGAGGATGTGCAGGCCGTAAAACCGTTGTCGGATCGGATGGGCGCCGCGGACGATGTCCGGAAGCGCCCGCCCAACCGTGAATCGGAGTACCGGGTGCAGGACCCGGACGGCAACCTCATTGACCTGTCGCAGCACGGCTGGCCGGTGTGAGCGTGGATACGGAATGGCCGGGATGTTCCGCATGGCCGGTACGCTCCGCATGGCAGGTACGCCCCGAATCGTCATTCCCGCACCCCCCTTCCGTCATTCCCGCGAAAGCGGGAATCCAGGTGGGGCGAGGCGGGGAAACGCCGCTGTACGCCCCTCCACCGCCCCTGGATTCCCGCTTTCGCGGGAATGACGGAAGGGGGTGCGGGAATGACGGGAATCACGTGGTCTGTACGTCAAGGCGGAAGACCAGGAGAGACTGTGCATGGCTGAACAGGAACGTGTACTGCTGCCCGACGACGTTTCCCCCAAACGTTACGACATAACCCTCAAGCCGGACCTGGAGGGTTTTGCCTTCAGCGGCAGCGAGTCCGTGGATCTCGAGGTGAAGTCGCCCACCCGCAGGGTCGTGCTGCACGCCACGGAGCTGGAGATCCACGCGGTGGTGCTGGAGCGGGACGGGGTGTCCCGTGAGCCCGAGCGAATCGAGGCCAACGAGGAGGAGGAGACCGTCGCGTTCGTCTTCGGCGACACGCTGGAGCCGGGTCCGGCGCGGCTGGCCATCGAATTCACCGGGCAACTGAACGACAAGATGCACGGCTTCTACCGGAGCGTCTACCGCATGGACGGCCAGGAGCGGACCATGGCCGTGACCCAGTTCGAGGCCACCGACGCCCGGCGCGCCTTCCCGTGCTGGGACGAGCCGGCGCAAAAGGCCGTGTTCGCGGTGACGCTGGTGGTGCCGGAAGACCGGGTGGCGGTCTCGAACATGCCGCCGGGCGAGATCGAGACGGGGGACGACGGTCTCAAGACCGTGCGGTTCGCCGAGACTCCGGTGATGTCCACGTATCTGCTGGCGTTCATCGTCGGCGAGTTCGACTACGTCGAGACACGGACGGCGGAAGGCGTGACCGTGCGGGTCTACACGCCGGTGGGCAGGCGGGAGCAGGGGCGTTTCGCCCTGGACGTGGCCGCGCGGACGCTGTCGTTCTTCCACGAGTACTTCGGCATCGCCTATCCGCTTCCCAAGATGGACCTGCTGGCGATCCCCGACTTCGCGGCCGGCGCCATGGAAAATTGGGGCGCGGTCACCTACCGCGAGACCGCCATTCTCGTGGACCCGGAGGAATCCTCGGCGGGCACCCGCCAGCGGGTCGCCATCATCGTGGCCCACGAGCTGGCGCACCAGTGGTTCGGCAACCTCGTCACCATGGAGTGGTGGACGCATCTGTGGCTCAACGAAGGATTCGCCTCGTGGATCGAGTTTCTGGCGGTGGATCATCTGTTCCCGGAATGGGACATGTGGACGCAGTTCGTCTTTTCCGACTTCGGCCGCGCCCTGTCCCTGGACGGGCTCAAGAGCTCGCACCCCATCGAGGTGGAAGTGCGGGATCCCAAGCAGATCAGCGAGATCTTCGACGGCATCAGCTACAGCAAGGGCGCCTCGGTGATCCGGATGCTGGCCGCCTATCTGGGCCCTGAGCCCTTCCGCCGCGGGCTGCGGCGTTACCTCGGGAGGCATCAATACGCCAACGCCACCACCGAGGACCTGTGGCAGGCCCTGGCGGAGGAGTCCGGGCAGCCGGTGAAGCGGATCATGGACACCTGGACCAAGCAGACGGGATACCCGCTGTTGTCCGTGGACATGAAGCAGGGGGCGGTGGAGCTGCGGCAGACACGGTTCTTCCTGAGCGGCGTTCCGGACAGGGACGACGCCAGCCGCTGGTCTGTTCCCCTGGGCATACGAACGGGAAGGGGCGAGGACACGTTCCGGGTGGTCGAGGATGAGCGGGCGAGCATCGGCGTCGACGGAGGCACGGGGGGCTGGCTGAAGGTCAACCCGGACCAGACCGGCTTCTACCGCAGTACCTACAACGCCGAGCTGTGGGACCGGCTGGCCGGGGCGGTGGAGGCCGGTGAGCTCGCCTCGGCCACGGACCGGCTCGGGTTGGAGAACGATGCGTTCGCCCTGGCCCGGGCGGGTTATCTGGATGCGGTCCGGCCCCTGGCCCTGGCGCCGGCCTATGGCAACGAAACGCACTACACGGTGTGGGCCGACCTGTCGGAGAATCTCCGGGCCTACGACATCCTGTTGTCCGACCAGTCCTGTCATCCGTCCTTCCGCGCTTTCGCCCGGAGCCTGTACCAGACCATTTACGGGACCCTGGGGTGGGACGCCCGGCCTGACGAGAGCCATCTCACGAAGCTGCTGCGGCCCATGGTGATCGGCCTCCTGGGGCGCTACGGCGATCCGGCGGTCAACGCCGAAGCCTTGCGCCGGTTCGACGAGGGGGTCCGGGACGGCACACCGGTGGCGCCGGACCTGCGGGCGGCGGTCTATGGCCAAGTGGTGGAGAGCCGGGGCGTGGAGGGGTACGAGGCGGTGCTGGGGATCTACCGTGAAGCGGAGCTTCACGAAGAGAAGAACCGTTGCCTGCGGGCGTTGGGATGCGGCACCGACCCGGCCGTGCTTCGGCGGACGCTTGACTTCTCGCTCTCCGACGAGGTGCGCGGACAGGACACCCCGCTGGCCGTGGCCGGCGTGGCCATGAACCCGTTGGGACGGGATCTGGCGTGGGATTTCCTGCGGGACAAGTGGGCCGAGTTCGACCGCCGTTACGGCCAGGGCGGTTTCATCATAGCCCGCATCATATCCATCACCACCGAGGACTTCACCACCCTGGACAAGGCCCGGGAAGTGGAGGAGTTCTTCGAGTCGCATCCCGCGCCCGCCGCCGCGCGCACGGTGCGCCAGTCGCTGGAGCGGATCCGCTCCAACGCGCTGTGGCTCGAGCGCGACGGCGAGGCCATTGCAAGGTGGCTCGAAGCCGCTGCGCCGACGCCCGCCGAGGGAACGTAGGGGGCGGTTTGAAACTTGACCGCGTAGCGTGGGTCCTACAAACAGGAATCTGTAACCACCGAAAAATTCGGCGAACGGCATGGAGTCAATCCTCACGTCACGAACGATCCGGAGGAATCTACGATGAGAAAAGTACTTGCAGCATTCGCAGTATTCACCATGTTCGCGGCGGGCCAAGTCCATGGCGACGGGCTGGCGCCAGCCCCGCAGATCATCACCGAGTACGACCGCAGCTTCATCGAGCGTTCCGGCGCCCAGACGTTTGGCGAGATGCTCGATACGGGCATCATCCGCTACTTCTTCACCGGAGGGCGCAACCTGCTCATTCTGGTGAACGGGCGGCCCTACGCGACGACCGCGCACAATCTGGACTCTCTCCCGCTCTCGGCGGTCGAACGCATCGAGGTGCTTAGAGCCGAGAGCCTGGGGACGCTCGGCGGCCACGCCGCGGTACGTGGCGCATTCAACCTCGTGCTGAGGAAGGATCTGGACGGCTTCGACGTGCGCACCGTCGCCCGGATGCCGAGCCGCGACGGCGGGGACGCGCGCCAAGGCAGCGTCGTATGGGGTGGCACGGTCGGCGCCGGCGGACACTTGACCGTCGGCGTCGACATCCTCGACCGCGAGGAGATCCCCGGCAGCACCCGCGAGCACAGCCGCTCGGAGTGGACGGAGGGTGGGAGCTTCGCCGAGGCCAGAAACGTGAGCGTTGGCGGCAACACCGTCTACGTCTTCGACACGAGCGAGCGCGAGCTGCGAGCCGTCCCGCTCGGCACGTGCGACCGGGTGCACGGCTACACCGGCCCCCTGAGCAACCCGCCCGGGATCGACTCGGGCGACAAAGGCTGTGGGTTCGCCTACGGCGACTTCTGGTGGGACAGCGCGAGCTACGACCAGAGGAACGCAATCCTGAACCTGAGCCACCCGCTCGGAGAGCGCGCCGAACTCCACGTGGACGCAAACGTCACGCGCGGTCGCTCGGCGTTCCGCTACGCACCGTCGGTCGATGTCTTCTCCGTTGTCCCGAGCGCGAGCCTGCTCGACGCAATTAACGACGACTCGGCGTTCGTGGCGACGACGAATGACAGGTTCGCGGTCGGGCATCGCTTCATCGGCCATGGCAACCGAGACTGGAGGACGAGCACCGAGGAGTACGACGTCTCTGCAAGCGTCAAGGGCCGGCTCGCCGAAGGCCTCGGCTACGACTCCCGCATCAGCGCCTTCAGGCTCGACGGCTCGGTGTCGGGCGATACCTTCGTGGATGCCGAGACCATCAGGGACGAGATCGAGGCCGGAAGGTACGACCTGGCCGATCCGCTGTCGAAAGAACCGGACCACCTGACAGCGATCAAGAGGAGCAGGCTACGCGAGGAGGTGGACTTCGGCACGAGGTATCTGGGCGCGCGTCTCTCGCTTGAGGGCGCCGCGCCGGGCATCGGCGGGCGTAACACGGCATGGACTGCGGGGGTCGAATTCGCCGACGTGGAGCACTTCAACCTGCTGGCGTTCCGGGCAATCGACGGCCGGACCCGCGACGTAGACGGGGTGCTCGGGTCGGGCGGCACCAGCTACTCCGGCGAGCGCGATGCGGCGGGAGCATTCGCCGAGGTGTCCCTGCCCCTGGCCGACACCGTGGACCTGAGAGCCGCGGCACGGGCCGATGAGTACGATGATGTCGGCGGGCTGCGCGCGTGGCGCCTCGGGGCCGAGTATCGTCCGAGCGATATCATAACGCTGCGCGCCTCGTGGAGCGCGGGCGACCAAGCGCCCTCCATGAACCACCTGCACAGCACCGCGTCGCAGGACTACCCCTATGTCCGTTGCGTCCCGGAGAGCGGGTCGCCGCCGCGCACGTGCGACACGGCGAATTACCGGCAGGTGACGCGCCGTACGAGCGGCGAACCCGAGCTCAAGCCGTCGGGATCGGAGAGGCGCTCCATTGGCGCGGGGGCACGCAGGGGGCCGTTCTACCTCATCGCCGACTGGTACTGGCTCACGACCTCGGATTTGCCGGGGCGGCACGACGCCACTTGGGCGATGCTGAACTACCCCGAGTGCCCGCAGGGCGGCAGCAGGTGCATCGAGCGCGCGGCCGGAGAAATCACCATCCACGAGAGCTTCGCGAACATCGTCGAGACCGACGTCTCGGGCGTTAACACCCGGTTCGGAGGCCGCGTGGAGACCGGCTGGGGCTTTGTCGCAATGCGCGGGTTCTGGCGCTACGTCACCAGCAGCGAGGAGGACATCGCAGGCGAGAAGCGGCCGTACCCGCTCCCGCGCAACGCCGTGCGCATCGTGCCCTCGGTCGGGCGCGGCAACCTCACCGCCTTCTGGGCCCTGAACTACCGCGACGAGATCGAGAGCCGGTGGGGCGACGGACGGTTCAATTCCTGGATCGGCCACGACTTGACGCTCGATTGGAAAGAGCCGCTAGGGCTCGAAAACATGCGCTTGACGGCGGGCGTGTACAACGTCACCGACGCAAAGCTCTCCACGAACACCGCGAATCCCTCTGTGACCGACGGGCCGCGCGCCGCTGGCTGGGGACGCACCTTCTTCGCAACCATCAACATGCAGTTTTGAGGTACTGACCGAAGCGGGAGCGACTTCGATGGCCAGCGCGGACCGGCCCGCGCTGGGCGACAGGGCAAACAGAGAGGGGAGATTCATGGCGGGAAAAGCCGAGTTGCTTTCATTCGTGACCGCGGACCAGGAGACGCTGCACGGAGCCTTGTTTCGCGCCGATGCGTCGCCGCGCCCCGACCTGGCGCTGGTGATGATTCACGGCGTGGCCATGAGCTTCTATACCGGCCCGCTGCGGGTATTCGCCGAGGCCCTGGCCGGACGCGGCCACCATGCCTTCTCCATCAACTGCCGCGGCCATGACTGGATTGCCCGGGGCGGGGACCTCACGGCCTTCCGGGGCGCCGCCTACGAGAACTTCGAGGACTGCGAGCTGGACATCGACGCCGCCATCGACCGGCTGAAGCAGGAGGGCTACGCCCGCTTCGTCTTGGTGGGGCACAGCCTGGGCTCGGTCAAGTCCATCTACTACCAGGGCACGCGCCGGCGCGCCGACGTGGTCGGCGTGATCTCGTGCTCCGCGCCCAAGCAGTTCTATGCCGCCCGCGTCGGGGAGGATCCGGAATTCGAGGCACGCATGGCGGAAGCCGAGCGCCAGGTGTCGGAGGGCCGGGGGGAGGAGTTCCTGTGGGCTCCGGCCAGCGGCGCCACCGGGCTCTTCACCTACAGGACCTACGTCAGCAAGTACGGCCGCCACGAGACCAACGACGTGCGTCCGCACGCGGCCAGGCTGGGATGTCCGTTGCTGGTCACCGCGGGAGAGATCGAAGCCGCCTATTTCCGCGAGTACGCGCGGGAGCTTGACGAATCGGCGGGACCCGACAACGGCACCTGCGTCATCGTCCCCGGCGCCAACCATTTCTACGCCGGTTGCGAGGACTTCATGATCGACGCCCTCGACGGGTGGCTGAAGGAAAACGTGGCCTAGCTCTGTGCCAGCAGCCTGCCGTACCCCTCCACCGGCTGGTCCAGCTTCATCGCGTTGAGCGCGGTCCGGATCCAGGCCTGGGTGTTGGTGACCACGGGCTTGCCGAACTCCTGCTCCAACTGGTCGATGACAGGAGTGATCCGCCACTTGTTGCAGGGCATGTAGAGGCCGTCGACGTCCGGGTTTCCCTTGAGCAGCGGACGCGCTGCCTCCAGCCCTGTCTCCGGCGGCAGGGTCCATATGACCCGGGTGTTCTCGTAGCCCAGGCCCCGGCAGGCAGCGACCTGGATACCGTCATGCTCGAGAAAGCGCGCCAGCCGGGCGTCCTGGTCCTCGGGAAAAGGGGACGCCATGACCACGCGTTTCATGCCCAGGTGACGGCAGGCATCCACCACGGACGTCAGCACCGTGGAGGCGGGGACCGGGGTGACCTCGGCCAGGGCTTCGAGGAGTTGCCGGTCCGAGCCGGGGCCCTTGTAGGAGAGGAACAGCTCACCGGTGACCATGAGGAAGTCCAGGGGGAACTCGGTCAGTTCCCTCACCAGCCCGAAGAACTCGCTTTCCGCCCGGGCGAACTCCTGGTCGGTGAACTCCCGCACCCGGAGCCCGCGGCCCTCCACCGTGATGTCCGGCGGCAGGATCCGGTAGACGTCCGCAAGTACCTCTTCACTCATGTTGGGCGATATCAGGCCGATGCGTTTCATGTTCCACCGCGTGTTTCGAGGGCCTGGACGCGTTGCGGGTCCGGGGGCCGGGTCACACGTTCCCCAGTGAGAGGAGCGACAGCGACGTCACCTCGAAGTCCTTGACCCAATACTCGCCGGTGTACATGCCCTCCGCCCCCTTGGCGATGTTGGCCCGGGCCGGACTGGTGATGTAGTTCTGCATGTCTTCCTTGGTTTCCCAGAAGGTGAGGGAGATCCCTTCGTCCGGATTCTCGGAGCTCCGTAGCAGTTGGCGTCCTCGAAAACCCGGCATGTTGGCCGTGGCCGGTACCACCACCTCGTTGTAGTACCGTTCGTACTCCGTCCATTTCCCGAGTCGAAGCTTGCCCCAGAAAATCCTGCAGACCATGGTTCCCTCCTGACGGATGATGTCCCGAGCTCCTCGGCCGAGGGTGCGGCTCAGCCGGCCGGGTTGCGGCAAATGACGTTCAACAGGGCCTGTCGCCCTTCCTCCTTGACGGCCTTGATGCCGCGCTCCAGCGCGGCTGGCAGGTCCGCCGGGTCGTCCACCCGCTCCGCGTAGGCGCCGCAGGCCTGGGCCGTCAGCTCGAACTGCGGCGACGGCGTCAGGTCGGTGCCCGGGAAGTTCCCGGTCTGGTGGGCGACGCCGTCGGGATACAATTCGCGCACGGTGCTGAGCGTCGCGTTCCAGGCCTGGTTGTTGTAGATGACCGTGAGAAACGGCACTTGGTACTTCTGCGCGGTGAAGTGGCAGGCGGTGGGGACGCAGAACATGTAGGAGCCGTCCCCCTCGCAGGCGATGACCGTGTGGTCGGGGGCCGCCAGCTTGGCGCCGATGGCCGCTCCCATGCCCCATCCCAGGTGGCCCGCCGGCGCTTGGTCGAAGAATGATCCGGGCCGCTCCAGCCCGAGCACGGGCCCCAGGGGCGAGGTCACGGCCTCGCCCATGACGATGGTCTTCTCGTCCACCACGTCGGCGATGCACCGGGACAGCCACAGGGGATGGATGGGCCGCTCGTCCTTCACCTTCTCGATCCGCGCGGCCAGTTCCGCCCTCGTTTCGTCATGCGCGGCCTTGATGCGGGTGCGCCGCCTCTCCATCGCCTTCCGCAGACTGTCCGAGCCGTCGAGTTCCTGCCGGATCAGGCCGTTGAGGGCGGGCAGGGTGACGTCGGCGGACCCGGTCATGGCGTGGTCCACGGGAAAGCCCCAGACCGGAATCGACGAGAACAGCGGGTCCACCTCCAGTTGCAGCACCGTGGCCTCCGGCCGGAGCTTGTCCCGGGTGGCCGGCGTCCATGGCACGTCGATGTCGATGAGGAAGACCACGTCCGCCCGTTTGACGTGGCCGTCGATGTCGTGGCCGGCGTGACACGGGTGGCTCGACGGGAAGTTCATGTACGGCGATTGCGGGTGCTGCACCACCGGAATGGCCAGCAGGTCCGCCAGTTCCACCAGCGGCGCCACCGCGCCGGGAGTCCTGCCCAGGTAGCGCGTCACGATCACCGGCTCGGCGGCGTCCAGGAGGACCTCCGCGGCGTGCGCGAGGTCGTCCATGGGCGTCTGGTACTTGGTGGGCGCCTTGAACACCTCCGCGGACACGCGGGTGGTCTCCATGGACTCGTACAGCCACTCACGCGGCAGCGACAGGTACACCGGGCCCCGGGGCTCCGCCATGGCGATCTTGAAGGCTCGGGGGACGATGGCGCCGAGCTGCTCGTTGGCGCGGTTCTCGAAGTCCCACTTGACGAACTCCCGCACGATGCTGCCCTGGTCCCGGGATTCCTGGCGCCAGTGGATGTGGCGGCTCTTGCCGCCCGCCACCTCGCCCTCGGTCACCGGAGTCCTTCCCGCGACGAACAGCAGCGGCACCTGGCACGCCTTGGCGTTCATGATGCCGCCGAGGCCGTTGGCGGTGCCCGGCAGGGTGTGCACCAGCACCACCTGGGGCTTCCCCGAGGCGCAGTAGTAGCCGTGGGCCATGGACACCGCCGCCTGCTCGTGGGGCACCACGACGATCTCGGCGCCCTTGGACTCGCTGCGGTGCATCTTGGCCAGGGCCTCCAGGATCGGACCGTGGTCCGTGCCCGTGTTGGCGAAGATGTAGTCCACGTCGGGGTTGGCATTGATCTGCGCCAGAAAGGCTTCCGCGCCGTTGGCGACGGCCACGTCTTCGAAATGAGGTCCCGGCATAGGTTCGGTTCTCCATTGGTTCGGTGCCCATCAAGTATCAACCGTATCCCGCGCCTGTCAAATCGCGCGTGTCGGGGAATGGCGAGTTGACCGGGTGGTCCAGGCATTTTAAGCTCGGTGTGGCACTCGTGCGGAACACTCTTTCTGGAGGATGCGGTATGAGCCAGTCGCAGGCAGACCCGGAGCGGATCGAGGGAACCTACGTGTTCGACGGCGCCCACTCGCGCAGGGGCTACCGTCTCAACAAGTTCTTCTTCTCCCTCAACAGGACCGAGAACCGCGCGGCCTTCAAGGAGGACGCGGAGGCGTTGATGGACCGCTTCGGCCTGACGGACTGGGAGAAGGGCAGGATACGCGAGAAGGACTGGCTGGCGTTGGCGCGCGAGGGCGGCGCCAACATCTACTTCATGTACAAGATGGGCTCGGTGACGGGCGACAGCCTGCAGCACATCGGCGCCGCGTTCCGCGGCGAGACGCTGGAGCAGTTCCTCGGCACGCGAAAGGTCCAGGGGGCCAGGTAGATGGGAAAGATCATAGCCGGAATCGGATCGTCGCACGTGCCCGCGGCGGGCGCGGCGTTCGACCAGGGCAAGCAGGACAGCCCCGAGTGGAAGCCGCTGTTCGACGGCTACCGCCCGGCCATGGAGTGGCTCCGGGAGGCCCGCATCGACGTGGCCATCTTCATCTACAACGACCACGGCTCGGACTTCTTCTTCGACAAGTATCCCACCTTCGCCATGGGCGTGGCCGACAGCTACCCGCCGGCGGACGAAGGGTGGGGTCCGCGCCCGCTGGAGCCGGTTCCGGGCGACCCCGAGTTTTCCTGGCACATGGCCGAGTCGCTGATCCGGGAGAGCGAGTTCGACATGACCGTCTGCCAGGAGCTGTCCGTGGACCACGGGCTGTTGACGCCGCTGCCGCTGCTCTGGGCCAACGAGCCCCGGTGGGACATCCGGGTGGTGCCGGTGGCGGTCAACGTGGTGCAGCACCCGCTGCCCACCGCGCGCCGCCTGTGGAAGCTGGGTCAGGCTCTGCGCCTGGCCGTGGAGAGCTATCCCGGGGACATCCGCGTGGCCGTGCTGGGCACCGGCGGGCTGTCGCACCAGCTCCATGGCGAGCGCTTCGGTTTCCGCAACGAGGAGTGGGACCGGCGCTTCATGGACCGCATCGTGACGCGGCCTGACGAACTCGTGGAGCTGTCGCACCACGACTACATGGTGCAGGGCGGCGCCGAGGCGGTGGAGATGATCATGTGGCTGGGCATGCGCGGCGCCATGTCGTCCGAGGTGCGGCTGGTGCACCAGAACTACTACGCGCCCATGCTGACCGGCATGGGACTGCTGCTCCTGGAAGACGCCGCGGACTCGTGACCGCGGCGCTCATGCAAGAAGAGCCCGACGCGCTCCGGGTGACGCTTTTGGGAACGGGCCGGCCCAGGCCTCAGCCGGGGCGTACGGGGCCGGCGGCGCTGGTGGAGGCCGGCGGCAAACGATGGGTCTTCGACTGCGGCCGCTGCACCCTGCAGCGCCTGGAGGAAGCCGGCGTTCCCATGGGCGATCTGCGCTACCTGTTCCTCACCCACCTCCACTCGGACCACATCGTCGGCATTCCGGATTTCTGGCTGACTCCGTGGATCTTCGGCCGCGGCGACCGCCCGTTGCGCGTGTGGGGGCCGGAGGGCACCCGCCGCATGATGTCCAAGCTGGCGGAGGCCTTCGAGTTCGACATCCACCTGCGCCGCGACGTGGACGAGAAGCTCGACCCCGGCGGCGTCGAGGTGATGGCCGAAGACATCGAGCAGGGCTTCGTCTACGAGGAGGATGGCTTGCGCGTCACCGTCTTCGACGTGACCACGCGCCCGTCAAGCCGGCCTTCGGCTACCGCATCGACTACGCCGGACGCTCCGCGGTCCTCTCCGGCGACACCCGATACAGCGAGAACCTCATCGAGTTCTCACGCGGCGTCGACCTGCTGGTGCACGAGGTCGCCGCCGCCCCGCCCCGGGAGCTGCAGCGGTCCGAGCGGCTGGCCCACATCATCGGCCACCACACCTCGCCGGAAGAGGCCGCCTCGGTCTTCTCCCAGGTCAAGCCCAAGGTCGCCGCCTTCACCCACGTGGTCTCCTACGGCATCGAGCGCCGGGAGATCGTCGAACGGACCCAGGCGGGTTACTCCGGAGAGTTGGTGATGGGCGAGGACCTGATGCGGTTCGAGATCACCGACGAGGTCACGGTGATCCCACCCGGCGCCTGACGGCCACGGGCCTGTTTGAAACCCGCCCTGCGCCCCGTGGTTACGCGTTGTCGGCGACCGGCGCCAGTCCCGCGGCTGCGCGCGGGCCGCTATTCTTCGGCCGGCAACCCCACCGTGTCGGCCACCCGTTGGGCGTAGTGGTTCCAGGTCCACTCGTAGACTTTCGACACGGCGGCCTGAAGGCCCTGCTTCACCACGAAGGCGAAGGCGTCGAGGTCCGCCTGGGGAAGCGGCTCCGGCGCGCGCCCGCCCATGGCGCGGGTGGCGTCCACGGTGACCTTCGCCAGCATCTCCAAGCGAAGCGCCAGCAGGGTCACGGCTTCCACGGTGGGTCCGATGACGGTGAGGCCGTGCCCGCGCATGAGGCAGCAGTCGCTGTCACCCATGGCCGAGATGAACTCCGCCGCCAGCTCCGGGCTGTCGATGAGGACCGACCTGGGATAGACCGGGATCCCCTGCATGGCCCTGCTCAGGCTCAGGGGGTCGTAGGAGCCGTAGATGGGCCGCAGCTCGATGCCGGCGATGGTGGCGATGAGGCAGTGGTACGGGTGGGCGTGGAGGACGACCTGGGTTTCCGGACGCGCCTTGTAGATCTCGCCGTGGATCGGCAGCTCCAGCGGCACCCGGTATCCGTCCACCTGCTCCACGGTGCGGTCGAAGCCCAGCCGGCGCACGTGGCGCACCTCGCTGTAGAGCAGCCCTTTCTCCTTGTCCCCGAGCAGGCGCATGAACATCTCGTCGGTGCCGGGAATCCGCGCCGACAGGTGCCCCAGTATGTCTCCGAGGCATCCCTGGCTGGCGAGGATACGGGTGCCGAGCGCGATCTTGCGTCTGAGGGTCTGCAACGATTCGTCCATGGTCATCCTTTCAGGCGGCGGGCATTTCCGGGCCAGCGCATGTAGTCGTGTAAACAGCGTACGCGTCGGAGTGTCAAGATGCCCGGGGAAACACCGCCCCATCTGGATTCCCGCTTTCGCGGGAATGACGGAAAGGGAACCCCCGACTTTTGAAGAGCCCTGGTGGCAGCCCGGCCGCAATTGAAACAGCGGAGCCCTTCATCTATGGTCAGGCCCATCCATGCCGCCTTACGCGACCATACGCGAGCTGTTGTCGGGCCGGGTCGAAAGAAGGCCGGATGCGCCGTGCCTCATCCACGAGGACCGGAGCTGGAGCTATGCCGGGTTCGCCGGCGAGGTGGAGCGGGTGGCCCGGGCCTTCGTTGCGCTCGCCCTCCGCCCGGGAGACAGGGTCGCGCTCCTGCTTCCCAACTGCCCGGAGTTCCTCTGGACGGTGTTTGCCATGGCCCGCACCGGCGGGGTGTTCGTTCCCCTCAACACGGCCCAGACCGCGGACGAGATCCAGTACCTCCTGGCCCACTCCGAAGCGCGCTACCTGTTGACGACGCAGGCGTTCATGCCCGTGATCGATTCCATCCGCGACGGCTGCCCGGGGCTGGAGCATGTGGTCACGCTCGATTCCGGCAGCGGGGACGGCGCCTTGGGGTGGGACGATTTCGTCCGGGCAGCCGATTCCTCGCCGGAGCTCACGGAAGTGTCCTCCGACGACCTCGCCTCCATCATCTACACTTCCGGCACCACCGACCGCCCCAAGGGCGTCATGCTGAAATACTACGCCTTCGCCTTCGCCCCAAGCCACCGGGCGCGGGCGCTGGGATGGACGGATGACGACCGGGTGCTGGTGGTGATGCCGCTGTTCCACGTGAACGCGCTATGCCACATGACCATCGCCATGATGTCCGTGGGCGGCGTGGTGGTGTTGAACGAACGCTTCAGCGCCTCCCGTTTCTGGGACGATGTCAGGAAGCACGGCGTTACGACCTCGAGCATCATGCAGACGATTCCGCGCATCCTGCTGAACCTGCCGCCGGATCCGGCGGACGCGGACACGCCGTTGCGGCAGGTGATGGCGCTGCTGCCTCCGGACGTCCACCTGGAGTTCGAGCGGCGTTTCGGCGTCACGGCGGTTCCGTCCTACAGTCTGACCGAGGACCTGCTCAGCGTTCTCGGGCCGTTGGATACGTCGACACGAAAGCTGGGCAGTTGCGGCGTGGCCATCGCCCCCGAGGTGCACCGGCTGCGCATCCATGACGAGGAAGGGAAGATCTGCGCGCCCGGCCGGCTCGGCGAGATCGTCAAGCAGAGCCCCGCGGTCATGATGGGCTACTACAAGAACGCCGAAGCGACGGAGTCGGCGCTCCGGGACGGCTGGCTCCACACCGGCGATCTCGGCTGCCTGGACGAGGACGGCTTCCTCTATTTCGTCGACCGCAAGAAGGACATGATCAAGCGGAGCGGGGAGAACATCGCCTCGGCCGAGGTGGAGCGGGTCCTCAACTCCCATCCGCTCATCGCCGAGTCCGCGGTGGTGGCGGTGGCCGATCCCATCCGGCAGGAAGAGGTCAAGGCGTGCATCGTGCTGGCCGGCGGGACTTCTCCCGAGGATCTGCCTCCCGAGGCGCTCTGGGAGTTCTGCGCCGGGCACCTGGCGGCGTTCAAGGTCCCGCGGTACCTTGACTACCGGCCGGAGCTTCCCAAGACGCCCAGCTCAAAGGTGCAGAAGAACCTGCTGCGGGAAGAGGGCCGGGGCGCCGGCGTGGCCGATCGCCTTGACAATTTCACGGGCAAGGATCGATGATGAAAGGCCGCACTCAACCAACACACAAGGGGGAACACACAGTGGCAAGACGCAACAACAGCACCGCACTCAAGCATCGACCCGCGGACATCGGCCAGCCGAAGATGAGATGGGGCAGCGACGTGGTGGCGGCGGTGACCCGCGAGCTGGACCTCAAGTACATCGCGCTGGTCCCCGGAGCGAGCTACCGGGGATTCCACGACAGCCTGGTGAACTTTCTGGGCAACGAGAACCCGCAGATGGTCACCTGCCTGCACGAGGAGCACGCGGTCTCCATCGCCGACGGATACGCCAAGGCCACGGACGAGCCCATGGCGGTGGCGCTCCACTCCAACGTCGGTCTCATGCACGCCACCATGACCATCTTCAACGCCTGGTGCGACCGCACCCCCATGGTGATCTTCGGCGCCACCGGGCCGGTGGACGCCCACAAGCGGCGCCCGTGGATCGACTGGATCCACACCGCCGCGGACCAGGGCGCGATCATCCGGAACTACACCAAGTGGGACGATCAGCCGGCCTCGCCGCAGGCGGCCGTGGAGTCCGTGCTCAGGGCCAACCAGATGGCGCGGACGGCTCCCTGCGGTCCGACCTACGTCTGCCTCGACGTCGGCCTCCAGGAGGAGGCGCTCACCGAGGAGGTGCTGATCCCGGATGCGTCCCGTTTCGCGCCGGCCGATCCGCCCTGCGCGCCGGCGGCGACCGTGAAGCGGGTCCGGGCGCTGCTCAAGAAGGCGAAGTTCCCGGTGATCCTCATGGGACGCGTGTCCCGGAGCAAGGCGGACTGGGAGCGCCGGGTCCAGTTGGTGGAGGCTCTGAACGCGCCGGTGTTGACAAGCTCCAACGACCCGTCGTCCTTCCCCACCACGCACGCGTTGCACCTGGCTCCGCCGGGACTGCGGCCGTCCAGCCAGGCGACGGCGCTGGTCAAGAAGGCCGACGTCATCCTGAGCCTCGACTGGCTTGACCTGGCCGGCTTTCTCCGGGGCTGCCTGGGGGCGTCGCAGACCCAGTCGCCGCCCGACAAGACCATCGTCCACACTTCCATGGACACCTACCGCACCAACGGCTGGAGCATGGACCACCAGGCGCTGCCGGCGGTGGACATCCCGGTGGCATCTACCCCGGACACTTTCGTGGAGCAACTGCTGGACGGATTCGGCCGCAAGCGGCCCGCGGCGGCCGGTTTGAAGAACGTCACTCACTGGACCCGCACGCCCACCGGCAAGGCGAAGGCCAGGCAGGGCAGCCCCATGACGCTCATGGACATGGCGCTGACCGTGCGCGAGTTCGCCCGCAGCCGGCCGGTAAGCTTCGCGCGCCTGCCCATCGGCTGGCCCGGCGAGGGGGCGGAGCACGACGGTCCGCTCTCCTTCATGGGCAACGACGGCGGCGGCGGCGTGGGCAGCGGACCCGGGCATGCGGTGGGGACGGCGCTGGCGCTCAAGGGCAAGGGCCGGCTGGTGGCGGCCGTGCTGGGAGACGGCGACTACCTGATGGGCTGCAACGCCCTGTGGACCGCCACGCACATGGACCTGCCGCTGCTGGTGATCATCGCCGACAACCGCTCCTACTACAACGACGAGATGCACCAGGAGCGGGTGGCGCAGATCCGCAAGCGGCCGGTGCAGAACCGCTGGATCGGCCAGCGGCTCGACGACCCGCCGGTGGACCTCATCGCCATGGGCAAGGCTCAGGGCTTCGACGGCGAGGCGCCGGTGTCATCCTCCGAGGACCTGGCGGCCGCCCTGGAACGCGGCGCCAAGGTGGTGGGCAAGGGCGGCCGTTACGTCATCAACGCGCTGGTGGAGCCGGGTTACGCCGAGACCGGCGTGGATCAGCGGGCGGGGATGGCCAAGAAGAAGTGACGCCTCCGCGCAATGGCACGAAGGGCTCGTGTAGGGGCGGCCGGCCGTCGCGTAAACTCCTACACGTCGAAGAAGACCGTCTCGCGCGGCCCCTGCAGGTGAATGTCGAACGCGTAGACGGCCGGCGCGCCTCCACCTTCCTGCCTGACGGCCACCAGCGTGTCCCGGCGGCCGGGATCCTCGATGGACCGCAGCACCGGGTCCTTCCCGTTGGCCGTGGCTTCGTCCGAGAAATAGACCCGGGTCACCAGGTGCTTGAGGAGGCCCCGCGCGAACACCGAGAGGGAGACGTGCGGGGCCTGCACGCCCTCGCCCGGCCCGGGTACGCATCCCGGCTTGACGGTGGTGATGGTGAAGCGGCCCTCGCCGTCGGTGATGGCCCGGCCGAAACCGTCGAACCCCTCTACCAGGGGCGCCTCCCGGGTGTCCTCCGCGTGGGCGTAGCGGCCGTGGACGTTGGCCTGCCACACCTCGATGACGGAGTCGTCCACGGGCTGTCCCGAGCCGTCCAGGATCCGCCCCTGAATCACGATGGCATCGGGGTCGTCCGGCGCCGCCAGCTCGGCGCCGCCTTCCCAGGGCACCATGATGCGATGGAACGGCCCGACGGTCTGGGACGGCGTGGTTCCGCGTTTGGCGGCCATGTCTTCAGGACTCCATGGGGGTGGCGTCCCGCCCCCGCAGCACGATGTCGAACTCGTAGGCCAGCGCCCATTCCGGTTCCGTGTTGTCGAGGTCGAGCGCGCACACCAGCCGCTCCCTCGCCCCCGCGTCGGGAATGGAGTTGAAGATCGGGTCGACGGCGAGCAGCGGATCGCCCGGGAAATACATCTGCGTGATCAGCCGGGTGGCGAAGGCCGTGCCGAAGAGCGAGAAGTGGATGTGCGCCGGCCGCCACGCGTTGGCGTCGTTGCCCCAGGGGTAGGCCGCGGGCTTGACGGTGATGAAACGGTAGCGGCCTTCCGCATCCGTCGTGCAACGGCCGCCGCCGCTGAAGTTGGGGTCCAGCGGGGCAGGGTGGTTGTCGACTTCGTGGCGGTAGCGTCCGGCCGAGTTGGCCTGCCAGATCTCCATGAGCGCGTCCGGCAACGGCCGTCCGTCCGTGTCCATGACCCGGCCCAGGACGATGATGCGTTCCCCCAGAGGCTCCCCGTCATGCTGCCGGGTCAGGTCATGGTCCAGCGGTCCCACCTTCTCGTGGCCGTACACCGGCCCGGTGATCTCCGACAGCGTGTGAGGCAAGGGCACCAGCGGCCGCTTGGGCGCTCTCAGGGCCGTGGAGCGGTACTCCGGATGGAGGTAGGGCGGCTGCTCCGTGGGGTCGTCGCGTTTGTATCCGTGGAGTTGATTCATGAAGTGAGATCCTCCGCCTTCATTATGCCAGCACAGGGAACGGGCATGAACACCGTCATTCCCGCTTTCGCGGGAATGACGGTGTCGGGGCTTCACCGCCGATTCGTACCAATGACGAATGAGGCGCTGACCTTCCATACCACTACAACGGCAGGGGTCGCGTGACAAGATTGTGGAACACTATTGCATCCTGGGCTTGTAGAGCAGCGCCGCCCCCGCGCCCAGGAAGGTGAACACCCCGACCCCGACGAAACCCAGGCCGAAGGCGCCCAGGTCGCCGCTCAGGCCCAGGAACCAGGGAGTGACTCCACCGCCGATGACGAAGGCCACGGGTACCACCAGGGACACGGCCGTGCCGCGGGTCTGGGCGTCGCCCAGGGTCGAAAGGGCGGTGAAGCCTGCCGGGAAAAAGCCCACCGCCACCATGGGCTGGACGAAGACCGCCACCGTCAGCCAGGTATCCGGCACCAGGCCGACCAGCGCGGTGGTGATTCCGCTCAGGGTCAGGGTGACCGAAAGGGTCCGGCGGACGCCGAAGCGGTCGGCCGCCCATCCCGCCGCCAGGGCAAGGAGGGGACAGGCGCCCCGGGAAAGCCCGACCAGGGTGTTGGCCCAGCCCTCGCTCAGTTCCCGGTCCGATACCAGGTAGAGCGGCAGCATGGTGAAGACCCCCAGGGTAATGGCGACGCCCATGACGAACAGCGTCAGGATGATCCACAGCATGGGATCCTTCAGGAACCGCCAGATCACGGCCAGGACGGGAGGCTCGCCCGGGAACTTGCCGCCGCGGCCGAAGACGGCGTAGAGGCCGCTGGCCAGGAAGTTGATGAGGCCGAAGTAGAACAGGATGGCCCGCCAGGAGAGGCTTCTGAGCAGCAGCTCCCCGAGCAACGGCACGACGACGAAGCTCGTGTTGGGCGCCAGTTCGTGGATGGAGATGGCCTTGCCCCAGTGGGGCCGGGTGACCAGGGAGGTGATGGTGGCGATGGCCGACGGCAGGTAGAGCCCGGCACCGAGGCCCATGGTGAAGAGCCCGAGTTGCAGGCCGGCCAGGGTGGAGGCCTGGGCCACACCCAGGGTCGCCAGGCCCAGCAGCGCGAAGGACAGCACGATGGTCCGGTGATGCGTCAACCGCGCCGACACGTGCCCGGCCCCGGACATGGCGGTCAGGTATCCGGCCGAGACGAACAGGAAGAACATGCCGGCCTGGGCGTGGGAGATGTCCAGGTCCGCTTCCACGGTCGGCAGCAGGGGCGCCAGGATGACGCGGCCGGTGAAGTTCAACAGGAAGATCGCCGCCATCAGCAGCACGGCCGGGGCCTGCTTCCGGAAGGCGTCGTCGTCGGGGGGATGCGGGAGGCCTATTGCTTGCCTCCGTCCTTGAGCATGGACTCGTAGCTCAGGCCCGTGACCTCGCATACGGGGCGGGAGAGTCGTTCGACGATGTCTCTTTCACGGCACATGGTTTGTCGTTTCGCGTCCGTGCCGGACGGCTACGTCCAGTAGGCGAAGCCCATGCCGCAACCCGTGCCGGCGGGGGAGCGGTATCCCGGGACGTAGTCCACCAGCGTCATTTCCATGGGCTCCACGGCGCCCCCCAGCGCCACCCAGTTGAGAATCTCGGAGGTGCCGCTCCGGAGCTTCTCGCGCGGAAGCGCGCGAAGCCCGTCCGCGTCTTTTCCCTCCAGGGCCTTCAGCGTCGCCCGGTCGATGTCCTCGTCCACAACGAAGTGGCTCAGTCCGCCGGAGGCCATGACCGCCACCCGGGCGCCGGAGTCCCAGGCCTCGATGGCCCCTCGGATGCACCGTCCCAGGGCGTAGCAGCGCCCGGGCGTGGGTTGGTTGGGCGGATAGTAGGTGTTGACCATCACCGGCACCGTCGGCAGCGTGCCGCCGGGCAGAATCCGCCGGTAGAGGAAGCTGAACGCGTGGCCGATGCCCTGGCGCAGCCGGTTGGACCGGGCGATGTCGAACTCGTGGTCCGAGAGCCAGGCGATGAGATGCTCGGCCAGCTCGGTATGGTTGGCGTAAACCGGAGCGGTCTTGGCCCAGCCCCGTTGTTCGGCCTTCTTCCACGCGGGCATGGCGCCCGCGCGCGGCGGCACCGGCAGTTCCGCTCCGTGGTATACGGCGAAGGTCGGCATGTTGTCGTCCAGGAACTGCTCGTGTTGGTCGTCTCCCAGGGTGACCACCACGTCCGCGCGAGCTTCCCGCAGCCGGTCGCCCAGCACCTTCAGGGCGCGCTGGCAGGCCTCGTAACGCTCGCGGAACTTGTCCGGCGTCGTCTCGTCGCGGATATGCGCTCCCGCCGCCGCCGCCAGCCCGGTGTAGTCGAGTCGGGGGTCCGTTTCGTCCTTGGTCTGCAGCAGGCGCCAGTCGGCGATGCTCAACTGCGGGGTGTGGGAAGTCGCCAGCGCCAGAACGATCTCCGCCATGGCGCCTTTGTATCAGATGCGGGACGCCAAGGCACCATTGTCGACTGGTTCCGGGTCCGGTGACGGACACCGGCACCGCGTGTCCGGACGGCCATCGATCCCGGCTTCGGGTTGACACTCCGAAAGATCCTTGGATAAAGTCACCCGGTGCGAGATTTCAACCCTATCAGGAGGTACGCATGAGACTATTTTTCGCCATGATGGCCCTGTTGCTGGCGGTCATGATATCCAGTCCGCTTCACGGCGCGGATTTCTACAAGGGCAAGAAGATCCGGCTGATCGTGTCGTCGAGCCCGGGCGGCGGCAATGACACCTACTCCCGGCTCATCGCGCGGCACATCCCCCGGCACATTCCGGGCAATCCCTCCGTCATCGTCCAGAACATGCCCGGCGCCGGCGGCATCATGGCCGCGGACTACCTTTACCGGAAGGCCAAGCGGGACGGCACGGTGTTGGAGCAGATCAACTGGGGCGTGTGGTTCCACCAGGTGGTCGGGTCCAAGCGCGCGCGATTCGACTTCAACAAGATAAACGCCGTCGGCGTCGCCGCCATCGAGAGCGCCATCCTGTTCACCCGCAAGGCCGAGTTTCCCGATTGGAAGTCCGTGCTGGCTTCCAAGAAGCTGATCACCAGCGGGAACAGCGGACGTCAGTCCCTGGGCTATACCATGGGCAAGGTGATGGAGGTGATCGAAGGCAGGAAGATCTTCGACTATGTCTTCGGTTACCCGGGCGCGCGGCAGTACAGCCTCGCGTTTCGCCAGGGCGAGGTCCAGTCGTCGGGAAACACCCCGGGCTCGTTCGCCGATCAGCTCGGCGACATGTGGGACGAAGGCAAGGTCGCCATGCTGGCGCAGGCACCGACGCCCGATGGCGGCAGGACCAAGGAGTTCCCGGATACGCCCACGTTGCTGGAATACGCCAAGACCGATGCGCACCGTGAGGTCATAAAGGTCGCCTTCGATCTCACCCACTACGGCCGTCCGTATGCGCTTCCTCCCGGTGTGCCCCAGGACCGTGTCCAGATCATGCGCGATGCCTTTGACGCCACCATGAAGGACCCGAAGTTCCTGGCCGAGGCCAAGAGGATCAAGCGGGTTATCATTCCGTCCACCGGCGCAAAACTCCAGCAGCTCTGGAAGAACGTCCTCAACGCGTCCCCCGAGAACCTGGCCATCTTCAAGGAGATATTCGGCGAATCGTAGCGCCGGATCGGGCCGCGGTAAGCAAGGGCGTCGGGAACGGGAGTTCCCGGCGCCCTTGTCGTTGAGGCTCGGACAGCTCTTGTTGACAGGGTCACGGGCGGCTCCCTATAATGCCCGGTTCATATCGGGAAGCCCGAACCAATGCATTCGAGTTCCGAACGGGGCATCGGGTGAACGGCCCGGGCGGGGCCCCGTAGGGTAGGGGGCTCGAAAATCGGCAGAAAACCTGGAGGTAACAATGAAGGCAGTATTGGGTCTGGCGACGCTTGTGCTGTTCCTGTTCGGAGCCGGTTCGGCAGGGGCGGCCGACTTCTACGAGGGCAAGAAGATCCGGTTGATCGTGTCGTCCTCGCCCGGCGGCGGCAACGACACGTACTCGCGGCTGCTGGCGCGGCATATCGGGAGGCACATTCCCGGAAACCCGACGATCATCGTGCAGAACATGCCGGGAGCCGGCGGCGTCCGGGCGGCCAGCTACATCTACAACAAGGCGCGGCGCGACGGCACCGTCATGGAGCAGATCAACTGGGGGGTGTGGAACTGGCAGGTGGTAGGCGACAAGAGCCGTGGCGGCCAGTTCGACTTCAACAAGATGCAGGCCATCGGCGTCATCGTCATCGAGAACGGCCTGCTCTACAGCCGCAAGGACCGTTTCAAGACGCTGGATGAAATCAAGAAGTCGGGCAAGCAGGCCCGGGTCGGCATCAGCGGCAACCAGTCCAGCGGATTCGTGCTCGGGAACATCGTCGAGAAGCTGCGCGGCGAAAAGCTGTTCGAGTACGTCTTCGGCTATCCCGGCGCGCGCCAGTACAGCCTCGCGTTCCGGCAGGGTGAGGTGGACGTCTCCGGCAACGTGACATCGTCGTTCCTGGATCAGCTCGGGGACATGTGGAAGGCGGGGGACATCATCATGCTCGCCCAGACCGGCACGGTGGAGGGCAAGAAGAGTCCGGAGTTCCCCAACGCGCCGTTGCTCGAGGACATGGCCAAGACCGAAAAGCAGAAGAATCTGGTGCGGGCTACCTTCCTGCTCTCGCGCTACGGACGTCCGTACGCCATGCCCCCCGGAGTTCCGGCGGACCGCGTGGCGCTCGTGCGCAAGGCCTTCGACAACACCATGAAGGACCCGAAGTTCCTGGCCGAGGCCAAGAAGCTGAAGCGGCCCGTGAGGCCGACGAGCGGCCCGGCCCTTCAGAAGATGTGGAAGGATTCGCTGGGCGCTTCACCGGAAGACAAGGCCATCGTCAAGCAGATCTTCAACCCCCCCGGCAAGAAGTAGCACCTGCCCGGACTGCCGGGGTGCCGTAGCGGAGGGCGCCGGGGACATCCGATCCCCGGCGCCCTTTGTCAACATTTACGTGGGACACGACACTAGGAGTCCGTCTTGCCGTCGTTTCATCTTGCCTTTTCCGGGTGCTTGATGCAGGATGCGTGCGTGACGAATCCTTCGAAATTTTCTCAAGCTGGGAGGTAACTATGCAGACTGTATTGAGTCTCGTGGCGCTCGTGCTCTTCCTGTTCGGAGCCGGTTCGGCAGGGGCGGCGGACTTCTACGAGGGCAAGAAAATCCGCCTGATCGTCTCGTCATCGCCCGGCGGCGGCAACGACACGTACTCGCGGCTGCTGGCCCGCCATATGGGCAGGAACATTCCCGGGAACCCGACGGTCATCGTCCAGAACATGCCGGGAGCGGGGGGCGTCCGGGCGGCGAGCTACCTCTACAACAAGGCGCGGCGCGACGGCACCGTCATGGAGCAGATCAACTGGGGGGTATGGAACTGGCAGGTGGTGGGCGACAAGAAACGCGGCGGCCAGTTCGACTTCAACAAGATGAACGCCATCGGCGTCATCGTCATCGAGAACGGCCTGTTCTACAGCCGGAAGGACCGGTTCAAGTCGCTGGATGAGATCGAGAAGTCGGGCAAGCTGGCCCGGGTCGGCATCAGCGGCAACCAGTCGGGCGGTTTCGTGATGGGGAACATCCTCGAGAAGCTGCGCGGCAAAAAGCTCTTCGAGTACGTGTTCGGCTATCCGGGCGCGCGCCAGTACAGCCTGGCGCTGCGGCAGGGCGAGGTGGACACCTCCGGCAACGTCACCTCGTCGTTCCTGGACCAGCTCGGCGACATGTGGAAGGCCGGGGAGCTCGTCATGCTCGCCCAGACCGGCACGGTGGAAGGGAAGAAGGCCCCCGAGTTCCCCGACGCGCCCTTGCTCGAGGAGTTGGCGAAGACCGAGAAGCAGAAGAATCTCGTGCGGGCCACCTTCCTGCTTTCGCGCTACGGGCGTCCCTACAGCATGCCGCCGGGAGTGCCGGCGGACCGCGTGGCACTCGTGCGCAAGGCCTTCAATGACACCATGAAGGACCCGAAGTTCCTGGCCGAAGCCAAGAAGCTCAAGCGGCCCGTCAACCCCACGACTGGCCCGGACCTTCAGAGGATGTGGAAGGATTCGATAGCCGCCTCGCCGGAGGACAGGGCCATCGTGGCGCAGATCTTCAACCCCAAGGGCGGTAAGTAGTAGCGCGGACTCCGACTGCACGGTGTTGTAGAGAAGGGCGCCGGGGATATCCCCGGCGCCCTTCATGTTTTCACGGGACGGATGGCGCCGACACCCCGAATCCGTCATTCCCGCGAACGCGGGAATCCAGGCGGGCTGGGCGGGGCGAACTGAAGCCCGGCCTCACCCCAGCCAGGGCATCAGGCTCTTGAGGAAATTCTCGGGACCGGAAATGACGGGCTCGAGCCAGTGGATGTGCAGGATCTGGTCGAACACGCCGACGAAGAACACGAGCATGACGGCGGTGAGGCACAGGGTCAGGTTCCAGCCTTCCCTGGCCTGATACCTGAGATACAGCAGGGTGAACACCGGCACCGTGATGAAGAAGCCCAGCAGCAGGATGCCGAAGAACATGCCCAGGAGCCACCCGGCAAAGACCAAGCCCCGGGCCGCCACCTCGGCCGCGGACATGGTCCAGTCCACCTGCAGGTCGCCGGTTTCACGCTCCTGGCTGGCGGTTGTCTTGAGGGTGCGGTAGGCGTCCATGACCAGTTGGATCAGCGCCATCACCAGGACCGGAATGCCCACGGAGCGGGGAAACAGGCCGGTCCCCAGAGGCCAGTCCTTGGAGGTGACGACCATGGCGGCGGCCACCACGGCAACGAACAGCGTGAACACGAGAGAAGGTGTGATGCGCATGGCTACTCTCCCTCTGCCGTGGTTCCGGTGAGCCGCCGGACCTTCTGTTCCTGCTTGACGCTGTAGTAGATGGTCGCGATGGTGACCGCCAGGACCACCAGCACCAGCGGCCGGACGAGGAAGGAGGCGCCGTAGGCGCGGACCGAGATGAAGAGGTACCGCTCGATCAGCCCGCCCAGCAGGAACCCCAGCAGCAGCGGCGGACGCGGCCAGCCGCACCGCTTCATGATCCAACCCAGCAGCCCGAAGAGCAGCACCGTCACCAGGTCGAAGATGCTGGCGGTGGCCTGATAGGCGGCCAGGAACACCACCACCGTCACCAGCGGCGCCAGGATGTTGATCCGCACCGACGAGATCTTGGCGAGCTGGTTGGTGAAGCACAGTGCGATGACCGTGGCCATGATGTTGGCGATGGCCGTGCTCCACACGATGGAGTAGGTGAGGTCCAGGTGCTCGTTCAGCATGGAGGGGCCCGGTTGCAGGCCGTGGATCATGAATGCGCCGATCAGGAGCGCCATGGAGGCGCTGCCTGGGATGCCGAAGGCCAGCGTGGGCACCAGCGCGCCGCCCTGCTTGGCGTTGTTGGCGCTTTCCGGCGCGATGACGCCGCGCACGTCGCCGGAGCCGAAGGTCAGGGCGGCGTCCTTGCACGTGGACTTGGCGTGTCCGTAGGCCAGCCAGTCCACCACCGCCGAGCCCAGTCCCGGGATGATCCCCACCCAGGTCCCCAGGAAGGCGCAGCGGAGCATCAGCCACCAGTTGGCGAACACGTCCCGGATGCCGTGTCCCACCCCCTTCATGGCCTGCTTGGGCACGCTGCTGATCTGCTTGCCCTCGATCACCATGTCGGCGAGCTCGGGAAGCGCGAAGATCCCCAGGCTCACCACGATGATGTTCAGGCCGTCGAACAGGTAGAGCGAATCGAAGGTCCACCGCAGCAGCCCTTCCTGCTTGTCGATGCCGATCATCGACAAGAGCAGCCCCATGCCGCCGGCGACGATGCCCTTGAGGGGCACCCGGCCGCTCAGGATGGCCACCATGGATATGCCCATGATCCCCAGCGAAAAGAGCTCGGGCGCGGCGAACAGCAGCACCAGCGGCTTCAGGATGGGAATCAGCATCCCCAGGATGACGGCGCCGATGACCCCGCCCAGCAGGGAGGAGAAGTAGGCGGCGCCGAAGGCGCGACCGGCCTCGCCCTTCCGGGCCATGGGATGGCCGTCCAGGATGGTGGCCTGGGAGCCGACGGTTCCGGGCACGGCGAACAGCACCGAAGGGATGGTGTCGGTGGTCACCGGCACCGAGGAAAGGGCCACCAGCATGGCGATGGCCGCGGTGGGATCCATGTCGAACGTGAACGGCAGCAAAAGGGCGAGACCGACGACGCCTCCCAGCCCGGGAATGGCTCCCAGCGCCATTCCCACCACGACGCCGAACATCATGAAGAGAAACCGTTCCACGCTCAGCAGCGCGGTCAGCCCGTCCGCCATTGCTTCAAACACATTGTGCTCCTGGTTCGTGAGTCTTCGTGGATTTCGGGTGCGCCATCGGAGGGAATCGGCCGATACCCCCATGGGCCGATATCAGCCGAGGTTCTTAACGCTTAAGCGTAGAGTCTGTCAAGGCGAACGGGCTGATTTCCCTAAGGAAATGCGCTCGGCCGCCGGGTTTTCCGGGCTTACTCCTTGAACTCGTACGCCTCCGGCGCGGGCTTGTAGGCGCGCAACAGCCACAGGGGACGGCGCAGGTTGCCCGGTCCGGGAGCCGGCCGGGTGAGCTTGAGCCAGCGCTTGTACACCTCGTGGGACTTGTTGGTGTCCACGAAGATGTCGCCGTAGCGGTCGTCCGCGCCGGGCTTTTCCACCCGCACCTTCTGGTGCCAGCAGTGCTGACCGCTGATGTTGTCGGGCTGCACCGGGAAGGTGAGGTTCTGGTGCACCCCGGCTTCCTGCCACCACACCCGCCCGGAGTCCTTGTCGTCGCTCTCGAAGGGCCGGACGCCGTGGAGCTGGCGCATCATCCACTGCCCCGGCTCCACCTGCTCCAGGTTCACCAGCGCGGTGGCGAAGCGGCCGCCGCCGGTCTCCTCCTGGAGACGCCAGCGCCCGAGATGGTGCGAGCACGCCACCACGCCGGGGCGGACCCCCTCGGTCACCCACACCCGGTCCACGAAGTAGCCGATCTCGGTGTGGACCTTGACGAGATCGCCGGTGTCCACCTCCAGCCGCCGGGCGTCCCGGGGATGCATCCACACCGGATTCTTGTGGGAGATCTCGTAGAGCCACTTGGCGTTGCCCGAGCGGCTGTGGATCAGGGTCGGCAGCCGGAAGGTGGGGAGCAGCAGCATCTCGCCCTTGGCGGCGTCGATGTTGGAGGGGTGCACGTGGCTCTTGATGTATCCCGGGAACCGATGCTCGGGGTATTTCCAGTCCTTCAGGGTCTCGGAATAGAACTCGAGCTTGCGCGAAGGCGTAGGAAAGCCGGCGTGGCCCTTGCCGTCCACCTCCACCCCGATCGCCGCGCCGCCCTTGGAGACCACCTTGGTGACCGGGTCCACCGTGGCTTCGGCCATGTCCGCTTCCTCGATCTCGGTGGCATGGCTGCTGTAGATGTTCTCCGCCACCAGGAAGGCGCCGTACCTGCGCATGTATTCCAGCGGCGAGATGTTTTCCCTGGCCGCTGCCTCCGGCAGTCCCGGCACGCTGTTCTCGAACATCCACTGGTAGTACTCGTGCACCGTGAGCTTCTCGCCCGGCCGGTACGGCGACTCGAAGTACTTGCGGATGCCAAGGGAGCCGTCGGGATCGATGCGCCAGGAAAGCTCGATCCAGAACTCGTCCTCTTCCCACACTTCTCCCAGCCCGGCTTCGGCATGCGCCTCCCAGGTGGTTTCGAAGCTCTTGCCCTGCCGTTCCATGGCCACCCGCAGCACCGGCTGGCGAAAGCCGATCCAGCGGGCCGAATGGGTCTCCTGGCTCATGAGGTCGTGGCGCTCCGACGCCAGCCCCATGGGCAGCACGTAGTCCGCGAACCAGGCGGTCTCGCTCCAGGTGGGCGTGAGGCAGGCGTGGCGCTCCACCTTGGCCTCGTCGCTGAGCATCTCGATCCAGCTCATGCCGTCGGGGTTGGTCCAGACCGGGTTGTAGACCCGGGTGAAATACATCGCCAGCTTGCCACGGCCCTCCTTCACCAGGTGCGGCAGGAGAAAGCTCATCTCGAAGAAGGCCAGTGGGTACTCCGGCGGGTACATCAGGGTGTTCCACACCTTGGCCGGGGGCGGCATCATGGGCGGGGCCGGGATGAACTTGTTCCAGGCGTTGGGGGCGGTGCCGCCGGGAGTGCCGACCGCGCCCATGAGCACCACCAAAAACTCCAGCGCCCGCGCCACTTCCCAGCCGCCCAGGTTGCCGGCGGCGGCGTTGCGCCACACGTGGGTGGACAGGGCCGAGCCCGCCCGTGCCACTTCGTGAGCCACCTCCACGATCATGGCGGCGTCCACCCCGGACTCCTCCGCGGCGAACTCCGGCGTGTACTGCCCGTAAAGGGTTTTCAGTTCCACCTCGAACTGCTCGAAGGTCTGCGGCGCGTCCGGATGCTCCTGGCGCAGGAACTGCTCCCAGTTGACCCACTTCCTGACGAACTCGTGGTCGTACAGGTCCGCCTGGAGCAGCACGTTGCAGATGGCCAGCAGCACCGCGGCTTCGGTGCCGGGCCAGGTGGGCATCCAGTAGTCCGCCTTCGACGCGGTGTTGGACAGGCGGGTGTCGATGACGCAGACCTTGGCGCCCCGCTCCTTGGCCTCGATGATGCGCTGGGCGTGGGGGTTGAAGTAGTGGCCGGTCTCCAGGTGCGAGCTCAACAGCAGCATGAAGCGCGAGTTGGCGTGATCGGGCGACGGGCGGTCGATGCCGCACCAGAAGGCGTAGCCCGTCCGGGCGCCGGCGGAGCACACGTTGGTATGGCTATTGTGGGCGTCGATGCCCCAGGCGTGCATGATGCGCTGGTGGTAGAGGAGCTCATGCCCGGGGCGGCCCACGTGGTACATGATCTCGTTGCGGCGGTCTTCCTCGATGGCCTTGCGGATCCGGGCGGCCATGTCGTCCAGCACCTCGTCCCAGCTCACCCGCTCCCACTGGCCGCCGCCCCGTTTCCCCACCCGCTTCATGGGATAGAGGATGCGTTCGGGGTCTTGGACCTGGTTGATGGTGGCGGGTCCCTTGGCGCAGTTCCGGCCCCGGCTGCCGGGGTGCTCCGGGTTGCCCTCGAACTTGCGTACCTTCTGCGTCTCCTTGTCCACGTAGGCCAAGAGCCCGCAGCCCGCCTCACAGTTGAAGCAGATGGTGGGGATGAGGTCGTAGTGACGCTCCACCTTCCTGGGCCAGGCGGCCGCGTCGTACTCGGTCCAGTCCGACCAGCGCTCGCGGGGCGGAAAGCTCCGGAGACCTCCCCGCGGCGGCTCGAGGTTGGCGGCGTCGGGGCTCAGGGGTTGCGGTTCATTTTTCATTGGGGAGGGTCCCTTTTTGCTGCATCCGGGCGTGGCTGTCGTCCGGGCGGTCTTGACTCCGCCCCTGCCCGTCATGGCGCTGAATGACTAGCTAGCTGAGCGGCACGGCTTGTCCGGCCTCGACCCACAAGGTCTCGAACACCCAGAGCCCGGCGAGCGCCAGCAACGCGGACAGCGGGTGCAGGAACCAGGCGGCGTCCGCCTGGGCTCCGGCCCAGATCAGGAAGATCACCGGCAGAACGATGCCCACGGCCATGAATAACCCCCAGAACTTCTCGCGGAGCGGGCCGCGGGTCAGCAGCTCGGTGGCGCGCCGCACGTCCTCGCTGATGGGCGTCAGCGACACTTCCCCGAGCACCAGGCCGCCGGTGACGATCAGCGAGACCGTCAGCAGGGTGCCCAGCGTCGCCATGACCGGCCCGTCCAGGCCGGCCACCAGGCCCGCCAGGATCAGGGTCGCCGCCCCGGCGCTGACCGCCTGGGCCAGGAGGTGCCAGAAGAAGAGCGGACTCTGCCAAAGGTCCCGCCCCTTGGCCTGGGCGAAGAGGAACGCGGTATAGCCCGCGGAACCGATGCCGAAGACGACGCAGGCCGCCACCACCCATCCCGGCATGGCGCCGGTCCCGATGCCGTAGGCGAGCCACAAGAGGCTGGCCAGGGAGTAGGCCATGAGGATGTAGCCTCCCAGCACGAGCCAGGAGCGCGGGTTGGGTTTGGTCAGCAGGTAGTAGAAACGGTCGGGCCGCTTGAGGTCGAAGACCAGCAGGCCGGTGGTGAGCACGGTGAAGACCAGCGCGATGAGCGGGCTCACGACGTTCAGCACCGGCCCGTCCTGGATACGGCCCAGCGCCATCAGCAACGCCGCCACCAGGAGGACCCCGGCGCCGATGGACTTGGTCCACAGGTACGCGGCGATCTTGGACCCCCAGGGCCGCGGGTGAGGCACGTCGTAGACCTCGCGGGCGCCGCCCGGTACCGGGTTGCCGTGTCTGGAGGTGGAAAGGGCGTAGAGGTCTTCGCCGGGGTACTTGTCCGACCAGAAGTGGGTGTCGCCGGTCTCCGTCATGGTGGGCTGCAGCGTGTCCTCTTCCACGCCCACGTAGAAGAGCTTCGGATGGGTGCCCTTGTGGGGCTTCCTGAGAGAAACCTTGCGGGTGGCCACGGTGCGGGCGATGGGACTTTCCGGGTCGTCGAGGTCGCCGGACATGATCGCCTGGGTGGGACACACCACCTCGCAGGCGGGCTGCAACCCGAGCTCCACCCGGTGCGCGCAGAAGTTGCACTTGGCCGCGGTGTTGTGGTCCGGGTCGATGTACAGGGCGTCGTAGGGGCACGCCTGCATGCACGACTTGCAGCCGATGCAGCGCTCGTTGTCGAAGTCGACGATGCCGTTGGGGCTCCGGTAGAGCGCCACCGTGGGACAGATCTCGATGCACGGGGCGTCATCGCAATGGTTGCACCGGAGCACCGCGAAGTGACGGCTGGTGGCCGGGAACGCGCCTTTCTCGATGTACTTGACCCAGGTGCGGTTCACCCCCACGGGCACCTCGTGCTCGTCCTTGCAGGCCACGGTGCAGGCGTGGCAGCCGATGCAGCGATTCTGGTCGATGACAAATCCGTAACGCATGAGTGCCTCCAAGCGGCTATATATCCACCTGGACTCCGGGCAGTCAAACTGTGAACCGGGAGCGTCGGCCCGGCTCTGCGGCTTGCTTCACGGGGGGCAACCGGTTAGAACCTTCTGCCATGCCGAAGCTCCGGAGCCTTCGAGACGCCGTCGCGGAGGAGGTCGAGGACGGCATGTCCGTCTTCATGGGCGCCGCCCTCGAGTCCCTCATTCCCTTTGCCGCCGGCTACGAGATCATCCGCCAGCGCAAGCGCGGCCTCACGCTGATGACCACCATTTCGGACATGCAGTTCGACCAGCTCATCGGCGCGGGCTGCGCCGCCAGGGTGTGCGGCGCGTGGGTGGGCAACGTGGCGGCGGGCCTCGGGCACAACTACCGGCGCGCGGTTGAACGGCAGGAGCCGGGGCCTTTGGCGGTGGAGAACCACTCCAACTTCTCCATGGCGCTGGGCCTCAAGGCGGCGGCCATGGGGGTGCCCTATCTGCCCACCCGGACGCTCATGGGCAGCGACTTCCGGGAAGAGGACGCGTTCGCCGGCGTGGTCTGTCCGTTCACCGGCGAGAGTCTGCTGGCGGTGCGGGCGGTGCAGCCGGACGTGGCCATACTGCACGTCCAGCGCGCCGACGAGGAGGGCAACGCCCACGTATGGGGCAACCTGGGGGTGACCCAGGATGCCGCCATGGCGGCGCGGAAGGTTGTGTTGACCTGCGAGGAGATCGTTCCCCACGAGGTGATCCTGAGCGACCCCAACCGGACGCTGGTGCCGGGGTTCCTGGTGGCGGCCGTGTGCTGCGTGCCGTCCGGCTCCCACCCGTCGCCGACCCAGGGCTACAGCCGCCGCGACGACGCATTCTACTTCGACTATCACGCGCAGTCCCGTGAGCGGGCGGGATTCGACGAGTGGCTGGACCGGTGGGTGCTGGGAGTGGACGGGCTCGACGGCTACCTGGAGCGGCTCGGGAGCGAGCGGGTGGCGAACCTCAAGCCGGACGGCAACCACATGGCGGCGCCGGTGAGCTATGGCATGTGATCGCCCGGTCGCCGCCGCCCGGCGGTACTCCGCCGGCCAAGGGGAGGGCGCCCATTGAATCGAGGCGCCGGGAATGCTACCCGGAACGGAACGGCGTCGGCGGAGGCGGCGGTGGAGGCATCGCGACCCTTCCGTTACTGAACCCATGGACTACACGCGGCGAGAGCTCATGGTCATTGCAGCGGCCCGCGAGATTCGCGACGGCGAGCGCGTCTTCGTGGGGATGCGGCTGCCGCTGCTGGGGTTCGCCGTGGCCAAGGAGCTGCATGCGCCCGACGCCATCGGCATCTTCGAGAGCGGGGTGGTGCGGGACTGGCCGGCGCTGGAGCCGATCTTCACCATGAGCGACCCGCCCAACGTCGCCGGCGCGCTGTTCTGCTGCGGCCTCATCGAGGTCATGAGCCTGCTCCAGAGCGGGCGGGTGGAGATGGGCTTCATCGGCGGCGCCGAGGTGGACCGTCACGGCAACCTGAACACCCACTGGGTCGGCGACGACGGCCGGCGGCTGCGGCTGCCGGGCAGCGGCGGCGCCGCGGACATCGCCACCCTGGCGGGCCGGTGCGTCATCATCATGAACCACGAGCGGCGCCGTTTCGTGCCCCGGGTCCGGTACATCACCTCGCCCGGTTACGGCGAAGGCGCCGGCTGGCGCGAGCGGCGCGGCCTGTCGGGCGGCGGGCCGAGCCGCACCATCAGCAGCCTCGGCATCTTCTCCTTCGATCCGGCGACGCGGGAGATGCGGATCGAGTCGTATCATCCCGGCGTGACGGTGGAGGAGATCCGGGAGGAGACGGATTGGCCCCTGAGCCTGGCCCCGGAGGTCACCCAGACCCGGGCGCCGTCCCGGGAAGAGCTGCTGGCCGTGCGAAAGTACGACCCGGACGGGGTATGGACGTCCTGACGCGTCCGGGAAATCCGCTGGATCGATCTCGATGATTGTCGCTGTCCTCTCCGGTTTCGTCCTGGCCCTGCTGGCGCCGTCATTGTACCGGCTGAGCGCCCGGTGGGCGGGGTGCGTGTTCTCGCTGTTCCCGGCGGCGCTGGCGCTCTATTTCCTGAGCCACATGGAAGGCGTGGTGGCCGGTGAGGCGGTGCGGGTCGCCTATCCCTGGGTTCCGGCCATGGGGCTCGAGCTCTCCTTCAATCTGGACGGCCTGGGCCTCCTGTTCGCGCTGGCCATCACGGTGGTGGGGACGCTGATCGTCACCTACGCCGGCAGCTACCTCCACGGCCATCCGTCGCTGCCCCGCTTCTATCTCTTCATCCTGATGTTCATGGCGTCCATGCTGGGCGTCGTCCTGTCCGACAACCTCATCGCGCTGTTCGTGTTCTGGGAGCTCACCAGCATCACGTCGTATTTCCTCATCGGCTTCGAGCACGACAAGGACACCGCCCGGGCGGCCGCGCTGCAGGCGTTGCTGGTGACGGGCACGGGCGGCCTGGCGCTCATGGCGGGCGTGCTGCTCATGGGTCAGATCGGCGGCAGCTTCGAGATATCGGCCCTGGCTTCGGACAACGCCGCGCTGCACGGCCACCATCTCTATCCGCTGGTGCTGGCGCTGGTGTTTGCCGGCGCCTTCACGAAGTCGGCCCAGGTGCCGTTCCATTTCTGGCTGCCGTCGGCCATGGAGGCGCCCACGCCGGTGAGCGCGTACCTTCACTCCGCCACCATGGTGAAGGCCGGCGTCTACCTGCTGGCGCGGTTCAGTCCGGTGCTGGGCGGCAGCGACATCTGGCTCTATGTGGTGACCGGCTTCGGCGCCGCCACCATGCTGGTGAGCGCATACCAGGCGCTCTACCAGACCGACCTGAAGAAGATCCTGGCCTACTCCACGGTGAGCGTGCTGGGCACCCTCACCATGCTCATCGGCCTGGGCAGCAAGCTGGCCATCCAGGCGGCCATGGTCTTTCTCATGGCCCACGTCCTCTACAAGGCGGCTCTCTTCCTGGTGGCCGGGTCCATCGACCACGAGACCGGCACCCGCGACGTCCGGCAGCTCGGCGGGCTGCGCAAGACCATGCCCATCATCTGCGCCGGCGCCGCCATCGGAGCCCTTTCCATGGCGGGGTTGCCGCCGTTCTTCGGCTTCGTCGGCAAGGAGGCGCTGTACGAGGCGCTGACCCACGACAACATGCTGGTGACGGTGGTGGGGGTGCTCACCAGCATGCTGCTGTTCGCGGTGGCCTGGCTGGCGGGCATCCGGCCGTTCTCCGGGGAGGAAACCCACACGCCGAAGCACCCCCACGACCCGCCCTGGACCATGTGGCTGGGGCCGGTGTTCCTGGGGTGCCTGAGCCTGCTGTTCGGACTGATGCCGGCGCTTCCCGAGAAGCTTCTGTCGGCCGCCGCCGGGTCCGTGCTGGGCAAGGAAGTGCACATGCACCTGGCGCTGTGGCACGGGTTCAATCCGCTGCTGGTGCTGAGCCTGGCGACCTTCGCCCTGGGCGTGCTGGTCTACCTGAACGTTGACAGGTTGCAGAAGGCCACGGCGTTCGCCCTCCCCGCGGTCCGGCGCGGCCCGTCCCACTGGTACGCGCTGTGGCTCCGTTTCCTCAACTGGTCGGCGGCGGGCCAGACCCGGGTGCTTCAGAACGGCTACCTGCGGCTCTACCTCGGCACCATCATGACGGTCACCGCGGTGCTCGCCTGGTACACGGTCCTCGCCCAGGCGGACGTGGGCGTCATCGAGTTCAACTGGGGCGACATCGGAATCCACGAGTGGGTGCTGGGCATCGTGACGCTGGTGGCTTCCATCGCCACGGTGCGGGCGCAGACGTTCCTGCGCGCGGTCATGGCCCTGGGGGTGGTGGGCTACAGCGTGGCGCTGTTCTTCGTCCTGTACGGCGCTCCCGACCTGGCCATGACGCAGTTCCTCATCGAGACCCTGTCGCTCATCCTGTTCGTGTTCGTGTTCTACTACATGCCGCCGTTCAAGCGGTTCTCCACCCGCGGCGTCATCATGCGGCACGTGGCCATCGGCACGGCGGTGGGCGCGCTGTTCACGCTGCTGGTGCTGGTGGCGACGTCGGTGCAGTGGCATCCCACCATCTCCACCTACTTCTCGCAGAACTCCTACCTCATGGGACAGGGCCGGAACATCGTCAACGTGATCCTGGTGGACTTCAGGGGCTTCGACACCCTGGGCGAGATCACGGTGCTGGCGGTGGCCGGCATCGGCGTCTACTCGCTGATCCGGTTGAGGCTCGGCAAGGGAGGGGGCTCGTGAACTCGCTGATTCTCAGGACGGCCAGCCGGTTCCTGCTGATCCTGCTGTTCCAGTTCTCCATCTTCCTGCTGCTCCGGGGGCACAACGACCCCGGCGGCGGCTTCGTCGGCGGGCTGGTGCTGGCGGCGGCGCTGACCCTCTACGTCATCGCCTACGACGTGCGTTCCATGCGGCGGTTCCTGCCCTGCCGGGCCCAGACCATCATCGCCTGGGGCCTCCTGGCGGCGGCCCTGAGCGGGGTCTGGTCCATGTTCAAGGGCCAGCCGTTCATGACCGGCCAGTGGGCGCACGTCTACATCCTGGGCCTCGACGTTCACCTGGGCACGCCGCTGCTCTTCGACATCGGCGTCTACCTGACGGTGGTGGGGGTCGTGCTCATCGTCATCATGAGCCTGGCCGAGGAAGTGGAGGAGGACGACTGATGGAAGCCCTGCTCGCCATCGTCATCGGCGTACTCTATGCCTCCGGCGTCTACATGCTCATGCGCCGGAGCATCGTGAAGCTCATCATCGGGCTTGCGCTGCTGGCCCACGGCGCGAGCCTGCTGGTGTTCACCGCCGCGGGCCTCACCCGGGCGGTGCCTCCGGTGATCCCCTTCGGAGAAAAGGCCATTGCCGGAACGGTGGCGGACCCGTTGCCCCAGGCGTTGATCCTGACGGCCATCGTCATCAGTTTCGGCGTGCAGGCCTTCGCCATGGTGCTGGCGTACCGCGCGTACCAGACCGTGGGCACGGACGACCTCGACGACATGAAGGCAACGGACACGTGAACTCGCTCATCGTCCTGCCCATCCTGCTTCCGCTGCTGGTGGGGGCGAGCTGCGTGGTGGTGTGGCGCTACGTGGCCGCTCAGCGGATCCTCACCCTGGCCGGCAGCATCGTCTACCTCGCGGTCGCCGTCGTGTTGCTGGAGCGGGTCGCCTCGGAGGGAATCCAGGCGGTGCAGAAGGGCTCCTGGATCGCGCCTTTCGGCATCACCCTGGTGGCCGACATGTTCAGCGCCGTCATGGTGGCCGCCACCGGGGTCGTGACTCTCGTCATCGTCGTCTATTCGCTGGGCACCATGGACCGCGCCCGGGAAGCCTGGGGCTACTATCCGCTGTTCAACATCCTCATCATGGGCGTGTCCGGCGCCTTCCTGACCGGCGACATCTTCAACCTGTTCGTCTGGTTCGAGGTGCTGCTGATCTCGTCCTTCGTGCTGCTGGCGCTGGGAGGCGAGCGGGCGCAGCTCGAGGGCGCCATCAAGTACGTCACCCTCAACCTGGTGGCGTCGGCGTTCTTCCTGGCGGCGGTGGGCATCCTCTACGCCATGGCCGGCTCCCTCAACATGGCCGACCTGTCGCAACGCCTCGGAGACGTGGCCCAACCGGGCCTGGTGACCACCCTCGCCATCCTGTTCCTGGTGGCCTTCGGCATCAAGGGGGCCATCTTCCCGTTGTTCTTCTGGCTGCCGGCCTCCTACCACACGCCGCCGGTGGCGGTCTCGGCCATCTTCGGCGGGCTGTTGACCAAGGTGGGCGTGTACGCGCTGATCCGCGTCTTCACGCTGCTGTTCCTCAACAACGTCGACTACACGCACACGATCATTCTGTGGGCCGGCGGCATCACCATGGTGACCGGCGTCCTGGGCGCCGTGGCCCAGTACGAGTTTCGCCGGCTGCTGTCCTTCCACATCGTGAGCCAGATCGGTTACATGGTCATGGGCCTCGGCTTCTTTACCCCTCTGGCCCTGGCCGGCACGGTGTTCTTCATCGTCCATAACATCTTCGTCAAGACCAACCTGTTCCTGGTGAGCGGGGTCTCGCATCGCCTGCACGGCACCTACGACCTCAAGAAGCTGGGCGGGCTCTACCGCGCCCATCCGTGGATCGGAATGCTGTTCCTGCTGTCGGCGTTGTCGCTGGCGGGGGTGCCGCCCCTTTCCGGCTTCTTCGGCAAGCTGGTGCTGATCAAGGCCGGGCTCGGCATCGAGCAGTTCGTGCTGGTGGCGGCGGCGCTGGGGGTGAGCTTGCTGACGCTCTTCTCCATGACCAAGATCTGGGCGGAGGCGTTCTGGAAGCCCCTGCCGGACGGCACCGCGGTCAACGCGCCGGGCGGCGGCATGGCGCTCCTGCTGGGTCCCATCGTGACCCTCGCCGTCCTGGCCGTGGTCATGGGCGTGGCGGCGGGACCCTTTTTCGCGCTGGCGCAACAGGCCGGCGAGCAGTTGTTGAACCCGGAGTCGTACATCCGGGCGGTGCTCGGAGCGAGGGGGGGGTCATGACCGTTCTCCTGTGGAACATCATGCTGGCGGTGAGCTGGGCCGCGTTGATGGGAGAGGTGACGGCTCTCACCCTCGCCGTCGGCTTTGTCTTCGGCTTCCTGATCCTCTACGCGGTGCGGCGGCTCCTGCGGCCCTCCCGGTACTTCGAGAAGCTGTGGCAGGGTCTGCGGCTGGGCACGCTGTTCGCCTGGGAACTCCTGCTGGCGAACCTGCGCATCGCCTACGAGGTGATGACCCCTTCGCACAACATGAAGCCCGGCGTGGTGGCGATCCCCCTGGACGTGGAGACCGACGCCGAGATCACCCTGCTGGCGAACCTCATCACCCTGACCCCCGGCACCCTGAGCCTCGACGTGTCGGACGACCGGCGGGTGCTCTACATTCACGCCATGTACGTGGACGACGCCGAGGAACTGCGCCGGTCCATCAAGGACGGTTTCGAGAAGAGCGTCATGGAGTTGCTGCGATGACGAACCTGGCTTTCATTCTGCTCGCGGTCTTGAGCATCGGCATCGTGCTGGCTTTCATCCGCCTGCTGCGCGGCCCCAACATCCCGGACCGGCTGGTGGCGCTGGATCTGCTGACCACCGTGGGGGTCGGCATCGCGGCGCTCTACTCCATTGCCTACGACGAGCCGGTCTATCTGGACGTCGCCATCGTCCTGGCGCTGGTGGCTTTCCTTGGAACGGTCACGTTCTCCCGCTACATCGAGAAATGGGCACATCATGGTGACTGAAATCATCTGCGGCGCGTTCATGATCATCGGCACCGCCTTCATGTTCCTGGGGTGCCTGGGCATCCTGCGCATGCCGGACCTGCTCACCCGGATGCAGACCGCCACCAAGCCGCCGACCCTGGGCGTGTTCTTCCTGATGCTCTCGGTGGCGTTGTACTTCCCCGACATCGGCGTCACCGTCCGGGTCCTGGCCATCACGCTCTTCGTCTTCCTCACGGCGCCCGTGTCGGCGCACATGATCGGCCGCGCCGGCTATCAGGTGGGCGTCAAGTTCTGGAAGGGGACGGTCATGGACGAGTTGAAGGACAAGTACCGCGGCACGTCCATCGACTCGTGACCGACTCGTGACCGGCGCGGGACCCCCTTGCTCCATCAGACGTTGGCGAGCGGGCCGTATTCCATGACGACATACAGCACGTAGACGGCGAGGCAGAGCAGACCCGCCAAACGTCCGAGCCGCCCGCGAAACGCCAGCCACGAGACCAGCGCGACGGTGGCGCCCAACATCGTCCAGATGGCGAGGTGGAGCAGGTGCGGCGGAACGTCCAGCGGATGGACGGTCGCCACCAAGCCGCCGATGGCCAGGAGGTTGAAGATGTTGGCGCCCAGCACGTTGCCCACGGCCACCTCCGAATGGCCGCGGTAGGCGGAGACCACCGCCGTGGCCAGTTCCGGCAGCGACGTGCCGACAGCGACCACGGTGACGCCGATGATCGCCTCCGATACACCCAGCATGCGCGCGAGCCCGATGGCTCCTTCCACCAGCAGGTGCGATCCAACGGCTACGCAGCCGAGGCCGATGGCGAGTGTGCCCAGGGTGATCCACACCGGCCGGTCCGCGGCCTCCTCCTCTGTCTCTGCCCCGGGGGGATTGCGCCGGGCCCGGCGGACTGAAATCACCGTGAAGGCGACGAGGCAGGCCAGCAGCAGCACGCCGTCCACCCGGCTCAGACTGCCGGTGATCCCGAGGGTGATGAAGAGCGCCGCCACTCCCACGACGATGGCCCCCTCGAAGCGCACTTCGCGCGGGTTGACCGCCATCGGACAGACGCAGGCCGCCGCGCCGAGGATCAGCAGCAGGTTGCAGATATTGCTGCCGACGATGTTCCCGATGGCGATGCCGGGGGCGTTGCGAACGGCCGCCTCCAGGCTCACCAACAGTTCCGGCATGGTGGTGCAATAGGCCACCACGGTGAGCCCGATGATCAAGGGTGAGACGCCCAGGCGCCGGGCAAGCTGCACCGCGCCCCGCAAAACGAACTCCGCTCCGCCCATGAGCAGCACGAAGCCGCCGGCCAATTCCAGATAGATCATGAGGACTCGCGATGTGACCAGCGCATCGTTTTACCGAAACGTTGACAAGGATGCGGATCAATCCCGGCGTTGCGAAGAAAGTCCGTGAAAAGCGATACGGAGCACGCCCTACGAAACGTCATTCCCGCGAAAGCGGGAATCCAGGGGTGGCGGGGGCGGGCACACCGGCCACGAGAGTTCCTTCTCAATAATATTATCACGGCCGTTCGTCAATCTCGTGAACGGCGGCGGGGTGTGCGTCAGTAAAGTGGTGCCTTCACCACCGTCTTGGGCGAGATGACTCTGGTAGTGCTTCAACCGCATCCTTGTCTCCCATCCGTGCATCGGTTCGCCGCTCCGTTCCTGTTGGCTTTCGCCAACAGACTGGCCCGACGTACACATCCTCGCAATCTTCACCCCAGTGTTGCAGAAGGCGGAAGCATGGAGAGGCCCGTGCGGCAAGCGGGATGGGATCTGGAAGGGAGGAAGGGGTGGTTGGGGAATGTCACTGGGCGTGAAGTCAAGCGGCAGAGTAGGGTGACAGGGAATTTTGCGAAACGTCATTCCCGCGAAAGCGGGAATCCAGGGGTGGAGAGGGGCCAACTGGCCGGTGTCTCCGCCCACGCCCCGCCTGGATTCCCGCTTTCGCGGGAATGACGTTTCGTAGGGCGCGTTCCGGATTACTCTTGACGAACCTTTTGCAACATTGGGATTAAAGGTGGGACATTTTCGATTGACACAAATGGGAAATTTACTGAAAATGTTTAACAACACCCGGCCACAAGGGATGGAGGAATATCATGAGGAAATTGCTTATCGGCATCGGTCTCATGGCGCTGTTGTTCGCCGCGCCTGTCTTTGCCCCGCCTGCATCGGCATTATGCTTTGAATTCATGTTCGATTGCGGGCAGAGTAAAAAAGGCGATCATCAGAAATGCAACAGAGCATGGAGAGCTTCCCCGGCATACAAGGACCAGGGATGCAACCTGCATAAGATCAACCGGGACCACGTGTCAGGCAACACCTTGTGGTGCTTCCATGATGTTTATTGCAACCGTGGGGCGTGGTGGCAACGGGCGGGCCGAAAAGGATTGATACTCCCGCTGGATCTTGCAAGCCTGCGCCGGTGCGCGGAGAACCCGCGGACGATCAAGACCGACTGTACCGCGATTACGGATGCACAGATTCAAGCGCAGATCGACGCGCTATGGGACGCGATACAGGACGCAGGGGACTGACTTCGACGTACTCGTCAGGGTCTGAAGACATGGTGGCGGACGTGGCGTAACCCGTTGGATTCGGGTAGAAATTCGTTTGCGGGCGTATTTCCGCCGAAGCAACGAAAGCGCCACGCCGCCATGACCGAAGATACTCTTCTCCCGTTCGATCTTCCAGCCTACAACGCAAGAAGGTGACCGCCGATTTCGCGGGCGGTTCGATCTCGTCGGACGGCGGGCCGGTGCTGTTGCGCGGGGCGGAGCGTCGCCTCGGTCGGCATACACAACGGATTCGACGCCGGCAAGGAGACCGGACGACATGGGAATCGGCATCGGCATCGGTTTCACCGGATGGCCCTTCGGAGAGCCCAACCCCGAGGCATTCTGGAGTACCGTGGACCTGGCGGAAAACCTGGCCATCGACTCCCTGTGGCTGAGCGACCGGGTGGTGTCCGAGACCCTGAGCCTCGAGCCCGTGGTAGCGCTCTCGTGGGTGGCGGCGCGCACCCGCGGGATGAAGTTCGGCACCAGCGTCATGGCCCTTCCGCTCAGGAACCCCACCGTGCTGGCCAAGGAACTCGCCACCCTGGACTTCCTGTCGGGCGGACGCCTGCTGCTGGCCGTGGGCCTCGGCCGCGACGACGACACCGAGCTTCAGGCCTGCGGCATCCACCGCTCGGAGCGGGCCGGCCGCACCGAGGAAATGGTCCATCTCCTGCGCGCGCTCTGGTCCGGGAACGACGTCAGTTTTGAAGGGAAGTACTACCGACTCCAGGACGTCTCCATCGCCCCCAGGCCCGCCCAGGCGAATCCGCCCATCTGGGTAGGAGGACGGAGCGGCCCCGCGTTCCGGCGCACGGCCCGCCTGGCCGACGGCTGGCTGGCCTCGCAGATGATTCCCTCGGAAGTGGAGACCGCCATCGCGCGCATCCGGAAGCACGCCGCCGACTACGGCCGCCGTATCGACGACGACCACTTCGGCGTGCTCTTCAACTTCTGCTTCGCCGGAGACCCGGAAGAGGCCGCACGGCTCGCCCGGCCCTACGCCCTCCGCAACCGCACCGACGTGGACTTCGCCCAAACCTCCGCCCTGGGAACCGCCCAGGACATCGCCGCGGCCATCCAACGTTTCATCGACGCCGGCGCCTCCAAGTTCGTCGCCCGCCCCGCCTGCCCCCCGGAGGCCGTCCACGACCAGATCGAGCGCCTCGGCGCCGAGGTCATCCCGCGGTTCAGGTAAACAGGCGGCGCCGCTACGAATCTCGTGCCCGCACGAACGGGTGCTTCCGAAGGGTCATCGGGTCGCGACTGACGAAGAGACCTCTATCCCCCGTCCACCTTCTCCGCGAGCCAGATCTTGATGAGCGACTGATAGGGCACGTCCCGCTTATTGGCCGCGGTCTTGATCCGTTCGAGGAGGTCTACGGACAGCCTCAGCGAAATAGCCTTGCTGGTGGGTTTCAGATTGGGGAAACGGACCCGTTCGGCTTGGTCCCAGTCGACGTAGTCAGCGGAATCGCGGCTTTCCCAGAACGCCCGCTCCTGCGCCTCATTCTCAAAGGAAGGAACAGGTTTATGCTTCTTGTTCATAGCGGCCTCGCTCTCTACGGCTCATGTGTCGGGCCGAGATCATCCGGATCCGTGTGTCTTGCTCTCGCAGCGTGAACGTTACGTGGAGCCGCCGTCCGGCGTCGGTCGCTCCGAGAGCGTGAAGACGCGGCTCAAACCTGCTGTGCCTGACGTCTTCGACCACCAATAGTGGCTCGTTAAAGAATACCTGTTCCGCCTCAGCTTGTTGCACACCATGCTTGTCGGCGCTCTTCCGGGCGTTACCCGAGTCCCATTGAAAGCCGACGATCCGGTTGAAGTCAAGCATATTGTATATGGTCACAATATACGCTGGTTTTGGCTTGTCAACCAGGTAACGGGCAAGGAACGGTTAGGAATCAGGCACCCAAGGTCACCGGCTGACCGGGAAACGAAGGATGAATCGGCGGGTAAAGGTTTCAGAGGAAGGTGTGAGTCCCGCGGGCGGCTGCCCGCCTACCTCACCCCTGCGATCTTGTTGAACCCGTCGTACGCCGCCACCTTGTAGGCTTCGGCGAAAGTGGGGTAGTTGAAGACGTTGTCGCGGAAGTATTCGATGGTGCCGCCCAGGGCGATGACGGCGTGGCCGATGTGGACGATCTCGGTGGCTTCCTCGCCGATGACGTGGACGCTCAGGAGCTTGAGGGTGTCGGGGTCGAAGATCAACTTCAGCATGCCGGCGCGGTCGCCCACCATTTGAGCCTTGGCGACGTTTTCGTAAAGGGCCTTGCCCACCTCGTAGGGCACACGCTGGGCGGTGAGCTCCTGCTCGGTGCGGCCGACCATGGAAATCTCCGGGATGGAGTAGATGCCGTAGGGGAAGAAGGGTGCGGGCTTGAGTGACGGGCCGTCGAACATGTGGGTGCTGGCGAGCCGGCCCTGCTCCATGGAGGTGGAGGCGAGCGCGGGGAAGCCGATGCAGTCGCCCACGGCGTATATGTGAGGGCGCACGGTCTGGAAGTTCTCGTTGACGGCGACGCGCCCGCGCCCGTCGGTGCCGATGCCGATGCGGTCGAGCCCGAGCTGGTCGGCGTTGGACTGGCGGCCCACGGTGTACAGGAGGGCGTCGCCGGTGACGCGCTTGCCGCTCTCCAACTCGGCGCGCACCAGGCCGTTGTCCTGAATGCGTACGCCGGTCACGCGTTCACCCAGCCGGAAGATGGCGTCGCGGCGGCGCATGTGGTAGCGCAACGCCTCGATGATCTCCCGGTCCACGAAGTCCAGCATGGTGTCGCGGCTTTCGATGAGCGTCACGCGCACGCCCAGCGCGGAGAGCATGGAGGCGTACTCCAGGCCGATGACCCCGGCGCCCACCACGATGATGCGCCGGGGGATCTCGCCGTTGCCCGCGCTGCCGAGATCTTCCGCCAACATGACCTTCCGGCCATCGTAGGGGATCTCCGGATCCCGCGCCGAGCGGGTGCCGCAAGCGATGAGGATGCGGTCGGCCCGGACCTGTTGTCCGTCCTCTACCTGCAGCGTACGGGCGTCGACGAAGCGCGCCCAGCCGTTTACCAGCGTCACGTCGTTGCGCTGGAGCTGATCGGTTATCTGGGCCTGTTCCCGTTCCACGACGGTGCGCACCCGGAACATGAGGTCATCCACCGTGACGTGCGCCTTGGGCGAGTAGGCTTGCCCGTAGAACGACTTCTGCTGAAAGCCCGTGAGGTAGAGCACCGCCAGCCGCAGGGTCTTGCTGGGAATGGTGCCGGCGTGCAGGCACACGCCGCCGAGCATGTCGTAGCGGTCGATGACCGCCACGCGCTTGCCCATCTTGGCGGCCGCGATGGCGCCCTTCTGGCCGGCCGGGCCGCTGCCGATGACCACGAGGTCGTAGGATTTCGGTTCCATGGTTCTGTCGCGGGGCGAAACGGCTCCGGCGCTTATAGCTTTTCGTCGTCGGGCACGGTGTCGGTCACAAGGTCGCGGATCAACGGCCGCTTGGGCAACGGTTCCACCCGGGCGCCCTCGGGTGCGAGACGCGCAGTGCACAGGTACGCGACCTGTCCGTCCACCAGGGCCATGCAGGTCTTGCACGCGTTGGCGTTGACGCAGCCGTAACGGAACGCCAGGCTCGAGTCCTCGTGGGCGCGTACCCAGATCAACGCGTCGAGGACCGACATCCCGTCTTCGTAGGGTACACGGTACATGTCGTACCGGCCCGGGTCCGCGGTACGTCCCCGCCGCACGCGAAGCTCGGTCGTGGCCTGGCTGGCCTCCGCGGCCCGCGCGGTTGTCCCGTTCATTCCGATTTCACCCCTCGCCTCCCCTGGATTTCCGCTTCCCAGGCTTTGCAAAAACTCCGCTCGGCTACGGCACCGACACCACGACCACGAATCGTCATTCCCGCGAAAGCGGGAATCGCGCCGCCACTTCTTCGTCCTTCATTTCGACCACCTGGTTCCGGACGAGCCCCGGGTCGCTCTCCGGGAAGTCCAGACGCTGGTGCGCCCCGCGGCTCTCGGTGCGTCCCAGCGCGGCCCGTGTCACGGCTTCGGCGGTGGTGAGCATGGCGAGCAGTTCCAGCCGATCCTGCAGGTCGAGGTTGTAGCCGTCGGTGGAGTCCACCGAGACGGGCGTATGCCGGATCTCGCGGATGCCGTCGAGGGCGCGGTGAAGTCGGTCGCCGGTTCGGAAGGGTCCGACGTCCTCCCACATGATCTCCTGCAGCCGTCGTTGCAGGACGTTGGCCGGAACGCCGTCATCCGAAGTCGTCTCCGCGGCGCACCGGAGGCGCGCCACCGCGTTCCCGGCCGCCGCGTCGTTCCAACCCGAGGAAGCGCGGCGGGCGGCGCCGCCGGCCGCGCGCCCCGCGCATTCGCCGAACACCAGCGCCTCGGTGATGGCGTTGCCCGAGAGGCGGTTGGCGCCGTTGGCGCCGCCCACGGCCTCGCCGGCGGCGTAGAGGCCGGGGACGCGCGTCTCCATGCGGCCGTTCACCCGGATGCCGCCCATGTGGTAGTGGGCCGTCGGCGCCACTTCCACCGGCGTTTGGGTGAGGTCGATGCCGTTTTGCGCCAGCCGGTCGATGACCGGGCCGAAGGCGCCCCTGAGGGTCGCGTCGGGGACGTGGCGAAAGTCCAGGTACACGCCGCCATGGGGGGAGCCGCGGCCTGCTTCGACTTCCTTCAGGATGGCATAGGATGCCTGGTCGCGCACGGTGGTGTAGGTGCCGCTGTCCTGGCCGCCGTACAGGTGCATGAACTCGTCGAAGTCGCCGTTCAGCAGCCGCCCCCCGAGCTTGTAGCGGAAAGGGTCCCACATGATGGGGTCCATGCCCACCAAGCGCGGCGCCAGATGGGCGATGGGGAAGAACTGGACGAACTCCATGTCGATGATCTCGGCGCCGGCCCAAAGGGCCAGCGCGTAGGCCTCGCCGCCCATGTTGGTGGAGGCGCTGTTGCGCCGGTAGATCTTGGTGAGGCCGCCGGCCGCCAGCACCACGGCCTTGGCGGCGAAGGTGACGACGTCGCCGGACACGACGTCCATGCCCACGGCGCCCACGGCGGCGCCGTCGCGCACGACGATATCGGTGACCGTCACGTTGCTGAGCCGACGCACCGCGCTCATGGTGCTGACCTGCCGCCGAAGCGTCCCCGCCACCCCCGGACCGGTGTTGAGGAAATCCACGTAGCAGCAGCGCGCGCGCCCATGTCCTGGCGCCTTCACCTGCCGGATGCGTCCGCTCTCACCCCGCGCCCAGTGGGCGCCCCAACGGTCCATCTCGAAGATGCGCGCCGGCCCATTCTCGCACAGAAGGCGCGCCAGACCCGGGTGGCACAACTCGCGGCCCGCGGCCAGCGTGTCCTCCATGTGATCGGTCCAGTGATCCGGCTCCTCGTGCCCGATGGCCGCGGCTACGGTCATCTGCGCCATGATGGTAGCGCCGCCGCGCCCCACCAGGGACTTGTCCAGCAGCAACACGGACGCGCCTTCCCGCGCCGCGGCCATGGCCGCGTACATGCCGGCCCCGCCGGCTCCCACCACCAGAACTTCTGTTGACAAATGGACCACGCCGCAGAGTCTAGTGTCCTGTCCCAGGTAATCGTTTACCGATCTGCTTGTCTTTCTTGTCGTCGGCTGCGTTGCTCTTCCTCGCGTGGTGACCGCCACTGCTCGTCATCGCGCCTTGCCGACCACAAGAAATCCTGCGCACCTCGGTAAACTATTACCGGGGACAGGACACTAGTGCAAAGCGGAGGAGCCGTCCAGCACGCCCCGCCGTCCGGTCCTGTAAACCAGGACCACCTCACCCTTCAGGTTTTTCCGTATGGGAAAACACTTCGACGCCCGATGCCCGACCATCGCGCGCCGGTCCCGTATGGCGGCATTTCCTCCCGTAATGGTAATGGTATGATGTCCGGCAACCAATGACGGACACGCGCACAACCTGCGTCACCCGCACCGCGGAGAATTGACCGCCTTCCCGGGCCGGCCCCATGGACCTGCCGCGGGCCGCGCGTCTCCTTGACGCCGCGACGCCTTTCGTTCTAACAAGAACCGTTGAGAGCAGAAGCGGAGCAGGGACGGCGGGCGTATCTTCTACGCAGTCTACACAAGGCAGCAAGCCGCAAAGGGGGGGACCCGACATGGCGCATGATCTGGTTGTCAGGAACGGGCTCGTGGTCGACGGCACCGGCAGTCCCGGTTTCGAGGCGGACGTGGCGATCGACGGGGGAACCATCGCCGCTATCGGAAAGGACGTGGGGTCGGGTTCGACCGAGGTCGACGCCCGCGGGCAGGTGGTGGCGCCGGGCTTCATCGATTCCCACACCCACATGGACCTTTTCATCGTGCAGTATCCCCACGGCAACCCCGTGGTCAACTACGGCGTGACCTCCATCGTCATCGGCGACTGCGGCGCCTCCATCGCGCCGGTGCCCCCCAAGGGCGAGCCGCGGGACGTGCTGATCGCCTATCTGCGCCGGGTGCTCGACGACTACGTAAACGACAACGACTGGAAATGGACGACGTTTCCCGAATACCTCGACTATCTCGAGGGCCGGGTGGGCGTGAACGTGGCGGCCCTGGTGCCCCACTCCCCGGTGCGGCTGATGGTCATGGGGGAGGCGGCCTACAAGCGCGAGTCCACCCCCGAGGAGCTGGAGAGCATGAAGCAGATGGTCCGGGAGGGCATGGAGGCGGGCGGCATCGGCTTCTCGTCCAGCCCCCGCGGCGGTCCGGCGATCCATGCCGGCACTCCCAGCACCCTGGCGACGCAGGAAGAGATGGCCGCCCTGGCCAACGTGGCGGGCGAGTACGGCGGCTGTTTCCAGTTCAACGGCTTCGGCAACCTGCTGAAGCCCGAGAGCGGCTTCCCCGAGCTGGTGGAGAAGATCAACGTGCCCATGATCGGCAACGAGTTCCGGGTAAGGCCCGGGGAGAAGGACGACGGCCTGCGGGCCATCGAGCTCATGAAGGAGGCTAGGGAGAGGGGCAAGGACATCTACGGCGTGGTCATCCCCTACTCGCACATCCGGCGCTTCAACCTCGACGACTGCTTTATCCTGGACGGCCTGCCGCTCTGGGAGGAGATCAAGGGCGACCGGAAGGAGCTGACGCGCAAGCTCAAGGATCCCGAGGTGCGGCGCAGGTTGGACGAGCAGCGGCGTGAGAACGCAGGCGAGCCCGCGTATCCCGAATGGCTCGGATGGGGCGGCGTCTACTTCGACGGGATGGAGCGGGAGGACCTCAAGTCCCGCGAAGGGCAGAACGTCCCGGAGATCGCGGCCGCCGGCGGCAAGTCCGAGGTGGATGCCTTCTTCGACACATGGCTGGAGGACGGCCTCCGGTCCAGGCTCTACTACCAGGGTTTCGCCAACGGACACCAGGATCTCCTGGCCGAGATGATCAAGACCACCGAAGGGCTCATCGGCACCGACGCGGGCGCGCATCTGGACCGGTTCTTCTGGCACGGCGCGCCGACCCGGGTGCTGGGCTACTGGCGCCGCGACAAGAACCTCTTCAACCTCGAGGAGGCGGTCCAGAAGGTAACCGGCCATCCCGCCGCCAAGCTGCGCATGAACCGCGGGATCCTCAAGACCGGCCTGCCGGCCGACGTCACGGTGTTCGATCCCGACAAGATCGACGACCTGGCCAGCAAGCGCATGCCGGCCAAGCTCGACGAGGACGAGATCCACCGGCATCCGCCCGGAATCGCCGCGGTGGTGGTCAACGGCGAGGTGGTGCTGGAACAGGGCGAGTGCAAGGACGTCTTCCCCGGCCAGGTGAGGAGGCAGGAGCTCTTCGTCCAAGGCCAGTAGCCCCCGCCGCGCCGGCGGCGGGAGACACAGGAGAACACACGTATGGAGGTCCTTGGACCGGAAGGGCTGATAGAAGATCTCCGCCGTGTGCTGCGCGGCCGGTACCCCGTCCATCCCTTGCGCAAGCTGCTCCTGGGCGGCGATCTTACCCGTGAGCAGTTGCAGGGGTGGGCCAAGAACCAGTTTCACGAGTTCCGCAACATCCATCGCTTCTTCGGCATCCGTTACCAGAAGTGCCCGATCCAGGCATTGCGGCGCATGTTGCTGGAGAACATGGTGGAGGAAGAGGGCGAGGATCTCTTCGGCGGAAAGTACCCCAGTCATGCCGAGTTGTGGACCCGCTTCGGCGAGGGGTTGGGCATTGCGCGCGAGGAGATGCACGGCTACGAGCCCTTGCCGGGAATCAAGGCGGGGCTGGAGATGTACGTGCAACTGGTCCAGCAGAGCCACTGGGCCGTCGCCATCGGCACCGGCCTCGTCTTCGAGGGCGAGGGCCCCAGGCGGATGGGGGAGGAGCGCCAGGCCCTGGAAACGGAGTATCCGTGGATACCCTCGGAATCCCTGGCCTTCTTTCGCGCCCACGAGTATCATGACGAAGGGCATGGCGACTTCATCGTGGACGTGATCAAGGAACACATCATGGACGGAGGGCTTCAGGAGGAAATGCGGGCCGCGGTGCGGACGCGCGTGGACATCATGTGGCTTCAGAACGAGTCCATCTATCAGACCTTCGTGCGTCCCCAGCTCAGCCCGGAGACTCTCGGCCGAATCGAGGCCGCCGGCAACTGAATCGGTCCGGCGGCGCGATCCCGGCGTTCGAGCCGCCGCCCAGGCGAGATCCATGAGTTCACGGTTCGGTAAAGCGCTCGCAGTGGTGGCCCTCGTGGCGGCCGCCTTTGCCATGGGTTACACGGCGTTGCAGACCCGTAACCTCCAGTCCGCCTTCGACCGGATGGCCGCGGATGACGAGAAGAAGCTCAGGGAGATGGTGATCGCGCTCGTCGAGACCGAAGGGCATCTCGCGAGGGTGCGGGAGACGATGGAGTTGCTGGGCAGCGCGGTCACGTCGGAGCCGGATGAGAAAACGCGCTCCGGCGCGCTGGAGGGGACGCTCACGGCTACGCTTACCGCGGCTCAGCGGGAAGTCCTCCAGCAGGAGTTGAAGAAGTGGGTCGCGCAGCTCCAGGAACAGAGGGAGAAGGGCTGGGCGGCGTTGCGGGAGGGCCTCAAGCAGGAGTTGAGCCGTAGCGAGGCCAGGGGCCGGAAGGAACTGACGACGGTTCTGGACAAGAACCGGAGGACGCTCACCAACCAGTTGAACGCCTTGGGAAAGAACCTGGCCAAGCCGTCCACGGAGGGGCCCGCCGAGGCACTGGCCGGACTGGAGCAGCGTATTCTCGAGGCAGACGAGAATCGCGCTCAGACCGCCAGTGAACGAACGGCGCGCGACCAAGAGAACTGGAAACAGTTATTCCTGGCCTTGCAGGAAGGCCAGGACGTGGCGCAGCGGCGTTACGCCGAACTGGCGGCGCGTCTGGACGAGTTGCAGAAGGAGTTCGGGAAGCCGTCCGCCGCGGCGGAGGCGCCGCAACCGGGACAGGGAGTCCCCCCGGGGCCCGCGGCGGTCCAGGATAATCCGACCGAGCGGGAAAGGCTGGCGGAATTTTGCGCCGAGGTGCCTCAGTCCGCGCTCTGCCGCGACCTCTGATACGACATGGGTTTTTACGACATCTCGCTTCGATTGAGTCCCGAGACCGCCCGCTGGGTCACCGCGGCGCCGTTCGAGTTGCTGGACCGGAGGCGCATGCAACGGGGCGACCACAACAACTCGTCGAGCGTCAACATGAGCGTCCACAGCGGCACGCACATGGACGCCCCGTTTCACTTCGTGCCCGACGGAGCGGCCATCGACCAGTTGCCGCTGGATCTGTTCATCGGGCCGGCCCTGGTGCACGAGGTGGCTTCGGGCCGCTATATCACCGAGGACCACGTGGCGGCGGTTCCGCCCGGAGAGCGCATCCTGTTCAAGACCCGCAACTCGGAGCTTCTGCGGCGGGCGGAGTACGATCCCGACTTCACCGCGTTCTCCGTCGGAGCGGCCGAAGCACTGGTGGCCAAGGGCTACAGGCTCGTGGGGCTGGACTACCTCTCGGTGGCCCACGCGGACGAGCAGGTGCCGGTGCACCGGGCTTTTCTGGACCACGGGCTCGCGCTGCTGGAAGGCGTGGATCTTGCCGGGATCCGGCCGGGGCGTTACGAGCTGATCTGCTTTCCCGTCTGCATCGCCGGCGCGGACGGCGCTCCCTGCCGCGCGATCCTTCGTGATCTGGATCCCTGAGAAACCGGGACCCCGCGCGTCCCACGCACGCTTCGCGCCCGACCGCGGCGGCCGAAGCGGGACGGCGCCCGCGAAAGGCACTCCATGAGCAAGGTACAGGCCGCCATCCTGGATGACTATCAGAATATCGCCAAGCCCCTGATCGCCCACCGGGAGGTGCCGGACAACCTGGCAATCACGGTCTTCCACGACCACTTGACCGACGAGGACGCACTGGCCGACCGGCTGCGGGGTTTCGAGGTCGTGTGCGTCATGCGGGAACGGACGCCGTTCCGGCGCGGCCTCCTGGAGCGGCTGCCCAACCTCAGGCTGCTCGTGACCAGCGGCATGAGAAACGCGTCCATCGACATGACCGCGGCCGCGGAACGGGGCGTGACGGTGTGCGGCACTCCCAGCGTCGGCGGCCCCACCGCGGAGCTGGCATGGGGCCTCATCATCGGGCTGCTCCGGCACATCCCGCGGGAGGACCGGGCCACGCGCGAAGGCCGCTGGCAGGAGACCGTGGGAGGCGGGCTCCTGGGCAAGACCCTGGGAGTGGCGGGCTTGGGCAAGCTGGGCGCCCGGGCGGCCCGGGTGGGGCTCGCGTTCGAGATGGACGTCATCGCGTGGAGTCAGAACCTCACCGAGGAACGATGCCGCGAGGTCGGAGTGACCCGGGTCAGCAAGGAGGAGTTGTTGTCACGGTCCGACGTCCTCACCATCCACCTGGTGCTGAGCGACCGCACCCGGGGCCTGTTCGGCGCCGCCGAGTTGGCGACGATGAAGCCCACGGCGGTGCTGGTCAACACCTCCAGGGGGCCCATCGTCGACGAGAAGGCGCTGGTGGAAGCGCTGGAGCGCGGCGCCATCGCCGGCGCGGGCCTGGATGTCTACGATACCGAACCCTTGCCTCTCGACCACCCGCTCCGGAGCTGCGGCAACACCGTCATCACGCCGCATCTCGGGTACGTGGAGGAGGCCAACTACGGCGCCTACTTCGACGGCTACCTCGCCGCTGTTCGGGGCTATCTCGACGGCTCGCCGGTGAACGTCGTGAAGAGGTAGGCGCCAACCACGAACACACCAACCACAGACACAGAATGAGAACATGACACAATCACAAAACGAGAACATGGCGCCAACCGAAAACCTGGCGCTTTATTGCGACTTCGAAAACATCGCCATCGGCGTCCGGGACGCCCGCTATGCCGATTTCGACATGCGGAAGGTCCTGGACCGGCTGCTGGTCAAGGGCAAGATCGTGGTGAAGAAGGCGTACTGCGACTGGGAGCGCTACCGCGAGTACAAGCCCGCCATGCACGAGGCCTCCTTCGAGATGATCGAGATTCCCCACGTGCGGCAGTCGGGCAAGAACTCCGCGGACATCCGCATGGTCGTGGACGCGCTGGACCTCTGTTACACCAAGTCCCACGTGGACACCTTCGTGATCATCAGCGGCGACTCCGATTTCTCCGCGCTGGTCAGCAAGCTCCGCGAGAACAACAAGGTGGTCATCGGCGTCGGCGTGAAGAACTCCACCTCGGACCTGCTGATCGCCAATTGCGACGAGTTCATCTACTACGACGACCTGGCGCGCGACTCCAGGCGCCGGGGCGGCGCCAAGCGCGCCAAGGCCGCGGCACGGACGCCGCGCAAGACGGCGGCGGCGCCGGCGGAGGAGAAGGAGAAGGCGGAGGAAAAGGAGGCGAAGAAAGAGGCCCAGGAGGCCCTGGACCTCGTGGTCGAGACCGTCACCCACCTCTTCGACGAACGCGGCGAGAAGGACACGATCTGGGGTTCCATGGTCAAGCAGGCCCTGAAGCGGCGCAAGCCCGGGTTCAACGAGCGCTACCACGGCTTCCGCTCCTTCGGAAAGCTGCTGGAGGAAGCCCAGACCCTGCGGCTCCTGGATCTCGATCCGGACGAGAAGTCCGGCGACTACGTGGTCAAGGGGGTTGTCCAGGACGACTGACGGATGCGCCGGCGGACCTCCTCCCACTGAGAACCATTCGTGCGCACCCCCGTGACCGGCCAAGCCTGGGCTCGAGAAGTCCGGGTGCTGAGCGTCCTGTCCGCGGGCACGTTCCTGTTCTTCAACAGCTACGGCAGCATCAATGTTTCCATCCCCATGATCCAGGCCGAGTTCGGCAGCAGCCTGTCGGCGGTGCAATGGATCGCCACCATGGGGCTGGTGCTGTCCTCCAGCGTGGCCCTGTGCCTGGGGCGGGCCGGCGACATGCTGGGCCGCAACCGGCTCTACAAGACGGGCGTTACCCTCTACGGCGCGGGCGCGGCGCTGGCTGCCGCTTCACAGACCTTCGCTCAACTGATCGCCTGTCGCGTGGTCATGACCGCGGGTCTCGCCATGGCCATGCCCATGTCCACGGCCATTACGGCTGCCGTCGCCCGGCCGGAACGGACCGGGTGGAGCCTGGGCATCCTGTTGTCGGCGGCCGGGATCGGACGGGTTACCGGGCCGGCCCTCGGCGGCTTCTTCATCCACCTGGCGGGCTGGCGCGCGGTTTTCCTGGCTAACGCCCTGATCGGCCTGGCGGTGAGCGTCGCCGTGTGGCTCATGCTTCGGGACAAGGACCAGCGGAGCCCCGAGCCCTTCGACTACCCGGGAGCGGCGGCGTTGATCCTGGGATACCCGTCGGTCCTGGTGGGGTTGAGCCTCGGAGCCAACAGCGGCTGGCGCTCGCCCTTCATCGCCTGGTGGTTCGTTCTCGGGGGCGCCGCCATGGCGGCCTTCGTGCTGCGCCAGTTCCGGGCCCGGCGACCCCTGATACCGCTGCCGGTGATGACGAACGTCCCTCTGGTGCTCGCGTTCCTGACCATGGTGCTGTTCTCGGCGGCCTATTTCCCCATCTTCATGCTGTCGCCGCTGTACATGCGCAACGTGCTGGAGGTGACGCCGCTCCATCTCGGGCTCATCCTCACGACGCTGCCGGTGGTGGCCGCGGTGTGCTCGCCCGTGAGCGGGCGTCTGTCGGATCGCATGGAGCCCTGGGTGCTGGTCGCGGTGGGGCTCGTGGCGGGAGCGGCCGGGATCGTCGGCTACGCCGGCTTGCAAGACGGATCGAGTCCGGCCATGGTGTTGCTGGCCCTCGCTCTGGTGGGGATCGGCGTGGGGGTTTTTCTGCCCGCGAATCAGAAGACCGTGTTCGCGCTGGCGCCCCGCGAACACTACGGTCTCGCCGGCGGGCTGCTTTCGGCGTGCGGGCCGGGGGCGGGAGCCCTGGGCATCGGGCTGGCGGTGTCTCTCATGGAAGGTGCGGGCTCGGTGGGGTTCGTGGCCGCGCAACGGGCCGCCATGCTGTGGCTGCTGCCGCTGCCCTTCCTCGCCCTCGGCCTCGTGGTCATCGGGCGTATGCTCGGGTGGGGAACGACGGAGCCGGGAACGGACGCTACGGCCGGTAAGGAATGACGCGCTTGCGGATCGGAAGCTCATCCAACCTGCTCTATGCGCTCTCCGCCATCTGCATGGCTTCGGGCGCCATCGGCGCCTCCATGCTGGCGCCGTTCTACATGGACGCCAGGGGATTCCCGTTGGCGGTGGTGGGCATGCCCCTTCTGGTCAACGGCGTCGGCGCCCTGTGCTCCGACGTGGTGTCGGGCACGCTGGCGTCCTACTTCCGGTCGAGCTTCCTGCTGCTGGCGTCGGTGGTCATCGCCGTGGTCACGGCGCTTCTGGGTTATGCTTTCGAGGACAGCCTGACCGTCTTTCTCGTGGCCTTCACCATCCTGGGCCTCACCGAGGCCATGTTCAGCCTCGCCATCCGGCGCATCGTGTTCGTGCAGTCCACGCCGGAACAGCAGGGAAAGGCCCAGGGACAGGTGGCTGCGGCCCTGGGCCTCGGCTTCGCCCTCGGTCCCACCATGGGCGGGTTCGTGGGCGAGTGGTGGGGGCTCGACAAGCTGTTCCTGGTGGTGGCGGTCCCTCAGAGCGTCAGCCTGATCTTCATCCTGCTGGCCCGGGGGCACCGCACCGAGAAGCCGGTGGAGCGCAGTCCGCTGCCGCTCTGGCGGGTGGGCACGGGGCTGCTGAGCCAGCCCGGCTTCCTCGGCGCCACCCTCGCCATCTTCCAGTCGTTCCTCTGCCTCATCGGCGTCACCCGCATCGCCTTTCCGTTCCTGGCGGTGCGGCGGGGCCTGTCCCTGGACATCATCGGCACCATGGTGAGCATCTCCCGCCTGACCGACACCGCCGGGAGGCTGGGCGGCGGCTGGCTCTCCGACCGCATCGGCACCCGCACGGTGATCCTCCTGGGAGTCTTCGTGACGGTTCCGGCCTTCGTCCTTCAGATCTTCGGCCACGGCTACATCGCGTTGCTGCTGCCGCTGTGCCTGATGACCGCCGGCTTCGGCCTCTCCAACGTCGGCTCCACCACCCTCGCCCTGCAAGTCGCCGACGACTCCAGCAAGGGCGTCGCCCTGGGCCTCATCCGCGGCGGCACCTCCTTCGGCCGCATGATCGGCCCCCTCCTCGCCGGCGTCCTGGTGGCCGACCTGGGCTTCCACTGGGGGTTCATCGCCCTGGGGCTGATCTCGTTGGCGATCGGCGGGGGGGTGGCCGGGCTGTTTCGGCGGCGGCGGGATTGAAATGGACTTCTGTTATAAAGAAGGGGAGATTGGCCAGCAATACTCGACCGAGCGCAGGTGAACGGTTCCGCACCATCGCCCATCTGTAACGATTTGTGCAACAATTGAGTTGGCAACAAAACTGCTGTCAATTTCATTGACTATCCTTCAGTTTCTCAATAAGTATGTTGGCAACTATTGTGTTGGCAACTATTTTGTTGGAGATTGAATCATGAAACTCAGAAAAGCCGGCGCTAACTGGGTCGAGGGGGATCGGTTCTTCGACCGAGATGCCGAGATCGAAGCACTTGCCGAGCGGGTTCGGGACGGTACCCATACACTGCTAACCGCGCAGCGCCGGATGGGCAAGACGAGCCTGGTTCGGGAGCTGTTGCGTCGATTGGGCGACGAGGGGGGCTTCGAGACGATCTTCGTTGATCTGGACGGTGCTGTTACACCGGCGGACGCCATAGCCGAGATCGGGGTCCAGTCGAAATCTGCACAGAAGATATGGCCATGGATCAAGTCAGGGTTCGCCAATACACTCCGTGAAGTCGGTGACCGAATTGATACCCTGGAGCTTGTTGACGTGCGGGTGAAGTTGCGCGCCGGGATCGATGCCGGAACTTGGCAGCAGAAAGGCGACGAGGTTTTTGCGGCCTTGGCAAAGAACGACCGGCTTGTAGTGCTCGTGATCGACGAACTGTCGATCCTGGTCAATCACCTGCTCAAGGGGGACAACTACCGCGTCACATCAGAGCGAAGGCGGGCGGTGGACGAGTTTCTGAGCTGGCTTCGTAGAAACGGCCAAACCCATCGAGGCCGGATCTGTATGATCCTTTTTGGCAGCGTCGGTCTAGAACCGATCCTTCAACAGGCCGGACTCAGCGCCAAGGTGAACATCTTTTCTCCCTTCGACCTGAAACCCTGGGATGAGGCGACCGCCGTCGCTTGCCTCGATGCGCTGGCAGCGACCTATGACCTCGAACTCCCTCTCAATGTCCGCCGGGACATGTGCCACCGCCTGCGGTGTTGCGTACCTCACCATGTACAGCAGTTCTTCGACAACCTTCACGAACATCTGCGCGGAACAGGTCGGCGTCAGGCTTCGCTGGACGACGTAGAGGATGTGTATGCCGACGATATGCTCGGTGTCCGAGGGCAAATGGACCTGGAGCACTACGAAAGCCGCTTGAAGACGATCCTCGGGAGGGAAGGTTATCGGACCGCCCTTGAGATATTGACCGAGGCTGCGGTCAACGGCGGCGTTTTGGGTGCTGATTCCATAAGTCGGTATCGTGATCGCCTTCCGCGTGTGGTCGAGGCCGCTCCGATCCTGATCGATGACTTGCTCCACGTGCTCGAGCATGATGGGTATCTGTCAAGGCAAGGGGACAGTTACCGGTTCGTTTCCGGTCTGCTGGAGGATTGGTGGCGCACCCGGTACGGCCGGCATGGCACTTCGTCCCCGGCGGACAGCGGCAAGTCCTGGCAGTGACCGAAATAATGGCCGCAATTGCTAGGAAATACAACCCGGGGTTCCTCACCGACGACGAGTTGGTAGCGTCTTTCTGCGTGCGGACGCGAGAGTTCACGTCGATCATCGAGATGCTGCGCGAGTGCACTGGAAGCTCGAACCCACACCAAATTGTGATCGGCCCGCGCGGCAGTGGGAAGACGAGTCTGCTTCTAAGGGTTGCGGCTGAAGTACGCAGGGATGTCGCGTTGTCGGCTCACTTCTTCCCCATCGTCTTCGCGGAGGAGAGCTACGAGGTGGCAACCACCGGGGAGTTCTGGCTGGAATGTCTGTCTCGCTTGGCGGCGCAGGCGCCTCGCCGAGACGGTGGTCTTGATCTGGAACGTACTGTCGAGGACTTGCGAACCAATCGAGACGACCGAACTCTTGCCGGGCGTTGTCTTGCCTGCTTGCTGGATTTCGCGGACCGGGAGGGCAAGCGGCTCGTACTGATGGTTGAGAACCTGAACATGATGTTTAGAGACATGGCGGATCCGGAAGCAGGGTGGCGGCTGCGGCACACTCTCCAGACCGAGCCTCGTATCGTCATGCTTGCAAGCGCTACCAGCCGTTTCGACGAGATCGACAGCCCGGAGCATGCCCTGTATCAGCAGTTTCGGGTGCTCCCGCTACCTCCCCTCGACACGAACGAATGCGCCGTTCTTTGGGAGATGGTGTCTGGTCGATGCCCGGCGCCCGAGACGATCCGATCATTAGAGATCCTGACGGGCGGCAGCCCCCGACTCCTGACGATCGTGGCTCGCTTCGGCGCTGGGCTGTCGTTCCGTGAACTCATGGCCGACCTTCTCAATTTGGTCGATGACCATACGGAGTATTTCAAGAGTCACATCGAATCGCTGCCGCCACAGGAACGGCGCGTCTATCTCGCGCTTGCCGACCTATGGAAACCGGCGACTACGAGGGAAATCGCGGATCGATCCCGGCTGGAGACGAGCAAGTGCAGTGCCCAACTCGGACGCCTCATCGAACGGGGCGTCGTTCAGGTCGAGGGAGGCACAGCCCGGCGCAAGCAGTACTACCTGACCGAGCGCCTCTACAACATCTACTACCTGATGCGGCGTACCCAAGGGGCGAGTAGTTTGGTGGAAGCTCTCATTCAATTCATGGCTTCGTACTACTTACCCTCTGAACTCAAGGACATCAGCACTAGCATTGCACGCGATACGCTGGTCTCTGACCCACAGACACAACCGTTACATCGGGCTGCCCTTGCAAGCTTGATAGCGCTGCCTGCATTGGCAGGATATCGCAAAGAGTTACTTGCAACGATGCCAACGGAACTCGCCAACGTTCTTTTTGGCGATTCGGTGCATCTGGACGGACCGAAACCGGATCGTGATCGAGTCGACCGGCATGACGAGCATACCGAAGAACACCCGGAGTTGGCCGCGGCGAAGGCCCTCTTGGATGAGGCGGTTGCACTGGACGCACAGAACCGACCCAAGGACGCAGTGGCGGTCTACGACGCGGTGGTGCACCGATACAGGGGTAGTGAAAATTCGGCTCTTCTCAAGATGGTAGCAATAGCCCTCGTTAACAAGGGAGCCATACTTGGCAGGTTGAACCAACCGGAGGAAGCACTGGTCGTCTTTGACGAGGTAGACCGTCAATTTGGGGGAAGCGCGGCGCCGAATCTCTTGAGATCGGTCGCGGTGTCGTTCCGAAACAAGGGCGGAGCCCTCAGGGCGTTGAATCGCACAGACGAAGCATTGGCGGCCTTCGACGAGGTGGCGCATCGGTTTGGGGGTAGCGAAAACCCAGCCCTTCTCGATCAGGTCGCGATGGCCCTCGTCAACAAAGCAGCCATGCTTGGGGGGTTGGGGCGGTCGGAGGAAGCACTGCCTGTCTGCGACGAGGTAATACGCCGATTCGGGACGAGTGGAACACCAGCCTTTCCCAGGTCGGTCGCGATGGCTTTCGTCAACAAAGGGATGGCCTTCGAAACATTGAATCGCACGGAGGAAGCGCTGGCTGCCTTTGATGAGGTAGAGTGTCGGTTCGGGGAAAGCCAAGCGTCAACCCTTCACGATCAAGTTGCGACTGCGCTCGTCGAAAAAGGAATTGCACTAGGCAGGCTGCATCGCCCACTGGAAGCGTTGGCGACCTTCGACACGGTAGTGCGTCGATTCAGGGACAGCAAGGATCCCAACCTTCTTGAACAAATCGCAACGGCCTTGGTCAACCAAGGTGTCATACTTGTCGAGGTGAACCGTCCAGAGGATGCACTGGTCGCTGTCGAAGAGGTGTTGAATCGATTCGGTACTGACGACACACCGGCCTTTCGCGACGCAGTCGCGAGGGCATTTCTCAACAAGGGGGCCGCACTAAACGGGTTGAATCGTATGGATGAAGCCGTGGTTGCCTATGACGACGTAGTGCGTCGATACGGTGGCAGCGGAGAGCCGGTTCTCCTTGAGCTGGTAGCGACTGCGCTCCTCAATAAAGGACTGACACTCGGAAGACTCAATCGGCCGGACAAGGCACTGGCTGCCTTTGACGAGGTCGCGCATCGCCTTGGGGAGAGCGCGACGCCGGCCCTTCTTAAGCTGATTGTGAGCGCATTGGTGGCCAAGGGGGTGGCACTCAGCACGTCGAATAGATCAGAGGAAGCGTTAACCGTTTGGGACGACGTGGTGCATCGATTTGGCACCACTGACGTACCTGCCGTTCTTGGGCAGGTCGCGATGGCCCTCGTCAACAATGGGTCCATGTTCATGAGATTGAACCGGCCGGAGGAAGCACTGGTCGTCTATGACGAGGTGGTGAACCGATACGAGGCATGTGAGACGCCAGACCTGACTGAACAGGTTGCGAAAGCGTTTCTCGGCAAAGGGGCTGCACTCGACACTCTGAATCGGTCAGAGGAGGCGCTAGTCATCTATGACGAGGTGGTGCGTCGCTTCGGAGGGAGTGAGGCACTGGGTCTTCTTGAGTCAGTTGCGATGGCGCTCGTCAACAGAGGGGCCATACTGAGCGGGCTGAACCGGCCGGAAGAAGCACTGGACGTGTACGATGAGGTGGTGCGTCGATTCGAGGGCGCTGAAGGGCCGGCTATTCTCGAACAGGTGGTAACGGCTCTCATCGGCAAGGGATACGCGCTCGGTAACTTGAACCGTCTAGACGAAGCATTGGCCGCCTGTGCTGAAGTGGAGCGGCGATTCGGAGACAGCGAATGCACGTCTATCCGCACCCTGATCGAGGACGCGCTCATAGCAAGAGCGAATATTGAGTTGAAGTCTTATGGATACAGGGCTGCAATCGACTCGGCTGGTCACGCACTTGAGCACCACCGCACGGAATCGCCGGAGAACCGATTGGCGGCTCACCAAATCCGCGCAGCGGCGACCTTTGCGACTGGTGATTTGTCCGGATGCGAGCAGGACATAGAGGCGATCCTTGCAACCCTTCCGAAGGTCGCGTCTTTCTCGAAGCCGATTTTCAACACGTTGATAGCTTTCAGTATCGAGCTCGGTCCCTCGCGCATGCGGCAACTCATCCAGACCTCCCCATCTGCCGAGTTGCTGTTGCCCCTCACTACAGCTTTGGAACGTGAGCTTGGAATTGATTCACGGGTCGCGCGGGAGGTTGACGAGGTCGCCCAGGACATCCAACGGGATCTGGCGAAGTTGAGAGAAGCCTGGGGGATGACAACAAGCGGGAAGAAATTGGAGAGTCCCGCGTCATTGCAGACGGACCGGAGGGATGGCTGACACGCGCCTGATCGAGCGGATTGCGGGCGAGTGATCGACGGTGCAGTGATCAAGGCTCAGGCGAAAGTCGGAAGGATAGGCGAGCAACTCTACGCTGTCGTATTCAGGGAGCGAGTCGAGTGCGAGACGAAGACGGGTAGATTCGGGTGAAGTGGGTGCACGGCTACCGTGCGCTACGTCCCGAAGACGACAACAACGACGCCGGATTCGTTGCAACCCCTTCCCCGCGGTGCTATGGATGCCTCGGTTACTGGCGCCCTTGACCTGCAGGATCCGGCGCCGCCGTCCTTGAATGCCTGGACAGCATTTGGCGTTTGCAAGCAGTTCGTAACACCATGCGCAACTTCGATCTCCTCGAACCCAAAACCGTGCCGGAAGCGTGCCAAATGCTTGCCGCCGGCGAAGATGTCCGTCCGGTCAGCGGCGGGACGGCCCTCCTCATCCTCGTCAAGCAGGGTCTCCTACGGCCCCAAACCCTGGTGAACCTGAAGAAGCTGGAGGGAGCCGACGCCATCACCCGGGATGACGCCGGTGCGGTCCGCATCGAGGCCATGGCCACCATCCACGAGGTGGAGACCTCGCATGTGGTGAGGGAGCATTTGCCGGCGCTGGCCGAGGCCTGCCACCAGGTGGCCAACATCCGCATCCGGCATCTGGCCACCATCGGCGGCAACCTGGCCCACGGGGACCACCAATCGGACCCGCCGGCGGTCCTGGTGGCCCTGGATGCGGCAGTGGAGTTGACGGGTACAACGGGCACGCGCACCATGAAGCTCGCGGACTTTCTCCTCGGCGTCTATGAGACCGCGTTGGAAGCCGGTGAGATGGTGACGGCTGTCACCCTGCCGCCGGCTCACGGGCGGCGGGTGGGAAGCTACCTCAAGTTCACCACCGGCTCCTCGGAGGAACGCCCCTGCGCCGGCATCACCGCGCTGGTGCGGCTGGAGGGGGACCGCCCGGTAGAGGCACGGCTTGCGGTAGGGGCGGTGGGGCCGCGGCCCTTGCTGATTTGCCAGGACGACCCGACCGAGGCGGCCCTGGAGCAAATGGCCGACCGGGCCGCGGATGAAATCGATCCCATCCCCGACCTACGCGGTTCCGCGGACTACAAGCGCCATCTGGTGAAGGTCCTGGGCCGCCGGGCACTGGCCGCGGCGTGGGCGGAAGCCGCCTCATGAGCGCGGTCGGGAGCAGCACCCCAAGGGTGGACGGCGACGCCAAGGTCCGCGGCGCCGCCCAGTACACTGCCGACATCGAGCTGGCGGGCATGCTCCATGCCAAGGCGTTGCGCAGTCCTCACCCCCATGCGAAGCTCGCCGGCATCGACGTGAGCAAGGCCGCGGCGCTGCCCGGCGTCATCGCCATCGTGACCCGGGACGACCTCGAAGGCCTGAACCCCTACTACGGCGCGGTGGTGGAGGACCAGCCGGTGCTGGCCATGGACCGGGTGCGCTGCGTCGGCGACATCGTGGCGGCGGTGGCGGCGGAGGAGCGGGAGATCGCGGAGGAGGCGATAGAGCTCATCGAGGTGGATTACGAGCCCCTGCCCGCGGTCTTCGACGTGGTGGAATCCGCCCAGGCCGGCGCGCCCATCATCCACGAAGAGCGCTTCGAGACCCAGGCGGCCATCTTCCGGGAGCAGCTCAACCTGAATGCCGGCGGCAACGTCTGCAGCGTGTTCCGGGCCGGAGACGGCGACGTGGACGCGGGCTTCGATGAGGCCGACGAGATTTTCGAGAACACGTACCGCATGCCGCCTGTGCAGCACGGCCACATCGAGCCTCACGTGGCCACGGCGGTGTGGGAATCGCCCGGCCGGCTGCTGGTGCACACGCCGTGCCAGAACGCGGTGGGGCTCCAGGAGCAGTTGGCGCGGATCTTCAACGTTCCCGAGAGCGGCGTCCGGGTGGTGGTGCCGCACGTGGGCGGCGGCTACGGCGGCAAGACCCACGCCCGGCTGGAGCCGGTGACGGCGCTGCTGGCGCGCAAGGCGGGCCGGCCGGTCCAGTGGGTGCTCACCCGGGAGGAGGTGTTCCTCACCGGGCGGCGCTACGGCGCGTTCGTGCGGATGAAGACCGGCTTCAAGCGCGACGGCCGCCTGGTGGCGCGGGAGGTGGAGGTATTCTACGACCTGGGCGCCTACGCGCTTTCCGGGCCCGCCAACGCCAAGACCGGTTCCTACGTGGCCAGCGGGCCGTACCGGGTGCCCAACCGCCGGCTGACCACCTACGCGGTCTACACGAACCTGCCTCCCGCCGGCCCTTACCGCGGCGTGGGCGTGCCGCACGTGGCCTGGGCCTACGAATCGGAGATGGACCGCATCGCGCGTCACCTCGGCATGGACCCGGTGGAGCTTCGGCTCAAGAACCTGCTCCAGGAGGGGGATGTCTTCGTCACCGGGGAGTCGCTGGTGTCGGTGGGGATCTCCGACTGTCTGCGGCAGGTGGCCTCGGGCATCGGCTGGCGCGGGCGAGAGGAGCAGAGCAACGGCGCCGGTGAAGGATCGCTCCGGCGGGGCAAGGGCCTCGCGGTGATCATGAAGAGTACCACCACGCCCACGGCGTCCGCCGCCAGCGTGCGGCTCAACGGCGACGGCTCGGCGATGCTCCTGACCAGCAGCACCGAGATGGGGCAGGGAGTGCGCACCTGCCTGGCGCAGATCGTGGCCGACCGGCTCGGCATGCCCGTGGAGCGGGTCACGGTGTCCGCCCCGGATACGGACGTGACCCCCTACGACAAGTCCACCAGCTCCAGCCGCACCACCTTCCACATGGGCAACGCCGCGCTCCGGGCGGCCGAGGAGGTGCGGGATCAACTGCTGGAGGCCGGCGCCCAGGGGCTGGAGGTGGACAAGGCGGACCTGGAGCTCGGCGCCGACGGGGTGCGGGTCAAGGGCGTGCCCGACCGGGGCCTCACGGTGCCGCAACTGCTGCGGGTGAAATACGGCGATTCGGTCGGCAGCATCTTCGGCAGCTCCAACTTCCAGGTCAAGGGCGGGCTGGATCCCAGGACCGGCAAGGGCAAGGCCGCGGCCTTCTGGTTCTTCTCGGCCTGCGGCGCGGAGGTGGAGGTGGACGTGGAAACCGGCAAGGTGCGGGTCCTCAACGTCGCCACCTCGGTGGACGTGGGCAAGGCCATCAACCCGCTCCAGTGCTGGCTCCAGAACGAGGGCTCCATGCTGGAGGCCTTGGGGGCGGCGTTCTTCGAGGAGATGGTGTTCGAGCAGGGCCAGCCGGTGAACGGCACGCTCCTGGAATACATGCTGCCCTCCATGCAGGACCACCCTGAACGGTTCCAGTCGCTGCTGGTGGAGACCCCTCATCCGGACGGCCCGTTCGGCGCCAAGGGGGTAGGCGAGGCGGTCATACCGGCCGTCGTCCCGGCCATCGGGAATGCGGTAGCCAACGCCCTGGGCGGCGTCAACATCACCGAGCTGCCGCTCCGGCCGGAGCGGATCGTGGCGGCTCTGGCCGAGCGTGAAGCGAGCACGAGGTAGGATGACGCCATGCGACACCTCATCACCGCCAACGTCAACGGGCGCGAGCGCGAGCTTTCGGTCAAGTCCAACCAGACCCTGCTGGAGGTGCTGCGCGACGACCTGCGGCTCAAGGGCACCCGCGAGGGCTGCAGCGTGGGCGTGTGCGGCTCCTGCACCGTGCTGGTGGACGGCAAGCCGGTAAGCTCCTGTCTCATGCTGGCCAGCAACGCCGAGGGCAAGGAGGTCCTGACCATCGAGGGGCTCGGCCAGGCCGGCAACCTCGATCCCGTGCAACAGGCGTTCCTGGACCATCAGGCGTTCCAGTGCGGTTTCTGCACCCCCGGCATGATCATGGCCGTCAAGGGCCTGCTGAACGAGAACCCCGGACCCGACGAAGCCGAGGTGCGCGACTACCTTTCGGGGAACATCTGCCGCTGCGGCACCTACGTCGAAGTGATGGCCGCCATCGAGGACTTGGCGAGGAAATCATGACTTGAACCCGTGGTCCAGGGGCGGAGGTAGGGTGCGGGACCGGCCCTGAAGAGGGAAGGCCAGGAGGAACGGCAATGGCTGAACGGATACTCGCTGGAACCCAGGAAGGTCTGCAAGTCTGGCGCCGCAAGGGAACCGCCTGGGAGGAGCTGGACGTCACTCTCCCTCCCGGCACGGTGGACGCCATCGACGGCCCCGCGCAGAGGCCCGGGTCCGTATATGCCAGCGTGGCCGGGGAAGGGCTCTGCCGCAGCGACGACGGGGGACAGAGCTGGCGCACCGTTTTCTCCGGCAACATCCGGGCCGTGACCGTGGACCCTTCCGACCCCGATGTGGTCTACGTGGGCACCGAGCCCATCCACCTACACCGGAGCGAGGACGGCGGCGAGAGCTGGGAAGAGTTGACCGCCCTGCAGGAGTTGCCGTCGGAGGTGCGCGCCAAGTGGACCTATCCGCGTCCCCCTCACCGGGAGCACGTCCGCCACATCTTCGTCTCTCCCGATGACCCGCGCGTGGTATACGTCTGCCTGGAGCACGGCGGCATCGTGCGGACCTTCGACCGTGGCGCGTCCTTCGAGGACGTGAGCGGCGGCATCGACTATCTCGACATCCATCACATCAGCCACACGCCCGAGGGAATGAGCCCCATGTTCGTGGCCACGGCCCAGGGCTTCTTCCGCAGCGACGAACCGGGCACGGGTTGGCAACGGGCCGAGAGCGGCATGACCCGTGACTACTTCCACGACTTCGTCTTCCTGCCCGGCGCCCCGCCGGTGATGCTGGTGGCCACGGCAGACAAGTCGCCGGGATACTGGGACCGGCCCGAAAAGGCCCAGGGGGCGGTTTTCCGCAGCCGCGACCTGGCCTCGAGCTGGGAGCGCGTGGGCGTCGGCCGGGGCCTGCCGGATCACATGTTGCAGATGGTCTGGGCGCTGGCCCAGTGCCCCGGCGAGCCGAAACGGGTCTACGCCGGACTGGGCGCGGTCTCCCGCGGGCGTTCCAGCGATTCGGCCCAGAAGGGGAAGGGCGACATCCTGGTCTCCGAGGACGAAGGCGAGTCCTGGGAGCGCCTGCCCCTGGAGCTTCCGGCCAACCGGGTGCTGCTGGTGCGGCCGGACTAGGAACGACGAGGGCTGCCGCCCCTTGCCGAGCGCCATGACTTACGCCGTCTTCGACATCGAGACCCGCATCGACAAGGCGTTGGTCAAGTCGGTCTACTCTCCCAGGGAGGACATTTCCGACCGGCAGGCCTACGAGCGGCTCCGCTCCGAGCGCGTGGCCGAGACCGGCAGCGACTTCCTCCCCCTCTCCTTCCACGTCCCGGTCTCCATCGCCGTGGGCATCGTCAACGCCGACGGCGTCCTGGCCGGCGTCGAGACCCTGTGCGCCGGCGACTACAGCGAGGAAGCCATCGTCCACGACTTCTGGGAGCGGGTGGAGCGCTTCAGCGGCACCCTGGTATCGTTCAACGGGCGCAACTTCGACCTTCCGGTGCTGGAGCTGCACGCCCTCAAGTACGGCTGCCGGGCGCCGCGCTACTTCAACCAGCGCTTCGGACACCGCTACCGGTACTCGGAAGAGGGTCACTACGACCTCTACGACTTCATCGGCAACCACGGCGTCAACCGCATCCGCGGCGGCTTCGATCTCCTGTGCAGGCTCATCGGCCTGCGCGGCAAGGGGGACATCGACGGTTCCATGGTCCAGGAAATGTGGGAGGCGGGCCGCATGGCGGAGATCCATGAGTACTGCCGCCAGGACGTCATCCAGACCTATTTCCTGCTGCTGCGGGTGGAGCTGATGCGGGGCCGCATCGACCAGGGCCAGTACGAGGCGGCATGGGCCGCCACCGAGCGCTTCCGGGTGCAACTCGACGCATCGCTTCCGTCCGACCCCGGCTCGGACGAGCCGAAATCCGATTAGACGGAGCGCCGTTCAGAGCGCGGAACGCTCAGGTCCGCCGGACGGGCGGCAATCCGCCGCCGTCCGCGAGTCCTTCCGCGGCTCAACGCTCCAGCGTCTCCTTGGCCACGAACGCCAGCAACAGCGCGGACAGCCACAGGATCGGGGTCAGGGCGAGGAACGGGATGCCCGGGTTGAAGGCGTTGGCGAGCATGCCTCCGCCCGCGGGCGCCCCCAGCCCAACCAGGTCGGCCAGGGTGCGGCGCATGGCCTGGAGGCGCCCCCGGGCGTGCCGCGGCGCCACGTCGTAGGTGGAGGTGGCGAGACAGCCCAGGGAAAGCCCGCTGGCGATGCCCATCAGCGCCATCAGCGCGGCGAGCTCGAAGAAGGTGTCGGCAAACGGGATGAGGAGAAAGACCACGGCCGGAATCACGTTGCTGGGCACCGTCGCCCATTTCCTGCCCACCTTGTCCAGCACGAACCCGGCGGGCACGATCATGAAGAAGTCATGAAGAAGACCACCACTCCGGAGATGGAGAACAGCGCGCCCACCTCCAGCGGGCTGAAGCCGAGGCGCCCGCCGGCGTAGAGCGGCAGCATGCTCTGAAGGGTGAGGCGGAACATCAGGCTGGCGCAGGTGGCGACGACGAGAATCAGGTAGGTGCGCCGGAGCGGCGGCGCCACCTCCTGGTATAGCGCCGTGATGCGGCCTGCCCAGTAGCGGGGTCCAAGGCCCTTGAAGCCGGTCTTCGCGGCGGGCCGCGGCGCGCCGCCGCCCGCGCGGGCGGGCCGGTCCACGGCCAGGGCCAGGAAAACGGTAACCGCGGCAAACACGGCATAGGCGACGAATACCGAACGAAAGCCCGCCGATACGGTGAGGAAGCCGCCCACCAGGGGTCCCAGGGTGAGCCCGCCGTTGTGGACGCCGTGGAACCCGCTCATGACCCGTCCGCGCTGGTTCTGGGAGGTCAGGTCGATGCCCGCCACCTCGCGTCCCAGGTTCCACACGGCGTCGGCCGCGCCGATGACGAACAGCGCCAGCAGCAGCCAGCCGAAGGCGGGGCTCGCGAACGCCGCGCCGGCGGCCGCGCTAGTGACCGCTGCGCCTGCCACCATCATCACCCGCGGTCCGGCGCGGTCGAGCATGATGCCGCTCACGGGGGTGCCCACGAAGCGGCCCGCGGCCCAGGCCGTGACGGTCTGGGCCGCGGCGCCCAGGGATATGTCGAAGGATGTGGCCAGCACCGGGATGGTGGGCAGCACCATGCCCCAGCCGAGCCCGGAAAAGAAGGTGCTGCCGTACAGCAGCAGGAAGTTGCGCAGCACGCGCGGTCCGAGCCAGGAGTCGCCGGCCACGGTCATCGCCCCCCTCCGCGCCCGCTGCGCGCGCCGCCGGTCATCTGGGAGCGCCTCCAAGGGTGATGGCCAGCGTCCCGGCCACCACCCCGACACTGCCGCTGACCGTCCGGAGCGTTACCATTTCGATGCTGCGAAGGAACACCACCGTGAACACCAGCACCCACATGGGCTGGGTGGCGACCATGGGGGTCACGATGACCACCGGCCCCACGCTGAGGGCCGTGTTGAACAGGAGAAAGCCCACGTTCTCCAGGACCGCGGCCGTCAGGAACGGTTTCATGGCGCGCCGGTCCCATACGGGCCGGCCGAACCCGCGCGGCAATAACAGGAAGGCCGCAAAGGTCACCAGGGACACCACCCCGACGATGGCCGCGAACAGGATGGGGTAGCCCGCCGACTTGAGCGAGAAGCGGGCGATGTTGTGGACGACGGCCGCGGTAAAGGCCCCGGAGATGGAATAGGCGCCGTGCCACCAGCGGGCGGTGGAGAGTCTCTGCTCCTCCCGCCAGGAGATCAGCACGATGCCCGCCACCACCAGGACGATGCCGGTCAGCAGGGGGGCGGTAGCGGTCTCGCCCAGGAACGTCAGCGCCAGCAACGCGCTGAAGAGGGGGTGCGTGGAGCGCAGCGCCGTGCCCCGGGCCGCGCCGATCTTCGAGATGCCGGTGTAGGTGAGCCAGCGCAACACGGGCATCAGGAACCCCACCGTCACCGCCGCCAGGAGAAAGCCCCTGCCCACGTCCGGGACCCCCGTGAAGACCCCCACCAGGGTCCACAGGATCACGGTCTGCGAGATCAGCGAGAGCAGGGTGACCGTGCTGGCGTTGGAGTACTGCAGCCCCCGGCGGGCCGAGATGATGCTGATGCCGTAGGTCCACGCCGTCAGCAGACCGATGGCCTGGGGCAGGAGTTGCGTCATGGGCGCGGGATCACGCCCTCGATCCTCGAGAGGGAAGTGCCGTCCGGAGGGCGGCAACGAATCCTGCGCATGTTCATCAACCCGTTGGCGGCCCGTCAGTTCCGGATGTCCTGCTGGAACCACTCCAGCGGCAGCTCGTGGCCGAGGCCGTTCTCCCTGGCGTAGCGGTAGACCAGGTATCCCACGGCGGCGAACTGGATGCCGGCGGAGAAGTTGTGGTGCAAGGTGGTCTGGGCGTCGTTCTCCCGGCCCGGCTTCTCGCCCGTCAGCACCTCGGACAGGGTGGTGTGGCTCCGGTCCCGGTAGCGCCGCATGTAGTTGTCGTCGATGGGACGCCGGCCGCGTTCCTCCTGGGTGCCCAGCGCGTAGTTCAGGACGCCCAGGTTCGAGGTGCCGATGACCACGTCGGCCTTCTCGTAGGTCTCGGCTTCCAGCTCCTCCGGGCGCACGTCCACCACGTGCATGCCGGTCTGGAGCCAGTCGCCCTGGAACAGGGGAATGCGCGAGTCCGTGCAGGTGGCGCCGACGTCGACGCCGCTCATGGCCTCCCGCGCCGAGTTGACCGCGGTGACCTTGATCTTCAGGTCCTCCGCCATCTTCTTCGCGTAGGCCTCCCGGTTGGCCTGGGTCGGGCTGAAGATCTTTATGTGCTCGATGGGCCGGACGGCGCACGTGGCCATGGCGTAGGTGCGGGCCATGGCACCCGAGCCCAGCACCCCCATGACCCTGGAGTCGGGCCGGGAGAGGTGCTTGACCCCGACCCCGGCGGTGGCGCCCACCCGGTAGCTCTGGAGGTAGCCGTCGTTCATGATGCACAGCAGCTCGCCGGTGCGCGTGTCCACCAGCAGGATGATGCCGCAGTACTTGCCCGGCTCGACGTTGAACCAGTGCTCGGTGACCGCGCCGTTGTATTCCTGCCAGGTCATGATGTCCAGCTTGAAGCGGAACGCCAGCACGGGCGGGTCCTTGATGGCCCCCAGCAGCGAGCCCCAGCGGAAATAGTCGCCGACGGTGGCGGTGGGGGACCAAAGGTCGGTGCGGGGCTGGTAGACGGCGTCGCCGTCGGCGAGCTGCTTGAGCGCGCTCTCCATGGCGTCGATGGCGTCTTTCATGTTGAGCGCCCGCTCGGCGATGCGGTTGTCGATCATCAGCGGCATGTGGATTCTCCGATGGTTTGGTATCCGTTCAGTGCTAGCAGCTTTCCGTTGCGAGTGTCCACCGGTGCCCCGGCGGCAATCCCCACGTTCCAGGGCTTGCGGAGGACGGACGCCTCCGCTACGTTGGCGCGAATCACTTTCAATGGTTTCTCCGTTGACCAAGGGGAGGACAGACAGAATGCACCGACGTGTTCGTTACTTTTTCAATGCTTCGGCCATCGCCATCGCGCTGGTCCTGGCGTGCCCGCCGTTCAACGCCGCCGCCGCGGACCTGAAGGGCAAGACCGTTACCTGGACGATTCCGTTCGGCGAGGGCGGCGGTTCCGGCCGCTGGGCCCGGTTCGTGGAGCCGTTCCTGCGGAAGCACAGTGGCGCCGACATCCGGTTGAAGTTCGTCCCGGGCGGCGGTTCCACCAAGGGCGCCAACCTGTACGCCAAGCGCGCCAAGCCCAACGGCCTGGACCTCTTGGGTACTTCGGGTTCCACCCAGTTCCCGTTCCTGCTGAGCGACAAGCGCGTCAAGTACGACTACGGCAAATGGCGTCCGCTGCTGGCCTATGCCACGGGCGGCGTCGCCTACATCAGCCCGAAGCTCGGCGCCAGGACGGCCGCCGAATTGGTCAAGAAGAATCCGCCGCTGAAGTACGGCTCGCAGGGCGCCACGTCGCTGGACCTGGTGCCGTTGCTGGCCTTCGAGATGCTGGGGCTCAACGTGAAGGCGGTGTTCGGCATGAAGGGCCGTTCCGCCGGCCGCAAGGCGTTCATGACCGGCGAAACCAGCATTGACTACCAGACCTCCTCGGCCTACCTCTCCAAGGTGACGCCGCTGGTGAAGGAGGGCAGCGCCATTCCGATCATGTCCTGGGGCGCCCTCGACGCCAAGGGCAACCTGGTCCGCGACCCCAACTTCCCGGACCTGCCGCACTTCGCCGAGGTCTACGAGCAGGTCAAGGGCAAGAAGCCGTCCGGCGCCTGGTTCGACGCATGGAAGGCTTTCTTCACCGCGGGGTTTCCCGCCCAGAAGTTCGTGGTGGTCCCCAGGGACACGCCCGAGGACGTGGTGAAGGCCTACCAGGACGCATTCGGGAAGATGCTTGCGGACCCCGAGTACATCGCCAACAAGGACAAGAAGATCGGCGCCTACGACCAGGTGACGGGCGCGGCGGCCGAGTTGAAGTTCAAGGCGGCCACCGATGTCCCGTCCGAAGCCAAGGCGTGGGTGCGGAACTGGCTGACGACGAAATACAGCGTGGTGTTCTGATGGCCCGTTCCGCGTGACCGCGTCCCGTATGACGTGATCGCAACCGGACGGGTTTCGGACCCCGACGGCGAGGGCGGCCGGTCTTTACGGCCGCCCTCTTTCGTTTCGGACCTCCGGGGCCGGCGGTGAGCCTCCGGCGAGGACCGACTCCCGCGGCGCGCTGAAGCGTAGAGGGGGCGACAAAGATGCTCGACGCGCTCATCGAAGCCTTTGCCACCCTGCTGCAGGCCCAGCACATGGCCTTTCTGGTGGTGGGCGTGCTGCTGGGCCTGGTGGTGGGCATCTTTCCGGGGCTCGGCGGCATCGTCGGCCTCTCGCTGCTGATCCCGTTCCTCCACGGCATGGATCCGGTGTCGGCCCTGGCCATGCTGGTGGGCCTGGTGGCCGTCATCCCCACCTCGGACACCTTCACCTCCGTGCTGATGGGCATCCCGGGCTCCAGCGCGTCCCAGGCCACGGTGCTGGACGGTTTCCCGCTGGCCCGCAAGGGCGAGGCGGCCCGGGCGCTCGGGGCCGCGTTCTCGGCCTCCCTTTTCGGCGGCCTTTTCGGCGCCGTCATCCTCACGTTCTTCGTCCTCATCGCCCGGCCCGTCATCCTGTTCTTCACCACCGCGGAGCTGTTCATGCTCGCGGTGCTGGGCATCTCCATGGTGGGGGTGCTCTCGGGCAACTCCATCTGGAAGGGCGTGGCCTCCTGCGGCCTGGGGCTGGTCGTCGGCGCCATCGGCGGCGCCCCGGCCACCGGCGAGGAGCGGCTCGTGTTCGGGGTCGACTATCTGGCCGACGGCATCCCGCTGGTGGTGGTGGGCCTCGGCATCTTCGCGTTGCCCGAGGTGGTGGACCTTCTGCGCGGCGCCGGCGCCATCTCCCGCACCCATGCCCTGGGCAAGGGCTGGCTCGACGGCCTGCGGGACATGATCCGCTACCGCTGGCTGTGCCTGCGCTGCGCCGGCATCGGCACGCTCATCGGCGCCATTCCCGGGCTCGGCGGCTCGGTGGTGGACTGGATCGCCTACGGCCACGTGGTCCAGACCGCCAAGGACAAGTCGCAGTTCGGCAGAGGCGACATCCGCGGCGTGCTGGCGCCGGAATCCGCCAACAACGCCAAGGAAGGCGGCGGGCTCATTCCGACGCTGCTGTTCGGCATCCCGGGAAGCGGCAGCATGGCGGTCTTCATCGGCGGCCTGGTGCTGATCGGGCTGGAGCCGAGCCCGCGGATGCTCACGGCCGAGCTGCCCACCACGTACACCATCGTCTGGAGCCTTGCCCTGGCCAACGTGGTGGGCGCGGGCCTGTGTCTGTTTCTGTCGCCGGCCATTGCCCGGCTGACCACCATCCGCTACCAACTGCTGGCCCCGTTCATGCTCATGGTGATCTCGTTCGCCGCGTTCCAGGCCAGCCGCGACATCATGGACTTCGTCGCGCTGGTGGCCATCGGCCTCCTGGGGGTGGGCATGAAGCGGTTCGGCTGGTCGCGGCCGGCGATGCTCATCGGCTTCGTGCTGGCCGACCAGGTGGAGACCTACCTCTACCAGGCCATCCAGTTCCACGAGTGGGGCTTCGTTACGCGCCCGGGCGTGCTGATTATCGCCGGCATCATCGTCGCCTCCGTCTGGGTGGGCGCGCGCAACCGTCCCCAGGGCGAGCCGGCCGCCGATGCGCCGCAACGGCATGCCAGGAAGCTGACGCCGCAACTGCTGTTCGCCGGCTTCGTCGTGGCCTTTTTCGTCGTCACGCTCGCCGACTCCCTGCGGCACACGCTTCTGGGAGGGGTCTTTCCGGTCAGCGTGGCCGCGGTCATGCTGGTGGCCGGCCTGCTGGTGTTCTTCGGCATTGGGCGGAGCGCCGGCGCGCCCACCCCGTACAACGAAGACGCGGAGCGCCCGGGCATCGAGGGGCACCAGGCTCCGCGGAAGGGGATCTGGCACTACCTGAACTGGCTGCTCGCGCTGTTGGGAATGACCGCCCTCGCCGGGTTCTTCATCTCGCTGAACCTGTTCTTCCTGGCGTTCCTGCGGCGGGAAGCGAGGGAGAGTTGGAGCCGGGTTGTCCTGCTGACGGTCATGGCGGACCTGATGCTGATGTTCCTTTCGTGGCTCATGACCCTGGATCTTCCGGAGGGTTTGCTGCAGCACTACGTTCCCGACCTGCCTTGGCCTCTGGGGCCGATCTAGATAGACTGTTACAGGCGGCCGGCCGCCCGTCCCCGCATGAGATCGCGGCGCCGGTCACGCCGGTCTTCTTTGGCCGAGGTTCGTGGTCCCGCATGGTTGGATTTCTCAAGAAACTGCTCTTCTGGATACCCGTCGGCCTCGGCGTGCTGGCGGTGGTGTACGCGGTGCGTTCCCGGGAGGCGCCGGTGCGGACCGAGCCCGAGGAACGCGTGACCGCCGTGCGCGTGGTGGAAGGGAAGTCGGCGCGGGTGGTGCCGCGGGCGGTGGGGCACGGCAGCGTCAAGCCGGGCAGGGTGTGGGAAGCCGTGGGCGAGGTCAGCGGCACGGTGGTTTACCGGCATCCGGAGTTGCGGCGGGGGGCGATTCTCGCCGCCGGCACCGAGCTTCTTCGCATCGACCCCACGGACTACCGCCACGCGGTAGCCGAGATCGAAGCCAACATTCGCGCCGCGGACTCCCAGCTTTCCCTGCTCGACGTGCGCGCGGTGAATGCGAAACGGTCCCTGGCCATCGAGGAACGGAACTTGGCGCTGGCCCGCAAGCAGCTCGAACGCACGCGAGAGTTGCTGCGGCGCGGCGCCGTGTCACAGTCTGACGCGGACCGGGAAGAGCGCGCGGTGCTCGCCAGCGAACAGGCGGTGCAGAACCTCCGGAACACCGTCAGGCTGCTTCCCGCCGAACGCGCGGCGCAGCGGGCGCAACGCGACCGGCTCCAGTCCCAGTTGGAGACGGCCAGGCGGAACCTGAGCCGCACCACCGTGGTGGCGCCGTTCACCTGCCGCATCGCCGCGGTGAACGTCGAGGAGGCCCAGTTCGCCGCCAAGGGGCAGGTGCTGGTGGAAGCCGACGGTCTCGACGTTGCGGAGGTGGTCGCCCAGGTGCCCATGAGCAGGGTGCTGGCGCTCTTGCGGTCGCGCGTCGGGCCGGCGCCGCAATTGGGCGCCGCCATACCGCGGCTGCGCGAGGAGCTCCAGGCGGTGGTGCGCCTGCACTCGGGCGACGTCGCCATCGAGTGGCCGGCGCGTTTCTCGCGGATGAGCGACACGGTGGATCCGCGTACCCGTACGGTGGGCGTCATCGTCGCGGTGGACCAACCCTACCGGCGGGCCCAGGCGGGCCGTCTGCCGCCGTTGGTTAAGAACATGTATGTCGAGGTGGAGCTGCGGGGACCGCCCCGGCCCGACGCGGTGGTGATTCCGCGCGCGGCCTTGCGGGGCAGTCAGGTCTACGTGGTGGGGCGGGAGGACCGGCTGGAGTTCCGCGACGTGGAGGTGAGCTTCACCCAGGCCAATCTCGTGGTGCTGCGCTCGGGACTCGAAGCGGGCCAGCGCGTGGTGATTTCCGACCTGCCCTTCGCCGCCGAGGGCATGCGTCTCAGGCCGGAGCCGGACCCGGCGACGGCGGCCAGCCTGGCGGCGGAGGCCACCGGCGTCGCGCCCGTCCGGTGACCGTCCCATGATCCGTTACTTCGCCGGCCACCCCACGGCGGCCAATCTCCTGATGATCGGGTTCATCTTGCTGGGCCTCGTTTTTGCCGGGACGGTGAAGCGCGAGACGTTTCCGGACATCCCGGCGGACTCCGTGGAGGTGCGGGTGCCCTGGCCCGGGGCCTCTGCCGCGGACGTGGAGCAGGGCATCTGTCTCAAGCTCGAGATTGCCGCGGACAGCGTGGACGAGCGGGAAGAGACTCGGTGCGAGGCCCGGGAAGGAGTGGCCGTGGCCACTCTGGTCATGCGGGAGGGCGCCGACCTGGACCGTTTCCTCGACGACGTCAAGAGCCAGGTCGATGCGATTCAGGACTTTCCGGACGACGCCGAGGCGCCGGTGGTGCGGCAACTGGGGCGGGTGGACCTGGTGGCTTCCATCGCCGTGGCCGGGCCGGTGCAGCCGGAGGGTTTGAAGGCCTACGCGGAGCGCATGAAGGACGACCTGCTGGCGATTCCCGGCGTGGCCCGGGTGCAGCTCCAGGGCTTTTCCCAGCGACAGATCCGGGTGGAGGTCGCCGCGTCCACCATGCGCCAGTTCGGCCTCAGCGTCCGTGACCTGGCGGATGCCGTGGAACGCCAGAACGTGACCCTGCCGGCGGGGTCGGTGGAGACCCGGAACTCGACGGTGCTCATCCGCTTCGATGACGAACGGCGCCGCCCGCGCACGTTCGAGGAACTGGTGGTGGTGGCCTCGGCCAGCGGCGCCGTCATCCGGCTGGGGGATATCGCCACCATCACCGACCGCTTCGAGCGGGCCGAGGACAAGAATTTCTTCAACGGCCAGCGGGCGGCCTACCTCATGGTGGAAAAGGGCCGGTCCGACGACACCCTGGACGTCATCGATGCCGTCAGGGCCTATCTCGAGGATCAACGGGCCCTCGCGCCGCCGGGCATGGTCTTCGAGATCACCCGCGACGTGTCGTCCATCGTGCGGGACCGCCTGACCATGCTGCTGCGCAACGGCATCCAGGGGCTCGGGCTGGTGTTCCTGGTCATGTGGCTGTTCTTCGGGCTGCGCTACTCCTTCTGGGTGGCCGCGGGTCTTCCGGTGGCCTTCATGGGGACCATCGCCGGCATGGCGGCCATCGGTTATTCGTTCGACATGGTCACCATGGTGGCCTTGCTTATCGCCGTCGGCCTGATGATGGACGACGCCATCGTGATCGCGGAGAACATTGCGCGCCACCGCAGCGCCGGACGCTCCGTCATCGACGCGGCGGTGGAAGGAACGCGGGAGGTGGCTCCGGGGGTGCTGGCGTCGTTCTTGACCACCATCGGCGTGTTCGGCGCCCTGGCGTTCCTGCGAGGGACCATCGGCGCCGTGCTGGGAGTCCTGCCGGTGGTGTTGATCCTGACCTTGTCCTTCAGTCTGGTGGAAGCGTTCCTGATCCTGCCGCACCACTTGCTGGGGACGTTACGCGCCGCGCCCCGCGCATCGCTTCCAAGGATGCGGGCGTTGTTCGACGCCGGCCTGGCGCGCTTCACGGAAGGGTTCGTCGGACGTCTGGTGGATGCGGCCGTGTCCTGGCGCTACCTTACGGTGGGCGTCATCGCGGGCCTGTTCCTCGTGTCCGTGTCCGCGATGGTCGGCGGCGTGCTCAAGTTCAGGCTCTTTCCCGACATCGAGGGCAATGTCATCGAGGCGCGGCTGCTGCTTTCCCAGGGAACGCCGTTGGCCCGGACCGAGGCGGTGGTGGAGCGGGTGGTGGCGGCGATCCGGGCGGTGGACGAAGAATACGCCTCCGCCCGGGCGGGCGGCGCGAACATGTTGCGGAATGTCGGGATACAGTTCAACCGCAATCGGGAGGCCAACGAGTCGGGCGAGCACCTGGCCACCGTCACCGTCGATCTCGTGGGTCCCGATTCCCGCTACGCGTCGCTGGACGAGATCATGAGCCGGTGGCGGGCCGAGGCGGGGGTGCCGCCGGACGTGGTGGCGCTGACCTTCGGCGAGCCGCAGATGGGACCGGGGGGCAGGCCCATCGACATGCGTCTGGTGGGGGAGGACGTGGAATCGTTGAAGACCGCGGCCACGGAGCTGCGGGAGTGGCTTCACGGGTATCGCGGCGTGTTCGACCTGACGGACGATCTGCGTCTGGGCAAGCCGGAGCTGCACGTGCGCCTGCGTGAGGGCGCCCTGGCGTTGGGTGTGACCGCCTCCGAGGTGGCGAGGCAACTGCGGGCGGCCTTCCAGGGCCGCCGCGCCGGGGAGTTCCAGGTCGGCACGGAGGACTACGAGATCGACGTCCGGCTGTACGAACGGGACCGGGACAGCCTTGCCGATCTGGCCCGCTTTACCGTCACCCTGCCCAGCGGCGAGCAGGTGCCGTTGAACACGGTGGCGACGTTGACCTCCGAGCGCGGCTATAGCCGGATCCATCGTGTGAACGGGCGCCGCGCCGCGAGCATCCAGGGGGACCTGGATCCGCGGAAGGCCAACGCCGCGGAGATCATCGACGATACCCGCTCCCGGTTCCTGCCCGGTCTCCTGGCGCGCCATCCGGGCGTTCGCATGGAACTGGAGGGACAGGCGCGCGAGTCGGCCGAGACCGGGTCCTCGCTCGGGCGGAACTTCCTGGTGGGGCTGGCCGCCATCTTTCTCCTGCTGTGCTTTCAGTTCCGCAGCTACGTCGAGCCCTTGGTGATCATGGCGGCCATTCCCGTGGGGCTCGTGGGCATGGTCATCGGACACATGGCCATGGGCCTCGATCTTTCCATGCCCAGCCTCGTGGGCTTCGTCTCCCTGGCCGGAGTCGTGGTCAACAACGCCATCGTGATGGTGACCTTCATCAAGATCCGCCGCGCCCGGGGCGAGTCCGCGGCGGCGGCTTCGCGCGGCGCGGCCCGCCAGCGTGTCCGGGCCATCCTGTTGACTTCACTGACCACGGTGGCGGGGGTGCTGCCGTTGCTGACGGAGACCAGCCTCCAGGCCCAGGTCCTGATTCCTCTGGTGACCAGCCTTGCCTTCGGCCTCGCCGCGTCCACCTTCCAGGTGTTGTTTCTCGTGCCGGCGTTGTATTGCATCGTGGACGACTACGGCGGCACGGCAGCGGTGGAGACGGCCATGGAGCCGGAGGCGGTGGCGCCGGCGCCGTCGATTTGAAGTCGGCGCGGGAAGCGCTATCCTGTGACCATGACGTATCGGGAACGCATGATCGGCACGTGGCGTCTGCACGAATTTCGTTTCATCGACGCCGACGGCAACCCTGGATCGGTTGAGGACGCTCCGGCGGTGGGCCGTATGGAATACACCGCCGACGGCCACATGGCCACGGCCACCCGACGGCCACTACTTCAGCTACTTCGGCGAGTTCGAGCTCCAGGGAGACGTGGTGCTCCACCACGTCGAATTCGCCGCGGACACCCGGCTCGACGGCACCACCACCCGGCGGGAGGTGTCCTTCGAGGGGGACCGGCTGGTGCTGACGGCGGCGCCGCCGGTCATGGGCGGGCCGGGCAGCCGGGCGTCGCTCGTATGGGAAAGGATAACCTGACATGGCGGACCAGACCGCGATTCCCTGCACCATGATGCGCGGCGGCACCTCCCGGGGGCCGTATTTCCTAGCCGGCGAGTTGCCCCCTGACGATGCCCTCCGCGACCGGGTGCTGCTGGCGGCCATGGGGTCCCCCGACCAGCGTCAGATCGACGGAGTGGGCGGCGCCACCACGCTCACCAGCAAGGTCGCCATCGTCTCGCCGTCGGACCATCCCTGGGCGGACGTGGACTATCTCTTCGCCCAGGTTTCGGTGGACCGGGCGTTCGTGGACTACAGCCCCACCTGCGGCAACATGCTGGCGGGCGTCGGCCCCTTCGCCATCGACCGCGGGCTGGTGTCCCCGGACGACCCCAGGACGGTGGTGAATATCCGCAACGTCAACACCGACTCCCTTATCGAGGCGGTGTTGGAGACCCCGGGCGGCAGCGTCGAGTATGACGGCGGCACCGCCATCGACGGGGTCCCAGGGACGGCGGCGCCGATCCTGCTCAACTTCATGGACGTCATCGGCTCCAAGACCGGGGCGTTGTTCCCCACCGGACAACGGAAGGAGATCATCGAGGGCGTCGAGGTGAGTTGCGTGGACGTGGCCATGCCCATGGTGCTGACGACCGCCGAGAGCATGGGCGTCCGGGGCGACGAGAGCAAGGCCGAGCTGGACGCCGACCGGGCGCTGCTGGAACGGCTGGAGGCGGTTCGGGTCGTTGCCGGCGAGAAGATGGGGCTGGGTGACGTCCGGGGCAAGGTCATCCCCAAGTTCGGCATCCTCTCCCGCCCGCGCCGGGGCGGGGCGCTGACCTCCCGCTACTTCGTGCCCACTGACTGTCATGCGGCCCACGCGGTCTCCGGCGCCGTCTGCGTTGGGAGTTGCGCCCTGGTTCCGGGCACCGTCGCGGACGGCATCGCGGAAACCGGCGGCGGGTTCTCCGAGACGGTGGAGATCGAGCACCCCAGCGGCTCCATCACGGTGGCGTTCGAGTTGAGCGGAGTGGGCGACGACTTCGCGCTCGAGAAGGCGGGGGTGGTGCGCACCGCCCGAAAGCTGTTTCAGGGCCAGATCTACGTTCCGGGCAGGGTGTGGAGCCCGCTGCCGTGAACGCATCTCACCCATCATAACCCCTTGTCAACACGCGACAAATGTTCTATGTTTCTATTAGCGATATTTTTAATCTACAAAGTCGTCTATTGACTCCCCACCATTGATCCCGAGCCCGTCCCGAGTCGGGCCCGGCGTAGGGCCCGGGCGTCGACGGCGGCTTGGGGGTGCGTTATGCATGTGACGTTTCTGGAATGCTCGCGTTGCGGGGTACGTCATGAACGTGCGAAGCTCCACAACCTCTGCCGGGAATGCGGCCGCCCGTTGCTGGTGCGTTACGACCTGGCCCGGGCCGGCGAGACCCTGACCCGTGACAGTCTCCGGGGACGGGTGGCGAGCCTGTGGCGGTACCGCGAGGTGCTGCCGGTGGCCGACGACGCCGCGGTCACGACCCTGGGGGAGGGATGGACGCCGCTGGCCCACGCCGGCCGGCTGGGCCGGCGGCTCGGCATGCCGCGCCTCCACCTCAAGGACGAGGGCCTCAATCCCACCGGCTCGTTCAAGGCCCGGGGCATGACCGCGGCCGTGTCCATGGCGAAGGAGCTGGGGGCGGAGCGCCTGGCGGTGCCTTCCGCCGGGAACGCCTCTGGAGCGCTGGCCGCCTACGCGGCCAAGGCGGGTCTGGAGGCCCATATCTACATGCCCCGGGACGCGTCGCGGGTCAGCGTCGTGGAGTGCATGCAGTACGGCGCCCACGTCGTGCTGGTGGACGGCTTCATCAACGATTGCGGCCGTATCATCGGGGAGAAGAAGGAAAGCGAAGGGTGGTTCGAGGTCTCGACCCTGAAGGAGCCTTACCGGGTCGAGGGCAAGAAGACCATGGCCTACGAGCTTGCCGAACAGATGGACTGGACCCTGCCGGACGCGGTGGTGTACCCGACGGGTGGCGGCACGGGGCTGATCGGCATGTGGAAGGCCTTCGACGAGATGGAAGAGTTGGGATGGATCGATTCCAGGCGTCCGCGCATGATCTCGGTCCAGGCTGAAGGCTGCGCCCCCATCGTCAACGCGTTCTTGGCCGGAGCGGACACGGCTGAGGCGGTCACCCGACCGGTCACCCTGGCCGCGGGCCTGAGGGTCCCGGTGGCCATCGGCGATTTCATGATCCTGGACATCCTGCGAAGGAGCGGCGGCACCGCCGTGAGCGTGCCCGACGCCGAGATCCTGGAAAGCGTGCGGGAGCTTGGTTCCGCCGAGGGGATCTTCGCCGCGCCGGAGGCCGGCGCGTGCGTGGCGGGTTTGCACAGGCTCCTGGAGCGCGGCGACGTGGACAGGGAGGAGCGGGTGGTGCTGATGATCACCGGATCCGGACTCAAGTACCCGCACCTGTGGAGCGATCTTCCTTGAAGATTTTCGTGGGAACCAGCGGCTACGCCTACAAGCCGTGGAAGGGCAGGTTCTATCCGGCCGACTTGCCGGACAAGGAAATGTTGCCGTTTTATGCCGCTCGGTTCGACACGGTGGAGATCAACCACACCTTCTACCGCATGCCCGCGGACCCGGTGCTGGCACGCTGGCGCGAGCAGGTGCCGGAGGGCTTTTCCTTCTCCGTCAAGGCGTCCCGGGCCATCACGCATCACGCCCGGCTCAAGCAGGCGGGGGATGCCGTGGCCTTCCTGTTCCAGCGGCTGGAGTCCCTGGGAGACAAGCTCGGGCCGGTGCTGTTCCAGTTGCCGCCCAACCTGCGGCTGGATCTGCCGCGGCTGCGGGACTTCTTCGCCGCGCTGCCGGAGGAGCAGCGGGTGGCGGTGGAATTTCGTCATCTATCGTGGTTTGACGAGGCGGTGTTCGACACGCTCCGGGAGCGCGACGCGGCGCTGTGCATCGCCGACGGCGAGCTTGACGGCGAGGTCCCGTTCGTGTCCACCGCCAGTTGGGGCTATCTTCGGCTGCGGGCGGTGGACTATACGGATGAGGCCATCGGAGCGTGGGCGGAGAGGGTGCGGGAGCAGAAATGGGATCGCGGCTACGTGTTCTTCAAGCACGAGGACGAGGCCACCGGTCCGAGGCTGGCGGTCCGGTTCATCGAGCTCGTGAAAGAGGCGGAGAGCGCCGGTGCGCCGGAGGCATGAATCGAAAGGAAGGGGAATCCATTGTCAACCATCGAGAAATGGCCCGACGGGGCCCGGGTCGCGGTCCTCGTGACCCCCATGTTCGAGACCTGGTCGCCGGGAAACGCGCCTTCCTACTCGCCCATGTCGTCGCCGTTGAAGCCGGGGGTGGTGGACCGGCTGGGAGTGTCGTGGTCGGAATACGGCGGCCGCACCGGGGTCTGGCGGTTCATGGAGATCTTCCGTGAATTCGAGGTCCCGGCCACCGTGTGCACCAGCGGCCGCTCGGTGGAGCTGTTCCCTGACGCGGTCAAGGCCCTGCACGACAACGGGCACGAGGTTGCCGGCCACTCCTACAGCCAGGATACTTTCCTCACCGACCTCTCCGCGGACGATGAGAAGGAAGTGATCGGTCGCTGCTTCGACCTCATCCAGGGCGTGACGGGAGTGCGGCCCGTCGGCTGGCTCAGCCCCAGGGCCACGCCCACCGAGCACACCGCGGGGTTTCTGGCGGAAGCCGGCTGCGTCTGGCACGGAGACTACAACGACACCGACGTCCCGTACCGGATGTCTACCGCGTCCGGGAACATCGTGGCCATCCCCCACAGCGACTTCGCGGACAACCGGGTGTTGCGTGGCAGCCCGCGCGACTTCCTGAACGTGTACAAGGACACCTTCGATTTCCTCTACCGGTCGGACGCGCCCGAGATGATCAACCTGACGGTCCACGCCCACTTCGGCGGCCGGCCGATGATGTCCGCCATGCTGACCGAGATTCTCCGCTACATGAAGGGGTTCTCGCGAGTCTGGTTCGCGCGTCACGACGAGGTGGCGCGGTGGGTGCTGGAGCAGGGCTAGGGGACACTATCCCAGCGGCACGTCGACGCCGTTGAGGGTAAGCTCCGGCACCACCTCGACCGGACGCCGCAGAGTGTTCGTCGTATAGCAGGACCGTTCCAGGGCCTCGGCGAACTCGACGATGCGGTCCCGGCTGTCGGGGCTTTGCAGGTCCAGCCGGTAGACCAGGCGGGTGCAGGCCGACGGCACGTCCGACAACCCGAACTTGCCCTTCTGGTCGAATTCCCCCCGTACCGTCATCTCCGCGCGCTCGATCCGGATGTCCATGAATGACGCCAACTGCGTCACCTGGCTGAGCATTCAGAAGCCGATGGAGGCGACGAAGTACTGGAGCGGGGCGGCGCCCTTGCCGCTGCCCCCGCGTGACGGCGGTTCGTCGCAGAAGATGGTATAGCCTTCGGAGGTCCTGGCCTCCTTCAGGTGGTCGTTTACCAGTTTGATTTGCGCCTCGTGTACCGTGACTGCCTTGGAGGGGTCCTCCCGGTAGGCCTTTTGACGGCGCTCGAAGAGGGCCTTGTGGTGGCTGTAGTCGATGGAGCAGCAGCCCGGGTCGTCGGTTTCGTCGGTGATGGCCATATTCCCTCCGTTTGGATACATCGAAGCCGTATTCATTCGGCCACGAGTCTTTCTATCACAGAGGGCGGGAAGATGGCGAAAGAACAGACCCGTGCGGCAGTCGTGACCTGGACGGGAGATGGCGGCGGCGCTTAAAATCGGACGGGCTTTCAACTAACTTGTGGCTTTGACGCGAGGGATGGTTCGGATCGCGCGCCGCACATGCAAATGGGGTGACCCATGTCGCAGGACCTGAGAAGTTATCTCGATCTGGTGGAATCGAAGGACGAGCTGGTCAGGATATCGGCTCCGGTGGATCCGCTCCACGAGGTGACCGCCCTGGTGGCCAAGCTGGCGCGGGAACGGCGCCGCCGGCCGGTCCTCCTGCTGGAGAACGTCAAGGGCAGCGCGCTGCCGGTGGTGACCAACCTCCATGCCGGCCGGCGCCGCATGGCGCTGGCCATGAACGCCGAGCCCCGGGATCTCCAGCGGGCGTTCCTGAAAGCCATGGAGCGGCCGGTGGCGCCGGTGGTGGTGGACGCCGGGCCGGTCAAGGAGGTGGTGCGAACCGGCGCGGACGTCGATCTGCTGGCGCTGCCGCAGATCGTCCACCACGGCGCGGACGCCGGGCCCTACATCACCGCCGCCATCTCGTTCGCAAAGGATCCGGAGGACGGCACCTGGAACTGCGCCTACAACCGCCTGATGATCATGGGCAGGGACCGGACCTCCATCCACATCACCGCGTCGAAGCATTTGTGGGAGTTCTACCAGAAGGCGGAAGCCCGGGGCGAGGCGCTGCCGGTGGCGTTCGCGGTGGGGGTCCATCCCGCCATCGGCCTGGGGGCTTTGGCCATCGGCTCCATCGACGAGGACGAGCGCGCCATCATGGGGGGCATCATGGGGAAGCCGCTGGAGCTGGTGCGCTGCGAGACCTCGGACCTGCTGGTGCCGGCCCACGCCGAGATCATCCTGGAGGGCGAGATCCTGCCCGGCGAACGGACGCCGGAGGGGCCGTTCAGCGAGTTCACCGGCTACAGCCTGGGCGAGCGCCGGCGCGAGGTGGTGCGCTACAATGCCGTGACCATGCGGGAAGGCGCGCTCTTCCACGACATCGCCGTGGCCCAGGTCGACCATCTGCTGCTGTCCACCATTCCCATGGAGGCGAACCTCTACCGGGCGGTGCGCGCCATCGTCCCGTCGGTGGCCGCGGTGCGCGTGCCCGCGCCTTATAGCTGCTACGTCGCCATCGATCAGCGGGTTCCGGGGCAGGCCAAGAACGCCATTTTGGCGGTGCTGGGCGCCGACATGTACATCAAGCGCGTGGTGGTGGTGGACCACGACGTCGACATCTTCGACGACCGGGAGGTGGCCTGGGCCCTGGGCACCCGTTGCCAGGCGGACCGGGACATCACGGTGATCTCCAACACCCGGGGTTCGGACCTCGACCCCTCCACCGACTCCGACGGCTACACCGCCAAGTGGGGCGTCGACGCCACCGCCAAGCCCTCTCTGGCCGAGTACACGCCCCGCAATCGCATCCCGCGGGATGTTCTGGAACGTATCGACCTGGACAAGCTGGGGCTGTAATTGACCTCTTCGACGCGGAATTTCGTCTGCCTCCTGGAAGAGACGGCAGCGCGCTTCCCGGAAAAACCCGCGTTGCTCTGTCCCGACGCGACCCTGACCTACAGCGCGCTGCAACAACGCGCGGCCGGATTCGCGCGGGAGCTGGCGGCGGGCAACGTCGGCCCGGGCGATCGGGTCGCGATGGTGCTTCCCAACCACTGGACTTTCGTGGTGGCGATGCTGGGCGTCTGGAAGCTCGGCGCCACCGCCGTGCCGTTGAGCCCGCTGCTGAAGGCGGAGGAGCGGGACGCCATCCTCGCGGACGTGGACCCGGCCGTGGTGGTCGGACGCGTGGAGCCGCGGGAGGGCGTCTGGGACACGGCGGCGGAGGCCGGCGCGCCGGCTCACTTCGGCTACAGCTCCGGCAGCACCGGCCTGCCCAAGGGCGCCGTGTTCAGCCACTCGGCGCTGACCTTTGCCAACCGTTCATGGGCGGACATGATGGCGGTGACGTCCGAGGACGTGGTGCTGTCGGTGCTGCCGCTGCCCCATTCCTTCGGGCTTAACGGCTCGCTCCTGGCCCCGCTGCTCAAGGGAGCTCAAGTGGTGCTTCCCGGAGGGTTCGCACCCGACCGGGTGCTTGCAACCATGCAGGAACGCCGCGTGACCCTCTTCCTGGGTGTAGCCACCATGTTCCGGCGGCTGTTGAGCGTGCCGGAGTTCGCCGGCGCCGACCTGTCTTCGTTGAGGCTGTCGGTGTCCGGCGCCGCGCCGTGCCCCTGGGATCTGGCTTCGGAATGGCGCGGCCGCGCCGGCCATCGCATCCTACGGGGCTACGGCATGACCGAGTTGTTCCGGCCCATCTCGTATCTGGCGTCGGAGGCGGAGGACCGGCCGGAATGCATCGGGCGCGCGGTTCCGGGCGTCGACATCCGGGTGGTGGCGGACGAGGGCGCAGAGTCCGGGGAGAGGGACGTGGGGGAGCTCTGGATCAAGACCCCGGCTGCGCTGCAAGGCTACTGGAACGATGCCGCGCCGGTGCTGGAGGACGGTTGGTTCCGCACCGGCGATCTCGCCCGGGTCTCCGCCGACGGGTTCGTGGAGATCACCGGGCGCTTGAGGGAACGCATCCTCCGGGGCGGCTATTCGGTCTTCCCCCAGGAAGTCGAGGCGGTGCTGGCCGAGCACCCGGATGTTGCCGAGGCCGCGGTGGTGGGGGTGCCGCACCCGGAGCTGGGCGAAGAGGTGGCGGCTTTCGTGGTGGCGAAGGCGGGTACGAGCCCCGAAAATGGCAGCCTCACGGCTTACTGCAAGGATCGACTCGCCCGCTTCAAGTATCCGCGGCAAGTTCGCATCGTGCCCGAGTTGCCCAAGGGACCGACCGGGAAGGTGCTGAAGGCGGAGCTTCTGCGGGGCTGGCGCGCGGAGAAAGGGGAGGGCGAGGAGCCATAGCTCCCCGCCCTCCCCTCAATCACGACTACTTGCTCGACTGCCTGACCAGGAAGGACAGGCTCTCCCTGACGTTCTGCGGCATGTTGATAATCCCGTCCACGAGCTTCTCCACTTCGGCACCCGAGACAGGTGTGATCAAGATCTTGGACTTCTTGGCTTCGGCCAGAAGTTGGGGGTCCTTCAGGGTCTTCTCGTAGGCCGTTTGCAATATCTTCACGCGGTCCTTGGGTGTGCCGGGCGGCAGCGCCAACATCCGCTGGAACGCCATCTGGAACGCCCACGAGTTGTAGAGCGCGAGGGCTTCCTTGTTCAGCACGTCCTTGAACAGCGGGATGTTCTGAATCTCCGGATCCGGGTAGCTGTGGCTGTCGATGACGAAGGGCACCAGCTTCTGGTCGCCCTCGGCGTCCAGCATGCTCCGGGCGGTGACCCGCATGGACTCCCACTGGGAGCAGAAGCCGTCGACCTCGCGGCTTTCCAGGGCCAGCCGTATGGTGGCCGTTCCCCGGTAGCCGGTGATGATGTTGAACTTGGTGCCCATGCCCTTGTTCAGGATCGCGGGGATGTCGTGGCCGGTGGAGCCGGCCCGGGTGGCGCCTATCTTGATGGGTTCCTTGGAGTTGATGACGTCCTTCCAGGTGGTCTTGCCGGAGAAGGCCATCATCATGCACACGATCTCGCCCCTGCTGGGTGCGCCCGCCCACTCCATCTTGTCGAAGGGCACGGCGCCCGCCTTCTTGTCGCCTAGTGCCGACTGCACGATGAGTGAGTTGTTGAACACCGCGCCGCTGAGCCCGTCCGGCTTGGCCCGCCGGCCGATGTAGTTGGCCGAGATCAGGCTGCCGGCCCCGGTCATGTTCTGCACCAGCGCGGTGGGGTTGCCGGGCACGTACCTGCCGAAGTAGCGGGCGATCAGCCGTGTGTACGTGTCATAGCCGCCACCGGGTGAGAAACCCACGATGAAGCGGAACGTCTTGCCCTTGTAGAAGTCCTCGGCGTGCGCCGCGCTAACCGCGAACACGGCGGATCCCAGGATGATGGCCGCGGCCAGGGAACGTAAACCCTTGCGTGTCATGGATGTCCTCCGTTTCTGGTGTTGCCGGTGGCTCTGCACCGAGCCCCTTTGGCTACAGAAGTGGCGCCGCTATGTCAAGACGCTCGTTGAGAAATGCCCGCGCCGGTGCTATGAAACCAGACACGGAGGCACACATGGCAGAATCCATCGTCCTGTTCACGCAGCCCGGTTGACCGCCTTGTCATCGAGAGAAGGAGTATCTTTCTCAAAAAGGCGTCGATTTCGTTGAGAAGAACATTCGCGAGGACCAGGAGGCCCTGAAGGACCTGCTGGCGCGGGGGTTCCAGAGCACACCCGTGGTCATCATCGACGGGGAGGCAGTGGTCGGCTTCGATCAGGAGCGGATCGACTCGCTACTCGGGCTCTGACGCGGAGGCCGCGCCCGCGGCCTTCAAACCACAGACGACATACTCTCTTTCCGGACCATGCTCGGGGGCCATGCCTTGGTGCGCGGATGGCGCGGCCTCCCGCGCAACGGGTTCCGGATCGCCGCTACGGTTGTTGCCGGGCCTTCAACGCCCGGACGATCTTCTCCGGTGTAATGGGGAGATCGTGGATGCGGACTCCGACGGCGTCGGCGACCGCGTTGGCGATGACGGCGGGCGGCGGAATGATGGGCGGCTCGCCCACGCCCTTGGCGCCCAGCGGGCCCGAGGCGCAGGGGTGCTGGATCAGGTGCGTCTCCACGGCCGGGGCGTCCAGCGCGCTGAAAATCTTGTAGTCCAGCAGGTTGGGATTGTTCATCTTCCCGTCTGTGAAGGTGCAGGCCTCGCTCAGCGCCTGCCCCAGCCCCTGCATGACGCCTCCCTCGATCTGCCCTCGTACCGACAGGGGATTGACCGCCGTGCCGACATCCTGCACCGCCACGTAGCGAAGGATGCGCACGTGGCCCGTCTCCGGGTCCACGGCCACCTCGGCCGCGTGGGCCGCCACCGCGGGGTGGGGGAGGAGTCGGGACACGGACTGCGTGCTGACGATGGGGCCGCGCTCGTGCTCCAGGGCTAGGTGGCCCACCTCGCGCAGTGAAACCGCGCGTTCCGGGCTGCCCTTGACGAAAACCTTGTTGTCGTCCAGCTCCAGGTCGCCGAGGTCGGCTTCGAGCTTGTCCGCGGCTACTTGCTGGATCTGCCTCCTCACTTCCCGGGCCGCCAGCAGCACCGCGCTGCCCATGCTCTTGAGGGCCTGGCTGCCGGCGCTGATGGTGGAATGAGGCGCGAAGTCGGTATCCGCGGTGCGCACGTGCACGTCGTCGAGAGACACTCCCAGCACCTCCGCCGCGATCTGCGCCAGGGAGGTGCTGGCGCCGCTCAGGTCCACCACGCCGGTCAGGATCCCGATGGTGCCGTCCTCGTTCAGCTTGACGCCGGCGCTGGATGCCATGCCGCCCACGAGCCAGTGGGCCACGGCCAACCCCCGGCCGATGTTCTCTCCGGCAGGCCTCGGCCGTTCGTTCATGACGTCCGCCGCCTTGCGGAGCGTCTCCCTGGCGTGCACGTCCTCGAGCCGGGCGCCCGCGGGCGTCTCGTCGCCGTCCTCGAACGCGTTCCGGAGACGCATCTCCACCGGGTCGATGCCCAGCTCGCGGGCGATGATGTCCATCTGGGACTCGGAGGCGAACGTGAGCTGCGGACCGGCCGGACCCCGGTAGGCGCCGCAGGTGGGGGTGTTGGTATAGACGCAGTAGCTGTCGATCCTGAGGTTGGGTATGCGGTAGGGGCCCGGCGCCCGCACCGCCGCCCCCTGGCCGATCATCACCCCGGAACCGGCCGAGTACCCGGTCCCCAGAACCAGCTCGATCTCCCGGGCCGTGATGGTGCCGTCGAGCCTCACGCCGGTCTTGTAGCGCAGGTGGAACGGGTGCCTGGGGTTGCTGCCCTGGAAGTCCTCGCCGCGGGTCATGACGATGCGGACCGGCTGCCGGGCCTTTCGGGCCAGCGCCACCGCCGCCGGCTCGATGGTGGGCGAGATCTTGCCGCCGAAGCCGCCGCCGATCTCGGTGGGGATCACCCGGACCTTGGTCATGGGCATGCGCAGGATCTGCGCGATGGCGGCCCGCAGCGGAAACTGGGCCTGGGTAGGGACCCACACGGTGGCCTTGCCGGAGGCGTCGAATTGCGCCAGCGCGGTATGGGGCTCGATGTAGGTCTGATGCACCATGGGCGCGTGAAAGCGGTGCTCGAAGATGCGGTCCGCCTCGGCGAAGCCGCGCTCCACGTCTCCGCGCGCGATCTGCTTGTGGCCGCACACGTTGCCGCGGCGGTCCTCCACGCCCGGTTGTGCCCAGTAGCCGGCATGGTCCTCGTGGATCACCGGTGCGTCCGGCGCCATGGCCTCCGGCCCCGAGGTGACCGCGGGAAGCACCTCGTAGTCCACCTCGATGAGCCGCGCGGCTTGCTCCGCGGTCTCCTCGTCCACCGCCGCCACGGCCGCGATCCGGTCGCCGACGTAACGGACCTTGGCGCGGGCGAAGTACTCTTCGTCGCGGACGAAGTTGCCGTAGTGGACGGGCGGCAGGTCGGCCGCGGTGACCACGGCCCTGACACCCGGAAGCCGCTCCGCCCGCTCGGTGCGGACGGCGGTGATGCGGGCGTGGGGGTGGGGGCTCCGCACCATCTTGCCGTGAAGGACCCGGCCTCCCGTCGAGACGTCCGCGCCGAACATCGACTGCCCGGTGACCTTTTCGAGAATCTCGACCCTGGGAAGCTCCTGACCGACGACTTTCATGATTCCTTCGCCGCCTCCATGACCGCCTGGATGATGGTGCCGTAGCCGGTGCAGCGGCACAGGTTGCCGGCAATGCCGTGGGTGACCTCCTCGCGCGTGGGCGAGGGGTTCCGGTCCAGCAGGGACTTGCAGGCCATGAGCATGCCCGGGGTGCAGTAGCCGCACTGGGCCGCGCCCGCGGCCGCGAACGTCCGTTGCAGCGGGTGCAGCTCCTCGCCGTCCGCCAGCCCCTCCACGGTCTCGACGCTCCGTCCGTCCGCCTCCGCCGCGAAGATCAGGCAGGCGTCCACGAGCCGGCCGTCCAGGATTACCGCGCAGGCGCCGCACTCCCCCTCGCTGCACCCCTCCTTGGTGCCGGTGAGGCCCAGGTCGTCTCGCAGGAAGTCCAGCAGCGAGCGGGTAACCGGCACTTCCTCCCGGAAGGACTCGCCGTTCACGGTTACCGTGACCTTAACGCGTTCCGCAGCCATCAGCGCTCTCCTTGCGCGCGTTGAAACGCGTTCTCGACGGCCCGCCGCGTGAGCACCCGGACCATCTCCTTCCGATAGTCGGCGCTGGCGCGGACGTCGTCGATGGGCCGGGCGTCATTGACGGCGCATTCCGCCGCTTCCGCCGCGGCGTCCGCGTCGAAGCGGCGGCCCCGGAGACAGCTCTCCGCCGCCGACGCCCGGAGCGGCGTCGGCCCCACGGCCCCCAGCGCGATGCGCGCGTCCCCGACGGCGCCGTCCTCGTCCAGCCGCACGAACGCCGCGCAGTTCACCACCGCGATGTCCATGGCCGTGCGGACGCAGCGTTGAAACGAGCTGCCGGTCCGGCCGTGCATGGCGGGGACCCGGATTGCCGTCAAGATCTCGCCGTGTTCCAAAGCGGTCCTGCCGGGGCCGAGGAACAGTTGCTCCAACGGCAGCTCCCGGGTTCCGTCCACACGGCCGGCTTCCGCCGTGGCGCCGAGTGCCAGCAGCGGAGTCGCGGTGTCGGCGGCCGGGGAGGCGTTGGCCAGATTGCCGCCGATGGTGGCGCGGTTGCGGGTCTGGATCGAGCCCACCACTCTCGCGGACTCGGCCAGGGCGCGGTAGCCGTTGACGATGAGGGAAGAGGCGGCCAAGGACTCCATCGCGGCCAGGGCGCCGATGCGAAGCCCGCCGTCCGATGGCTCGATCCGGTCCATGTCCGGGATCCGTTTGAGGTCGACCACGGCGTCCGGCTGCGTCTGCCGGCGCTCCATCCTGAGAAAGAGATCCGTACCGCCGGCCAGGGGAACGGCGTCAGGAGTCAGCAAGGAAAGGGCCTCGTCGAGGCCACGCGGAGCGAGGTATCGAAAACGCCTCATGGTTTCGGCGGTCATTCATGGCACTTTTTCGCGGGGGATGCAATTCAGCCCGGACCGGGAAGGTATTGGGAACCGGCGCGAGTCCAATGGGGAGAACAAGGTAGCGCGGGCCGTATCTTGGCGGGAACCGGCCTTTCCTGATAATTCTGGGGTCTCGGCAACCGCCCGCTCCTCGATCGGAGGCGCGGCGACCGCAGTGTGCGCGAAACTGTCCAGCGTGCCGTCTCGGCGCGTGAGGAAGACGGGAGAAGAGGAACATGGAAACGACGACCCTTGTCGACGCCGCGAACAGGCGTCCCGCGCGCGTGGGCCGTTTCAATGCTGCGGCGTCAGCCGTCACGGTGTCCTTGTGGGCCGTGTTTCTGTTGCTGTTGATTCCGACAGCGGCCTATTCGGCGTCGCCAGACCTGCAGACGCCGGCGCCGGTGATCTACCTGGCGGACAATCTCGACGAGAAGGACAAGCTGGGGTGGTGCGTCGATACCGTGGGGCGGGGATTCGGTGAGAGGCTGCACGCGCACTCCTGCAAGCCGCGGGGCGGGGACGTGCAGTTCCGCTACGACAAGGACGCGCGGCGCATCGCTTCGGCCACCTATGCCGGCAAGTGCGCCACGCTGACGGAGCCGGCAGCCGCGGGCGTTTCGCTCGGGCTGGTGGATTGCTCCAAGGACTCGGCCGCCCAGGACTTCGACTACGACGGCGAGACGCTGGAGTTCCGTCCCGGGGCCGACCGGGCCCTTTGTCTCGCGGCGGGCGCCGCAAGCAGGAGCGCGGGGCCGTTCATGTCCCGTGATCTGGCGCTCGCTCCGTGCGCTTCCACCGAGGCCGCGTTAAAACAGTGGCGTATCAAGTGAAGCGGTTCCCGGCGCCGCGGGCCGTTGGGGGACGATGACCGAATCGAGGACCGGAATCGGCGGGCGCGGGAGCAGCTACAACCCTCGGAACCGTTTCGAGCCCCTCGCCTTCGTGCCGGACGGCGCCACCGCGGGGCCCTCCACCCAACTGCTGAAGGATACATCCCGGTCCATCATCGCCCGCAACGACAGCCCCGACGTGGGCTTCGAGGCCAGCGTCAATCCGTACCGGGGCTGCGAGCACGGCTGCATCTACTGCTACGCCCGCCCCACCCACGAGTACCTGGGCTTCTCCGCCGGCCTGGACTTCGAGTCCAGGATCCTGGTGAAGGAGGACGCGCCGGAGCTTCTGAGGAAAGAGCTGGCGTCGCCGCGATGGAAGCCCCAGGTGATAGCGCTGTGCGGCGTCACCGATCCCTATCAGCCCGTGGAGCGGCGCCTGGAGCTCACCCGGGGTTGCCTGAAGGTGCTGGCGGAGTACCGGAACCCGGTGGCCATCGTCACCAAGAACCATCTGGTGACGCGGGACGCGGACCTGTTGCGGGAACTGGCGGCACGGGACGCGGCCGTGGTTTTCATCTCGGTGACCACCCTGGACGGGGATCTCTGCGGCCGCATGGAGCCCCGGACCTCCCAGCCTCGTTTGCGCCTCGACGCCATCCGCGCCTTGAGCGAGGCGGGCATCCCGGTGGGCGTTCTGGTGGCGCCGGTGATCCCCGCCTTGACGGACCATGAGATGCCGGCGATCCTGGCCGCCGCGGCGGAAGCCGGCGCGGGATGCGCCGGCTACTCGCTCCTCCGCCTTCCCTTCGCCGTCAAGGAGCTGTTCGAGCAATGGCTGGAAGAGCACTTCCCGGACCGCAAGGAGAAGGTGCTGAACCGCATCAGGGAGGTCCGCGGCGGGAAGCTCAACGACTCCGGCTTCAAGACCCGCATGAAGGGGCAGGGGATATTCGCCGAGCAGGTGGATTCGCTGTTCCAGGCCAGTTGCCGGAAGCTGGGCCTGACGCGCCGGTCATGGAATCTGTCGACGGCTTCGTTCCGGGTCCGAACCGATCAGTTGTCGCTGTTCGGCGATGACTGACGGCTGGCGCAGACGCCGCCTCACGGCATCAATTCGCCCCCGTTCACTCCCACCACCTGCCCGGTCATGTAGCTGCTGGCCGGGCTCAGCAGGAAGACCGCCAGGTCGGCTACCTCGCTCGGCTCGCCCAGCCGTCCCATGGGGACGAGCTTGGAGCGGTCCGACTTGCGCTTCTCCAGGGCTTCGCCGCTGAGGCCGCGGCGCCACATGGGGGTGTCGATGGGCCCCGGCGCCAGCGCGTTGATGCGGATGCCGTGCCCGGCCACCTCGCGGGCCACCGCCTTGGTGAGGGCCGCGATGCCGGCCTTGGCCGCGGAGTAGTGGGACGCCCACTCCTGGCCCTTGAGTCCGTGCATGGAGGACAGGCTGGCGATGACGCCGAAGCGCGCCTCCATCATCAGCGGCAGCGCCGCGCGTATGCAGTAGAAGGTGCCGTTCAGATGGACGTCGATCATCCTCGCCCAGTCCGCGTCGCTGATCTCGTGCACGGGTTTCTGTTGCGAGATTCCGGCCACGTTCATGAGATAGGCCAGGCTGCCGAACTCGCCGTGGGCTCTGGCGATGGCGTCGTTGACCTGATCCGAGCGGGTGACGTCCAACTCCAGGGGCAGGGCGCCGCCGCCGCTTGCGGTGATGCGCGAGGCCGTTCCCTCCGCCTTGGCCGCGTCCACGTCTGCCACTGCCACCCTGACTCCCTGTTCTCCGAGCTTGAGCGCGATGGCCTGCCCGATGCCGCTGCCGCCGCCGGTGACGAATGCGCTGTCGCGCTCCATATCCCACTGCATGACCACCTCCCGTGTTCGTTCGGTTGAGCCGTGGAAACTAACACCTGCCCAAAGAACGCGTCAAACGTACCGTTTTCATGGGCTCGGTCGCGCCTCCCGGACCGATCTGGTAAACATCACACCCAATTTCAAAGGGAGGTTTCCAGTGGAGTATCGCCAGCTTGGGACGTCGGGGGTCCGGGTTTCCACCATCGGCCTCGGGACCAATCGGTTCGGCTCGCCGGCTGTGCCGCAGGACGCGGTCACCGCCGTCATCGACGCGGCCGTGGACCTCGGCATCAATTTCATCGACACGTCCAACAGCTATCAGGGAGGCCGTTCCGAGGAAACGCTGGGCAATGCCTTGAAGGGCCGCCGGGACCGTTTCGTGGTGGCCACCAAGTTCTTTTTCCCGACGGGCGAGGGCGCCAACGACCGCGGCACGTCGCGCTACCATCTCATGAACGCGGTCGAGGCGAGTCTCCGCCGGCTCCGGACCGACCACATCGACGTCTACTACGTCCACCGGTGGGACGAAGCGACTCCCATGGAGGAAACCCTGCGGGCGCTGGACGACCTGATCCGGCAGGGGAAGGTGCGGTACATCGGCGGGTCGGACTTTGCATCGTGGCAACTGGCCCACGCCAACGTCCTGGCGGAGTTCCGGGGCTGGACGGCCTTCGCCGTGATGCAGTCCCACTACCACATGCTGGAAAGAGACGTGGAGCGGGAGGTGCTTCCCTATTGCCGGGCCCACGGCGTGGGGTTCGTTCCCTATTTCCCGCTGGCCGGCGGATTCCTGACCGGCAAGTACGTCAGGGGCGAGAAGCCGCCGCCCGGCTCGCGCGGCGAGAGCGCACCTTACGTGCAGAAGTACATGACCGACTCCAACTACGACGTCGTGGAGCGCCTGACGGCGTGGGCCGAGGCCCGTGGACGGGGGATGAACGAGCTGGCGCAGTGCTGGCTGCTGGCCCAGCCGCGGGTCTGCTCGGTGATTTCCGGCGCCACCAAGCTGGCGCAGGTCCGGGACAACGTCAAGGCGGCGGAATGGGAGCTGACGTCCGCGGAACTGGCGGAGGTCAACGAGTTGCTGGGAGTGTAGGGAGGGTCGCGCCGTCGCCCTTCAGTGCAGGATCCGTACGGCCGGTTTGATCTCGATGACCTCTACTTCAACCTGGTCCTCGGCCGTCGCGTCGCGCTTCCTCTTCTGAGAGGCTTCGTTCAGCAACAGCACCACCATCCGCCACAGCTCCTGTTTCTCCACCGGGGCGTGGAGGAAGAGATCGACCCCGGCGGCCAGGCCTCTGCTGTGGTCATGGATGAGGTGGCCCGACAGCATCAGGATGACCGGCGTATGCTGGTGCGCGTCCAGCCTCCGAACCGCGCGGCAGAGCTCGAAGCCGTTGAGGGGCCCCTTCAGAAAGCCGTTCACGAGGAAGAGGTGCACGTCCTGTTCCGCGGTGATGGCCAGCGCCTCACGGCCGTCGGCGACGTTGAGCACCTCGATGGCGGACGACAGCTCACGCAGATGCCGTGACAGCGTCTTCGCGTGACTGACGTAGCTGTCCGCTATCAGAATCCTGTGTCGTACGCCTCGTCCCATGGGCTCCTCACGGCGACCGCCTCCGGCTGGAACTGTTTCGAATCTTTCCGAACCCCCCCGGTTTCGTCTTCCCACCGACCCGAATGCCGCATTCGACAATGCCGTGTCAAGACCTGGGTGGGGAAATTTTCGCGGCCGACTCTTCACCCCAATGTTGCAAAAGAGGTTCGTCAAGAGCAAACCGGAACGCGCCCTACGAAACGTCATTCCCGCGAAAGCGGGAATCCAGGCGGGGCGTGGGCGGAGACACCGGCCAGTTGGCCCCTCTCCACCCCTGGATTCCCGCTTTCGCGGGAATGACGTTTCGTAAAATTCCCTGTCACCCTACTCTGCCGCTTGGCTTCACGCCCAGTGACATTCCCCAACCACCCCGTCCTCCCTTCCAGATCCCATCCCGCTTGCCGCACGGGCCTCTCCATGCTTCCGCCTTCTGCAACATTGGGGTTCAGTCATGAACATTAGCGGCCGATCCGCCTCAGAAAGGTCCTTACGGCGGCGTGGGCGGCGTCCGGATTCGCGAAAAAGTAGCTGTGCCGTTCTCTCGGCAGCACCACGAGCTCGGCCCCCGGTATGCCGTTTTCCAGGATCTCCGAGGAAGTACGGTGATTCATGTCGCTGGTGACGTTGCGGTCGTCCTCTCCCACGAGAATCAGGGCAGGGGTCCGGATCTCGCCGAGACGACCGCTGGTGTCGTGGCCCTGCCTTGCCAGCAGATGGCGGAAGTAGAACTCCACCGGTCCCATGTTGGCCATGCGGACACGCAGGTAGTTCTCGACCCGGTCGGGATGCCGCGCGGCGAACTCGTCGGTGAAGCCCACCAGGATGGAGTGGTCGCGGACGTACTTCTCGTAGCCCCATTCCACCATCTCGGTGGCGATCTTCAGCGGGATGCCCTTGGTGTCGGGAAACGCCGCCCCCGTGGAGGCCAGTATCAAGGCCTTGATCCGTGAGGGATGGTCCAGGGCCATGAGCTGGGCCACCCGGCCTCCCATGGAATGGCCGCAGACGATGGCCTCCTTGGCGTCCAGATGATTCAGCAACGCCATGGCGTCGTCCGCGAACATCTGCGTGGTATAGGGGACGGACGGCTTTCCGGACCGGCCGGTGCCGCGGTAGTCCATGACGATGACCCGGTGGTCCCGGGAGAACTCCGGCACCTGGTGGATCTTCCACACCTCTCCGTCGCAGTGGGTCTCGCTGAGAAACAGAAAGGGCTCTCCCTCACCGTGGACCTCGTAGTACAGTTCGGTGTCGTTGACGCGAAGCAAGGGCATGGGACCTCCCGAGGTTCCGGCCTGACAAGCGGCGGCTAATCGAAGTACCCGGTCTTCAGGGCCCAGAGCCAGGCGTAGGCGATCTTCTCGTTGTAGAGCGCCCAGTGGCCCATGTGGGTGTACTTCGGCACCAGCCCCACGTGTATTTTCGCCCCGGCGGCCCCGTACTTGCCGGCCATGAACATCTCGCGCTTGTCGCCGAGCCTTTGCCCGCCGATCCAGTGGCCGTGGTCGTTCTCGCCCACCATGAGCAGCACCTTGAGGTTGGCGAGCCATTCCGGGGGCGGGTCCTGGAGGTGGTCGAAGTACTCCTCCCGCGGCAGGCCGGTGACCCGGACGTATTCCTCCAGCCGTTCCGGGAAGACGTTGTGCTGGTTGTCCCGCAGCCCGATCTTGATCTGGGGGCGGGTCTTCTCCGTGAGGCGGAAGAAATCCTCCATGCGGCCCCAGGGGGTCAGCTCCGGCAGATCCTCGTAGTGGGACTTCCGGTACGCCGCCACCGTGCGCCGGGATATCTGCGCGAGCCCGTAGGGCTTGGGAGATTCCATGCCGGTGGCTTCCCGCCACTCCCGGCGCCAGCCGTCGGGACCGCCGCTGCCCCAGCCGACGACCCCGATGACCTCCGCCTCCTCGGTGAACCGGGTGAGGTGCGCCGCCATGGGACCCCCGGTGGAGTGGCCGAAGGTGATGAGCCGCCGTCCGGGAAGATGCCGGTCCGTGAGTTGTCCGGCCCCCTGGAGGATGACGTTGAACGTGCACTTGAGCAGGCGGTCCTGGAGCTCTTCCTCGCCGGTGTCCGTGTCCAGCAGGTAGACCGGCACCCGCTCGGCGATGGGCTTGTCCCATTCTCCGTCCCGGGGCCAGAGGCCCGGATAGCTCAGGGCCAGGACCGTGAAGCCCTGGGCCGCCAGCCTGCGGGCCAGTCCCGGGCGGCCGTCCGGGGTCACGTCCATGACCTTTTCGTTGGCGCCGCCGCCGTGGAACACCACGAAGGCCGGCCGGTCGTCCCGCTCCCGCGCGGGCCTGTAGAGCGAGCCGTGCATGTCCCACTCGTAGCCGTTGCGCCGGTAGCGCTCCACCACCTCGGTGACGGAGTAGGCGCCGTCGTCATCGGGCGGCGGCATGGCGAGCCAGTCATCCCAACCGATGGGCACGAGGGTTTCTTCACCCCCGAGGCCGCGGGTGAAGGCCTGGGTTCCGGCGGGCGGTTCGGGCATGTTATTCTCCTGTGACGGAATACGGTCCGCGCGGCCCGTGGGGCCGCTTCGGTCAGGCTGCGATATAGCGGTTACGGCAACGGAAGACAACGAACGTAGAAGGCGGGATGCATCATGGAGCTGGGTCTTTCCCTCTTTTCGACGGAGCAGTCGGGTCCGGTAGGCGACATCGCCAGGGAGGCGGAGGGGCTGGGCTTCGAGTCCCTGTGGTTCCCGGAGCACATGCTCATTCCGGTGCACTACGAATCCCGCTACAAGCGCACGCCTGACGGGAGCGTCCCCGAGTCCTTCGCCCACCTGCCCGATCCCTTCATTGGCGCGGCCATGGCCGCCCAGGCCACCGAGCGCCTGCGCGTGGCCACCGGCATCTGCATCCTGCCCCAGCGGGACGTCATCGCCACGGCCAAGGCGGCCGCCACCCTGGACCTCCACTGCGGCGGACGTTTCATCATGGGCGTGGGCGCGGGCTGGTTCCCCGAGGAGGCGGAGATCCTGGGGGTCTCGTTCAAGCGGCGCTGGAAGATGCTGCGGGAGGGGGTCGAAGCCATGAAGGAGTTGTGGAGCCGCGACGAGGCCTCCTACGAGGGCGAGTTCGTCCGCTTCCCGCCCGTCCGGGTCTTCCCCAAGCCCGTGCAGAAACCCCATCCGCCGATCTATCTCGGAGTCCACGACCCCAGGTACGCGCCCGCACGGGTCGCCCGTTACGCCGACGGCTGGTGTCCGGGCGACCTGCCGGTGGACCAGGCCGCGGAGGCCGTGGCCGGCGTGCGGCGGGCCGCCCGCGAACACGGACGGGACCCGGGCGAGATCGAGTTCTCCGTGCTGCTGACCCCGAACGGCGGCTTCCCCACGCTGGACGACATGAGCCGGTACCGGGCGGCGGGCATGCGCCGCATCGTGCTGCGGCTGGATGCGGTGAACGGAAGCGGAGTCGCCGCCGTCCGGCGGCTCGAGCCCTTCCTGGAGCAGGCGAAGCGCCTGGATCCGTAGCGGGTGCCCCGCAAGCCGCTGCGTCCGGTCAGCCGCGGCGCGGCGAGCTATCCCGACCAACCCCGGGCGATCAGAACGGCAAGCCCCACGGCCCAGCAATAGCCGGCGAACCAGGTGAGCTTCCGCGAGAGAAGCACCTTCAGGAGCACCTCGATGCTGAAGTAGCCCACGGCGAAGGCGGCCAGGAAGGCGAGGACGTAGCCCGGCGCGTTCACCTCGGACGCGCCCTGGAGCCCGTGGGTCGCCAACTGGAGCACGAAGGCGCCCAGTATGGCGGGCACCGAGAGCACGAACGAGTAGCGCAGGGCCAGGTCGCGCTGGAGGCCGGCGAATACGCCGGCGGCCACGGTGGCCCCGGAGCGCGAGATCCCCGGGATGATGGCCAGGCCCTGGACCACGCCGATGACCAGGGCATGGCCGGCGTTCATGTGCTCGATGCCCCGGGTACGCTCCGGCGCGCGGTCGGTGGCGAAGAGCAGCGCGCCGGTCACGAGCAGCATGCTCGCGGCCGTGGGAACGCTGGCGAAAAGGCGCTCCAGCGGTTCGGCGAACAGCAGGCCGATGAGAGCGGTGGGAAGGGTGCCGGCGATGACCAGCCAGAGGAGACGGAGGGCGTCCGGGTCCGCCCGTCGGGGAGCGACGGCGACCCGGGCCAGGGCCGCGAAATCCCGGCGGAAGTACACCAGCACGGCGCCCAGGGTCGCCAGATGCACCGTAGCATGGAACAGCACGCCGGGTTCGCTGAAGCCGGGCAGCCGGGCCTGAAGGAGCACCAGGTGACCCGAGCTGCTCACCGGCAGGAACTCGGTCAGGCCCTGCAGAATTCCGAGCGCGACGAGCGTCAGGGTGGGGGTCACGATTCCTCGTACGGCATGATTTTTCTCGAGCGGGACCGCATAACTATCCACGAACCCGCGCCGGCTGGCAAGGTCGACTCGAAGGCGATCCCTCGGATTCTCTGTTCGGCGATAGCTTGATCCGATGGCGCGAATGGACCAGACAGGACACTGGTTGACGTTCGCCGTCATGACGCATCACAATGAGTGGTTTGCGGGCCGTTTGCGGGAAAGGATCGATATGGCGTTCGACGGCATGCTCAGCCTCCAGTTCGTCACCCATCTGGCGAACCACTACTCGGTCAACCGGTTCGTGGAGTTGGCCGCGCTGGCCCATGATCGCGGGTTCCAGCGGATCTGGCTCAACGACAACGCGCGCTACCGGAGCCAGGTGGTGGTGCTTTCGGCCATCGCCGCGCGGGTGCCCATCGGGGTCGGCACGGCCGTCCTGGTGCCCTACTTCCACCACCCCATCGAGGTAGTGGACTCCCTGGCGGCCCTGTCCGAGCTCAGCGAAGGGCGCGAGGTGGGCTTCGGGCTGGCGCGCGGCTCGCTCACCCAGACGCCGCAGCACGTGGCCATGCACAGACCCCTGGCGGTGGTGCGGGAACTGGCCGTGTTCGCGTCCCGGGCGCTGGCCGGAGAGCGGGTGGCCTACCGGGACTTCCCGGTGCTGTGCGAGCACTTCCATTTCAATCCCACGGGCAGGTTCGAGTTGGCGTTCACGCCGAAGTCCCCCGTCGTGTTCTATTCGGGCGGCAACGGTCCCCGCTCGCTGCGCATGGGCGGTCAGGTCATGGACGGCCTCATCAGTTCCGGGACCTTCATCCCCATGCTGCGCGCGGGCCGGCTCAAGGGGATGCACGAGATCGCCGAGGCCGGCGCCCGGAGCGTCGACCCGGACAAGACCCTGCGCAAGATGGTGGAGCTCAATGTCTCGGTTTCCCGCGACCGGGATGCGGCCTTCGAGTTTCCCAAACGCCAGGTGGCCCACTCCATCCCGCAATGGGAGTCCCTCGGGTTCACCCCGGAGGAGTACGCCCGGCTCGGCGTGGAACGGCAGAGGGTGCTCGACCTGAAGGATGCCTTCGCCCAGGGCGCCACCATCGAGGAGGCCGCGTCCCTGGTCACCGAGCAGATGGTGCTATCCTATTACGTGGCCGGCACCCCGGCGGAGGTGGCCGACCAGGTCGTGGAGTTGGCGGGCCAGGCTCGGGATCTGGGGTTCGACGAGATCGCCTTCGCCAAGCTCGGCCCCGACTACGAGGAAGCCATCGAAATGCTGGCTGAAAGCGTAATGCCGCGGCTGAACGGGTAGGGCAACCAGGCACAGGACAGACAAACGGCCGCCGGTCGAGGCCGCGCGCCCCGGCCGCCGATACTCCGGAGGGAAGGGAACCCCATGGCAACATTCGACGGCAGGCTCAGTCTTCAGTTCGTCATCCACCTGGCGAACCAGTACACGGTCAACCAGCTCGTGGAGCTGGCCGGTCTGGCTCACCGGCGCGGGTTCGATCGCATCTGGGTCAACGACAACGCGCGGTACCGGAGTCAGGTGGTGGTGCTCTCCGCCATCGCGGCTCGGGTGCCCGTCGGCATCGGCACCGCGATCCTGGTGCCGTACCTTCATCATCCCATCGAGGTGGTGGATTCGCTGGCGGCCTTGTCCGAGTTGAGCGAGGGAAGGGAAATCGGCTTCGGATTGGCCCGGGGCGACCTGGCGCAGACGCCGCAACACGTTGACGTGCACCGGCCCATCTCGCTGGTCCGGGAGTTGGCCGTGTTCACGCGGCGCGCGCTCGCCGGCGAGCGTGTTCCCTATGGGGACTTCCCCGTGCTCTCGGAGTACTACCATCTGAACCCGGCCGGCAGCTTCCGGTTGGCCTTCGAGCCCGCGTCTCCCGTGGTGATGTACTCCGGCGGGAACGGTCCCCAGTCCCTGCGCATGGGCGGCCAAGTCATGGACGGGCTCATCAGCTCCGGCACCTTCATCCCGATGCTCCGCGCGGGCCGGCTGAAGGAGATGCACGAGATGATCGAGGCGGGCGCTCGCAGCGTGGACCCGAACAAGACCTTGCGCAAGATGGTGGAGCTCAACGTGTCGGTCTCGAAAGACCGCGAGGCGGCCATCGAGTTCCCCAAGCGGCAGGTGTCTCATTCGATCCTGCAATGGGAGGCGTTGAAGTTCACCCCCGAGGAATACGACCGCCTCGGGGTGGAGCGGGAAAAGGTACTCGAGCTCAAGCAGGCGTTCGCCCGGGGCGCCACCGTCGAGGAAGCGGCAGAGATGGTGACCGAAGAGATGGTGCTGAACTACTACGTCGCCGGGCGGCCGGAGGAGGTGGCGGAACAGATCGTCGACCTTTCCGAGCAGGCTCAGGCCATCGGCTATGACGAGATCGCTTTCGCCAAGCTCGGCCCGGATTACGAAGAGGCCATCAACATGCTGGCGGACAGCGTGATGCCGCGCCTGAAGGGGTAGCGGTTACAGGCTGCGTTTCTGTTGCCGTGCCCGCAGTGCCTCGAGGTTCAGCCGCGCCCCTTCGGCGAAGGGGTGTACGGCCAGGGTGGCCTCGAAGGCGCTTATGGCGGCCTCGTCGTTGCCCAAGGCCGTCATGATGAGCCCCAGGCCGGAGAGGGCGCCGAAGTGGCGCGGCTCGAGCTCCAGGGTCTTGTCGATGTCTTTCACCGACGCCCGGTAGTCGCCCATGAGGTAGTGGACCGTGGCTCGCTTGTTCCAGGCTTCGGCGAACCGGGGGTCGAGGTCGATGATCTCGCCGAAGGTTTGCACGGACGCCGGGTAGTCCCGGGCGGACATCTCCGTCAGCCCCCGGCGCATCAGTTCGTTGACGCGGTCGTCGTCGGATCGATGCCAGATGGCCCAGATCAGATTGGTCGCCACGGCCGCATCGCCGGCGTCGTCGGTGGTCTGTATCCGGGTGAAGAGCGCTTCCAGTCGCGGGTCCGTCTGATCGGCCATGGGGGTTGCGGGTGCGATCAAGAGAAACGTGACGAGTATCGTTCCGGCGATCCGCACGGTTCCACAATACAGGGTCCGGTTTCGGCGCGTCAACACGCGGACGGAACCTTCCAGGGCTCTTCAAGAGTCCGATGCTCCCCTTCCGTCATTCGATGCTCCCCTTTTCGTCATTCCCGCGAAAGCGGGAATCCAGGTGGGGTGAGGCGGGGAAACGCCCGTTTGGCCCCACCCCGCCCCTGGATTCCCGCTTTCGCGGGAATGACGGAAAGGAAGCAGGACGAATGACGGAAAGGAAACAGGACTCTTGAATGCACCTGCGGAACCTTCGGGGCCGGTTGCCGGCGGGAATCAAGTTCGTTATGGATGGGTCACGGGTGCGGCCGCGGACAACGGCCGCCCACCCGGCAATTCATCCAAGGGAGTCATTCGAAATATGGGAACGACACTGATCACCGGAGTGGGACTCGTCGGCACCTCGTTCGCGCAACACGCTCTGAAGCGCGACGAGAAACTGGTGTTCTACGACTTCATGCCGCGCACGGAGTATCTGCACCGGAAGCTGGGGACGGCGGACGTGGACGTGGTGCAGAAGGACATCCGGGACCTGCCGGCCCTGATGGAGGCCATGCAGCGCCACCGGCCGGAGACCGTCATCCACACCGCCGGGCTCATCGGCGGGCGGGTGGAGGAGTCGCTCTACAGCGGACTCCAGATCAACGTGATGGGAACCATCAACGTGCTGGAGGCCGCGCGGCTCACCGGGGTGAAGCGTTTCGTGCTGATCAGCACCTTCGGCGCCTATGACCGGCGGCGCGCCGGGGACCAGCCCACCCACGAGGACATGCCCCGGGGTCCGGGAGCCGGCTACGGCAACTCCAAGGCTACCAAGGAGCTGATGGCGGAGGCGTACCAGCGGCTCTACGGCTTCGAGCTGCTGACGCTGCGGCTGGCCAACGCCTACGGGCTCGGGCATTTCTGGGGCGGCTCCGGCGGCGGCGAGAAGGTGCAGATGCTGCTGGAGGCGGGCATCCGCGGCCAGGTGGCGAGGATCCCCCAGGCCCAGACCATGACCTTCGAGTACGTCTACGCAAAGGACATGGGACGGGCCGTGGACCTGGCGGCCACGGTGCCGATGCCGGAGAAGACTACCTTCAACATCGGCGTCGGCCAATTGACGACTTTCGACGACCTCGTGGCCGCGGCGGAACGGCAGTTCCCCAAGCTGGAGGTGGAGGTGATTCCCGGCAGCCCGCCCGCGGTGTCCGCCAGCTCGCCGCTGGATATAGCCAGGGCGAAGCAATACCTGGGCTGGGAGCCGCAATACACCATGGACGCGGCGTTCGCGGACTACGTCCAGGACCTGCGGGCGGTCATGGAGTGAGCATGGAACTGCTCCACTGCGTGTACGAGCCCGAGGGAAAGGGGCCTCATCCGACGATCCTGGCGCTGCACGGCCGGGGCGCCAACGCCATGGACCTGTTGGGCCTGGCGCCGCATCTGTGCGGCGGCGTGTTCCGGGTCCTCTGTCCGCAGGCGCCGCTGGAAGTGGAATTGGGTCCGGGCACGACCGGCTACGCCTGGTTCCCCATGTCCCTGGGCGGCGACATCGACACCGCCGCTTTCCTCTCCGCCCGCGACCGGCTCCGGACGTTCGTGGACCAGTGCGCCGAGCGCTATCCCCTGGGAGGTCGCAAGCTCGTCCTGCTGGGTTTCAGCCAAGGCGGCGGCATGGCCTACAGCCTCGGACTTTCCGAGCCGGACCGTTTCGCGGGCATGTGCATCCTGAGCTCGTGGCTGCGGGAGGGCACGCTGAGCGATCTGGGCGTGGCCGACCGGGTGGATTCGCTGCCGACCCTGGTGCATCACGGCAAGCGCGACGAGCTCATCGAGCTGGCGCGCGCCCAGCACTCCATCACGCTGCTGGAGAAGCTTCAGGTCCCGGTGGATTACACCGAATACGACATGGGACACGAGATCACCTCCCGGAGCCTCGCCGACCTGTCCGGCTGGCTCCGGGAGAAGGTGCTGGCGTAACCGGCCGGTCGCTCCTGCCTGTAGACGGCGCGCGCAAACCGCGTCGGTTCACGCCAGGTAGATGACCACGATGCCGGCGATCACGAACAGCGTGGCGATGCCGGTACGAAGCGTCACCTGCTCGATGTGCCGGGAGAACAGCACGGTGCCCAGCAGCACCCACAGGGGCGCGATGCACACGATGGGGCCCACCACCACCACGTTGCCGATGCCCAGGGCCGCCACCAGCGCCCATATGCCCACCGCCTCGAACACTCCCGTGACCAGGAAATAGGGCATGGCCCGCCGGTCGAACACGATGCTTTCCCTGGCCCGGCGGCTGAACAGGTTGAGCAGCAACGGGCTCAGCGCGGCCGCCCCCATGACCGCGCTGAGAAACAGCGGCTGGTTGGCGATGGTCAGCCCGTAGCGCCGGATCGGGTGGTTCACGCCGGCGGTGAGGGCGGCGGCGAACGGGAAGGCCAGCTCCCACGTCCGGTAGGTCTTCTGCTGGTGCGGGTTCCACGAAAGCAGGACGATCCCCAGCACCACCGCTCCGGTCCCGGAAAGCAGCAAGGGTGTGACCGTTTCGTGCAGGAAGAGCACGGCCAGCGCGGTGCCGAACAGGGGATTGGTGGACTGCACGGTGCTGGTGACGCTGGCGCCGAGGCGGGCCACGCCGTGATAGGCGAACAGGCGGGTGCCGAGCTGGATCCAGCCGCCGGCCACGAAGCAGAGGGTCGCCACCCAGGGGATGTCGGGAATGCCGCCGGTGAGGAAGACGATCGTCCACAGGATGGTGGTGTTGACGGCCAGCGCCACGTAGGCGGCGGTGCTCGGCGTCGAGTACGCCAATCCCCGCCGGGTGGCCAGAAAGCAGCCGGCGTAGAAGAACGAGGTCACCAGGGCGAGGAATTGGGGCGACATGAACGTGGACGCTGCCGGTTCGCCTATTCTTCCGCCAGGTCCCTGCTGACCCCGATACGGTCCACCAGGGGAAGCTTGAGCGCGGGCCGGGCCACGTCGAGCCCGAACACCAGCCCGAGCAGATTGATTTCAACCCCCTCCTGGATCCCCACCGCCGCGCCCAGCAGGCCGTAGATGGAGAACTGCCATCCGGTGCCGCTCGGGGTCCGGGCAACGAACTGCCCCTCGTCGAGGTAGTCCTTGCCGAGGGCGTTGGACGGAAGCGCCGCCGCGAGTTCCGGGACGCGGCGGGCCACGTAGGCGGTGAAGGTGTTGCTGTTGGGGCCGGGCCACAGCCGGTAGGAATCCGGATACGGGTAGCTCCGGGCGGCCGCGCTTATGCCCGGAATCGCGCGCTCGGCCGCCGCTCCCCGGATATCCGCCATGATCTTGGGACGGCTGTCGAACCACAGCCGGTCGGGAATGTCTTCCTGCACCACCACCACGGGCAGTCCGCGGTACAAGCGCCAGCCCACCACCTGGTAGACCACGTAAGCGGACGCTCCGGGTTCCTTCGTGGCGATCCACGTGTGCACGCCGAAGATGCCGCGCCAGTTGAACGCCCGCGCGGCATAGAGCTGCACCACGGCCTCCGGCGTGCGGGCGGGGTCCGGGGCGATGCCCGAGCTCTCGCGGCTGGCGGTGCGCCAGTCCTTGTTCCACGCTCCGGATGCGCTGACGACGAACGCCGAGACGAGCGCGAGCAAGAGAAGGATGAGGGTAAGGATCAGGATGTTTCGCACCGGGTTGCCGCATGCGCGCCGACGCCGGCGCGGCCCCGCACTTCTTGACACCGAATCCCCGGGCCGGTTACTAGTGCTGTTTGTGCGGGATAGTAGAGATACCGTCCACGAGTCTAGGTGAAATCGGCCGAGGAGACAAACATGGCAGAGAACGGGCACCCCTTGGTGGTGGACGCCGACGCCCACGTGATCGAGACGGAACGCACCTGGGACTACCTCGAAGGCTCCGACAGGAAGTTCAGGCCGGTGTTGTTCGGCGCCGCCGACATGGACAAGCAGTACTGGGTGCTGGACGGAAAGATACGGGGAGCGCGTTTCGCCACCCTGAGCGAACAGCAGCTCGACGATCTGTCCGACAAGGCCGGCCGCCGGTTCACCACGCCCCAGGCCTCCCGCGAGCTCGATGACGTGGGCCTGCGCCTGGCCCAGCTCGACGAGCTGGGGGTGGACGTCCAGGTCATGCACAACACCCTCTGGATCGAGCGGGTGGCGGATCGCGCGGACGCCGAGGCCGCGCTTTGCCTGGCGTGGAACCGCTGGATGGCCGACGTCTGGAAGGCGGGGCAGGGAAGGCTGCGGTGGTCCTGCGTCATACCCGCCATGGACCTGAACGAGGCGTTGCCGCAGATCCGTTTCGCGCGGGAGCACGGCGCGGTGGCGGTGTGCATGCGGCCCTACGAAGGCGACCGGCACCTGGTGGACCCCTACTTCTATCCGGTTTTCGAGCTGGCCTCGGAGCTGGACATGGCCATCGGCGTGCACATCGCCAACGGCAGCTCCGGGCTGATCTCGCATTTCCGGCCCCGGTACGACAAGACCGGCGGCTTCGCGCCGTTCCGGGTCCCCACGGTGGTCACCTGCCTGTCGCTGATCATGAGCGAGGTGCCGCGGGTGTTCCCGCACCTGCGCTGGGGCTTCATCGAGTCGTCGGCCCAGTGGGTGCCCTGGATCGTCAACGAAGCGAAACGCCGCTCCGGCAAGGCGGAGTATCCCGACAATCCCCTCAAGGAGTACAACGTCTACGTCACCGCCCAGACCGATGACGATTTCCCGTTCGTGCTCAAGTACGCGGGGGAGGACAACCTCGTCATCGGCACCGACTACGGCCACACCGATTCCTCCAGCGAGGTGGACGCCATCACCAGGTTCAAGGCCGACCCCACGGTGGAAGACGAGGCCAAGCGGAAGATTCTGAGCGACAATCCGATGGAGCTTTACGGCATCCAATAACCCGAAAGGAGAACGGCAATGTCCGGCAACGGAACGCACATGGTAGTGGATTCGGACGCCCACGTGGTGGAGACCGAGTCCACGTGGGACTATCTGGATGCTTCGGAGAAGAAGTTTCGTCCCCGGCTTTTCGGCAACCCCGAGGACTTGACCACGCAGTACTGGGTGCTGGACGGCAGGGTGCTGGGTTTCCGGTTCCAGAGCCTGAGCGAGCAGCAGCTCGACGAGGTGTCGGCCAAGGCCGGCCGGCAGATGCAGACGCCCCAGGACGCCCGGGAGCTCCGTGACGTGCAGTTGCGCATCGATCACCTGGACGAGCTCGGCATCGACGTCCAGGTCCTGTACAACACCATGTGGATCGAGCAGGTGACGGACCACGCCGACGCGGAGATCGCCCTGTGCGGGAGCTGGAACCGCTGGATGGCGGACGTGTGGAAGCAGGGCGGCGGACGCCTCCGGTGGATCTGCGTGGTGCCGGCCATGACCATGAACGAAGCGCTTGAGCAGATCCGCTTCGCCCGGGAGAACGGCGCCGTGGGCGTGTGCCTCCGTCCCTTCGAAGGCGACCGGCACCTGGTGGATCCGTACTTCTACCCGATCTTCGACGAAGCCCAGCGCCTCGACATGATGATGGGCATCCACATCGCCATCGGCAGCCCGCGGATGGCGACGCAGTTCCGGCCCCGCTACGACAGCGGCGGCGGGCTGCCGGTGTTCCGCATTCCGACGGTCTCCCAGTGCTTCACGGTGATGATGAGCGAGGTGCCCAAGGTGTTTCCGGACCTTCGCTGGGGATTCATCGAGTCCTCGGCCCAGTGGGTGCCGTGGGTGGTGAACGAGACCATCCGGAGGTCGGGAACGGCGGAATATCCCAGGGACCCCATGAAGGCGTTCAACATCTACGTGTCGGCCCAGACCGACGACGACTTCCCCTACGTCCTCAAGTACGCGGGAGACGACAACATCGTCATCGGCACGGACTACGGCCACACCGACGCCTCCAGTGAGGTGGACGCGTTCACGATCTTCAACGGCAACGACACCATTTCCGAGGAACAGAAGCGGAAGATCCTGAGCGACAACGGCCGGGCGCTCTACGGGCTGTAGGGACGCTCCTGCGTGTAGGGACGCCTCTGCGTCATTCCCGCCGCCCCTTCCGTTATTCCCGCGAAAGCGGGAATCCAGGCAGGGTGAGGCGGGAAACGGCGCTGTAGCGCCCCACCACTGCCCCTGGATTCCCGCTTTCGCGGGAATCACGGAAGGGGTGTGGGCGTGGGGCTCCTTCCTTCAGCCCTTGAAGGGGCTCGTGACCTGGTAGCAGAAGCTGTTGAAAACCGGGGTGGCGGTCAGGCCGGTCCAGGTGAAGAGCTTGCCTTCGGCAAAGAAGATGTGCATGCCGCAGTCGAACACCAGCACCACCCCGGCCAGGACCCCCACGGTGATGCCGATGACGGTGAGCCACCTCTCGCCGGCGCTCTTGAGATAGAGCAGCGTCGCCAGCCCTATCCCCAACTGAAAGCCCACTAGCCAGATGGCGGCGGCGAAGCCGAGGATCCAGGCGATGATATTGGCGGTGCGGCGCCGTTCCTCGGCCGGGTCCAGTGGCTCGGCCTCCCGCTCCACCAGCGAGGGGTCCAGGAGTCCCGGCTCGTCTTCTCCGGCCGGGACCGCCCGCTCCGCCCGCCCCAGGATCTCCCGCGCAAGCTGGACCGCCAGCAGCGCCGCCGTGGGCAGGCCGATGAGCCACGCCATGAGGCTGGCCTGCAGCTCCCATCCGGCGGCTTCCCACAGCGCCCAGGCCATCATCACGAACAATCCGCCGGTGAAGGCGATGGAGAGCCGCCGGGAGGTCATGGTGCGTTCTCGGCCGCCCGCTGGCGGCGGCGGTCGCGTATCACCGGAAAGGCGATGCTGGCCAGGATCACGCACACGATGATCAGCACTCCCGGGCGCGCGAGGAAGCCGAAGTCGTAGCGGGAGTAGGTGATCCACAGATAGTTGTCGGCCAGCCGCCCCAGCACCAGTCCCAGCAGCAGCGCCGGCCGGGACCAGTCGAACACCACCATGAGCCAGCCCAGGGCGCCGAAGACCAGGGTGACGAGGATGTCGCCGAAGCTGTTGGTGTGGGTGTAGGAGCCCAGGTAGATGAACAGCAACAGCGGCGGGATCAGCAGCGTTCCCTTGATGCGCGTGAGCCGCGCCAACTGGTTCAGGAACAGGAAACAGACGGACACCGTGATGACGTTGGATACCACCAGCACCCATACCAGCGAGAAGGTGACGTCCAGGTCCCTGGTCAGCATGGACGTGCCCGGACGGAGGCCCAGGACAAGGAACGCCCCCAGCAGGATGGCCGTGGTGACGTTGCCGGGGATGCCGAAGGCGATGGTGGGGATGAGCGCGCCCCCGAGGGTCGAGTTGTTGGCCGCGCCGGGGCCCACGACGCCCTCGATGACGCCGGTGCCCACCTGGCCGTGCTTGCCCGAGGACTGCATGGCGTGGGCGTAGGCCACCCACTGGGACACGGGCCCGCCCATGCCCGGGATGATGCCGATGTAGGTGCCCATGGCGCTGCACCGGACCACCAGCCACCAGTGCCGCAGCGCGTCCTTGACGCCCTGGAGCACGCCGCCCAGGCGTCCGACGTGAGCCTGGGCGATGCTGCCGCCCTTGGTTGCCAGGTCGATGATCTCGGGATGGCGAACAGCCCCACCGTGGCCGGCACCAGTCCGATGCCGGCACCGCCGGTTTCGCCGCCCCCCCACAGATACATGGTGCCGAAGGTAAAGCGTTCGGTGGCGGTCTGCATGTCCAGCCCCACCAGCGAGAAGATGAAGCCCAGGCCCCCGGCGGCCAGCCCCTTGATCACGCTGCCGCCGCTCAGGGCGCCCACGAAGGTCACCCCGGCCACCGTCAGCATGAAGAACTCCGGGGTGCCCAGGGCCAGCACCAGGGGCGTCACGACGGGGATGGCCACGGCGATGGCGCCGGCGCCGATGATCGCCCCCATGAGCGAGCTCATGAGCGAGGCGCCCAGGGCCCGGCCGGCTTCGCCTTTCTTGGCCATGGGGTGGCCTTCCACGATGGTGGAGGCTGTCGACCCTTCGCCGGGGATGCCGAAGAGGATGGAGGTGATGTCGCCGGTGGTGGCGGTGACGGCCATCATTCCGAGCAGGAAGGAGAACGCTTCCACCGCGTCCATCTTGAGCTGGAACGCGAATCCCAGCATGAGGGCCATGGTGACGGGTCCGCCGAGACCCGGCAGCATGCCCACCGCGAATCCGATGAGGTTGCCCAGCAGCAGGTAGCCGAACGCGGGCCAGGAGAAGACCCGGACGAACCCTTCCAGCGAGGCGGCGCCGATCTTTCCGGCCATGCCCTGGGCCAGGAAGATCCACACCGCCAGGACCGCCAGAAAGACGAGCCAGCTCAGGCTACGTTTGAGGTTCACGATAAGAGGATCCGGTGATGCCCGCCCCTGGGGATGGTCGCGCCTTGCCGGCAACGAAGGATCCCCCGCGGGGCGGGCAGCACGCGGCCGAAGGCCGCGACCCGGTTCAGGGCTTCCTGGCCATGGCCTTCAGGATCTCCAGGGCTTCGGGATCGCGCTTCTGGATCTCCACCACCTTGTCGATGATGGACTGGGCCGCGGACGCGTTCAGCGACACGAGCTGGAAGCCGATGGCCTTCTTGAAGTGGGCGATCATCTCCTTGTCCTTCAGGAACCGGTCGAAGCTGGCCGCCATGGTGTTGAAGACGTCCTTGGGGACCCGGGCCGCGTAGACCCAGCCGCGGCGGACGCCGCCGAGGTAGGCCAGCAGCTCCATGGCCCGGTAATTGGGGTCCTTCCGGATGGACTCGCCCTTGAGTTCCAGGACGATCTCGTAATAGGTCGGCAGGTCCGGCAGGCGCGGGTCGCGGACGATCTTGCCGTCCTGCACGGTGCCTTCCTGGGCGATGGGCACCACCGCGCCCTCCTCCACCATCGGCAGCACCGCGGCGAAGTAGCCGCTCTGGCTGTCATTGGTCATGTTCAACTCGCCCCGGCGGATGGCCGCGCGCATGTCGCCGCTGCTGCCGTAGCCCGTCACCAGCTTGTGGTCCTTGTCCAGGATCTTCAGGAGCAGCCGCGGGATCATGGAGCGCGGGCTCTGGATCGACGTGGTGCCGAAGAAGAGCTTTTTCTTGACGGCGCCCAGCTCGGTGCCCTTGGTGATGCCCAGCTCCTTGCTGACGAAAGTGACGGTGGTCTCCCGCACGCCGCCCAGCCACTGGAGCTTGGCGAGCTCGAACTTGACCTTGCCGGGCTTGAAGATGGTGTCGGTCACCGAGGTGGAGAACTGCCCGATGATGGTGCCGTCGGCGGGCGCGGAGTTGTACACCCAGTTCTCGCCCACGATGCCGCCGCCGCCGGGCATGTTCTTGATGATGGTGGTGGGGTTGCCCGGAATCTGCTTGCCGATGAACGGAAGCATCTGGCGCGCCATGATGTCCGCGGCGCCGCCCACGGAGTAGGGGATCAGGATGGCCACGGTCTTGCCTTTGAAAGAGGTATCGGCTCCGTGAGTCGGAGTTGCGAGGACGATGAACAGGGCCGCGATTACGGCTGCAAGGGATGCGGAACGTTGGTTCATTGAGTGCTCCTTCCTGGGTTGGTCCAGTGTTCTTCTATTTCGGGGGGACTCCGCATGTCAACCACAAATGCCGGCCCGGGTGCCGATTTGACAACCTCCGGTGCTTCGGTTAAGAACCCGGAATCTTCGGAAATCCAGCACTGAGAATCCAACACTTCAGGAAAGAGGTGATACATGCCCAAGAGCCTGGGATCGTTTCTGGAAGACTGCCGGCGAGAGATTCCCAACGAGGTGGTCCACGTGACCAAGCAGGTGGATCCGGCTCATTACGACGTGAGCGCGCTCATCAAGCACCTCGATGCGGAGAGAAAGTTTCCCATCCTGGTTTTCGACAACCCGTTGGACCTTCACGGGAAGCCGTCCGACATCAAGCTGACCATGAACTGCGAGATCTCGCAGGGCAAGACCCAGGTCGCTCTCGGGATGGACAGGAGCATGAGCCGGGAGGCCATGACCGACCGCTGTCTGGAGCTCGAGGAGCACCGCATCGCCCCGGTGGTCATCGAACGCGACCAGGCGCCCGTCATGGAGAACGTCCAGAGCGGCAAGGACGTGGATATCTATCAGATTCCCATCATGCGGCATCACTACATGGACGGCGGCCCCTACATCGTCATGTCCACCATCACCAAGGAACGGACCTCCGGAATCTACAACTGCTCGTACCATCGGATGGAGATCAAGTCGCCCCAGAGCACGGCGTTGTACGCCTCGCCGCGCCACCTGTGGAAGATCTTCAGGGACTACGAGGACAACAACATGGAGTGTCCCGTGGCCACGGTCCTGGGGCACCACCCGGCCTACCACATGGGTGCCTGCTACAGCGGCCCGTTCGAGGTGAGTGAGTTCGAGATCATCGGCGGCTACATGCAGGAGCCTCTGCGGCTCACTCCGTCCTCCACCTGGGGCGACAACTTCCTGATACCCGCGGACGCCGAGCTGGTCATCGAAGGCCTGCTGCAACCCAACAAGCGCGTCGTGGAAGGTCCCTTCGGCGAGGCCCCGGGCTATCTCGGGCCGCAGCGCTACACCACTTGCGTGGACTACAAGGTCACGGCCATGAACTGGCGCAAGGGCGCCATGTTCCAGTCCATCATCACGCCGGAAGGCGACAAGCCCTGGATGGACCTGCCGCGGGAGGGCGCGTACCTGCGGCGTTGCCGCGAGGCGGTGCCGGGGGTGACGGCGGTGTGCAAGATGGGCCGGCACGCCCACTACAACGTGTTCATCTCCATGAAGAAGATGTCCGAAGGCGATCCCGGCCGGGCGGCGGCCGCGGCGCTGACCTTCGACCATACCAAGAACGTCTTCGTCTTCGACGAAGATATCAACGTCTATGACTCCACGGATATCCTGTGGGCCCTGGCGACACGGGTGCAGCCGCACCGTCAGGTGTCGATCCTGAAGCCGCTCTTCCGCGGCAACTTCCTGGACCCGTCGCTGGTGGACGAGATCAAGACCTCCGGCATGATCGTGGATGCCACGCGGCCGCTGGACCGGCCGTTCTCCCCGGTGTCGAAGGTGCCGGACGAGGCCATGCAAAGGATCAAGATCGAGGATTTCATACCGGGAGAGATCCTCTCCCACATTCCCATAGACCGCACCACCTATTGGTCCTAGTGGACTGTAAGGTTGTTGTCGATCCGCAAGTTACAGGCCACTGGTGAAAGGAAAGCTTCATGGGTCAGGCTGTTGAAGTGACGTGTCCGAAATGCAGTGAGAAGTTCGTCGTGAACCCGCACATGCTGGGCTCCGGAATGGAGTTTCACTGTCCTTTCTGCGACGTGTATTTTCCCGAGGAAGAGAGCCCCAATATCTGGAAATAGGAGAGCCTGTCGCAGCAGGACTTTTTCGATCTGACGCGCCTGTTCCGGTTCCGGCAGGCGCTTGAGAACATCGAGGCCGCCGATGCACCCGAGGCCGTCCTGGTGGGCGGGCCGGAGCGCATCGACGGCGGCCGGGTGGGCATACTGCCGGGCTCCTTCAATCCTCCCACTATCGCTCACCTGGAGTTGGCCCGGGCGGCCCGGCGGCGGTTCGACCTCGACCACGTCGTATTCTCCCTCAGCAGCGTCATCGTCGACAAGGAAAGGGTGGAAGGCCTGATCCGCGAGGATCGCCTTTTGCTGCTGTCACTGATGGGGCAGGATCGCCCCTGGTCGGCCGTCGCGGTCGTCAACCGCGGCCTTTACGCCGAGCAGGCGCCGGCGTTCCAGGCCTGTTGCGGCAGCGGCGTGGATCTCTGGTTCATCGTCGGCATGGACAAGGTGCTCCAGATCTTCGACCCCAGGTACTACCAGGACCGCGACCGCGCGCTGGACGCACTGTTCGCCCGCGCGCGGCTCATCGGCGCCAATCGGGAGGACTGGGGCGGCGAGGACCTGGCGGCTCTGCTGGAACAGCCCCGGAATCGTCCCTACCGGGACCGGGTCCGCCCGCTGGTGCTTCCCGCCCATCTCAAGGACCAGTCGTCCAGCGCCGTGCGGAGCGGCGTCGGAAGGGAATCGTCCTGGGAGGACGCGCTTCCCGAGGTGGCGCGGAACTTCATCGCCGCCACGGGCGCGTTCCGGGACCGGTATGAGTTGCGGGCGGCGGCCATGGACGTGCTCTATCCCATCAGGCAACGGGCGGAAACCGAGGTGGCGCTGGAGCCCCTCCTGGCCCGGGCCGCGGAAACCGGCGAGGCCGGAGCGGCGGTGCGTGAAATGTTGAGCGCGCCGATGACGCCCGAGTCCCTCCTGGCCCGGCTTCGAAGTATGGGCCTGACGCGTTGAACCTTACCGGACAAGACACTACAGGACACTAGAACGCCGTGACCGGCTCTGCTCCCCCGATGATGTGGCAGACGGGCATCTCTTCCGCGTTGTGGGCGTAGCCGACGACGCCCAGGCGGTCCACCAGAATGACCCCGGCCTGTCCGCCGGTCCGCCGCGCCAGCAGTGCAACGGCCTGTCGGGCCGCCTCCATGGGGGCCAGTCCCGAGGTCAACAGGTCCACCGAGGTCTTGGCCAGCACCACCTTGATGATCGCCTCTCCCTGGCCGGTGCACGAAGCCGCCCCGTCGCCGTTGCCGTAGGTGCCGCAGCCGATCAGCGGCGTGTCGCCGACACGGCCGGGGAGCTTCCGCGGCGTGCCCCCGGTGGAGGTGCCGGCGGCCAGGTGGCCCTCGCGGTCCACCGCTACGCAGCCCACCGTGCCATGGTCTTGCTTCCAGCGTTCGTGCTGGGCCTGGGTCACCAGGGTTTCGGGCGGTACCAACGGTATACCGGCCTCCCGTGCGAATTCGCATGCACCCTGTCCCGCCAGCAGCACGTGGCGCCCGTCCTCCAGCACCTTCCGCGCCAGCCGTATGGGATTCCCGATGCCCGCGACCGACGCCACCGCTCCGGCCTCCAGGGTGTCCGACATCAGTGCCGCATCCATCTCCACCTCGCCGGCCCGGTTCAGCGACGACCCGGTGCCGGCGTTGAACAGGGGGTCGTCCTCCAACGCCGCCACGGCCTCTTCGACCGCGTCCAGCGCCGTCCGTCCGGATTCGAGGGCCTTCCAACCGATGGTGGCGGCCTTCAGGCCTCCGGCGAGCCGCGCCTCGCGCCACTCGCCGGAGGCCGGGCCGGCGCCGCCGTGGACGATGATGGCGGGTCGGGGCGCTACCATGCCGCGAGCTCGCCGCCGTGGCCGGCGGTGATGTGTCCGAGGTGGTAGCGGGGTCCGTCGACCGTGTACCCGTGGAGCACCGGGTCGTCGGCCAGCAGCATGGGGGTGTCGAGGTCGATCCACTGGAAGGCGCCCGTGCCCGCCGCCAGATGCGCGCTGAACCCCATGGCCAGCCGGGTTTCCACCATGCCGCCGATCATGAGGCCGAGGCCGGAGGCGCGGGCGATGGCGATGATCTCCAGGGCCTGGGCCACGCCGCACTTGGCCGGCTTGATGTTGATGACGTGGGCGAGACGGTCCCGGGCGATGCGCGCGGCGTCCTCGGACGAGCGGCAGGATTCGTCCGCGGCCACGGGAACGCCCGCTTCGCGCACCAGGCGGGCCTGGCCGTCCCGGTCCTCCCGCGGCACGGGCTGTTCCAGGAGGGCCGGTTCGAGACCCTTGCGGCGGAGGGTTTTCAGGAACGCGAGGGTCTGCGCCACGTCATAACCCTCGTTGCCGTCGAGGATGAGGTCGCTTGTGGGATGGCCCTCACGGATGGCCCTGACGCGCTCCAGATCGGCGTCAACGTCGCCGCCGACCTTGGTCTTGACGGTTGTGAATCCGAGGCCCCGGTACTCGGCCGCCAGCCGGCGGGCGTCTTCCGGCTCGCAGATGGGGATCGTGATGTCGGTGACGATGCGGTCGGCGGCGCCCCCGAAGAATGTGAACAGGGGGATGTCCCAGTGGCGCGCCAGGGCGTCGAAGAGCGCCATCTCCAGGCCGGCTCGTACCGTCGGCGCTCCGGGGAGGGCGCCGGAAAGGGCGTCCACCAGCGGACGCCAGCGCAGCGCGTCCCGGCCGGTCCATTCCCGTGCCGCCCGCCGCGACGCTTCCAGCGCCGTTGCCTGGTCTTCCGGGGTGACCGTGGGCAGGATGGGTATCTCCCCCCAGCCGCTTGCGCCCCCGGCGAGATCGAGCCGGACGGCGACGTTGCGCACCGTGTCCAGCCGCGCCCCGGCGATGGTGAACGGAGCCTTGAGTGACGCGTTCAGGACGCGCGCTTCGATGCGGGTGATATGCGTCAAGGGTGGTTCCCGAGTTGTGCGCCAGCGTTGCGGGCCTCACGGGAAACTACCGCAAATTCCGGGGGCGGACCAGTGGCGCTGTCGTCGCTTCATCCGGCTCGATCTGTTACGTTTCCGGCAAAGTGCTCGAACCGCTTGTGGCAGGGTCCTGAAGGAGGGTCGGACATGATTTCGGAAGTGGAGTTCGCTCCGGGGAAGACGGGCTATCTGGCGAGAGCCCCCGAAGACGGCCGCTGCCCGGCGGTGGTTCAGCTTCACGAGCGTTACGGCGTCGTGGAGCACACGACGGACATCGCCGAGCGCCTGGCCGCCAACGGGTACGTGGCCCTGGCTCCCGACATGTTCTCACGGTTCACCGGGGATCGGGAAGCGCTGGCCCGCGGAGACGTGGGCGTGGGCATCCGCGACGACGAGGCGTTGGTGGACCTGGACGAGTGCATCGCCTGGCTGCGGAGCCTGGACTACGTGGACGGCGACCGCATCGCGGTGATGGGGGTGTGCCAGACCGGGCGGCAGCCGCTGCTGGCCGCGGCCCACCGGGACGACCTCCGGTGCGCGTTGGTGTTCTACGGCGGCATCTACCAGCGTGACTGGGAGCCTCACGAGGAGCGCCCGACGCCGGTGGGCGAGTTCATCCAGCGGTTGTCGTGCCCGGTGCTGGGGGTGTTCGGCGACAGCGACCACATCATCTCGGTGGATGACGTGCTGCGGTTCAGGCGGGCGCTGGAGGACTCCTGGAAGAGCTATTCCATCCGTATTTTCAGGGACGCGCCGCACGGCTGGCTCAACGACACCATGCCCGGACGTTACCGCCCGGAATCGGCTGAAGCGGCGTGGACGCTGTTGTTCCGGTTCCTGGAGCGGCACATGGGCCCGGATCGGGCCGGCACCCGCGTGGCGTGGGAGTTCGAGGGCGATGTCCCCGCGGACTACGATTTCTCCAAGGCCGTGCGTCTTGCGTGATCCGTGCCGGCGGTTTGGATTCCTGAGGATGATTAGGCTAGATTGATTGGGTTCGTGAGACAGGACGCCGTTTGCCATGAACCAGACATCCAGGAAGAGGAAGAACCCGTCCCTCCGCCCCGGCCGCGCGTGGCTCGGTGCGATCGTGGTGGTCATCGGCTGGCTCGCGGGGACGGTTTCGGCCGGGGAGGGCCCCGGACGGCAAGTCGGCGAGGTGTTGCGGCAAAGCGTTGCGATTCTCGGCGACGCGAGTCTGGGAGAGGAGGCGAAGGTGGAACGCCTTCGTGTCGTCGTCCTGCCGGTCTTCGACTTCGCCGAGATGGCCCGCCGTTCGCTGGGCTCCCACTGGCGCCGCCGCACTCCCGAGCACCGGGAGGAGTTCACGCGCCTCTTCACCGGACTGCTGGAACGGACCTACACGCACCGTATTTCCGCCTACAACGGACAGCGGACGAAGGTGGTGGGGGAGGAAATCGACGACCGTTTCGCCCGGGTCGAAACCGAGATCGTGGACCGGGACGGACGCCGGTTCAAGGTGGACTACCGCATGCACCGCGTTGGGGAGCCCGCCAAATGGCGCATCTACGACGTCGTCGTCCAGGACATCAGCCTGGTCAACAACTATCGCGCCCAGTTCAACCGGGTCATCAACCGGAAATCCTTCGAAGACCTGCTGGAAAGGCTGCGGGGGCAAGCAGGCTGACACGGTTCGCGCGCGGATTCCGTTCCCGAGAATCATGCCGAGGGTCCATGCCGGATAAGGTCGTTCCCAGAAAGGCGTCCACCATCGTCCTGGCACGGCCGGCGAGCGACGCATTCGAGATCTTCATGACGCGCCGGCCGCGGGAGATGCGTTTCCTGGGGGGGTTCTTCGTCTTTCCCGGCGGAAGCGTCAAGCGCGCCGATGCCTCTCCCGCCATGCTGGAGCGCTGCCAGGGCCTCTCTCCCGACGAGGCCAGGAGCCGGCTGGGGGATGAGATGAGCGCGGAGGATGCGATGGCGCATTGGGTGGCGGCTATCCGGGAGCTGTACGAGGAGGCGGGAGTGCTGCTGTGCGTGGGCCAGGACGGCGGCGCGGCGGTGGGAGCGGACACGCAGGAAAGGGTGGCGGCCAGGCGCACCGCCCTGCTGAGCGGCGACGTGGGCTTTGCCGAGCTGCTGGCGTCGGAGGGGCTTTGCTGCGATGTCCGCAGCCCCGTCTACTTCTACCACCGGACCACCCCGGAGCGGTATGCCATGCGGTTCGACACGCGGTTCTTCCTGGCCCCCCTCCCGGAAGGCCAGGTGCCGTTGGACGTGTCCGAGGAGGTGACGGAAAGCCTCTGGATCACCCCGGAGGAGGCGCTCCTGCGCGCCGAGCGGGGGCGTATGGCCGTGATTCCGCCGACCTTGGCGACCCTGCGGACCCTGGGCGAGCTCGGTACGTGGGAAGCCCTGTGTCGTGAGTTCGCCCTGCGCACACTCTAGTAGCCTGTGCGCGCCGTCCGGATTTTCGTTTGAGCAAGAGCATGAAACCGCCGGGGCCGGTTCCCGGACACGGCGGGAGGGAGCAGTCGAGACCATGAGAACGGTGGACGTGATCGCCCATATCCTTAGGCGTGAGGGAGTTGACTACTTGAGCTCGTTCCCCACCTCGACCCTGATCGAGGCGGCCGCGGAGAGCGGCATCCGGCCCGTCATCTGCCGCCAGGAGCGGGTGGGCGTGGGCATCGCCGACGGTTACAGCAGGGTCAACAACGGCCGCCCCCCGGGCGTTTTCGCGATGCAGTTCGGTCCCGGCGCGGAGAACGCCTATGCCGGCGTGGCCACGGCATACTCCGACGCGGTGCCGGTGTTGCTCCTTCCCCTGGGACATACGCGGGAGCGTGAAGGCGTGTTCCCCCAGTTCAGCGCGTTGAAGAACTACGCTCCCATCACCAAGTTCGTGGAGCAGGTCACCACGGCCGACCGGGTGGTCGACACCATGAGGCGCGCCTTCGCCAGGCTCAAGATGGGGCGCCCGGGGCCGGTCATGGTAGAGATTCCGGCCGACGTGGCCGGCGAGCAGCTCGACCCCGCCGTGCTCGACGCCTACCGGCCGGTCAAGGCCACGGTCTCGGAGGCCGATCCACGGGACGTCATGGCCGCGGCCAAGGCGTTGCTCGAGGCCCGGGATCCGGTGATTCATGCCGGCCAGGGCGTGCTGTACGCCGAGGCGGCGCCCGAGCTGTTGGAGCTGGCCGAGCTCACGGGCATCCCGGTCATGACCACCATGGGCGGCAAGAGTGCTTTTCCGGAAACGCATCCGCTGTCACTGGGCAGCGCCTCGGGCGTCATGAACCGGCCGGTGTACCGGTTCCTCAAGCAGGCCGACCTGGTCTTCGGGGTGGGCACGAGTCTGACCCGCCACCCCATGACCACCCCCATGCCGCCGGGGAAGACGTTCATACAGGCCACGGATGATCCTATCGACATCGGCAAGAACTACCACGTCGACCATCCCATTGTCGGCGACGCCAGGCTCGTGCTGCGGCAGTTCGTGGAAGCCGTCACGGAGTTGCTGGACGGCGGCTCGCGCGCCGGGCGGTCTCCCGCGGCGAAGATCGCCGAAATGAGGGAGGAATGGCTGCGGGAATGGACCCCGAAACTGACTTCCGACGAGGTGCCCATCAATCCCTACCGGGTGATTCGCGAGTTCATGGACGCCGTGGACCCGGCGGAGGCCATCGTCACCCACGATTCCGGAAGCCCGAGGGACCAGCTCATGCCGTTCTACCGGTCGGCCGGGCCGCGGTCCTACCTGGGATGGGGCAAGTCCCACGGTCTGGGCACCGGGCTGGGTTTGAACCTGGGGGCCAAGCTGGCGGCGCCCGGGAAATTCGTGGTCAACTTCATGGGAGACGCTGCCTTCGGCATGACGGGCCTGGACTTCGAGACCGCGGTGCGTTCGAACCTGCCCATATTGACCATCGTGCTCAACAACTCCACCATGGCGGTGGAGACCCGCCACATGGCGCTGTCCCACGAGCGTTACGGCACCAGGGATCTCGGCGGCAACTACGCCGACATGGCCCGGGCCATGGGCGGCTGGGCGGAGCGGGTGGAGGATCCCGCGGCCGTGGGCGCCGCCATCGTCCGGGCACGGCGGGCGACGGAGGAGGGCAAGGCGGCCTTGCTGGAGTTCATCACCGGTCCGGAGATCGAGTACTCCTACAAGGGTGCGTTTTAACGGTTTGCATCAAAGCCGGCGGGCCATGCGCGGATGCATGGTCCGCCCGGACGTGAAGAGGATTCCATGCGAAAATCCATCGGCCTGATCCTGCTCGGCGCGTTTCTGCTGTTCTCGCTCTTGGGCGAGGCCATCTATCTCTACACGGACTATCTCTGGTTCGGTGAGATCGGCTATTCGGGCGTGTTCACCAAGACCCTCTGGATCAAGGTCCTGCTGGGAGTGATCTCGGGCGTGCTGTTCTTTGCGCTCGTCTACGTCAACATCAAGCTCGCGGCGCGCATCCGCGAAGGCGTGGTACCGCTCAAGAGCACGAATCCGGAGGTGCCCGGCCCCGAGGAGCTGGATCCCCTGATCCGGCGGCTGCTGCTGCCGGTGGCCCTGGTGCTGGGATTCCTGGCCGCGCCGCAGGCGGCGATGCACTGGGAGTCGGCGCTGCTGTACTTCAACGGCACCCCCTTCGGCATCCAGGACCCGCTTCTGGGCAAGGACATCGGCTTCTATCTCTTCCGGCTTCCGGGTCTCGACGCGATCTACCGGTGGTTTCTGGTGTCCCTCGGGCTCGTGCTCGTGGCCACGGCTTTCATCTATCTGCTGTACGGCGGCATCCAGTACGGGGAGGAGGGACTTTCCGTCCACGGCGCCGCCAAGGTCCATCTGTCGATACTGCTGGCGTTGCTGTTGCTGGTCCAGAGCGGGGGTTACCTGCTGGACGCCTACAAGCTGATGTACTCGCATAACGGGGTGGTGTTCGGCGCCGGCTACACGGACATCCACGCCCGGCTTCCGGCGCTCCGGGTGCTGGCCGTGCTGGCGGTGGTGGCGGCTGCGGTGTGCCTTTTTCAGATGCGCCGGCCGGGCCTCAGGTACCTCTTCATCGGCCTCGGGGCGCTGGCGGCGGTCCACGCCATCGGCATGTTCGCCTATCCGTCCTTCCTGCAGCAGTTCCACGTGGTCCCCAACGAGTTGGTGGCCGAGACACCCTACATCCAGCGCAACATCCGTTCCACGCGCCACGCCTACGGCCTGGACCGGGTGGAGGCCCAGGAGTTTCCGGTCAACGAGGTGTTGACAGCGGACGACCTTCAGAAGAATGACGCCACGGTGAAGAACATCCGGCTGTGGAACTACATGCCGCTGTTGTCCACCTACGCCCAGCTCCAGCAGATCCGCACCTACTACGAGTTCGTCGACGTGGACAACGATCGCTACGAGATCGACGGCAACTACCGTCAGGTGATGCTCTCGGCCCGTGAACTGTCCCACGAGCAGTTGCCGAGCCGCATCTGGATCAACGAGCACCTGGTGTACACCCACGGCTACGGGGTGGTGTACAGCCCCGTGAACCAGATCAGCAAGGAGGGGCTGCCCGAGTTCTTCGTCAAGGACATCCCGCCGGTGTCCAAGGGTTTCGTCAAGGTGACCCGGCCGGAGATCTACTTCGGCGAGGTGGCCAACGACTACGTGTTCGTCAAGACACTGGCACAGGAGCTGGACTATCCGTCCGGCGACCAGAACATCTACACCACCTACGAGGGCGAGGGCGGCGTGCTGTTGCGGTCGTTCTGGCGCAAGCTCTTGTATTCGGCCCGTTTCGCGACCCTGCGGATCTCCCTGTCCAACGACATCACGCCGGAAAGCCGCATTCTCTACTACCGCAAGATACAGGACCGGGTGCAGAAGCTGGCGCCGTTCCTGACCTTCGACGAGGATCCGTACCTGGTGGTCACCCCGGAGGGCCGGCTGTTCTGGATCATCGACGGCTACACCACCTCGGACCGCTATCCGTATTCCGAGCCCAGGGAGGGAGTCGGCAACTACATCCGGAATTCGGTGAAGACGGTGGTGGACGCCTACAACGGCACCGTGGATTTCTACATCGCCGACGCCGGCGACCCGGTGGTGCAGGCCTATTCCAAGGGGTTCCCGGGCCTGTTCAAGTCCATGGAGGCGATGCCGGAGGCGTTGCGCTCCCACGTCCGCTATCCCCAGGACCTGTTCAAGGTGCAGGCGCGGATGTACGCCACCTACCACATGCAGGATCCGCAGGTCTTCTACAACAAGGAGGACCTGCTGAGCATTCCCATGCGCCAGGTGGACGAGGTAGAGCAGGAGGTGGAGCCCTACTACACCATCATGCGCCTGCCCGGAGAGGACAAGGAGGAGTTCGTCCTGCTCCTGCCTTTCACCCCCAACAATCGCGACAACATGCGGGCATGGCTCGCCGCCCGGAGCGACGGGACCCACTACGGCAAGCTGCTGGCGCTCAACTTCCCCAAGGCCAGGCTCGTCTACGGCCCCAAGCAGGTGGACGCCCGCATCGACCAGGACGCGTTCATCTCGCAGCAGTTGAGCCTCTGGGGCCAGCGCGGTTCCCACGTGATCCGCGGCAGCCTGCTGGCGATTCCCATCCAGGACTCGCTCCTTTACGTGCAGTCGCTCTACCTGGCGGCGGATCAGGGCTCCCTGCCGGAGCTCAAGCGGGTGGTGGCGGTGTTCGGCAACCGCATTGCCATGAGAGAGAATCTCGAGGACGCGCTGCATGAGCTGTTCGGGGACACCGTGGAGGGTACGGCGGCGGCATCGCCGGCGGCGGTTCAGGCCGCGGCCGCCGGAGAAGACACGGGAGATCCGGCCGGGCGGGCGCTGGAGCATTATCGGCGTTCCGTGGAGTCCCTTCGGGCCGGGGACTGGGCCGCTTTCGGCGAGTCGCTGCGCCGGCTCGAGCGGTCGCTACAGGCCCTGCAGCCGCCGGCCACTCAGGCGCCCGCCACACCGGCGCCCTGAACCCCCGGCCATGGCTGTGAGGGGGGCTCCGCCGGTATCCGCAAGGCGCCTCGCCGGTCTGGTCCGGGGTTTTTCCAAACGCCGGTTGTTGGTGGTGGGCGACGTGATCCTCGACCGCTTCGTCTGGGGCGACGTCGACAGGATCTCCCCGGAGGCGCCGGTGCCGGTGGTCCGGGTGGCGTCCGAAGAGCTCCGCCTCGGAGGAGCGGCGAACGTGGCCGCCAACATCCGGAGTCTCGGCGGACAGGCGGTGGTCTGTTCCGTGGTGGGAGAGGACGAGGCAGGGCGGTGGCTTGCCGCCGGCCTGAGCGGCGCCGGCGCTCTCGCGCAAGGAATCTTCCCCGATTCCGGGGTGCGTACCACCGAAAAAAGCCGGATCATGGGCCGCCCGGGCCTCCAGCAATTGCTGCGTCTCGACTACGACAACCCGAAGAGACTTCCCCGCCAGGCGGCGGGGCGGTTGTACCGTTTCGTGGAACAACACGCCTCCCGGGTGGACGGCATCGTGGTGTCGGACTACGGCCAGGGGAACATCGGCTCCCGGTTGCTGGATCTGGTGGGCGGCCTGGCAAGGAGCCAGGGGGTCCTCGCGGTGGTGGATCCCAGGCGGGAAAACTACGAACGCTATCGGGACGTCACGCTGGTCACACCCAACAAGGCGGAAGCGGCCGAGGCGTCCGGCATCGCCATCGGCAGCACGGTATCGTTGCGAAGGGCTGCCGAAAGGCTGCTGGAGAAGTGGCGTTGCGAGGCGATTCTGGTTACGCTCGGTCAGGACGGCATGAGCCTCTTTCGACGGGATGGCGCGACCCGCAGCTTTCCCACGGCGGCGCGTCAGGTGTTCGACGTGACCGGCGCCGGAGACACGGTGGCGGCGACGTGCGCGTTGGCGTTGGCGGGCGGCGGCTCCTACGAGGAGGCGGCGATACTGGGGAATCTCGCTGCCGGCACGGTGGTGGGCCGGCGAGGCACGGTGCCCGCCGACCTGAGGCAACTTCGATCGGCGATACGCGGGCTCTTGGGCGAGGGGGGCGTATGAGAAGCATGACCGGCTTTGGTCAGGCGATCCTCCAGGACAGACAGGTCAAGGTCTCCGTGCAGATCCGCAGCGTCAATCACCGGCACGCGGACATTCATCTGCGTGTGCCGAAGCTCTATCTGGGCCTCGAGGACGAGTTGCGCGAGCAGGCGCGGACAAGGATCCACCGCGGGCGCGCGGATGTCTATGTCGACCGGACGCCGCTCAAGGGGCGGGGCTACCGGCTGGAGGTGGACGACGCCCTCATGGAGCAGTACTGTGAAGCCCTGCAACGTATCAAGAAGCGGTTTCGGCTCCAGGGCGACATCGACCTTCAACTGGTGCCACGGCTGCCCGATCTCTTCCAGTTCAAGGAACCGGAGCATGTGGAGGGCAGCGAGAAGCGACTGGTGCTGCGGGCGTTCGACGCGGCCCTGAAGAACCTGACACGATCCCGGGACCGGGAGGGACGTAACCTCAAGCGTGACATGGGGGCCGAGGCCCGCCAGTTGGGCCGGCTGGCCCGTAGCCTGGGAAGGTGCGCCGGGGCCATCGATCAGCGGCTGCAGGAACAGGGTGCGGCCGCCAATCTCGTGGGCGAGGCGGGGAGCGGCACCTTCAAGGGCAGCATCAACGAGGAAGTGGTGAGATTGAGGAGCCACGTGGAGATGCTCTCCGGCCTGATGCGGGAGCGGGAACCCGTGGGCAAGAAGATCGACTTCCTGCTCCAGGAAGTTCAGCGGGAGCTCACCACCATCGGCGCCAAGGCGCCGCAACTGGAAGTGGTCCGCTTGGTGCTCGGGGGCAAGGAAGGCGTGGAGAAGATCCGGGAACAGGTCCAGAACGTGGAATGACGGTCTCGATTCGAAGCTTTACCAAACGCCGCCCCGGGGTCGTGTTCATCGTATCGGCGCCGTCCGGGGCCGGCAAGACGACGTTGACCCGGAAGGTCCTGAGCGACTATCCGGACATGAGCCTGTCGGTCTCCTGCACGACGCGGGACCCGCGGGCCGGGGAGATTCCCGGCAAGGACTATCACTTCGTGTCGGAGGCGGTGTTCAAGCGAATGCTCGCGGCGGGAGACTTCGCCGAATGGGCGGAGGTCCACGGGAAGCTGTACGGCACGCCCCGGCGGCTGCTTGAAGGCCAGCTTCGACGTGGGCGGGACGTGCTGCTGGACATCGACGTCCAGGGGGCGCGTCAGATCAAGAAACACTTCCTCAGCGCCGTGTCCATATTCGTGCTGCCGCCGTCTCTCGACGAGTTGCGCCGGCGCCTGGCGGCCCGGGGCACGGACGCGCGCAAGACGATCGAGCAGCGCTGGCGCAACGCCAGGCATGAAATTCAGGAAATTCAGGGGTATGATTACTTTATCCTCAACCGTGACGTGAAAGAGGCGGTGAGGCGGCTCGCCGCCATCATCGCGGCTGAAAGGCTCAAGGTGTGCAGGTACATTCCGAAACAGATGTAAGGCCCCGGCGCCGGCCGAAACGCGCGGGCGCGGGCAGCGCCATCGGCGAACTGGTCGACAAGGTGCTGCAATACCAGCCCGGGGCCGACGTGGAGCCGTTGCGTCAGGCCCACGAGTTCTCGTCGCGCGTGCACGAAGGACAGAAGCGCCTGTCCGGCGAGCCTTACCTGACCCATCCCCTGGCCGTGGCGGGCCTGCTGACGGACTTGAAGCTCGACCTTCCAAGCATCATCGGCGGGATGCTCCACGATACGGTGGAGGACACCCTGGCCACGCTGCCGGAGATCGAGTCGGCGTTCGGCAAAGAAGTCGCGGTGCTGGTGGACGGAGTGACCAAGCTGAGCCGCGTGGACTTCACCAGCCACGAGGAAAAGCAGGCCGAGAATTTCCGCAAGATGATCATGGCCATGGCCAAGGACATCCGCGTGGTCCTCATCAAGCTGGCCGACCGTACCCACAACATGCGCACGCTGCAGTATCTTTCCTCGGAGAAGCAGCGGCGCATCGCCCAGGAAACGCTGGACATCTACGCGCCCATCGCCCACAGGCTGGGAATCTACTGGATCAAGAGCGAGCTCGAGGACTTGGCCCTCAAGCACATCCGCCCGGAGATCTACGCGCAGTTGAAGAGCAACGTGGCGCAGAAGCGAAAGCACCGCGAGAAGTACACCAATGACGTGATCTCCCGTCTGAGCAAGGCGCTGGCGGAAGAGGGCATCGACGCCGAGGTGGGCGGCAGGCCCAAGCATTTCTACAGCATCTTCCGGAAGATGGAGAACCAGAGCCTGGACTTCAGCCAGGTTTACGACTTGGTGGCTTTCCGCATTGTCGTGGACACCGTGCGGGAGTGCTACGAGTCCCTCGGCGTCGTTCACGCGAAGTGGCGGCCGGTGCCGGGCCGGTTCAAGGACTACATCGCGCTGGCCAAGCCCAACATGTACCAGTCACTGCACACCACCGTCATCGGCCCCAACGCCCAGCGCATCGAGATCCAGATACGCACCCAGGACATGCATCGGGTGGCGGAGGAGGGCATCGCTTCCCATTGGCGCTACAAGGAGAAGGATCTGCAGGTGACGGACATGCAGCGCTTCGCATGGTTCCGGCAGCTCCTCGAATGGCAACAGAACCTCTCGGACCCCCAGGAGTTCCTGCACAGCATCAAGCAAGACCTCTTCCCCCACGAGGTGTACGCGTTCACGCCCAACGGCGATCTGCAAAGCTTTCCCAAGGGGGCCACGGTCATCGATTTCGCTTACCGGATCCATTCCGACATCGGGCAGCATTGCTCGGGCGCGCGGGTGAACGGAAGGCTGGTGCCCTTCAAGTACATACTGCGGAGCGGCGATACCGTGGAGATCATCACCACCCAGGAGCAGACGCCGAGCCGCGATTGGCTGAAGATGGTCAAGACTCCCCGCGCCCGCTCCCGGATACGGGCCTGGATGGCGTTGCAGCAGCGGGAGCGGAGCGTGGCCCTGGGACGTGAGCTCCTGGAAGCGGATTTCGGCCGCCACGGGCTGGATTTTCAGGACCTTCAGGAGGAGGGGACGCTCGAGACCCTGGGGCGGGAGCTCGGGGTCGAGAACGAGGAAGGATTGCTGGCCGGCCTCGGTTACGGCAAGGTGATGTCGCGGCAGGTCCTGGCCAAGCTGGTTCCGGCGGACAAGATCGAGGGCGACAAGAAACAGCTCAAGGGCGGACTGGAGCGCCTCTTCCGGCTGGTGGGCTCCAGGGACCGCGGCGTCCGGGTGAAGGGCATCGAGGACGTGCTGGTCCGGTTCGCACGTTGCTGCCATCCGTTGCCCGGCGAGGACATCGCCGGATTCATCACCCGAGGGCGCGGCGTCACCGTGCACGTGGCGAGTTGTCCCACGGGGTTGGACAACGATCCCGAGAGAAGGGTGGAGGTGAGTTGGTCAGAGGATGCGCAAATGCCCCGGGCGGTGAAGATCGAGGTGGGCTGCGCCGACGAGCCGGGCCTGTTGGCGGCCATCAGCTCGGCGATCTCCGAGGCGGGTGTGAATATCGCTCGTGCGCATATAAGAACGTTCGACGACAAGGCCGTCAACACCTTCGAGATCATGATCGCAAGTTCCGATCAACTCCGTCAGGTGTTGCAGGATATTTCCACGGTGAAGGGGGTCTACAAGGCGAATCGGGTTCAGGGTTAGCCGGAAACCGTCGGCGCGCGCCCGGGCGGGATTCAGGCGACCTTCTCGACCTTCCCCGACCGTATGCAACGCGTACAGACACGAATGTGCCGCACCGCGCCCTTCACGCGTGCCCGGACCTGCTGGAGATTCGGGAGCCAGCGGCGTCTGGTCTTGTTGTTCGCGTGACTGACGTTGTTGCCGACCGAGGGCCCCTTGCCGCAAATGGTGCATTTTCTAGCCATGGCTACTGTCTTCGTATCCTTTCGATGAGTTCGGTGGAGGAATAGTCCGGTACGCGTGGCAGGATCACGACCTTGCCGCCGTTTCGTTCCACCGCGTCCCCTTCCGCCAGTGCCTCCCGGCTCCAGTCGTCGCCCTTTACGAGCACGTCCGGTTTCAATCGGCAAATGATATCACAGGGATCCGCGTTTGCGAAGCAGGTTACGTAGTCCACCATCTCCAGGGCGGCAAGCAGCTCCATGCGGTCGTCCCGGGGATGGATGGGGCGGTCGGGTCCCTTGAGGGCCCGTACCGACGCGTCGCCGTTGACGGCCACGATCAGGAGGTCCCCGAGCCCCCGGGCCTCCCGAAGAAGCGCGAGATGGCCCCGGTGGAGCACGTCGAAGCAACCGTTGGTGAAGACCACGCGCCGTCCCGTCGAACGTGCCTCGCCGACGATGGCTTCGAGTTCGTACGAGGTCTTTATCTTGGTGCCGGCCATGAGTCGGTTCGTACGATCCGCATGCGGTGACACGCCAAGTCTCTACGACGTGTCCAATTGTCTTTTGAATGGTACCATGCTAACGATACTCAACCATTCAGGGGGGGAGCAACAGGGGGGAGCAAAATGGTTCTGGACTTGAGAGTCAGCGTCAAGCGGCAGATCGATCGTTTGAAGAAGGATCTGGCTGCGGCCACGGATCGCGTCGCCGCGTTGCGCGACGAAATCAAGCGTCATGAACAGATTTACGGGATGCTGGAGGGAAGTCCCCAGAAGGGGGGAAGTCCCCAGAGGGGCGGGCGTGCCGGGCGGCCGCGCGGTCCTCGCGACGTCCAGAAACGGGGCCCGCGGGGTTCGATGATCGACTGGAACGGGATCTTCGAGAGCCTGCCCGCCGAGTTCACGCTGGACACCCTGGGCGCCAACAAGACCGCCCAGGAGAAGCCCCGCGCCTACCTTCGGCAGGTGGTGGTGCGGTGGTCCAAGGAAGGCCGTATCCAGCGCACCGGCAGGGGCCGGTACCAGAAGGCGTGAAAACCGGGTCGATGGACCGGTTCCACCCGGTCGATACAAGTCAATACAAGCCAGTAAGTGGAGGTAACGATGCAATTCAATGATTGCCGCGAGTGGATCGAGAAGGCGGACGCGTTGGGCGAGCTCAAGACGCTGAAGGGCTGTGACTGGGATCTCGAGATCGGCGCCATTACCGAGATGGTCATGCGCAAGGAAGACGGCCCGGCGGTTTTGTTCGACGAGATCAAGGACCACCCCAAGGGCTACCGTGTCCTGTCCAACTCGCTCAGTTCGCGGAAACGTATCGGTTTGACGCTCAACCTGCCGCCCGGCGACAGCAAGATGGAGTTCGTCAATACGTGGCGCGAACACTACAAGAAGATCCAGCCCATTCCCGCGAAGGTGCTGAAGGACGGTCCCGTGTTCGAGAACGTCTTCGAGGAGGGCAACATCGATCTGCTCAAGTTCCCCACGCCCAGGTGGCATGAGCGGGATGGCGGCCGCTACATCGGTACCGGAAGCATCGACATCACCGCCGACCGTGACGAAGGCTGGACCAACTGGGGCACGTATCGTGTCATGGTCCACGACTCCGACACGGTGGGTTTCTACATCTCTCCGGGCAAGCACGGACGGATACACCGGGACAAGTACCAGTCCACCGGAGAATCCTTCAAGATGGCCATGTCCTTCGGCCACGACCCGCTGGTTTTCCTCGGCGGCAGCATCGAAGTGCCTTACGGCGTGCCTGAGTATGACTTCATCGGCGGTCTTCGAGGAGAGCCCCTGGAAGTCGTCAAGGCGCCGTATTCCGGGCTGATGGTTCCCGCCAACGCCGAGATCGTCGTGGAAGGCGACGTGGTCTTCGGCGAGGATCGCGTGGAGGGGCCGTTCGGTGAGTGGACCGGCTATTACGCCAGCGCGGAGCGGAACGAGCCCATCGTGAAGATCAAGCGGATGTACCACAGGAACGATCCCATCATCCTGGGCTCACCGCCGGGAAGGCCGCCCGCCGAGCTCGGCTGGTACCGGTCGTATCTGCGCTCCGCGCTGATCTGGGACGAGATGGAGAAGGCGGGGGTGCCGGACGTGAAGGGCGTCTGGTTGATGGTGGCCGGAGGCAGCCGCCTCGTCATGGTCGTCTCCATCAAGCAGCGCTATCCCGGCCACGCGCGCCAGGCAGCCGTGGTGGCCTCCCAATGCCACGCGGGCGCGTACCTCGGACGCTACGTCATCGTGGTGGACGACGATATCGATCCTTCCAACACCGACGACGTGATCTGGGCCATGGCGACGCGGTCGGACCCGGACGCGGATATCGACATCATCCGGCGGGCCTGGAGCGGACCCCTCGATCCGATCGTGCATCCCACGAAGAAGGGTTTCAATTCCCGCGCGATTATCGACGCGTGCCGGCCCTACGAGTGGATGAGCGAGTTCCCGCCGGTGGCGGAATCGAGTCCGGAAGTGCTGGATGCCACCGCGAAGAAGTGGGGCAAGGTGCTGTTCAGCAGCAACGGGACCGGTTCCTAGCCGCGCGCGCCGCTAGCGTTTCTCCCGAGACGGCGGGTCCACCACGATGGTGAAGGGCTCGCCGTCTCTTTGCATGTGGAGCATCCGTGGCCGGGTCCCCGAGCCCGAGTGGAGTATTCGTTTCAACTCGCGCGTGTTCCTCACCGTTTGCCGATCCACCCCGGTGATGACGTCACCGCGCCGGAAACCAAGCCGTGAAGCGACGCCGTCGCGTTCCACGTGGGCGACCAGGACCCCTTTGTGCCGTCGGGTGTTGAACAGCCGGGCCAGTTCCTCCGTCAGGTCCTGCAGGTGCATGCCCAACAGCCGCGTAACCCCGTCACGCGGTGGAAACTCCCGTTCTTCGAGTTTGACAGCCCGTTCCAGCACCTCGGTTGTGGCGTAGATGGGCGTGCCGGTCCGCAGCGCCACCGCGATGGCGTCGCTCGGGCGCGAGTCCACGGTGATCGTGCGGCGGCCCGCCTTGACGGTGATGACGGCGAAATAGGTGTTGTCCCGGAAGTCCGTTATGGTGACCCGCTCCGGTTCGGCGTCCAGTCGGTCCAGCAAGTTGCCGATCAGGTCGTGGGTATCCGGCCTGGAAAGAGGCACGCCCTCGAGCGCGCGGCTGATGGCTCCCGCTTCCGCCGCGCCGATCCATATGGGCAACACCCGGCCGGCGCCGGTCAGTATCACCACGGGGGTGCGGTGCGTGGGGTCCTCGACGACATGCCGCACCTCCATGCGGACCGCCGGCTTGGAGGCGGCGAGGCCCTGGACGGGTAGCAGCAGGAAGATCCCGAACAGCGCCCCTCGAAGGCTCCGATTGGGTCCCGAAGGGTAGGGGTGTCCGGAGAGTCCGTGCGCCGCGGGCGGCTTTTCCATGGGCGGGAGCTTATCCACGGCGGGTTCGGGGTGTCAACAGGAGAACCGCTTGGGCGTGTTGACGGTCATGGATCGCACCGGTTAATCTCGAAGGGCTTCGCGGCGGGTGTCGCCGCCCGCGGGAATCCCACGGAAGGCCGTCAGGAAGCTCCATGAAAATCGCTCTGCTCCCGGACAACCTGATCGATCGAATCGCCGCCGGCGAGGTGGTGGAGAGGCCGGCGTCCGTCGTCAAGGAACTGTTGGACAATGCGCTCGATGCAGGGGCCGGCGAGGTTTCCGTGCTGGTGGAGGGCAACGGCACCGCGCTTGTCAGGGTGAGCGACGACGGCGAAGGAGTGCCGTTCGAGGACGTTCCGCTTGCCTTCGAGCGGCATTCCACCAGCAAGATCGGAAGCGAGGCGGACCTCGCGAACATCGCCACCATGGGTTTTCGGGGCGAGGCGCTCCCCAGCATCGCCTCGGTTGCGGTGGTGGAGATGGTGTCGCGCCCGGGGTCTAGGGAGACCGGATGCAGGTACCGTGTCGAGAACGGGCGCAGGGGGACTCCCGCGGCCGCGGGCTGTCCCGGGGGCACCACCGTCGAGGTGCGGGACCTTTTCTACCACGTACCCGCCCGGTTGAAATTCATGAAGTCTCCACGCACCGAGATCCGGTACGTCAGCGACGTGGTGAACCGCGCGGCGTTGGCGCATCCGTCGGTGCACTTCCGCCTGCACCACGGGGGCAAGAGACTGGCGGACTACCTGGCGACGCCCCGGCTCGAGGAGCGGGTGCGGCAGGTGTTCGGCGACGCCGGCAGCGATCTGGTGCCGTTCGCTTTCAACCGCGATTCTCTCCGGTGCACCGGTTTCGCGAGCCAGGCGCCCAAGTCCTTCGGCAACTCCCGGTACATGCTGACGTTCGTCAACCGCCGGTTCGTACGGGACAGGCTGCTGAACCACGCCATGCTCCAGGCCTACGATACCTTGCTGATGAAGGGACGGTTCCCGGCGGTGCTTCTCTACCTGGACATGCCTTCGGACTACGTGGACGTCAATGTCCATCCGGCCAAGACCGAGGTGCGCTTCCGCCGCCAGAACGAGGTCTACGAGTCGGTTCTGGCAGCCGTGCGGGGAGGCCTGAAGGCCGCCGCCCAGGGAAACACGCCGTTCGCGTCCGACTCCGCTTCGGGGCGCACGACCGCGGATGAAGGGGCCGGAGTCCGTGAGCCGTTGCCGGGGTACGGCGTCCCGCACATACACACGGGCCTGCCGCCCCATGTCCGCCCCGGCCCCGCGCCAGGTTTGCCTTTCGCCGGACGTCCGGCCGCCGGCGCCCACGTGCCCGAAGAGCCCGGGACGTTCTCGTCGCTCACGGTCGTGGGACAGGTGCTGGGATGTTACATCCTCTGCCACGGCGCCCCGGGCATGGTGCTCATCGATCAGCACGCCGCGCACGAGCGCGTCGCCTTCCAGCGCATGCGCCGGGACCTCGAACAAGGCAGGATCGAGAGACAGGAACTGCTCATGCCGCAGGTCCTGGAGCTTCCGGTCACCGAGGCCCTGGTGCTCGAAGAGCAGCTCGGCGCGCTGGAGCGGGCGGGATTCACCGTCGAGCCGTTCGGCCGCAACACGTTCTCGCTGAGAGCGGTGCCGGCCCTCCTTGCCGAGGGCGACTACCGGGACGCGGTGCGCGCGATGATCAGTGAGCTGGCGGAGACGGGCCGGTCGGGGGAGCTGCACCGGGGCTTCCACGAGCGTCTCATGTCCATCGCGTGCCACGGCGTGATCCGGGCCAACCGGACACTGGAGAAGGAAGAGATGGAGGCGCTCCTCCGGAATCTCGACGAGACCGAATTCGCCACACAGTGCCCCCACGGACGCCCCGTGATGGTGCAGTTCAGCCGCTCGCAGTTGGAGCGGATGTTCCGGCGCGCCTGACGGGTGTCCCGTGAGCAGGCCCAGGGTCATTTTCATCGTGGGTCCCACCGGCGTCGGCAAGACCGACGTGGCGCTGACCCTCGCGTCCCGGCTCGATGCGGAGATCGTCAGCGCAGACTCCATGCAGGTCCATCGCTACATGGACATCGGCACCGCCAAGCCGACGCCGTCCCAGCGGCAGGAGCGGCCGCATCACCTGCTGGACGTGGTGGACCCGGACGGGGACTTCGATGCCTCGCAGTTCCGGGAGCATGCGCTGGCGGCCATGGAGGGCATTCGAGCCCGCGGCCGGAACGTGCTGGTGGCGGGCGGCGCCGGCCTGTACGTGAAGACCCTGGCCCGGGGCCTGTTCGCCGGCCCGCCGCGGGACGCGGAGCTCCGGGCCGCCCTGGAGCAGGCCGCGGCGGAGCAGGGGCCGGGGCATCTCTTCGAGCGTCTGCGGCGCGTGGACCCCGACGCGGCCGGACGGATCCACCGCCACGACAAGGTCCGGATCATACGCGCGCTGGAGGTCTTCCAGGGCACCGGAAAGCCGTTGAGTCAATGGCAGCGGGAGCACGGATTCGACGACCGGCCCTTTGAGGTGCTGGGCGTGGGACTGGAACGGCCCCGTTCCGAGCTGTACGAACGGATCGACCGCCGGTGCGCGGAAATGCTGGAGGCGGGGCTGCTGGACGAGGTCCGGGAGCTTCTGGACAGGGGCTATGGGCCGGGTCTCCGCAGCCTTCAGAGCGTCGGCTACCGTCAGGCGGTTCAATGCCTGGCGGGAGAGTTGAGCCGGAGCGACACGCTGTCGTCGATGCAGCAGGCGACCCGCCGGCTGGCCAAACGGCAGTTGACCTGGTTTCGCGCCGACCCGAGCCTCCATTGGATGCACCCGGCCCGGATCGACGCCATCGACAGGATGTGCCTCCGCTTCGTCGCCGGGGCGGAGTTGACTGGATAGGGGTTTAGTGTTAGCAGCCTTTGGACATCATGAAATCCGCCGATTTCGTCGAGGCCCGGCGGAGGCTCGAGGCCAAGCCCCAATCCACCGGTGAAAAGCTCACCACCCTGGCACAGGCCGTGCAGAGGGTCCGGGATGGCGACCATATCGCCATCGGAGGGTGCCTCTTCTCGCGCAGCCCGCTGGCGGCGTTGATGGAGGTGCTGCGCCAGCACAGGCGCGGCCTGACCCTGTCGCGCAACCTGATGTGCTACGAGGGCGAGTTGTTCATGGCCGCCAAGGCGGTGGACGGGCTGATGACGAGCTGGTTCGACATCGCGCTTCCCTGGGGCCTCTCCATCAAGCTCCGGGAGGAAGTGGAGGGCGGACGCATCCGGTTCGAAGAGTGGAGCCACCTGGGCCTCGGCCTCCGTTACCGCGCCGGCGCCATGGGCGTCCCGTTCCTGCCCACCCTGACCATGCTCGGCTCGGATCTGATGGGGGTCACCGACACCAGGACCATGGAGTGCCCGTTCACGGCGGAGACGCTGTGTCTCGTGCCCGCCCTGTTCCCCGAGGTGGCGCTGATCCACGTGCATCGGGCCGACCGCTTCGGCAACTGTCAGATTGACGGCTACCCGCACATGGACACGGATATTGCCAAGGCGGCCGCCACGGTCATCGTCACCGCCGAAGAGATCATCGACGAGGAGGAGGTGCGCGACCGGCCGGACCGCACGGTGATTCCGGGGCTCGTGGTGGACGCGGTGGTGGAGATGCCGTACGGCTCCTTCCCGCACGAGTGCTACGGCTTGTACGAAGCCGACTTCGCCCACTTCGAGGCCTACACCGACGCCGTCAAGGCCCAAGGCACCGGCGCCATCAACGACTATCTCGACCGCTACGTCTACGGGGTCTCGGGCCACGAGGAATACTTGGCGCTGTTCGGCGAAGAGGCGCTGGCGCGGCAGAGACGTTGCGCCGAAGAGCTGCTGGGGCCGCGATGAGCTACTCCGCCACCGAGCTGTTGGCCGTGGTCGCCGCCCGCCAGCTCGCGGGCGTGACCTCCGTGTTCGCCGGGGTGGGCGTGCCGCTGGTGTCCGCGGTGCTGGCGCAGAAGACCCGCGCCCCCGAGCTCGTCATCGTGGTGGAAGGCGGCAGCATGGGGCCGCGGATGGTACCGGGACGGTTGCCGTACTCCACCAACGAGATGCGCACGGCGCCCAGGGCGCAGATGCTGCCGGGCATCACCGACACGTTCCTGTTCGCGCAGCGGGGTTTCCTCGACGTGGGCTTCGTCGGCGGCGCGCAGATCGACTGTCACGGGAACCTCAACTCGAGCGTCATCGGCGGCTACGAGCGTCCCAAGGTGCGGCTGCCGGGGAGTGGCGGCGCCAACGACATCATCTCGCTGTGCCGCAAGGTCATGGTGGTGACCATGCATGAACGGCGGCGGTTCGTGCCCCGGGTGGATTTCGTCACCAGTCCGGGATTTCTGGCGGGCGGAGACTCGCGCCGCAAGGCGGGGCTGCTGTTCGGCACCGTCAGCCGCATCGTGACCCATCTGGGCACGCTGGCGTTCGACGACGAGACCCGGCGCCTGCGGCTGGAGAGCCTCCACCCGGGCGTCACCGTCCAGGAGGTGCTGGACAATACCGGGTTCGAGTTGCCGGTGCCGGACGACCTGCCGGTCACCGAGCCGCCCAGTGAAGAGGAGTTGGAGACCTTGCGGAGCATCGACCCGGAGAGGAACTTTCTCGGGTAGTCCGGACCCGTGGCAGCGCCAACAGGGTGCCGTAGGGGCGGGTTTCAACCCCGCCCGTGTCCGAAACATTGACGGAGCCATCATTCATGCCGGTACAGTTTGGAGTCGCCATTCGCAATTTCGTCGGTCCGGGGGAGACCCCGGACGTGGACGGGTTGGTACGTTATTCCCAGCGCGCCGAGGAGCTGGGCTTCGAGTCGCTCTGGGCCTGGGACCACGTCCTGTTGGGGGTGGACCCGAGCTTCCCGGTGCTGGACTCGCTGACCATCCTCACCGCCATCGCCGCCCGCACGGAGCGCATCCGGCTGGGCACCGGGGTGATGGTGCTGCCGCTCCGCAACCCGGTGGTGACCGCCAAGGTCCTGGCCAGTCTGGACCAGATCTCGGGCGGGCGCCTGCTGCTCGGGGCGGCCTCGGGCTGGTACGCCCGGGAGTTCGACGCCGTCGGCATCTCCTTCAAGGACCGCGGCCGCATCTTCGAGCGCAACCTCGACCTGCTGGTGCGGCTCTGGACCGAGGACATGGTGACCGAGCAGGTGGACGAGCTGAATCTCCGGTCGGCGGTGCTTCTGCCCAAGCCGGTTCAGAAGCCCCATCCGCCCATCCTCATCGGCGGCTACATCGACCGGGTGCTGCGCCGGGCGGGCCGCAAGGGGGACGGCTGGCTCACCTACTTCTACACGCCGGAGGGTTTCTCCAAGAGCTGGGCCAAGGTCCTGGAGGCGGCGGAGAAGGCCGGCCGCGACCCGTCGAAGCTGACCGCCACCAACCAGCTCGCCATCTACGTGGGCCCCTCCAGGGAGGCGGCTGACGAACCCATGCGCCACTGGCTCACCACCGAGTGGGACATCGCCAAGTGGAGCGACTCCACCATCGATCACGCCATCCGCGGCACCGCCGACGAGTGCGCGGAGCAGCTCCAGGCCCATGTGGACGCCGGCGTGGACCGGATCATCCTGATCCCTTACCGGTACCAGCCGGAGCAGTTGGAGAGGATCGCCTCGGACGTGATTCCCAAGTTGACCTGAAGGATGCGCCGAGGGAGAGCACATGCGGTTTGACTATTTCGAGCCGGCGACGCTGGATGAGGCGGTCGAGCTGCTGCGGGAAGGGAAGGGGGCCCGCAGACCGCTTGCCGGCGGCACCGACATCGTCATACAGTTGCGCCGTCGGGTGGTGAGCACCCAGGGCTTGGTGAACCTGAAGCGGATACCGGAGCTTTGGGGCTGGGCGCGGGAGCCCGGCGAGGGGCTCCGGCTCGGGGCCTGCACGCCCATGCGCGACCTGGAGACCGCGGCCGCCGTGGGCGAGCGTTTCCCCTCCGTCACCGAGGCGCTTCGGGTGGTGGGGTCGCTGCAGTTGAGAAACATCGCCAGCGTGGGCGGCAACCTGTGCAACGCCTCGCCGTCGGCGGACACGGCGCCGCCGCTGGTGGCGCTGGGGGCCACGGCCAGCGTGCGTACCCCGGAGTCCCGGCAGGAAACGGTGCCGGTGGAGAATTTCTTCGAGGGGCCCGGCGCGTCGGTGCTGGGTACGGGTGGATTGCTCCTGGCGGTGGAGGTGCCGGAGCCCGCGCCGCACACCGGCGACGCCTTCGAGCGCTTTACGCCGCGGTCGGCCATGGACATCGCCATCGCCAGCGCGGCGGCGTCCGTGACGCTGGACAAGGCCGGCGAAAGGGTGGCGGCGGCGCGGATCGCGCTGGGCGCGGTGGCGCCCACGCCCGTGCGGGCTCTCAGGGCCGAGGAGTTCGTGCTGGAGAAAGAGTTGACGCCCGAGGTGCTGGAACGGGCGGGCCGGGCGGCCATGGATGAATGCCGGCCCATCGACGACATCCGCGGGTCGGCGGCCTACCGCAGGGAGCTGGTGGGAATTCTTGTGAGACGCGTGCTGCGGCGGGCAATGGAGCGGGCCCGGGCCCGCTCCGATACGGAAACGGCATGAGACAAAGCTACGCACTACGGGTGAACGGAGAAACCAGGGAAACCGAAGCCGAGCCCCACGAGTCGTTGCTGGACGTGCTGCGGGAGAACCTCCGGCTCACCGGCAGCAAGAAGGGCTGCAACGAGGCCGAATGCGGCTCGTGCACGGTGTTGCTGAACGGCCGGCCGGTGGTGTCCTGCCTGGTGCTGGTTCCGGACGCCGTGGGCCGGGAGATCGTCACCATCGAAGCGCTGGCCGGAGGCGGGACTCCCCACCCGGTGCAACGACAGATGGTGGAGCAGGGCGGCGTCCAGTGCGGCTACTGCACTCCCGGAATGATCATGAGCGCCTACGCGCTGCTCCAGGAGAATCCGCATCCCACCGACGAGGAGATCCGCTTCGCCATTTCCGGAAACATCTGCCGCTGCACGGGATACGGCAAGATCGTCAAGGCGGTCCGAGCGGCCGCGGAAGAGGTCGGGAGGGCGGCGTCATGAGCGAAGACACGTCCCCGGAGACGGCCGGCGCATATCACTGGATCGGCAAGAACGTCACCAGGCCCGACGCGCTGGAGAAGGCGCTGGGGTCCACCGAATACGTGGGCGACATGGTGGTGCCCGGCATGCTCCATGCCAAGATACTGTGGGCGGGAGCGCCCCACGGGGTGATCCGGAACATCGACACCGGCGAGGCCGCCCGGGTGCCGGGCGTGGCGGCGGTGCTCACCGCGTCGGACGTGCCCGGAACCAACCGTTACGGACTGGCCGTGCCGGACCAGCGGGCGCTGGCCGACGACAAGGTGCGGTCGGCGGGCGACGCCCTGGCGCTGGTGGCGGCCGAGGACGAGGAAGCCGCCGAGGAGGCGGTGGCGAAGATCAAGGTGGATCTCGAGCCCCTGCGCCCCATTCTGACCTATGAGGACGCCCTGGACCCGACGGCGCCGGCGATCCACGAGGGCGGCAACGTGTTCCAGCACACGACCGTGCGCAAGGGCGACCTGGAGAAGGGTATCCAGGAGTCGGACGTGATCGTGGAGAACGCCTACCACACCCATCGCATGGATCACGTCCCCATGGAGCCGGAGGCGGGCCTGGCCTATGTCGATCCCTCCGGCGTTCTGAACATCCTGGTGGGGACCCAGTACCCCTATCGGGACCGGCGTCAGATCGCCCCGGCCCTGGATCTGGCCATGAACAAGGTACGGGTGATCCAGGCCCCCATCGGCGGCGGCTTCGGACGCAAGGACGACATCACGGCCGAGATCCACGTCGGCCTGCTGGCGCTGAAGACGCGCCGGCCCGTGCGCCTGGTCTACACCCGGGAAGAGTCCCTTATCGCCAACACCAAGCGCCACCCCATGGCCATGAACTTCCGCACCGGCGCCCGCAAGGACGGACTGCTGACGTTCCTGGACGGGGACATCTACGGCGACACCGGCGCGGGCGTCTCTCTCGGCGCCTACGTGATCAAGAAGGCGGGCATCCACGCCACCGGCCCCTATGACGTGCCCAACATCCGGGTGGACACCTACACCCTCTACACCAACAATCTCGTCTCCGGTGCCATGAGGGGCTTCGGGGTGATGCAGGCGGCGGTGGCCCACGAGTCGCAGATGGACCAGTTGGCCCACCGGCTCGGCATGTCGCCGCTGGAGTTCCGGATCAAGAACTGCCTCAAGCCGGGGCTCGCTTCCTCCACCGGACAGTTGATGAACGAGGGCTGCGGCATCGAGGCGACGCTGCAGCGGATCAAGGACTACATGAGCGCCCACGACCTGCGCTTCAACCGGCCTCACGCGTGAGGCTTGTGGGCTGAACGGCCATGGCAACGAGAAAAGGCTTGGGCATCGGCTCCATGTACTACGGCATCGGCTACGGTTTCAGCCGGGCCGACATCGGCTCGGCCGAGATCGAGATGGCCGAGGACGGCACCACCACGGTCTACTCGGGCGCGTGCGACATGGGGCAGGGGGTCATGACCGTGGTGACCCAGGTGGCCGCGGAGGAGCTCGGCATCGAGCCCGATCAGATCCGCGTGGTGGCCGCCGATACCGGCAGCACGCCGGACGCGGGGCCCACGTCGGGCAGCCGCGCCACCTTCGTCCAGGGCGTGGCGGTGCAGAACGCGGCCCAGGAGCTGCGCGGGCAGATCCTGGACATGGCCTCGCGCATGCTGGAATGTCCGAAGGAGAACCTGCACGTGCGCCGGGGCGAGGTGTGCGAGACCGGCACCGACCGGCCGCTGGTTTCGGTGGGCAAGGTGGCGCATCAGCTCCACTTCCACGGACGGCGGGCGGCCGCCTGGGGCTGGCACGACAACACGACCCAGGACGTGGACCCGGAGACCTCCCAGGGCGACGCCTACGCCACCTACGGCTGGGCGACCCAGTTGGCCGAGGTGGAAGTGGACACCGAGACCGGTCGCATCCGGTTGACCAAGCTGGTGTCGGCCACCGACGCCGGCAAGGCCATCAACCCGGTGGCGGTGGAGGGGCAGATCGAGGGCGGCGCCGCCATGGGCCTGGGCTACGGCCTCTACGAGCAGCACATCCTGGAGAACGGCGTGCCGCGCACGGCATCACTGGCGTTCTATCTCGTGCCCACGTCCATGGACGTGCCCGACATCGAGTGCGAGATCGTGGAGGTGCCGGATCCCAGGGGTCCGTTCGGCGCCAAGGGCGTGGCCGAGCCGGCCACCATTCCCACGACGCCGGCCATCCTCAACGCCATCTACGACGCCATCGGCATTCGCATCACCGAGACTCCCGTCACGCCGGAGCGGGTCTTTTTCGCCATCCAGGAGGCCAGGGCCCGCGGCGAGTTCGAAGAAGATTGAAACGGAGGCAACGATTGGGTCAACGCGTCGGACTGCTCGTCCCTTCGTCGAACACGGTCATGGAGGTGGATTTCTACCGTCACCTGCCGGCGTCGGCCACCGTCCACACCGGCCGGATGTACATGGAGGCCACCACGGTCAAGGGCGAGGAGGAGATGCTCGACGAGCACTGCCTGCCGGCGGCCGCCGACGTGGCAACCGCCAGGCCGGACCTGATGGTGTTCGGCTGCACCAGCGCCGGGGCGCTGCGGGGCAACGCCTACGACGCCGATCTGTGCCGCCGCATCTCGGACGTCGCCGGCAAGCCCACCGTCAGCGTCATCGAGTCGGTGCGGCGCAAGCTCATGTCGCTCAATGCCCGGCGGGTGGCCGTGCTCACGCCCTATATCGAGGACCTCAACGTCCGCATCAAGGCCAGCGTGGAAGACGACGGCATAGAGGTGGCTTCGATTCACGGCATGGGGATCAGCGTCAACTTCAACCTGGCGCTGGTGGAGCCGCCGGAGATCCTGGCCTTCGCCCGGGAGAAGCTGGGCGCCGGGCCGCAAGTGGATGCCCTGTTCATCTCCTGCACCAACTACCAGGCGGTGGCGACGCTGCCGGATTTGAAGAAGCTGTACGACATGCCCATCGTCACCAGCAACCAGGCCGCCCTCGAAGCCGTGGGGCGGCAACTGGACGTGGAGCTGGTGGGCATGGGTTGAGGAGGAAACCCGATGGAATTCATGAAGCTCGACGGCGCGGTGGACCTGCACGTGCACTCCTATCCATGCGTGTTCCAGCGGCGGGTGGACGACCGTGAGGCCGTGAAGGCCGCCTCGGAGGCGGGGATGGCCGCCATCGTGCTGAAATGCCACCACGAGAGCACGGTGAGCCGCGCCTATCTGATCCAGAAGGAGTTCCCGGACATCAAGGTGTTCGGCGGCGTGGTGATGAACCAGTTCGTGGGCGGCATCAACCCGGCGGCGGCGGAAGTGGGGCTCCGGCTGGGCGCCAAGGAAATCTGGATGCCCACCATCGACGCCGCGCATCACGTGGAGATCCACGGCGCCCGGGGCAGCTACGACACCCAGACCAGCGGCTCGGACTTCGTGTGGGGCGACCCCATTTCCGCGGTCAAGGACGGCAAGGTGGTGGACGAGGCCATGGTGGTGCTGGAACTCATCGCCAAGCATGACGCCATACTGGGGACCGCGCACCTCTCCCTCGCCGAGATCGAGCTGCTGGTGAAGGCGGCCCACGAGCGGGGAGTGAAGAAGATCCTCATCACCCACCCCTACTTCCGGGTGCCCGCGGGCATGAACCTGGACTTCCTGAAGCAGATGATGCGCTACGGCGCCATCGGCGAGTTCGGCTACTGCACCATCTCGCCCATGTGGGCGTACGTGAACCTGGAGTTCACCAAGGGCATCATGGATTCCATGGGCTTCGACAACTGCGTGGTCATGAGCGACACCGGCCAGTCCCACAACCCGCTGCCGCCGGAGGCGTTGTGGCTCTATGCCCAGGGGCTCTACGAAAAGGGAGTCTCTCCCAGGAACGTGGAGAAGCTCATCATCGATAACCCCCGGGCGATGTTGGGCATCTGACGCGTCATCGGCCCGGACAGGAGAGAGCGCAACCATGACGGATTGGTCATCCCGAGGACGGATCGCGGAGGACATCACCGAGGCCGCGGGCCTGACGCCGCTGCTCCGGCTGCGCAAGGTGGCGGCGGGACCGCAGGCGTTGTGCGGCAAGCTCGAGTTCATGAACCCGTCGTCGAGTCTCAAGGACCGGATCCTGCGGCGCATGGTGCGGAGCGCCGAGGAGCGGGGGGACCTCAAGCCCGGCATGACCATCCTGGAAGCCTCCACCGGCAGCACCGGCATCGCCACCTCCATGATCGGCGCGGTGTGCGGCTACCCGGTGGTGGTGGTGATGCCGGAGGGCATGAGCGAGGAGCGCAAGGCTTCCATGCGCGCCTACGGCGCGGATCTGGTGCTGACCCCCGGGGCGGAGAGCGACGTGGACCTGTGCCTGGAGAAGGTGGAGGAGCTCAAGCGCGCCGAGCCGGGCCGCTACTGGGAACCCGGCCAGTTCGCCAACCGGGACAACATCGCCGCCCACTACGAGACCACGGGGCCGGAGATCTGGCAGCAGACCGCGGGGCGGGTGGACGTGTTCGTGGCCTCCCAGGGCAGCGGTGGCACCGTGTCCGGCGTCGGCAAGTACCTGAAGGAGCAAAACCCGGACGCGAAGATTTACGCCGTGGAGCCGGCGGAGTGTCCGATCCTGTCGGGCGGCGCTTGGGGACCCCACGCCATCGAGGGCATCGGCGACGGTTTCATCCCGGAGAACCTGGACCTGGACTACGTGGACGGCGTGGTGACCGTCTCCTCCGAGGACTCCATCGCCATGGCCCGGCGCCTGGCGCGGGAAGAGGGGGTCCTTTGCGGCATCTCGTCAGGCTGCAACGTGGCCGCGGCCAACAAGCTGTCGGCGGCGTTGCCGGCCACGAAGATGATCGTCACCATGATCAACGACACCGGCATGCGCTACTTCTCCACGCCGCTGTTCGGAAAGGACCAGACCGCCGAGATCCCCGACCGCGAGCACCCCATTCGTGACGAAGACAAGGCCAATCTGGCGCGCCGGAACCTGCACATCGTGCGGTGACGTCGTAATGCCCTCGCGATGCCTCTTCCCGAAAGCCTGACCTGCGTCCTCTGCAGCGCCGCGTACCGGGAAGGTCCCAGCCAATACAGTTGCCCCCAATGCGGCGAGCTCGGCACCCTGCGGGTGTCCTACGACTATGACCGGATCCGGGCGTCGGCCGGCCGTGGCGGCGTGGCCAACCTGCCGTTCCGGGACCACTGGCGCTATCTGCCGCTGCTGCCGCTGGCCGCCGGCCGGGTCGAGTTCCCGCTGGCGGTGGGAGGGACGCCGCTCTATCCGGTGCCCGGTCTGAGAAAGGCCTTGGGCCTGGAACGGCTCTGGATCAAGGACGATACCGTCAACCCGTCCGCTTCGCTGAAGGACCGGGCCAGTTCCGTGGTGCTGCTCAAGGGGCGGGAGCTGGGGCGCCGGGAGTTCGCCGCCGCCTCCACCGGCAACGCCGGCGCGTCGCTGGCGTGCCTTTCCGCGGCCCTGGAGCTGCCGTGCCACATCTTCGTGCCCGAAACCGCGCCCCGGGCCAAGGTGGCGCAGCTTCTGGTCTTCGGGGCGGACGTGTTTTCCGTCCGCGGCACCTATTCCGAAGCCTTCAGCCTCTGCGTCGAGGCCAGCGACCGTTTCGGGTGGTACAACCGCAACACCGGCTACAACCCCTACACGGTGGAGGGGAAGAAGACCGTGGCGCTGGAGATCGCCGAGCAGCTCGGCTGGGAGCCCCCCGATACCGTCATCGTCGCCACCGGCGACGGCTGCATCCTGAGCGGCGTGTGGAAGGGGTTCACGGATCTCTACCGGGTGGGGTGGATCCCCCGCCTGCCGCGGCTCGTGGCGGCACAGGCCGAGGGCTCCCAATCCATCAAGCAGGCCCTTGACGGCGACGGCGCCATCCGTGCCGTGGTGGAAGACACCCTGGCGGACAGCATCAGCGTCGCGCTGCCGCGGAACGGGGTGATGGCGGTGCAGGATCTGAAGGCTTCCGGCGGGAGCGCGGTAAGCGTGTCCGACGGCGAGATACTCGAGGCCATGGCGCTGCTGGGCAGGACCGCCGGACTGTTCGCGGAGCCGGCCGCGGCGGCTGCGGTGGCGGCGCTCGTGAAGCTGGCGGACCAGGGCGAGGTCCCGTCCCGCGAGCGCGTCGTCGTCCTCTCCACGGGCCACGGTCTCAAGGACGTCGACGCCGCCCTGCGGGCCGTCCATCCACCGGAACCCCTGGACTGCTCCATCGACGCGGTGGGAGAAAGAGTTACAGGTCACTAGTCCGTGAAGGAGATTCGTGTGCCACAGGATTTGCAGACTTTCTTGAAGCGATTGAAGGATGAGTGCCCCGAGCAGTTCCTCGAGGTCGAGGAGCCGGTGTCCCGGGAGTTCGAGGCCACGGCCCTGACCATGGAGGCCGAGCGGCTGCCGTCCTGTCCGGCGGTGATGTTCCGGAACATCACCGGGAGCGAGTTCACCATGGCGGCCAACGTGCTGGCCCACCGTCCGCGGCTGGCCTGGGCCTTCGGCGCCTCGGAAGAAGGGTTGGTGAACGAGTTCAAGGAGCGCATCCAGCAACCCGTGCCGCCCAACATATTGAAGGATGCTCCCTTCCGGGAGAACAGCCGGCTGGGCGAGTCGGTGGACCTGGGGGAGCTCCCCATTCTGACCCATTTCGAGCAGGACGGCGGCCCCTATGTCACCGCCGGGCTGGTGGTGGCGCGGGACCCGCGGTCGGACATGAGCACGGTGGGATTCCATCGCATGCAACTCAAGGGGCCGCGCAAGCTGGGCGTGAGTCTGCACTCCCGGCGGCGCATGTTCGAGTACTTCCGGCGCGCGGAGGAGAAGGGCGAGTCCCTGGAAGCCGCGGTCTGCATCGGCGTGCACCCGCTGGTCTCCTTGGGCGCCTTGACCTTGCCGCCGGCGGGAACGGAGAAGTTCGCGTTGCAGGGAGGGTTGCTGGGCGAACCCCTGGAGTTGACGCCTTGCGCCACCGTGGACGTCAACGTGCCCCGGTGGTCGGAGATCGTCATCGAGGGGCGGATCCTCAAGGACGTTCGAGAGAAGGAAGGGCCGTTCGGGGAGTTCACGGGGTACGCTTCGAGCCGGAGCACCGAGAACGTCTTCGAGGCCACCGCGCTGCACTACCGCAACGGCGCCGTTTACCAGGACATCAACGGCGGCGACAGCATGGAGCATTGCCGCTGCCTGTCCATGCCCCGGGAGGTGGAGTTCACCAACGTGCTGGGGAAGACCATTCCCAACCTCAAGGCGGTGCACGTGCCGGTGCGGTCCGGCATCGGCAGCTTCCACTGCTACGTGTCCCTGCGCAAGACCGCCGAGGGGCAGGGGAAGCAGGCCATTTTCAGCGTCATGGGCGCCGACCACTACGTCAAGCTGGTGGTGGTGGTGGATGACGACGTCGACATCTTCGACGAGGAACAGGTGCTGTGGGCCATCGCCACCCGGATGCAGGCCAACAGGGATGTCATCATCATCGACGAGGCCATGGGAACATTGCTGGACCCGTCGGCCACCGACGCCGTCACCGCGAAGATGGGCATCGACGCCACCAAGCCGCTGGGCGACTTCGCCTCGACCCTCTCCATCGAGCCCGGCGCGGTGGAGCGCGCGCGCCGGCTCATGAGCAAGCTGACCGGGTGAGCGGATGGAGACTTTCCGGACTTTCCTGGACGATCTGCGGAACGCCGGCCAACTCGTCGACATTCACAAACCCGTGGACGTCCGGCACATCGCCGCGCTGGTGGACCAGGCGTCCACGGCGCTGTCGTTCCACACGGTGCGCGGCTACGAAATGCCGGTCGTTTCGGGGCTGTTGAACGACCGCGGGCGCATCGCCCTGTCGGCCGGTTGCGACTACGCGCAGATGGAGCGGCGGCTCGGCCACGCCCTCGATCATCCCGTCGATCCCATCGAAGTCGGCGATGGCGGCGCGAGGAGTTGGTATCGGGAAGGGGCCGCCGTGGATCTCTTCGACCTGCCGGTGCCGGTGTTCTCCGAGTTCGACGGCGGCCCCACCATTACGGCCGGCGTCACCCTGGCCCACGATCCCGAACACGGCTTGAACGCCGGCACGTACCGTTTCCAGATAAAGGAACGTGCCCTCACCGGCATCGACATCGTCACGCCCAACAACCTGCGCAGGCTGGCGGAGAAGGCCTTGGCGGCCAACGCGCCGCTGCCCGTCTCCATCAACATCGGCACCCACCCGGTGGAGCTGATGGCGTCCCTCTACAAGGCGCCCCTGGGGCGGAACGAGCTGGCCATCGCCGGCGGCATGCTGGGACGACCGGTGCGCCTGGGCGCCTGCAGGACCATCGACGCCCCCTGCCTGGCGGACGCGGAGATCGTGCTGGAGGCGGAGATCCTGCCCACGGGCTGGACCCGGCAGGAGGGCCGGTTCGGCGAGATGACGCGCCTCATGGGCGACGTGCACTACAACCCCCACGTGCGGGTGAAGGCCATCTCGCGCCGGGAGGACGCCATCTACTACGCGCTGCACATGCCCTGGGAGAACATCTGGATCAAGGAGCACGGCTTCCAGGCGGTGCTCAAGCGGGTCCTCGACGCGGCCGGGGTGACGGTGACCGCGGTGAACGTCACGCCGGGAGGCTGCTGCCACTGGCACGCCGTCATCGCCATCAGGAAACAGCCGGGCGATCCCCAGAACGCCATTATGGCGGCGCTGTCGGTGGCGGACCTCAAGCACGTGGTGATCGTGGATGACGAGATCGACGTCTACGACGCCATGGAGGTGGAATGGGCCATGGCCACCCGGGTGCAGGCCGACCGCGACATCACCATCCTCTCGGACGCCCGCTCCAAGCCCCTGGACCCTAGCCTGCCGCTGTCGGAAGGCATCCCTACCACCGCCAAGTGCGGCATCGACGCCACCATTCCCGACGGCGTCCCCAGGGCGCGGTACCAGCGCATCGCCTATCCCCACGCCGCTGAGCTGGACCTGGGCGTCTACCTGGGCGAAGCGGAGCCCGGCGAGGCGGCCCCCGAGGACGCGAGTGTCGAGGATGCCGCGGCGGCCATACGTGGATTGCTGGCCGGCCGCTCCCTGTACTTCAGCGAGATCGCGGACGGCGTTCCGGGAGCCGGCCTCCAGTCCGTGGCCCGAGCCATGGGCGAGTTGCACGCGGCCGGGGACATCGACCAGGACGCGGAGGGGCGCTACCGGCTCGTCGCCGGCGTTTCGTAACGCAACGCGAGCAACGTCGCACACACTTGACGAGTTGACAGCCTTCCCGGGCTGCGATAACTGGCGGTGGGGTCGAAAGGAGAAGTTTGCATGCCCACCATCAACGACGCGGACGGCCACATCAACGACTATTTCTTCGGTGAGGAGATCGCCAGGTACATGCCCGAGGGAAACCAGTTCAGCCAGTTGTTTCCCGTGTTCGACCACCTCCATTTCCGCTACCTGATGAAGAACCGGGTGCCCAAGTACGTCGGCGGCAGCATGAAGACCGCGCCGGGACCCGAGGAGTGGCTGGAGTTCATTGACGAGACCGGCATCGCCTGGAGCGTGCTCTACCCCAGCGCCGGGCTGGGGGTCGGGCGCATGGTGTCGGTGGAGTGGGCCATCGCCGCATGCAGGGCCTACAACAACTGGCTGCACGACCGTTTCACCAGCACCAGCCCGCGCCTCAAGGGCGTGGGCCTCATTCCGATACAGGACGAAGATGCGGCGGCAGCGGAGCTCCACCGCTGTGTCCGGGATCTGGGCATGGTGGGCGCCATGCTGCCGTCCAACGGCGAGGGCATCAAGGGCCAGCTGGGAGCCAAGGCCTACTGGCCGATCTACGAAGAAGCGGAGAAGCTGGGCTGTTGTCTCACCGTGCACGGCGGAGCGCACCATCACCTCGGCCTCGACGGCTTCAGCGTCTACTATCCGGTGCACGCCCTCGGCCATCCGTTCGGGGTCATGGTGCAGGCGGCGGCGATGCTGAGCCACGGCATCTTCGAGCGCTTCCCCGGGCTGCGGGTAGGATTTCTGGAAGGGGGCGCCACCTGGGTGCCGTTCTTCATGGACCGGCTCGACCGCTCTTATAACGAGGGGCACCTGCAGATCGACCTGGCGGGGAATCCCGTCCCCGGCCCCGCGCCGGGCGAGAAGGCCAGCGAGCATTTCAAGCGCCACGTCCGGGAGGGGCGGATCTTCGTGGGTTTCGATTGCGACGACGCCGGACTCGCCTTCGCGGTGCAGCAGGCCGGCGCCGAGCCCTTCCTGTTCGCCAGCGACTTTCCCCACGAGATCTTCGACGCCGCCACCTGCCGCCACGAGATCGACGAGTTGCTGAAACGCGACGACCTGACGCAAGAGCAGAAGGAGGCGGTGCTGGGCGGGAACGCGGCGCGGCTCTACGGGATCGAGTAGGAGAACCGTGGCGAGGGTATGGGCCACCGGCCGGCCGCCCCCACGGAATTTCACCACTGCCGGCCGCAAGGAGAGATTGCATGCACAACGGCCTGGCTTTTACAGGGCTGCTCGCGTTCGCGTTACTGGTTCTCGTAGCCGCGGCGTCCGTCCATGGCGAGGATTTCTACAAGGGCAAGACCATCCGCCTGGTGGTGGGCGCGCCCCCGGGTGGCGGTTATGATGCCTACACGCGGTTGACGGCGCGTCACTTCGGCAAATACGTGCCGGGAAACCCCGCCGTCGTGGTCATCAACCGGCCCGGCGCCGGCACCCTCGTGGCAGGGCACTACGTGGCCGGGAAGTCCAAGCCCGACGGCCTCACGGTGGGTATCTGGAACAGCTCCATGGCGCTCCGGGAGGCGCTCGAGGATCGGGGCGTCAAGATAAAGCACCAGGACGTTGGCTGGATCGGCGCCCCGGGCACCGAAACGCTCACCTGCGCCTTCATGGGTTTCAGCGGCATCGGTGCCTTCGATGATGTGTTGCGTTCGAAGAAGCCCATCAAGATGGGAGCGACCCGGGCCGGTTCCAACACGGTGGACCTTCCCACCATCATGAACAAGTACTTGGGCACCAACTTCAACGTGATCTCCGGCTACAGAGGGGTGGCGCCCATCCGCCTGGCCATGCAGTCGCGCGAGGTGGACGGTTTCTGCTCCGGGTGGGAGCCCATCCGCGGCACCGCCCGGGCCATGCTGGACGCCAAGGGCGACGACAAGCTGGTCCCGGTTATCATCCACCGGCGCTGGGACGAGCCGGAGGTCAAGGACCTGCCGACCTTCCCCGACGTATTCAAGGAGAAGGGGGGCGTCCAGGCACTGGCCATCTACCAGGCGTACCTGGGTCCTACCCAGTTCATGCGTCCGCTGGCGGTGCCCCCAGGCACGCCCGCCGAGCGCGTGGCCACCTTGCGGCAGGCCTTCGCGGCCACGGTGAAGGACAAGCAATACATCGCCGATGCCAACCGCTCCAAGCTGGCCCTCAACCCCGTCACCGGCGAGCAGGTCGAGCAGCACGTGGAGAAGATCTTCTCCATGTCGCCGGAGGCCAAGAAGGGGCTGGGCTTTCTCGTGCGGAAGAAGAAAAAGTAGGAAACGGGTGCCACGCGATCATGCTCTTTCTCACGGAAGAAGACGTTCTCAAGGCGGTGGAAGGCCGGAATGCGTACGGAGAGGCGGTGGCGGTCATCGAGGAGGTGCTGCGGCAACAGTCCGAGGGCAGCACCTTCCATCTCAAGCGCCTCACCATGGAGCATCCCGACCATCCGGGCCACCTCTGGCACAACATCCGCATCCTGCCGGGCATGGCGCCGGAACTCGGTTACGCGGCGGTGCGGGTCTACTCGGGATACCAGGGAACCAACCGTTCCGAGGTCATCTGCCTGTTCAACTGGGAAGACATGGAGATGTCGGCCATCATCTCGGACTACCATCTGCACGCCATCCGCACCGCGTCTCCTTACGGCGTGGCGGCCAAGTACCTGGCCCGGGCGGACGCCCGGACCCTGGGAGTCATCGGCACCGGGCGCTACGCCAAGGGCTTCGTCCAGGCCTGCTGCGCGGTGCGCGACATCCGGCACGTCAAGGCCTACAGCCGCAGCGCGGAGAACCGGCGGCGGTTCCGTGAAGAGATGACGGAGGTTCTGGGCATCGAGGTGGTGGCGGTGGAGTCCGGCCGGGAAGCTGTCCGGGACACGGACATCATGCTTCTGGCGACCTCCGGCAACACCATCGTGTTCGAGGGCGGTTGGCTGGAGCCCGGGACCCTGGTCATGTCCCTTGCTCCCGGCGAGTTCGACGAAGCCACGGCGCTGGGCTCGCGCGTGTTCCTCTCCGGCACCGACCAGGTGCTGGGCGACAGCCCGCCCCGGAAACCCTTTCCCTCGCTGCTGGCCAGCGGCAAGTTCTCGAAGGACGACGTGGCGGCGGAGTTCTGCGACGTGGTGTCCGGGAAGAAGCCCGGTCGCGGAAGCGACGACGAGATCATCCTCTACGAGTCTCCGGGCATGGGTATCCTCGACGTGGGCATCGCTAGCTGGGTCTACCGGCTGGCCCGGGAAGAGGGGTTGGGCACCGAGCTGCCCTTCGGGGAAGAACCGGGGTAGGGACGGGTTCGAGATTTCCCCGACGGTGAGGTGAAATGCGCACATTGATTCGCGGCGGCTGGATCGTCGGCTACCAGGGCGAGACCCACGCGCTGTTGCGCGATGGCGTGGTGGTGTTCGAGGACGGACGCATCCTGCACGTGGGCGCCGGCTTCGACGGAGACGTGGACCGCGAGATCGACGCCGGCGGCATGCTGGTGGCGCCGGGTTTCATCGACATGCACGTCCACGGCGGCCATCGGGCCTCGCACCGGCTGATCACGGACACCGGGCGGCCGGACTACTTCGGCCAGCCGTTCCTGGAGATCAGCGTGCCCCGGGAGGGGACGCGGCCGGCGGGCGATCCCCGCTACACGAGGCCGGACCAGGCCGGAGCCACCGAGGGCACCGACCTGCACGCCACCTTCACCGTGGCCGAGCTGCTGCGCAACGGCGTCACCACGTTCATGGAGATCGGCAGCCAGCTCCGGGTGCAGGAAGGGCTGCTCAACGAAGTGGACCGGCTCGGTGCTCGGGCCTACCTGGGCCCCGGCTTCGACTCCGGCCGCTGGGTGGCGGACGACAAGGGGCGGCTCAGGCGCGCGCTGGACGAGGCCGCGGGCTGGCGGGAGTTCGAGGGGGCCGTGGACTTCATCAAGCGGGTGGAAGGCAGTTGCGGCGACCGGGTCCGGGGCATCCTGATACCGCGGGAAGCCGAGACCTGCACGCTGGACCTGCTGCGGGCGACCCGGAAGGCGGCGGACGAACTCAAGGTGCCGATATCGACCCACGCGGCCTACAACGTCATCGAGTTCTACGAGTTGGTGACGGAGCACCGCATGACCCCGGTGGAGCTGCTGGAGTCCGTGGGGCTTCTGGGCCCCGACCTCACCATCGGCCACGGGAACCTGGTGGCCGAGAACCCGCAGTTGAACTTCGCGGGCGGCCGGGACGTGGAGCTCATGGGCGAGCACGGCGCGTCCATCTCCCACTGCCCGGTCAACATCGCCCGCCGGGGCCGGTGCCTCGACTCCTGGGAACGGTACCGCAAGGCCGGCGTCAACATCGCCCTGGGCAGCGACACCTACCCGCGGGACTTCATGATGCAGATGCGGGTGGCGTCGTATTTCGGCAAGGTCATCGGACACAACCTGCGCGCGGCCACCGCCGCCGAGGTGTTCGAGGCCGCCACCCTCGGCGGCGCCCGTGCGCTCGGGCGCGACGACCTCGGGCGGCTGGCGCCGGGTGCCCGTGCCGACATCATCATCGTGGACATTTCCGGAAGGGGCACCCTCAGGTACGGGCCGGTGCGCGATCCCATCAAGAGCCTGGTGGAATGCGGCATCGGCGACGACGTCCGCACGGTCATCGTCGACGGCGAGGTGCGGATGGAGGAGGGGCGGATCCCCGGAGTGGACATCGAGTCCCTGCGCCGCCAGGCCCAGGAGGCGGCGGAGCTCGCCTGGGACCGCCTCCAGGACTGGGACGCCCTCGGCCGGACCGCAGAGGAGATGAGTCCGTGGTCGTTTCCACTGATGAAGTGAAAGGCGGAGCCGTACGGGTCAACCGCTCCGTCGCTGCAGCACGATCCCCCCGACAATCAACGCCAGCCCGGCCACGGTGCTGGGGTAAATGGGCTCTCCCACGAACAGGGCGATTGCCAGCAGCGACAGGAATGGCGTCAGGTAGATCAGTTGGCCCACCTGGGCCGTGGTGCGGGACAGTTTGAGGGCTCGGAGCCAGGCGACGAAGGCGATGCCCATCTCGAACGTGCCGATGTAGAGGGCTCCCGCCAGCCCCGCGGCGCTCGGCACTTCCAGGGTGCCCGCGAGCCACGGGAAACCGGCCGAGAAGCCGCATCCGAACACGAAGTTGACGAGCAGGCGCGTGAGCGGGTCGCGGCCGTCCTTGACCCCGTAGATCCAGTAGAGCGTCCAGATCACCGTGCTTCCCAGCGCCAGCGCCACGCCGAGGGGATTCGCCAGGTCGAGCGCGAGAGGGTTTCCCCGGGTGGCGATGAGGGCCACGCCGGCAAAGCTGATGGCCATGGCGGCGATGGCGCGCGGGCCGATGGGCTGGCGGAGCAGGAGGATGGAGAACAGCGCCATCACGATGGGCCAGGTGAAGTTCAGCGTCAGCGCCTCTTGCGCGGGCAGGAGGTCATAGGCCTTGAAGAGGACGATGTAGTAGAGGAAGGGGTTCAGGAACCCGAGGCAAAACGAGGTGCGGAGGTCGCCGATGTTCCATGACCGGAGCTGTCCGAGCCGTCCGGTAACGAGAGTGATGCAGAGCAGCACGGCGACGGATACCGCCGAGGAGTAGAACACCAGCACGTCGGGGCCGATATGGCGCAGGGAGAGCTTGAAGGCCGTCGCCACCGTGGACCAGAAGAGTACCGTGACGGCGGCGTACAGATAGGCCTGGGTCTGGGTTTGCATGGACGGTCCGCCGCTACCGCAAGGTATCACGTCCGCTCTCCGGCATCGACACGCCACGGAGGTCTGGCGCCGGGCTCCAGGTGAGGAGTAAAAGCCTGTGGTGACGCGGAGTTGCAATTGCACGGGAGTTCAGCTAACGTAGCCTTTCGTTCGCAGTCCATCCCCTCGAGGTTTTCATTGCGCCGTAGAGAATCGGTAGATGCCTTCCGGAAAAAGATCGACGAAGTTGACTCCAGGATCGTAGCGCTCCTCAACGAGAGGGCATCCCTTGCCCTGAAAATCGGACAACAGAAGAACCGCGCGGGAAGGCCCGTCTACGTAGCGAGTCGCGAGCAGGCCATTTACCGGCGGGTGTCCGCCGCCAACGGAGGGCCTTTGCCGGCCGCGTCGATTCGCGCCGTCTACCGGGAGATCCTGTCCGCCTGCCGCGGCATCGAGGGGGAGATGAAGGTGGCGTTCTTCGGCCCCGAGGCGACCTTCACCCACATGGCCGCGCAGCGCCATTTCGGCAGCACCGTCCAGTACTTTCCCGAGCCCACCATCGACGACGTCTTCCGCGAGGCGAGCGCGGGCAACGTGGACTACGGGGTGGTGCCCATCGAGAACTCCACCGAAGGGGTGGTGACCCACACCCTCGATCTGCTCCAGGACGCGGACGTTCAGATCTGCGGCGAGGTCAGCGTCGACATCGAGCTCTGCCTGCTGTCCCGGTCCGGCCGGGCGAAGGACGTCCGGCGTATCCTCTCCCACTCGCATGCGTTGGGACAGTGCCGGCGTTGGATCGCCGGCCACTACGCCGACGCCGCGGTGGAGGAGGTGTCGAGCACGGCCCAGGCCGCCAAGGAGGCACGTTCGGACCGGGAGGCGGCGGCCGTCTCCAGCCGCCTGGCCGGCGAGGTGTACGGGCTCAAGATCGTCCACGCCAACATCGCCGACAATCACGACAACATCACGCGCTTCTTCGTCATCGGCAACGATCTGCCGTCGGCCACGGGACAGGACAAGACCAGCATCGTCTTCGCGGCCAAGGACCGCGTCGGCGTGCTTCACGACATGCTGGCGCCCTTTGCCAGGCACAACATCAACCTCACCAAGATCGAGTCGCGGCCGTCGCGCCAGAAGGCGTGGGAGTATGTTTTCTTCATCGACTTCCGGGGCCATCGGCAGGAGTCGCGGGTCAAGCGCGCCCTGGAACAGCTCGCCGAGAGCTGTGTCTTCCTGAAGGTCCTCGGATCCTATCCCTGCAGCCTATGAGCATCGTCGAAAAGGTTCCGGACCATATTCGCCGCATCGTGCCGTACGTGCCCGGCAAGCCCATCGACGAGGTGGAACGGGAATACGGCATTCAGGGGTCGGCCAAGCTGGCGTCCAACGAGAACTCCCTGGGTCCGTCCCCCAAGGCGGTGGCCGCGTTGCGGGAGCGGCTGGAGGAGTTGCACCTCTATCCGGACGGCGGCTGCTTCCACCTGCGGAGCGCCCTTGCGGCCAGGCTGGGCGTCGAGCCCGAGCGGCTGATCTTCGGCAACGGCTCCAATGAGCTCATCGAGCTGGCGGTGCGGACCTTCCTGCGCCCGGGAGACGAGGCCCTGATCTCCCAGGGCTCCTTCGTGGCCTATGGCCTCGCGCTGGATGCCATGGGCGCGGCGGTCCGCAAGGTGCCGCTGAAGGACTACGGCTACGACCTGGAAGCCATGGCCCGTGCGCTGACTCCCAGGACCCGCCTGGTCTTCCTGGCCAACCCCAACAACCCCACCGGCACCATCTACCGGCGGCCGGAGTGGGAAGAGTTTCTCGAACGAGTGGGTCCCGAGGTGCTGGTGGTGGCGGACGAGGCCTACTTCGAGTATGCCACCGACCCGGACTATCCCGACTCCCTCGACGACCGCCGGGAGGACCGGACGGTGCTGACCATCAGGACCTTCTCCAAGGTCTACGGACTCGCGGGTCTCCGCGTCGGCTACGGCATCGCCCCGACCGAGGTGGTGGCGATGATGAACCAGGTGAGGGAACCCTTCAACGTCAACGCCGCGGGCCAGTGGGCGGCGGCGGCGGCGGTGGAGGACGCCGAGCACCTCCGCCGGAGCCTGGAGTTCAACCGCGAGGGGCTGGCTTTTCTGACGGAACGCCTGACGGCCCTCGGAGTCCAGTGGGTTCCGAGCCAGGCCAACTTCATCCTGGTGCGGGCGGGCCGGGCCGGCCACGTCTTCGAGGAGTTGCTGCGCCGGGGAGTCATCGTGCGGCCGGTGGGCCCGGAGTTTCCCGACCACGTGCGGGTGACCGTGGGGACCCCGGACGAGAACCGCAAGTTCCTGGATGGCCTCTCGCAGATCCTTGAAGGAGGCGCGGCCGTCTGATGTTCCGGACCATGGTCATCGCGGGGGTGGGCCTCATCGGCGGCTCCCTGGCACTGGCCGCCAGGGAGCGGGGGCTGGTGGAGCAGGTGGTGGGTTACGGGCGGAACGAGAAGACGCTGCGGCGGGGGAAGAAGATCGGCATTCTGGACCGGTACTTCCTGCGGGCGGAGGACTTTCCCGAGGACACGGACTTCCTGGTGCTGGCCACGCCGGTGAGCGCCATCGCGCCGCTGACCCGTTCCTTCCTGCCGCGCCTCGACCCGGGGTGCCTCATCAGCGACGTGGGCAGCGTGAAACGCCGGGTGGTGGCAGACATGGAGCGGCTGTTGAAGGGAGGGCCTCCTTTCGTGGGCGCTCATCCCATAGCCGGCAGCGACCAGTGGGGCCCCGATGCGGCCCGGGCCGACCTGTTCGTCCGCCGCCGCTGCATCATTACGCCCACCAGGAAGAGCGACCCCGGCGCGGTGAAAAGGTTGCGGACATTCTGGCGCCGCGCGGGCGCCAAGGTCGAGTTGATGGACGCGGCGCTCCACGACCGCGTTCTGGGCGTGGTCAGCCATCTTCCCCACGTGGCGGCGTCGGCCCTGGTGAACGCCCTGGAAAGCACGCGGGTCGGCTCGTTGGACCTGGCCGGATACTGCGGCTCGGGGTTCAAGGACACCACCCGCATCGCCGCCGGGCGCCCGGAACTGTGGCGCGACATCTGCCTGCTCAACCGCGAGGCCGTGCTGAAGGGCCTTCAGGAACACGCCCGGGGGATCGAGCGCTTCATGGACTGCATACGCCGGAACGACGGGCCGCGGCTGGAGCGGGAGTTCGAGCGGGCCCTGGCTACCCGGAAGAGGATCGAGTAGGGGATGACGGTCAGAGTGGAACAGGTATCGGGGCCCCTCCGGGGCGCGTTGGAAGTGCCGGGGGACAAGTCCGTCGGACACCGCGCCGTGATCATGGGGTCGGTGGCCCGGGGCGAGACGCGTATAGACAACATGTCGGCCGGCGCCGACAACTCCAGCACCGTGGCGGCCTTCAGGAGCATGGGCGTGCGGTTCCGGCGCGAGGTCGACACCCTGTGCATCGAGGGCAAGGGCTGGGACGGGCTGCAGTCGCCGCCGGAGACGGTCGACTGCGGAAACTCCGGCACCACCATGCGGTTGCTTACGGGACTGCTGGCGGGAAGACCCTTCGACGTCACGCTGGACGGCGACGGCTCGCTCCGCACCCGGCCCATGAAGCGGGTGATCGAGCCGTTGACGCGTATGGGCGCGCGGGTGACCGGCAACGACGGCCGCGCTCCGCTGGAGATTCACGGCCAGCCGCTCCACGGCGTCGACTACAGCTCGCCCGTGGCCAGCGCCCAGGTCAAGTCGGCCGTGCTGCTGGCGGGCCTGCAGGCGCAAGGGGAGACCCGGTTCGAGGAGCCGTACCGCTCCCGGGACCACACCGAGATCATGGCGCGGGGGTTCGGCGCCTCGGTGGAGAGCAACGGCCGGGAGGTGGTGGTGAAGGGTGGGCAGGAGTTGTCGGGGACGCGCCTCAGGGTGCCGGGCGATATTTCGTCGGCCGCGTTCCTGATGGTGGCCGCGGCCCTCATGCCGGGGTCGGACGTGACCATACTGCGGGTGGGCTGCAATCCCACGCGCGGCGGCGTGATCGAGGTGCTGCGGGCCATGGGCGCGGACATCGAGGTCACGCGCGCCTGGGAGGAGGCCGGCGAGCCGGTGGCGGACTTCCGGGTCAGGGGCGGCGAGCTGCGTGGAACCGAGGTTCCGCCCGAGCTGGCGCCCCGTACCATCGACGAGTATCCCGTGTTGTTCGTGGCGGCGGCGTTGGCCGGCGGGTCGACCCTGTTTCGCGACGTCGGCGAGCTGCGCTTCAAGGAGTCCGACCGCATCGCCACCATGAGCCGCGAGCTCTCGAAGATGGGTGTGCGAACGGAAGTGAACGGGGACGATGTTTCGGTCGAGGGCGGCCGGAAGCTCGAGGGCGCTTCCGTCGAGAGTCACGGCGACCATCGGGTGGCCATGGCGTTGGCGGTAGCCGGCCTCTCGGCCAGGGGCGGGATCGTGCTGTCGGGCGAGGAATGCGTCAAGGTATCGTTCCCCGGCTTCTTCGAAAGTCTTGAAAAGATCGGTGGTTAACGAACCGGGGGGTTCGGTAGACGGTTGTGCCGGATGCGAAGTGAGGATAGGATAATTGATCGTGGCCATTGACGGCCCGGCCGGCGCCGGCAAGAGCACCGTCGCCAAGGCCGTGGCGAAGCGTCTCGGATACCGCTATATGGACACCGGTGCCATGTATCGGGCGCTGGCCTGGAAGGTCATGCGCCAGGGCGCCGATCCGGGCGACGAGAGCGCCTTGGAGAAAATCCTCGAAAGCACGGAGGTGGACCTGGGGGCCGATGCCGCCTCTCCGTCGGTGATGCTGGACGGCGCGGACGTGAGCGGGGCGATTCGCACGGCGGAGGTCGGCCAGATGGCGTCGCGGGTGTCCGGAATGGGCATCGTCAGGCGCCGCATGGCGGATCTCCAGCGCGCCATGGGCCGCGGCGGTGGCATCGTGGCTGAAGGGCGCGACATGGGGACGGTGGTTTTCCCCGACGCCCACGTGAAGATATACCTGGATGCTTCGCCCGAGACACGGGCGCGGCGGCGGTTCAAGGAGCTGGCAGGCCGGGAAGCGGGGCTGACCCTGGAGGAGACCCTGGCCGACGTCATGCGTCGCGACCGGCGGGACAAGGAGCGGGCGGTGGCGCCGTTGCGGCAGGCGGACGACGCATTGCGGATCGACTCGACGACACTGTCGGCGTCGGCCGTGGTGGACAGGATAATGCGGGAAATCGATGCGAAATCAAATAAGGATGGGAGAACTGTTTCATGACGGAAGGTGAGGCTAACAAGGACCAGGAAACTTCGACTGCCGAGGACGACTTCGAATCTTTGTTCGAGGAAAGCCTGCAGGCCGTGCGGCCTGGCGGTGTGGTCACCGGCAAGATAGTCGATATCAACCCCACCCACGTGGTGGTGGACGTGGGCTACAAGACCGAGGGCCGTATTTCGGTGCAGGAGTTCCAGGATCGAGTGGGAACGCTGCAGGTGAACGTCGGCGACGATGTGGACGTCTTCTTCGAATCTCCCGAGGGGGACCGGGGCGAGATCGTGCTCTCCCGCCAGAAGGCGGAGAGCATCAAGGTCTGGGACCGGATCGAGCAGGCCTACGAGCAGGTGACTCCCATCGAAGGGATCATCGTCGCGAGGGTCAAGGGCGGATTCAAGGTGGACGTGGGCGTGGACGGATTTCTCCCCGGCTCGCACGTTGACATCCGGCCGACCCGGAACCTCGACCAGTTCGTGGGCAAACGCGACCGCTTCACGATCCTCAAGTACAACAGGATGCGCGACAACGTCGTGGTGTCCCGCAAGGTGCTGCTCGAGAAGGAACGGGAAGTGCTCAAGAAGGAGACCCTCGCCGTGCTCGACGAGGGGGTGATCCTGGAGGGCATCGTCAAGAACATCACGGATTACGGCGCTTTCGTCGACGTGGGCGGCATCGACGGCATCCTGCACATCACCGACATGTCGTGGGGGCGCGTCAACCACCCGAGCGACCTGCTGAGCATCGGGGAGACCATCCGGGTGGTGGTGCTCAAGTTCGACAAGGAACGGGAACGGATCTCGCTGGGCATGAAGCAGATCACCCCGGACCCCTGGGAATCGGTGGCCGAGCGGTATCCCGTGGACTCCAAGATCACCGGCAAGGTGGTGGGCCTGACGGATTACGGGGCCTTCGTGGAGCTGGAGAAGGGGGTCGAGGGGCTGATCCACGTCTCGGAAATGTCGTGGGCGAAGAAGCTGTCGCATCCCTCGAAGGTGGTCCAGGTGGGCGAGACCGTGGAGGCCATGGTCCTGAACGTGGATCCCGGCCGCCGGCGCATTTCGCTGGGGCTGCGTCAGGTGCTGCCGAACCCGTGGTTCCTGGCCAAGGAGAAATACCCCGAGGGCAGTATCGTCAAGGGGCCGGTGCGCAACATCACCGACTTCGGCGTGTTCGTCGGCGTCGAGGAGGGCATCGACGGCTTGATTCACATCTCCGACCTGGACTGGACCAAGAAGATCAAGCACCCCTCCGAGCTGTACAAGAAGGGTGACATCGTCGAGGCCAAGGTCCTGGGCGTCGATCCGCAGGTGGAGCGGTTTTCGCTGGGAGTGAAGCAGTTGGGCATGGACCCGTGGGAACGCGTGGTCCAGGAGAACCCTGCCGGCACCCGCATCACGGGCGAGATCGTCAGGGTGCTGGACTTCGGTGTTTTCGTGCGCGTGGCCGAGGGCGTGGAGGGGTTGATCCACGTGTCCCAACTGAGCACGGAGCACGTGGACAAACCTTCGAGTCTCTACCAGGTGGGCGACGTCGTCGAGGCGGAAGTGGTCAACGTCGACCTCCAGGAACGAAAGATCGGGCTGAGCATCCGCGCCCTGAAGCGTTCGGAAGAGAGAGAAGAGCTGGAAACCTATCTCAAGCGGGAAAAGGAAGCGGGACGGTTCTCGTTCGAGACCATCCTGAACGAGGAGTTGAAGCTGGACCGGGAAGGCCGGTCCGAGGCGACGACGGAAGACGGCGACAAGGATACGGAATAGCGCCGCCGGAGATGACTTTCGGGGAACTTGCATGACTAAGCGAGACCTGATCGAAGAAATCAACGAACGGTTTCCCCACCTGTCGCGTTTCGATGCGGAGGTGATCGTCAACTCCGTCTTCGACTCCCTGATCGCGGCTCTGCAGCGCGAAGAGCGGATCGAGATCCGGGGCTTCGGCAGTTTCGTGGTCAAGCACCGCAGGGCCCGGGACGGACGTAATCCCAAGACCGGTGAAATCGTATCCGTGTCTTCCAAGAGGGTCCCGTTTTTCAAGGTCGGCAAGGAGCTCCGCCTGCGCGTCAACCAGAGCCCGGCTGCCGAGGACGGCTGTTAGGAGGAACTGGAGTGGAATCCATCAATACCGTGGATGAATTGAAAAGCAGCGGCCTTGCCGTGCGGACGGTGCGCGACGAGATGCGCAACAATCTCATGAATCTTCTCAAGTCCGGGGACCGGATGCTTCCGGGTATCGTGGGCTACGACGAGACCGTGATTCCGGAGATCGAGAACGCGATCCTGTCGGGCCATCACATGGTGTTTCTCGGGGAGCGGGGCCAGGCCAAGTCGCGCATCATCCGCGGCCTCACCATGCTGCTGGACGAAACGGTCCCGAAGGTGAAGGGCTGCGAGATCAACTGCGATCCCTTCAACGTCATCTGCGCCCCGTGCCGGCGCAAGCTGGCCGAGAAAGGCGACCAACTGGAGATCGAGTGGATCGACCGGGAGCAGCGCTACGGCGAGAAGCTGGCGACGCCGGACGTTTCCATCGCGGATCTCATCGGCGAGATCGACCCCATCAAGGTCGCGGAAGGACGCTACCTCGCGGACGAGGAGACGATCCACTACGGTCTCATCCCGCGCACGAACCGCGGCGTCTTCGCGGTCAACGAGCTGCCGGACCTCACGGAAAAGGTCCAGGTGGGGCTCTTCAACCTCATGGAGGAGAAGGACGTCCAGATCAAGGGATACAAGATCCGTCTGCCCCTGGACGTGGTCATCGTGGCCAGCGCGAACCCGGAAGACTACACCAGCCGGGGCCGTATCATCACGCCGCTCAAGGACCGCTTCGACGTTCAGATCAGGACCCATTATCCGCGCGACGTCGAGCACGAGATCGACATCATGGAACAGGAATCGGCTCCCATCGACGAGCGCAGCCAATCGGTGATGATTCCCGACTTCATGAAGGAGATGCTGGGCCACCTGACGTTCGAGGCGCGCAACTCCAGCGAGATCAACCAGTCCTCCGGGGTGAGCGTCCGCATCAGCATCAACAACTACGAGAGCATGATCAGCAATGCCGAGAAACGCGCGTTGCGGATCGGCGAGACCGCCATCGTGCCGCGAGTGAGCGATCTCCACGCCGTCCTCCCCTCCACCTGCGGCAAGATCGAGGTGGAGTACGTGGGCGAGGAGAAGAACGAGGAGGAGTTGATCGAGCGGTTGTTGAACAAGGCCATCCTCAAGACCTTCGACAGCCGCTTCGACCTGACCGCGCTGCAAAGCGTCATCGAGTACTTCAACTCGGGCTGGGGGGTGGAGGTTTCCGACGAGATGCGTTCCGAGGACTACCTCGAGGGCATCAAGGAGATCCCGGGACTGCAGGAAGCCATCCGGTCCCTGGGTGACGTGGACTCGCCGCAGTTCCTGGCTTCGGCCACCGAGCTGGTGCTGGAAGGCCTGCACCTGCACCAGAAGCTCAACAAGGAGGCCGAAGGGGGCCGAGTGACCTATGGCAAGTGATTCCGCGCCGACGCGCGGCTACCCGCCCGTGGGCGGCATCGTCTTGCGCGGCGCGGACCGCGGTTGACCCGTCATGATCCACGCCCGCTACAGCCGCTGGAACGGGGGCCAGGAGCGATCCGTCAGGTCCGACGACGTGTTCGACCAACTCAACGAGCACCTCGACGAGACCGGCGACCTGCAACAGTCCATGCGCCGCCTGATGCAGCGCGGCATGGGCGAGGACGATGAGCGGGTGTCCGGCCTGGACGACCTGTTGTCACAGGTGGCTCGGGAGAAGCGGCGGATGTACGAGCAGTACCAGATCCGCTCGGCCCTCGACGAGATCCAGGAAGCGCTGCAGGACATCGTCGCCAGGGAGCGCGACACCCTCCAGCAGAAACCCGACCGGGCCGAGGCGGAGAAGAAGGACGAGTTCCTTCAGCATCTGCCGCCCAAGCTGAGCGACGCCATCGAGCGGCTGGCGGGCTACAATTTCGAGAACCCCGAGGCGAAGAAGGATTTCGAGGAGATCCTGTCCCAACTGGACAAGATCCGCCGTCTGGAAAACTATATTCGACGTGAAGGAAACCTTTTCAGAGGCCAGGAATCGTTGAATTTCGAGGAAGCCTCGGAGCTCCAGGAGCGCATGGAGGGCCTCCAGAAACTCGAGGGTCAACTGTCCAGCAGCCAGCCCAAGGACGTGGACATGGACCTCCTCAACAGCCTTCTTGGAGCCCAGGCCCAGGAGGACTACGAAGGGGTCATGCGGCTGGAGTCGTCCCTGGAGGACGGCGGATACGTGGTGGACAAGGGCGACCACTTCGAGCTGACGCCCCGGGGGGTCCGGCGCATCGGCCAGATCGCCTTGAGGGACATCTACAAGCAACTGAGCCGCGACGCCGCCGGGCGTCACCAGATCGCCCGCCACGGCTCCCGTGAGGTGGTCCCCGAGAGCAGCAAGCCCTATGTCTCGGGCGACGCCTTGAACCTGAACCTCAACGAGACCCTGAGGAGCGCCCTGCGCCGCAACGCGACCCTGCCGCTCAAGCTGGACCCCAGGGACTTCATGGTCTTCGACTCGCAGTACTCCACCCGCGCCGCCACCGTGCTGTTGCTGGACATGAGCTGGTCCATGAGCTGGGACGGCCGCTTCGCCGCGGCCAAGAAAGTGGCCCTGGCCATGGAGTCCCTCTGCCGTTCCAAGTACCCCCAGGATTATTTCGGCATCGTCGGCTTCTTCACCCGGGCGGTGGAGTTGAAGGCCAAGGACCTGCCGGAAGCCACCTGGAACATGGGCGACCCCTTCACCAACCTCCAGGACGGGCTCCATCTCGCCATCGACCTGCTGAAGAAACGGAGTTCCACCCGGAACCAGCAGATCATCGTGATCACCGACGGCCAGCCCACCGCCTATTGCCGCCAGGGCCGTCTGTACTGCGAATGGCCCCTGAGCTTCGGCGGCATCAGCCAGCGCGCGGCCGAAGAGACGCTCAAGGAAGCCAAACGGGTCACCCAGCGCGGCATCACCATCAACACCTTCATGCTCGACGACAGCCCGGTACTGAAGGGCTTCGTGGACGAGATGACCCGCCTCAACAAGGGCCGCGCCTTCTACACCCGCCCCGACCGTCTGGGACAGTATCTGCTCGTGGACTACCTGCTGGGCCAGCGGCGCAAGGTGTAGCGCCGGGTTTTGGTAGCTTCGTCGACGTTGCCTTCCTTGCCAAGCCTCCGCGGTTGTTTCCCCTCCAGTTCAGTCGTCCACGGGGACCGAGCGCATGGTCCCCGGTTCTGCGGGTCTTCGTCCAACGACGGCGCCACGGCCCGCAGATTCGGCCACCACCGCACCATCCAGTCAACGCATAGCTTGCAGGCAATATAGGTTGTATGCTATACAACGGACTGATTCGTCACGCATGCCGGTACGCTGAAGGGAGAAGGATGGGACGATGGCAACGACGCTGAAGGAAAAGACAACGCATCTCGCCGCCAGCCCTCGGGAGCGGATCGAGGCGGAAGCCGAACGCTTGCACCAGGAGTCCCTGACCCTCCAGGATCTCCGGAAGAGGAAGGCGCTGACTCAGACCCAGCTTGCCGAGACGCTGGGCATCCGCCAGGCGACGGTGGCGCAGATGGAAAAGCGCAGCGACCTCCTGATCTCGACCCTGCGGAGCTATGTTGAAGCCATGGGCGGGCGTCTGGACCTGGTGGTTGCGTTTCCGGACCGGGTGGCGGTCCATCTCGACGGACCCGGCGAGGTGCACACGCTCAAGCTGCCCCGGCCCCTGGAAGAGGGAGCGCCAAGGGGAACATGATGGAGCGGACGCGGGTCACGCCCATGATGCATCAGTACCTGGAGATCAAGGATCGCCACCGGGATGCGATCCTGTTCTTCCGGCTCGGGGACTTCTACGAGATGTTCTTCGAGGATGCGGAAAAGGCGTCCAAGGTCCTCGACATCGCCCTGACCAGCCGCAACCGCAACGACGGCGCGCCCGTGCCCCTGTGCGGCGTGCCGCACCACGCGGCCACCCCCTACATCGGCAAGCTCCTGTCGGCGGGCTTCAAGGTGGCGGTCTGCGAGCAGACCGAGGATCCCAGACAGGCCAAGGGCGTGGTGCGGCGGGAGGTGGTCAAGGTCATCAGCCCCGGAACCCTCACGGAAGGGGAAGGGCTCGAGGCCGACGTCAACAACTTCCTGGCGGCGGTGGTGGGCTCCCGTGACGAATACGGCCTGTCCTACACCGACGTCACCACCGGCGAGTTCCGCTTCACCCAGATGAAGGGCTACGCGGCCCTCGCCGACGAGCTCGGACGGATACAGCCGCGGGAGCTGTTGATTCCCGAATCGCTGTACGCCGCCCTCGGGATGCTGCGCGACGACCATGCCGGCGTACATTGCACGTCCGGGCCGGACACCTGGTTCTCGGGCGCCGCCGTCCAGAGGCTCAACGGCGCCGGCGTCTTTCAGGGTCCGCGGGACGAGTGGCCGTTGGGGGTCCGCGCCGGCGCCGGCATTCTCGCCTACCTGGAAGACCGTTCGCCGGGCGCGGCCAAGGTGCTGACCTCGCTGGAGCCCTATCGCGACTCCCGGTTCCTGATGCTCGACGACAGCACCCAGGCCAATCTCGAGCTCCTGCGCAGCTTCGACGGCAGCCGGCGCGGCTCCCTGCTGGGGGTGCTGGAGCCCACCCGGACGGCCATGGGGGCGCGGGAACTGCGCAAATGGATCCTCTATCCGCTGCTGGACGAGCACGAGATCCGCCGCCGTCACGAGGCCGTGGCGGAGCTGGTGGAGCGGCCGGACGTGCGGCGGAGGCTGCGGGACGCGCTCCATGGCGTCCAGGACCTGGAACGGCTGTCCGGACGGGTCGCGTCACGGTCGGCAACGCCCCGGGACCTGGCCGCGATCAAGGACACGCTGCGGGCGCTGGAGGGCGTGCGCGGAGAGCTGCAGCCCTGCGGCAGCGAGCTCCTGGCGGGGCTGCGGTCGGGGTTGAGCGCCGAGCCGGAAGTGGTGGCGCTGGTGGAGCGGTCGGTGGTGGACGAGCCGCCGGCCACGGTCCGGAACGGCGGTTTCGTGCGGCCGGGGTTCGATGAGGAGCTGGACGAGCTGACGGCCGTCCGCGGCAACGCCAAGGGGTGGATTTCGGACCTTCAGCACACGGAACGGGAACGCACCGGCATCCATTCCCTGAAGGTGCGCTACAACAAGGTGTTCGGGTACTACATCGAGGTCACCAGGGCCAATCTCGCCCACGTCCCGGAGAACTACATCCGGAAGCAGACGCTGGCCAACGGCGAACGGTTCGTCACCCCCGAGCTCAAGGACTACGAAGCGCGGGTGCTGGGGTCGGACGAGGAGATACTGAAGATCGAAGCCCGCATCTTCGCGGAGCTGCTGGACCGCGTCGCCGCCCGCTACCGCTCCATGAAGGAGTCGAGTCTTGCTCTGGCCAGGCTCGATACGCTGCTGGCGCTGGCGGAGACGGCCGAATCGCGGCACTTCGTCCGTCCCCGGGTGGATTCCGGACTGGCCCTGGTGTTGCGCGCGGCGCGCCATCCGGTGGTGGAGGCGGTGCTGGGCCGGGGCGGTTTCGTCCCCAACGACTGCGAGATGGACCCAGAGACCACGCAGATCAAGCTGCTGACCGGCCCCAACATGGCCGGCAAGTCCACCTACATGAGGCAGGTGGCGCTGGTGGTGGTGCTGGCCCAGATGGGGAGCTTCGTGCCCGCGGATGCGGCGCACGTGGGACTTGTGGACCGCCTCTTCACCCGTTTCGGCGCCACCGACGCGCTGGCGGCCGGCGAATCCACGTTCATGGTGGAGATGAAGGAGACGGCCCGCATCCTGCGGCTGGCCACGCCCCGGAGCCTCATCCTGCTGGACGAGGTGGGGCGCGGCACCAGCACCTTCGACGGCATCTCCATCGCCTGGTCCCTGGCCGAGTTCCTTCACGAGTCGCCGCACCGGCCCCGGACCCTTTTCGCCACCCACTACCACGAGCTCACGGGGCTGGCCCGCACCCGGGAACGGGTCCGGAACTTCAACTTCGCGGTCAAGGAGTGGCAGGGGGAGGTGATCTTCCTGCGCACGCTGAAGGAGGGTCCGGCCAGCCGCAGCTACGGCATTCAGGTGGCCGGACTCGCGGGACTGCCGCCGCCGCTCATCGATCGGGCCCGGGAGATCCTGAAGAACCTCGAGGGAGAGGAATTGAACGCCTGGGGGCAACCGAGGCTGGCCGGCGCCGAACCGGCTTCGGAAGGGGCCCAGTTGATGCTGTTGGAACCCCGGCAGGACCGGTTGCGGGAAAAGCTCCAGGCCGTGGACGTCAACGTCCTCACCCCGCTGGAGGCCCTGAATCTCTTGGAAGGGCTCGTGGCGGAGGCGAAACAAGGAGGCTGATTGGCGCGCTGGTTGGCCGTACTGCTTGTGCTGTGCGTCATCGGCCCCGCGGCCGATGGGTACGCCGTGGTGCCGAAGGCGCGGCTTACGGGCGTGCGTTTCCTTTCCTCGGCCAACTATACGCGGGTGATCCTCGATCTCACCGGCCGGGTGAAGTTCACCATCAACACCCTGGCCGCCTCTCCGAAAAGGCGCCTCCCTCCGAGGATCTACATGGATCTGGTGGGGGCTCGCCTGACGGCCCGCCGGCATCGTGTCGACGTCAAGGACCGGCTGGTGCAGCGGGTCCGCCTCGGTCAGTTCAAGGAGAACGTGGTGCGGGTCGTGCTGGACCTCAAGTACCCCGGCAACCACGACGCGGTGTTGCTGGCCAACCCGCACAGGCTGATGGTGGACGTGGAGCGGCGCGGGGGTTCGGGCAACCGGGGGCAACTGGCGGTCCGCAAGATCGTGCTGGACCCGGGGCACGGGGGCAAGGATCCCGGCGCCGTCGGAGCCGGGGGCCTGAGGGAGAAGGACGTGGTGCTGCGGGTGGCCAGGAAGCTGGCGCCGCTGCTCCGGCGGAGGATGGGGGCGGACGTCGTCCTCACCAGGAACACGGACGTCTTCATACCCCTCAAGGGACGAACGGCCATGGCCAACGCCGAGCAGGCGGACCTGTTCCTGTCGATCCACGCCAATGCGAGCCACAATCGCAGGGCCGGAGGCCTCGAGACCTACTATCTGGACAAGACCACCGATGAGGCCACCATGAAACTGGCCGCAAGGGAGAACGGCACCGCCCGCAGGAACCTCACGGACTTGCAGATCATGCTGAGCGACCTCAAGCTGAACGTGTACCTGCCGGACTCCATCAGCCTGGCGAGCCATCTGCAGTCGTCGCTGGTGAAGACCACCCGGCCGCACTATTCGCGCGCCAAGGACCTGGGAGTGAAGAAGGGTCTGTTCTACGTTCTGGTGGGGGCGCGTATGCCGGCGGCGCTGGCGGAGCTGTTCTTCGTCAGCAATCGGCGGGAGGCCCGGGCGTTGAAGCGTCCCGAGTTTCAGAACGCCATCGCCGGGGGCCTGTTCCAAGGCATCAAGAACTACGCCGACAGGCTGCGGGAGAGAGGGAACCCTTGATGACGACATCGGTTGCGGGAGGCGGAGACGGGCGCCACCCGGAGCGCCAGGCCGCCGCCAACGGCGGCGCCCCCTGGCGCCGGCTCGCGGAGGAGCACGTCCGGAGCTCGAAGCCGGGAGAAGGGGTCCGGGCCTACATCGACCTCGGCCGGCGACGTTTGCTGGAGGCCCATCGCGCCGGCGCCTCGGGGTCGGAGGTGGTGCGGGAACACGGGGCGATGATCGATGGGCTCCTGCGGCGCCTTCTGGAGTTGGCGGAGCAGGATTACCGCGGCCGGCGGATGCGCTGCGCGGTGGTGGCCCAGGGAGGGTACGGAAGGGACGAGCTCAATCCGCACTCCGATATCGATATCCTCTTTCTCTACGGCTGGCGCGCCGGCCCCTACGTGGAGTTCGTCACCGAGAAGATCCTCTATCCCTTGTGGGACGCCGGGCTGACGGTCGGCCACGCCACCCGCACGGTGGCGGGTTGCGCGCGCCACGCCCGGAGCGACCACGTGATACAAACCGCCCTGTTGGACGCGCGCCACATCTGCGGCGACGAACGGTTGCATCGCGACCTGCGGCGGGTGGTCGGGCGGCAGTTGAGCGGCGGTGCCGGGGACAGCTTCGTCGCAACCAAGTTGAGCGAGCACGCCCAGCGCCACCAGCGGCACGGCGAGTCCGTCTTCCTGCTGGAGCCCGACATCAAGGAAGGGCAGGGCGGCTTGCGCGACATCCACACGGCCCTGTGGATCGCCCGGGTCAAATATGGCGCCGCCACCCTTCAGGACCTTCCGAAGACGGGCCTGCTGGAGGCCAGGGACGCGGCGGCGCTGGAACGCGGCCGGGACTTCCTCTGGCGCACCCGGAACGAGCTGCATTTCCTGGCGGGACGGCATCAGGACCGGCTCACCTTCGAGTCCCAGGAGCAGGCCGCCCGGGAACTGGGTTATGAGAGCGAGGGGAAGCTGAGCGAGGTGGAGACCTTCATGCGCGCCTACTACCTGCAGGCCGAGGAGGTGAGCCGCCTGACTTCCCTCGTCATCCACCGCTCGGTGGACCACGATCCGTCTCAACGCGGGAAACCCCGGCCGGGCCGCAGATTGCGTCCGGGCGTGTGGATCACCGGGCGGACCCTGGCGGTGGCTGCCGTGAACGGGGGCGATGATCGGGGCGAGGGGCTCCTCGACCTCTTCGCCGACCTGCAGCGATACCGGCTGGACCTGGGGCAGGAGTCGCGGGAGATCGTCAGGGCCCGGGTGGAGGCCCTGGAAGGGGAGTTGTCAGGTTCGGCGGACGCCAACCGGGCGTTCCTGGCCATCCTCCGGGGCAACCAGTGGGTCCACGAAACCCTGCTGGAGATGCATCGCACCGGGGTGCTGGACGCCCTGGTCCCGGAGTTCGCCCGGGTCCGCTGCATGGCGCTGCACGACCTGTACCACATCTACACCGTGGACCAGCATCTGATACGGGGGGTCAAGGAGTTCGAGCGTCTGCGGTCGGGGGAGTTCGAGGAAACGCTGCCACGGCTGTCGCAGCTCGCGCGGGAGGTGGAGCGGCCCGAGATCCTGATCCTGGGCATCCTGTTCCACGACATCGGCAAGGGCCAGGGCGGCGGCCACTCGGAACTGGGACGCGTGATGGCGTTGGACGCGGCCGCGCGCATGGGCCTCAACGAGGACGAACGGGATCTGCTGTCCTTCCTGGTGCTCCATCACCTGCTGCTCACCGCCACGGCGTTCCGGCGCGACATCCGGGACCAGAAGACCGTCACCGACCTGGCCGATACCATGGGCACGGCCGAGAATCTCAAGGCTCTCTACGTCCTGACCTATTCGGATGTGAAGGCGGTGGGGCCGGACGTGTGGAACAACTGGAAGGCGTCGCTGCTGGACGAGCTGTTCAACCGCACGCTCGAGGTGCTGGAAGAGCGTGAGAAGGGCGAGGCGGCGAGATCGGACCAGGACCTGAAGGTGCAGCGTATCCACGACCGGCTGATGACGCAGCTCGGAGCGGAGCACGCGGTGGACGAAGTCCGGCGGGACTTCATCGAAGCCATGCCCAGGCGCTACTTCCTCACCACCCGGGAGGAGGACATGCCTTTCCACTACCGGCTGTTGCGGCGCCTCCGGGACGAACCGTTCCTGGCCGCGGTGTTCCATCATCCCGAACACGGCCACAGCGAGGTCGCCATCTGCGCCCACGACCAGCCCGGGTTGTTCGCCTCCATCGCCGGCGTCTTCGCGGCCATGGATCTCAACGTGCTCAGCGCGCGCATCAATACCCGCCGGGACGGACTCATTCTCGACGTCTTCCGCATCTCGCATCAGGGCAAGGCCGAGGTGGTGATGGATCCCGGGAAGTGGTCGCGCATGGAGTTGTCCCTGGATAGGGTTCTGAAGGGCCAGGCCGACGTGGCCGAGATGGTGAGCCGGTCGCGGCGATCGTTGTCGCGCAGGCCCGCGGTCCGGGTCTCCACCCAGGTCCGCTGGGACAACGCCGCGTCCGACGACTTCACCGTGGTCGAGGTCTACACGCGGGACCGGCCGGGAGTTCTCTTCACCATCACCTATTTGCTCTCCAAGCTGGACGTCTCCGTCCACCTGGCGAAGATCTCCACCGACGTGGACCGGGTGGCGGACGTGTTCTACGTGGCGGACGCGGAAGGCGGGAAGATCCGGGACGGGGAACGGCTGGAGGCCTTGTGCGAGGCCCTTCAGCGCGAGTTGGAGCCGAAGGATGACGGACGACCTCACGCGGCAGGTTGACCGGTTCCTGGAGATGGCCGCGGTGGAACGGGGGCTGGCGGCCAATACCCTGGAGGCCTACAGCCGCGACCTGAACCGACTGGCGGAGTTCCTGTTCCAGCGGGGGGTCACCGCCTGGGACGGCGCTACCCGCTCGCACCTGCGGGCCTACATCGCCGACCTGCGGGCGCGCCGTCTGAGCGAGCGTTCCGTGGTCCGTCTGCTGGGCAGCATGCGGCGGTTCTTTCGCTTCCTCCTCAAGGAGGAGGTGCTGTCCACCGACCCGGTGCCGGATTTCTCGTCCCGCGGCGGCGCGGGCCGGTTGCCCGAGACCCTCGGCGCCGCCGACATGCGCGCGCTGCTGGACCAGCCCGACGAGGCGAAGCCCCTGGGGGCGCGGGACCGCGCCATGCTGGAGCTGCTTTACGGCAGCGGGCTGCGGGTGTCGGAGCTGGTCTCCCTCACCCTGCAACAGGTCAATCTGGAGGGCAACTACCTCACCGTCAGGGGTAAAGGCGCCAAGGTCCGCCTGGTGCCCTTCGGCCGCTGGGCCCGTGAACGGCTCGAGCGCTATCTGAGGGAGGTCCGGCCGCGCTTCCTGACTCGCGGATACAGCGACTACCTGTTCCTTGCGCGTTCCGGCCGGCCGCTCACGCGCCAGGGTTTCTGGAAGCTGCTCCGCGGCTACGTGCTCCGGGCCGGGCTGCAGCACCGGGTCAGCCCCCATACCCTGCGTCACTCCTTCGCCACGCACCTGCTGGAGGGAGGCGCGGACCTCCGCGCCGTGCAGTCCATGCTGGGGCATTCGGACATCGCCACCACCCAGATCTACACGCACGTGAGCCGCAGTCGCGTCAAGCAGGTCCACAAGCGGTTTCATCCACGGGAAGCCCCCCGCGGCAAGCGTTGAGACGCGACGCCCGCCTCACGAAACCCGTGTTGTTTTTTGGCAGCGCGTCACTTAAGAATGTCCAATGTCCCAAGAGTTCCTGTGGCAGCTCTCCATCTGGGCATTCCCGGTGCTGGTGGCCATCGTTTTTCACGAAGTGGCGCATGGATGGGTGGCCTACCGCTTGGGAGATCCCACGGCTGCCATCATGGGCCGGCTGACCCTGAATCCTCTTCCCCACATCGACCCCATCGGAACGGTGCTGCTGCCGGCCTTGCTGATCTGGGCGGGGGGCCCCGTGTTCGGCTACGCCAAGCCCGTGCCGGTGGACTACAACAACCTGAAGGACCCCAAGCGGGACATGATCCGCGTGGCCCTGGCGGGGCCCGGAGCCAACCTTGCCCTGGCGCTGTTGAGCATGTTGCTGCTGAAGCTGCTGATCTTGAGCGGCAGCTTCTCGGCCGGCTCGATGACGTCCTACCTGTGGTACATGGGCCTCACCAGCGTGCGCATGAACGTGATGCTGGCGGTGTTCAACATCCTTCCGGTACCGCCGCTGGACGGCGGACGGGTGCTGGTGGGTGTTCTGCCGGACGCGCAGGCCATGCAGGTGGCCCGTGTCGAGCCCTTCGGTTTCATCATCGTGGTGGCTCTGCTGATGACCGGAGTCCTGACCTACACGCTGGTGCCGATCATGGAGATGGTGATCTGGTTTCTGGCCGTCATCGTCGGAGTCGTGTAAGTTGAACCCATGGAAACCATTGTAAGCGGGGCGCGCCCCACCGGACTTCTTCATCTGGGTCATCTCCACGGAGCCCTGCGCAACTGGGTCGGGCTGCAGGAGGACTATCGCTGTTTCTTCTTCATCGCCGACTGGCACGCGCTGACCACCGACTATCAGTCTCCGGACGGCATCATGGAGAGCACCCGCGCCATGGTGGCGGAATGGCTCAGCGTCGGCCTCGACCCGGCCATGTGCACGATCTTCCGGCAGTCCGACATCAAGGAGCATGCCGAACTCCACCTGCTGTTGTCGATGTTGACGCCGGTGTCCTGGCTGGAACGGAACCCCACCTACAAGGAACAGTTGCGGGAGCTCAGCGAACGCGACCTGTCCACCTACGGTTTCCTCGGCTACCCGGTATTGCAGGCCGCGGACATCATCATGTACAAGGCCCACCGGGTGCCCGTGGGCGTGGACCAAGCCCCCCACGTGGAGCTGACCCGCGAGATCGTGCGGCGCTTCAACAGCTTTTACGGCCCGGTCTTTCCCGAGCCGGAGGTGCTGCTCACCGAAACCCAGCGGTTGCCGGGCCTGGACGGGCGCAAGATGAGCAAGAGCTACGGCAATTCCGTATTGCTCTCGGATCCCCCGGAGACCATCGACAAGAAGCTGAGCCGGATGGTGACCGACACCGCCCGCGCCCGGCGGACGGACCCCGGCGAGCCGGAGAAGTGTCCGGCCTTCAACCTGCACAAGATCTACTGTACCCCGGAGGAGATCCGGGAAGTGTCCGAGGGATGCCGCAGCGCCGGCATCGGCTGCCTGGACTGCAAGAAGGTGATGATCCGCCACGTCATCGACGACCTCGAACCGTTCCGGGAAAAGAAGGCCTACTACGAGAAGCGTCCCGACGATATCCGCGACGTCATCGCCGAGGGCAACCGCGTGGCCGGCGACGAAGCCGCGGCGACCATGAGCGAAGTCCGGTCGGTGTTGACGCTCTAACCTCCTGTACGATGACGCTGCACGTTCAACTGAAGATCTACGAGGGTCCGTTGGACCTGCTGCTCCATCTGATCAAGAAGAACGAGCTCGACATCGTCGACATTCCCATCGCATCCATCACGGAGCAGTATCTCGAGGCGCTGGAGCTGATGCAGGGCCTTAACCTCGACGTCTCCGGCGAATACCTCGTGATGGCGGCGACCCTGCTGCAGCTCAAGTCCAGGATGTTGCTGCCCCCGGAGCACGAAGACGCGGAGGAGGACGACGAGGCGGGCGAGACCCGGGAGGACCTGATCCGCCGCCTGCTGGAGTACAAGCGGTTCAAGAACGCCGCCACGGAGCTCGAGGAGCGGGACGTTCTCAACCGGGACGTGTTCGCCCGGCAGGGGCAGCCCGAGCGCGTGGCCGCGGAGGTGAGTTTCGAGCAGCTTTCCGTGTTCGACTTGATGTCGGCGCTCCGGCGCGTGCTCGAACGGTTCCCGGATGCCTCGGTTCACACGGTGGTGCAGGAGACGGTGTCGGTACGGGAGCGCATGACCTACATTCTCGATACGTTGCACGGCGGCGTGCCGGTCCTGTTCCAGGACCTGTTCGACGCCGCCCGCTCCAGGATGGACGTGGTGGTGACCTTCCTGGCTCTGCTGGAGTTGATCCGGATCCGGGCGGTCCAGGCGGTCCAGAGGGAACGCCTCGGCCCCATCGTCATGGAGCCGGCGCTCTCGCTGTCGGAAGCCAGCGCGGCCATGGAGACGGACCCGCCGGGGGGTGAGTATGGAGAGTGAGCGTCTCAAGGCGATCCTCGAAAGCCTGCTGCTGGCGGCCGACGGTCCGGTGTCCGCGGATCGGTTGGCGAACGCCGTGGGCGAGGATGTCCCGCGCAAGGACGTGGTCGCCGCCCTGGCGGAGCTGGGCGAAGAGTACGAGCGGACGGGCCGGGGGCTGCGGCTGGCCGAGGTGGCCAACGGTTACCAGTTGAGGACGGCCAAGGAGCACGCGGAGTTCGTCCGCAGGCTTACGGCGGTCAAACCCGCGCGGGTGAGCCCGGCGAACCTGGAAACCCTGGCCATCATCGCATACCGCCAGCCGGTCACCCGTGCCGAAATCGAGGAAATCCGCGGCGTCAGCGTGGACGGCGTCGTATCCACGCTCCTGGAGCGGCGCCTCATCAGGATCGTGGCCCGGAAGGACGTACCCGGCAAGCCGTTCCTCTACGGCACCACCCGGGAGTTCCTGGAGGCGTTCAACCTGAAGGATCTGAAGAGCCTGCCCACTCTCCAGGAGATGGAGGACATGACCCAGGCGCCGCCGGAGGTACCCGCGGCCACGGACTCCGAAGGCGCGGGATCCCGGGACGCGCCCCCCGAACCCCCGCCGAGCGACCGGGGCGAGCCGGATTGACCCGTGGAACGGCTTCAGAGGATCATCGCGCACGCGGGGCTGGCTTCGCGGCGCCAGGCGGAGCAGTGGATCGTCGAAGGCCGCATCACGGTCAACGGGCGCCGGGTCCGGGAGCTGGGGACCCGCGCCGATGCCGCTCGCGATCGCATCTGCGTGGACGGAAGGGCGGTGCGGCCGGCGGCGTCCAAGGTCCACCTCGCGTTCCACAAACCGTCCGGCGTCATCACCACCATGCGGGACACCGAGGGGCGGCCCTCGGTGGCGGACTATCTCAAGGCCGGCGGACACCCGCCCGGGGTGGTTCCGGCCGGACGTCTGGACTATGCCACCTCGGGCCTCCTGCTGCTGACCAATGACGGCGGTCTGGCCTACCGCCTGACGCATCCCCGCTACGGCGTCCCCAAGACCTACGAGGTGAAGTTGAGCGGCACGCCCTCGGAGGCGCAACTGGAGCGTTTGCGGCGGGGGGTGGGGCTGGAGGACGGGGTCACGGCGCCGGCGGAGGTGAGCGTGTCGCGGCGCCTGAAGCAGAAGGTGTGGCTCAAGGTCGAGCTCCGGGAGGGCCGCTACCGGGAGATCCGCAGGATGGTGGAAGCCGTAGGGCACACGGTGGAGCGGCTGGTGAGAAGCCGCTTCGGCCCCATCTCCCTGGGACAACTGGGCCGGGGCGAGATGCGGCCGCTGAGCGAGGGAGAGGTGGCCCGGCTCAAGCGGGCCGTGAAGCTCTAGGGACGGAGAGAGGGGGCAGGCCATGGCAACCCACGATCACCACCATGCGCACCACCATCACGGCGGCGGCCGCTACCGCTTCTGTCCCCGCTGCGGCGGGGCGCTGGCGCCGCGCATCGTCAAGAGCAACGAGCCCGAGCGCCTGGTGTGCGGGACGTGCTCCTTCATCTTCTACCAGGACCCCAAGGTCGTGGCCGGCACCGTCTGCACGCTCGACGGCGGCGTGGTGCTGCTCCGCCGCGGCATCGAGCCGGCCATGAGCAAATGGGTCTTTCCGGGCGGTTACGTGGACCGGGGCGAAAGCACCACCGAGGCGGCCGTTCGCGAGACGCTGGAGGAAAGCCGCCTGGAGGTGGCGACCCGGTCGCTGCTGGGCGTGTATTCCTACCCCAAGTCCCCCAACATCATCATCGTCTACGTGGCGGACGTCGTCGGCGGTACCCTGGCGGCCGGCGACGAGAGCACCGAGGCCGGAACCTTCCCGCTGTCGCGGATTCCCTGGGACGAGCTGGCCTTCCCCAGCACGGTCGAGGCCCTCGAGGACTTCGGCCGTCTTTATGGGGAACGGGAAATATGTTAGTGAAGGCCAAGTTCGCTGAACATTTCGGAAAGGAGATTCGTTAATGGCGATGCCAGACGTGGGGGACAAGGCCCCCGAGTTCAGCCTGCCGGTTACCCGGGACGAGAAGGTGTCCCTGAGCGACTACGCGGGCAAGAAGAACGTCGTGTTGGCGTTCTATCCGCTGGACTTCACCGGCGGTTGACAGAAGGAATTGAGCAACTTCGAGGCTGACAAGGCCAGTTTCGAAGCCAAGGACGCTCAGGTTCTGAGCGTGAGTGTCGATTCGGTGTTCGCCCACAAGGCGTTTGCGGAGCAGATGGGAGGGATCACCTTCCCGATGCTGTCGGATTTCTTCCCCCACGGGGAGGTCTGCGAGCAGTACGACTGCCTCCGTCCCCAGGGGTTTCCCAAGAGAGCCGTCTTCATTATCGACAAGCAGGGGACCGTGCGGTATGCCAAGCTCTACGAGGGCGGCATCCCGGAGAACCAGGACCTGCTGGCCGAGCTCGACAAGCTCTAGCTTCTCTCGAGAGAAACGAAAGCTCCAACAGGGGGCGGCGCATGCGTCGTCCCCTGTTTTTTGTGCAGTCAGAAAGGCAGGGCGCGGACCACGGCGGGGAGCGCGGCGTCCCCATGCCCGATGGTGACGGTGCTGCCGGGCTCGACGAAGTCCCGGTGAACATAGCCGAGACCGATGGGGCATCGAGACCGAGGTGAGGCCACGGCGCTGGTGATCCGGCCGATGCTCCGATCACCGTCGAGCAGCGGGTCGTCCCGATCGGGCACGGTGTCGCCCTGGACCTCGATACCCACCAGCTTCCGGTTCACGTGGCCCCGGGAGTGGATGCGCTCCACCGTTTCCTGTCCGAGGTAGCAGCCCTTGGTGAAGCTGACGGCGCCGTCCAGGCCGGTTTCCAGCAGGAGCGTCTCGGCGTCCATGTCGACGCCGTACCTGGGGATGCCCGCTTCGATCCTCAGGGTCTCGCGGGCATCCAGCCCGATCCACGGAATGGCCCGGGCCGGCGGCAACGCCGCCACGGCCGCGAGGCGGTCCCGGGACACCACCAGGTCGAAGCCGGGTTCCCCCGTGTGCGTGGCCCGGACGACCCGGACCCGGCCGCCGGCGCTGTCGAACTCCCCGTGGCACAGGTCGTCGGCGGGCAGCGAAGCAGTCCCGAGGATGCCGGCAAGGTCCGCCTCCGCCCGCGGCCCCTGGATGGATATCACGGCCAGATGGGCGGAGAGGTCGGTGATCTCCACCTCGTCCGCGATCAGGTAGCGGTTCAGGTGTTCCAGCACGCCCGGCACCAGGGGTTGGCTCAAGTCCAGGAGAAACGCGTCGGCGGCGCGGAAAATCCTCAGGTCCGCCAGGATCTTGCCCTGGATGTTCAGGACCGCGGCCGGCACGCCCTGGCCGTCGCCCAGGGCCTTGACGTCGTTGGACACCATGCCCTGGAGCCACTCGGCGCTGTCCGGTCCGGCCACCGAGAGAAGGGCCCGGTCCGCCAAGTCGAGCCACCCCGCTTCCGAACGCACGGCTTCGTACTCGGCACCGGAGTCGCCGAAGCGGGCCGGCAGCCTCCACCCCTCGTGCTCGAGAAAGACCGCGCGGTTCTCTTTGTGGAAGTCGTCCAGGGGCGATATCTTCATGGCGGGATTACAGTAACCGGGTTGGTGGCGCATGGCAATGGGCTCCGCCCGGGACCGCCTACAAGCGGGAGACAAAACCATGAGCAAGGCTTCAAGGGACCTGGATCTTCGCAAGCTCGAGGTCTTCTACTGGGTCGCGGAGCTCCGCAGCTTCTCGCTGGCGGCGGAGCACTTCTCCCTCAGGCAGCCCACGGTCACCGCCCATGTCCAGTCCCTGGAGCGGCAACTGGGCTGCAAGCTCTTCAGGCGCTCCGGCGGCCGGTTCGACCTGACTTCCACCGGATGGATGCTGTACGAACAGGCCGGCGCGGTGCTGAAGCTGAAGAACCAGGCGCTGGCGGCGCTGGACCGCATCCAGGGGAAGGTGGAAGGGGAGTTGCGGATAGGAGGCAGCAACGTTCCCGGCGAGTACATTCTGCCGGGCGTGCTGGGAAGCTTCGTGGCGCGGTTCCCGGACGTGCGGCCGGTGCTCCGCATCGGCGACTCCGCGGCCATCGTGGCCGCCATCCTTGACGGCAACCTGGAGCTGGGGTTCACGGGGTTCCGGACCCGCGACGAGCGGCTGAGATATCGCAAGACGTGGCAGGACGAGATGATCGTGGCGGTGCCCGCGAACCATCGTTGGGCGGGTTTGAAGCAGGTGCCGCTCCAGGACCTCGGCAAGGAGCCGTTCATATCCCGGGAGGGCGGCTCCGGCACCTTGCGTTCGTTCCTGCAGTTCGTGGCCAAGCGGGGGGAGGACCCCGAGCGGTTCCTCAAGGTGGGGATGGAGCTCGGCAGCACGGCCGCGGTCAAGGAGGCGCTCATGGAGGGGTTCGGGTTCTCCGTCCTTTCCCGCGCCGCCATCAGGCGGGAGGTCCAGCAGGGGCTCATCAAGGAGCTGCGCATCAAGGACCTGGACCTGGTGCGGCCCTTCTACCAGGTGACCCACCGCGGGCGCCCGCTGGCGCTGGTGTCGCGGGCGTTCGTGCAGTTCCTGGCCCGGGCGCCGCGCACCCGTCTATGGGAGCCCGTCCCTCATAGCTGAGGTCTATTTGACATATAGTTCTCCTTGATATCCAATCAATCGAAACTGCTTTCGGGAGGTACGGATGAGAGGAAAACTGGCTTGGCTGTCTGGTTTGTTGGCGTTGGTTGTCTGGATGGTATGGGGGGTTGCGGCCGCGGACACCTTGAGAGTGTCCGCGATCCCGGACGAGGATCCCCAGGAATTGTTGCGCAAGTACAAGCCCTTCACCGACTACATCGAGAAGGAGGTGGGGCTGAAGGTCAAGTTCGTTCCGGTGGTGGACTACGCGGCTACCGTGGAGGGTTTGGCCGCGAACCGGCTGGACATCGTCTGGTACGGCGGTTTCACCTCGGTCCAGGCCGTCCAGCGGGCCAAGGGAGCCACGCGGTTGGCCATGCGCGAAGAGGACGCGAGCTTCAAGAGCGTCTTCGTGGCCCGCACCGATTCCGGCATCCGGACCCTGACGGACCTCAAGGGCAAGACCTTCGCTTTCGGCAGCGTAAGCTCTACCTCCGGCCACCTCATGCCGCGTCACTTCCTCAGGGCGGCGGGGGTCGACCCGGAGCGTGACTTCGAGAAGTTCGGCTTCAGCGGCGCCCACGATGCCACCGCGGCCTGGGTGGCGGCCGGGCGGGTGGACGCCGGCGCGCTGAACTTCCTGGTGTGGAAGAAGCTGGTGGACAAGGAAAAGGTCGACACGAAGAAGACGAACGTGTTCTGGACCACGCCGCCCTACGTGGACTACGTCTGGGTGGCCCGGGGCGGCGTGCCCGAGGCGGTCCGGGAGAAGTTCAGGCAGGCGCTGCTGAAGCTCGACTACACGAACCCCGAGCACAAGAAGATCATGGACCTTCAACGCACCCGGAAGTTCATTCCGGCCAAGGACTCGGATTGGGACGGCATCCGGAAGGCGGCCATCGCCGCCGGCATGCTCAAGGTCAATTGACGGGCTCGCCGCAATATCACCTGGAACGCGTCCGCAAGGTGTTCGGGCGTGGGCAGGCGGCGCTGGAAGGGTTCGACCTGCAAGTGGCCGAGGGCGAGCGGGTGGCCCTCATCGGCCCCAGCGGTGCCGGCAAGACCACGCTCTTCCGCATGCTCAACTGCACCATCCGCCCCACCGCCGGACGCCTGAGCATCGGCGGGCAGGAGGTGGCGGAGCTGTACGGCCGGCGGCTGCGGGAGATGCGCCGCCGCATCGGCACCATCTACCAGCAGCACAACCTGGTGCCGCGCCTCCGGGTGGTCCACAACGTGCTCTCCGGCCGGTTGGGAAGCTGGTCCCTGTTGGGCTCCCTGGCCTCGCTGGCGCGGCCCGCGGGACTGGAGACCGCCCACCGGGCCCTGACCGATGTCGGCATCGGCGAGAAGCTCTTCAGCCGGACCGACGAGCTCTCCGGGGGCCAGCAGCAACGGGTGGCCATCGCCCGGGTGCTGATGCAGGATCCCGACGTGATCCTGGCCGATGAGCCGGTATCGTCGGTGGACCCCTCCCTGGCCGAGACCATCATCAAGCTTCTCATGGCCATCAGCGACGATACCGGCAAGACGCTGTTGGTGAACCTTCACAGCACTCACCTGGCGCTGTCGTATTTTCCCAGGGTCATCGGCATGAAAGCGGGGGTCAAGCTGTTCGATACCGCCGCGGCCCAGGTGACCCCGGAGCTCCTGCAGGAGCTCTACTCCGGCCACGTTCCGGAAAACGGCGCCGGCGAACCCTCCCGGGAACCGGAGCCGCGCCGCATCGCGGTCTAGCCCGGCGTCCATGAGCCTCCCTCCGAGGACGCTGGGCTCGCGGTCGATTTTTCCCTACCTGTTCGGCGGGCTGTTCCTCTTCCTGGTGGCGGACAGTTGGCGCCGCGCCGAGGTGGACCCGGGTATCTTCTTCGAAGCCCAGGGCCGGGAGCACCTGTGGCGGTTCGTCACCGGCATGTATCCGCCGGAGCTGTCGTGGGAGTTCCTGGATCTCATGGTCCGGCCCACCCTCGAGACCATCCAGATCTCGGTGATGGGGACCCTCATCGCGGTGCTCATCGGTTTTCCGCTGGGATTGCTGGCCACCAGCACCTTCAGCTTCCAGGGCATCCTCCACGAGTCCGAGTACCGTGGCGCCGGCGTGAGACACGGCTTCAAGGTCTGCCTCTACGGCCTGGCGCGGGGCCTGCTGAGCCTCTTCCGTTGCATCCCGGAGTTCGTCTGGGCCTTCATGTTCGTGCGCGCGGTGGGCTTGGGGCCGTTTCCCGGCGTGCTGGCCATCGGGGTGGCCTACGGCGGGATGCTGGGCAAGGTCTATTCCGAGATCTTCGAGTCGGTGAACACCCGGCCGTTGGAGGCCATCCAGTCCACCGGCGCAGGGCGGCTGCAGATCTTCTTCTACGGCTGGTTCCCGCAGGTACTGCCCAACATCACCTCGTACACGATGTACCGTTGGGAGTGCGCGGTGCGGACCTCGGCCATCCTGGGCCTGGTGGGCGCCGGCGGCATCGGCCAGCAGATCGAGATCTCCATCCGGATGTTCAACTTCCACGAGGTCACCACCCTGCTGCTGATCCTGTTCGCGCTGGTGGCGGGGGCCGACTACGTGAGCGCCAGGGTGCGGTCGTTGCTATGAACCGGGCGGTCACCACCACCGACGAGCTGGCCGCCCTCAAGGCCGGCGCCCGCGAACGGTCGCGGTGGTCCACCTATGGCTTGTTGGGGCTGCTGGCGGCGCTGTTCGCCTGGAGCTACCAAGGGTCCGAGATCGACCTGGGCATGCTCTTCAGCGCCGACGGCGGCGGCGCCATCGTCGAGTACGTCGAGCGCCTGTTTCCCCCGGACCTCTCCGGCAAGGTGGTGGCGGATGCCGTGGCCGGCGCCTGGGAGACTCTGGCCATCTCGTTGATCGGCACCCTGCTGTCGGTGGTCATCGCGCTGTCCCTGGCCTTTTTCGGATCGCGCAACCTGGTTTACGCAGGGCTGCTCTACGAGATGGAGCCCCGGCGCCACCGGGTGCTGCTGCGGCGCCTCCCGTACCTCGCGGCCAAGGCCATCCTCAACTTCCTGCGCACCATCCCGGAGATGCTGTGGGCGCTGGTGTTCGTGTTCCTCGTGGGGCTCGGCCCCTTTCCCGGCGTGCTGGCCCTGGGAGTGCATACCGGCGGGGTGCTGGGAAAGCTGTTCGCGGAAGTGCTGGAGGACGTGGATCTGCAGCCCGTCGAGTCGCTTCAGTCCACCGGCGCCGGCAAGATCCAGATCCTGTTCTACGGCATCCTGCCCCAGGTGCTGCCCCAGTTCATCTCCTACACGCTGTACCGCTGGGAGGTGAACATCCGCGTGGCCGCGGTGCTGGGCTTCGTGGGCGCCGGCGGGCTGGGCCAGCGCATCCACATCGCCATGAGCCTGTTCCTCGAGCAACAGCTCCTGACCTTGCTCCTGGCCCTCTACGTGCTGGTGACGGGAGTGGACTACCTGAGCGCCTATCTGCGGCGCCGGGTGGTGTGACGCCTCGACCCCGGGCGGTGCTTCCAAAGGCGGCCGTGGGCCGTTTTCAGGGCCGTACCACCACCTTCAGAGCTTCCTTGGCCATCATCGACCGTAGCGCCTTCTCAAGGTCCTGGAGCGGCACCTCGTCGGACAACAGAGGTTGCGGGTCCAGGACCTTCCGGGTCAGCATCTCCACGGCCCGCGATACCGTAGCCGGTCGATGATGGTAGGCGCCCATGACGGTGAGCTCGTTGTAGTGAACCGAAGCCGTGTCCAGCGGGATCGTCGTCCCGGGCGCGCAGCCGCCGAAGAGGTTGACCACCCCTCCGGGACGCACGCAGGCCACCGCATCCTGCCACACCGCGGGCACCCCGGTTGCGTCGATGGCGCAATCGAAGCCGTCCCCGTCCCGTGAATGAGGCCGGAGACGCTCCGCCTCCCCGCCGCCGCGGGCCACTTCCACGGTGTCCTGTGCACCCAGGGCGCGCGCTACGCCGAGCCGCCGCGGATTGGGGTCCGCCGCCACGACGCGATGGCCCTGGGCCGCCAGCGCGGCCGTCAGCAAGAGGCCGATGGGACCGGCTCCGTATACCAGCACCTCGGCGCCGTCGCCGAGCCCGCAGGCGTCGATCCCGTGAACGACGCAGGCCAGCGGCTCCACCAGCGCCGCCACCTCGTAGGGGAGGTCCGGATCGAGGCGATGGGTGCTGGTTTCGACGAACCGCCGGGGAATCCGGATGTACTCGGCGAAGGCGCCGTTGAGATACTCGAGGTCCCGGCACAGGTTTTCACGCCCCGCCCCGCAGTACGGACAGAGCCCGCACGGCGCCGAATTGGCCACCACCACCCGGTCCCCCGGTTCGTAGCCGCCCACCCCCGCGCCCAGCGCTTCCACCGAACCCGCGAACTCGTGCCCGAAAGGCGCCGGCACCCGCAGCATCCGCGGATGTCCGCCCCGCCGGAACACCTTCACGTCCGTCCCGCAGGTGGTAGCCGCCCGGATCCGCACCAGCAACTCCCCCTCGCCGGGCACAGGCACGGGTTCTTCCCGCAATTCGATGTGCTCGGGGCCGACCAGATATATGACCCGGTGTTTCATGGGGATGGACGTGCAGTGAGGCGTCCTCCCCGCGTAACACTTCTGAAATGGAACGGGCAAACGGGTTCAGGGCGGGGAATGCCCTCCCCCCGGGCCGGCCCGAGTTTTCAAGCCGTGGCGGGCATGTTAGGTTGAAGGCTCGACAGCACGCGGAGAGGTGGCCGAGTCCGGTTGAAGGCGCCTGACTCGAAATCAGGTTTACCTACGGGTAACGGGGGTTCGAATCCCTCCCTCTCCGCCACCTTCCATGAGTCAAACGGTTACCATTCGTGACTTCGACCTTGCTCTTGCGAGGGAGTTCTTCAGGAACGAGGGTGTCCGTTTCTGAGCGCGGAGCCGAAACCAGGCCGGTTCGGAAACGGTGCCCGCGTTGTGCTGGTTGTAGCCACGAAAATCTGTTAGACACAGGTTCCCGCCCAAGCCGATATGGCTGGCGGCCGGGATGTTGATTGCTGGCAGTCGGGTCCCGTGCAAGTGGGTCCCGCAAACCCCGTCAGGTCCGGAAGGAAGCAGCGGTAGCGGACCGCCCCTGTGCCACGGGGAAGCCTGGCTGTCGGCAATGAGCATCCCGCCACGTAGCGGCTCTCGATGCGACCTCGCGGCGGGATGAGTTCCTGATAACGGCTCGAAACCTGCCGGAGACGCTCGGAGGCGGCCCTTAACGTCATGTCGTACCTCGTTCTGGCCCGTAAGTGGCGTCCCCAGAGCTTCACCGACATGGTGGGGCAGCAGCACATCGCCCGCGTTCTCACCAACGCCATCCAGAGCGGCCGCATCGCCCATTGCTACCTGTTCACGGGAGTCCGCGGCGTGGGGAAGACCAGCGCCGCGCGCATTCTGGCCAAGGCCCTTAACTGCGTGGACGGCCCCACGCCCACGCCGTGCAACGAGTGTGTCCGCTGCGGGGAGATCAACAAGACCCGTTCCATCGACGTGTACGAGATCGACGGCGCCTCCAACCGGGGCATCGACGAGGTCCGGCAGATCATCGAGAACGTGCGCTACCAGCCCGCCGCGGCGCGCTTCAAGGTCTACATCATCGACGAGGTCCACCAGGTCACCCGGGACGCCTTCAACGCGCTGCTGAAGACCCTGGAGGAGCCGCCGTCGTTCGCCAAGTTCATCCTCGCCACCACAGAGGTCCACCGTCTTCCCGAGACCATCCTGTCCCGCTGCCAGCGCTTCGACTTCCGCCGCATCGGGGTCCACGACATCCACGAGCGGCTGCGGAGGATCGCGGAGACGGAGGGGTTGAACATCACCGACGGCGCCCTCACGCTCGTCAGCCGGGCCGCCCAGGGCAGCATGCGCGACGCCCAGTCGTTGCTGGAGCAGGTGCTTTCCTTCGCGGATCCCGGGGCGGAGGGCGGCGCCGTGGACGAGCCGCTCCTGCGGGACATCCTCGGCGTGGCCGAGCGCCGGGTGCTCTACGAGATCTCCTCGGCCGTGATCGCGGGCGACGCCGCGGAGTGTCTGCGGCTGGTGGCCGAGGTGGCATCTCACGGCGTGGACCTGGCGGCGCTTTCCCGCGAGCTGGTGGAGCACTTCCGCAACCTGATGGTGGTGCGCCTGATGGCGGAAGGCGTGGGCGCGGGGTCCGGTGCCGGGAGCGAGGGTGGCTCCCGGCGGCTCATGGACCTGACCGGCGAGGAGGTTTCGCTGCTGCGCGACCAGGCCGCGCCGGTCGATCCCGAGACTTTCATCGGCTACTATCGGTTCATCGTCCAGGGCGACGAGATCGTGGCGCGTTCGCCCTATCCGAGGTTCGACCTGGAGGCGTCGCTGGTGCGCGTCGCGACCCTGCCCCGCACGGTGAACATCGCCGAGGCCATCGAGGAGTTGCGGCGGCTTGAGGGTCGGCTGGAGGACACGGTTCCGGTCCGGGAGGGTAGGGCGGTTCAAGAGGCGGAGCCGGTCCGTGAGGCAGAGCCGGCAACGCAAGCCACGCCGGAGCCCCAGGAGGAATCGGAGCCCGCGGCCGCGGAACCGCCTCCTCCCGCGCCGAAGGCCCAGGAGGAGGCCGAGGCGCCGGAACCGAGTTCCGCCGAATGGAGCCGGTTCCTGGACTTCGTCGAAGGCGAGCAGCGGGTACTGGCCTCTTACCTCCGTCAGGGCAGGCTGCTGGAGATCTCCGAATCCGGTCTCAAGCTCCAGCTCGCCGGGCTCTACAGGAGCCATGTTCGGGAAAGGGAGAACATGGCTCTGCTGGAGGGATTTCTCGATCGGTTCTTCAGGCGGAATATGGCCGTGGAGGTGGTAGCCGTGGCGGACGGCGAGGGTGGTTCCGGGGAGCCGCGGGGTACGGCCGAGGACGAGGCCGGGGACATCGTCGACGAGGCGTTAAGGCTATTTGGGGGCACGGTGAAATAGCCGGCCGTGAAGGGAGTGATGACATGAGCGAGGGTTTGGGCGGCATGGGCGGCCTCATGAAGCAGGCCCAGGAGATGCAGGCGAAGCTTGCCAAGGTCCAGGAAGAGTTGGCCAGGAAGACGGTGGAAGCCACCTCGGGCGGCGGCATGGTGCGCGTCACCGTCAACGGCCAGTTCGTGCTTGCTTCCATCAAGGTGGATCCCAGCGTCATCGATCCCGACGAGGTGGAGATGCTGGAGGACCTGGTGCGTGCGGCCGTCAACGAGGGTCTCAGGCGCGCCCGTGACATGGCCTCGGAGGAGATGAGCAAGCTGACCGGAGGATTCAAGATCCCCGGGTTGACGCCATGACCGGCTATCCGGGGCCGCTGGCACGGGTCATCGAGCAACTCTCGAAGCTTCCGGGCATCGGCGAGAAGACCGCCGGGCGCCTGGCCTTTCACTTGTTGAAGGACGGGAAGGAATCGGTGCTGGCGCTGGCCGGAAGCATGGAGCGGCTCAAGCGGGAGATGGGGCTCTGCCCCGAGTGTTTCGGCCTGAGCGAGATACCCACGGGGACGGAAGAGGTCGCTCCGTGCAAGGTGTGCCGCGACCCCGGCCGGGACGGCCACACCATCTGCGTCGTGGAGGAGCCGTCGGACCTCATGGCGGTGGAGCGTTCCGGGGAGTACAAGGGGCTCTACCACGTGCTCCACGGCGCCATCTTCCCCCTCAACGGAGTCGGACCCGACGCGTTGAAGATCAAGGAACTCATGACCCGGATCCGGGCCAATCCTCCCGCCGAGATCATCGTCGCGACCAACGCCACCCGGGCGGGAGACGCCACCGCCCTCTACCTCGCCAAGCTGGTCAAGCCCCTCGGCGTCCGCATTTCCCGCATCGCCCGCGGCCTGCCCATGGGCGGAGAGATCGAGTACACCGACGCCGGCACCCTCGGCGAAGCCCTGGATGGCCGCCGGGAGTTGTAGAGACCTGGCGGCGGCTGACTTTTGCCTTTTGATGGAATAACCATTAAAGTTTCACGCCAAAGCGTCGATAGATATAGAGGAGGGCCGTGACGTGGAACTCCTTGAAGTCATCGGCGGAAGAGGGCGTAAATGAATACGGAGACCGTCAGCATCATCATATCCGTTGTCACCGTCGGGGTGGCGACCTGCGCTCTTTCCATGACGGGGTTCAAGCACCTCCGGGAAGACATGGACCGGCGTTTTGCGGAATTGCGGGAAGAGATGGATCGGCGTTTCACCGAAGTGGATCGGCGTTTTACCGACGTGGACCGGCGTTTCGGCGACATGGACCGGCGTTTCACCGACATGGAAGGGCGCCTCACCGAATTGCGCGAGGACGTACGCGAAGTGCGCCGCGATGTCAACACGTTGCGCGAGGCCGTGGGCGCGCTCCAGGAGCGGACGGGCGCGGCATGATGCTGTCCGGTGGTGGGCGGTCTGCACGTTGCGTGGGACACGACACTAGCAGCACGGCATCGGGTTCTCGATCAGGTTGTAGACGCTGTCGAAGTTGACCTCGTTGATGGTTTTCTGGATCTTGTAGAAGCGCGGCGGCTCGTTTTCCAGGAAAACCATGATGGCGGTCTCGATGGGAGGGCACCCCGGCTTCACGCAGGGGACCTCCTTGATGGTGATGGGGGTCCTGGACGGGAACTCCAGGGCTTGCCGCACCCAGATGCGGATCTGGTCCAGGGTGAACGAAGATACGTCGCGGTAGATGTCCAGCTCGCCGTCCGCCGCCGCCTCGTCCTCCAAGCGCAGACACGTCTTGAGGCCGCTCTGCAGTTCGTCTCCGTCCAGGTCCCTGCCGATGAACACCAGCCGGTTGAGGCGCTCCTCATCCTCCTCCCATTCGCGTCCCAGACGCCCCTCGAACATACTGTGGACTCCGTGAAACACGAACTGGTGGGAGTCGCCGTGCATGTTGAGGATGCCCTTCATGCGCAGGATGTCGGCCCCTTTCTCGGCCAGCACGCCGCGGAACCAGTGGCTCAGGCGGGTCTTGTCGAGGTCCCCGGGCTGGACGAACGAGACCGTCTGGACCGAGGGCTGGTGCTCGTGGTGATGGCCGTTGGCCACCGCGCGGCGTTTGGCCTCCAGGTCGAAGGCCCGCATCTCCAGTAGCTCGCCGATGTCCACGTCCGCGTTCCGGGTGGGGGTCACCCGGGCGGTGGGGTTCAGCTCCTCCAGCCTGACGGCGAGGTCATCGGCTTCTTCCGGCGTGATGAGGTCGGTCTTGTTGAGCAGGATGGCGTCCGCGCAGGCGATCTGTTCCCGGGCCTCGTGCTGGGCGGCGAGCTGCCCGTCGATGTGCATGCCGTCCACCACCGTCACCACCGCCTGAAGCTCGAAATCGAGGCGGATACGTTCGTCCAGCAGCAGGGTCTGCACGATCACCGTAGGGTCCGCCAGACCCGAGGTCTCCACCACCAGGTAGTCGAAGGTGTCGCGCCGTTCCAGGAGCTGGAGCAGCACCCGCAGCAGGTCGCCCTGGACCGTGCAGCAGATGCAGCCGTTGTTCATCTGGAAGATCTCTTCGTCCGAGGCGACGATGAGATGGTGGTCGATGCCCACCTCGCCGAACTCGTTGATGACCACGGCGATGCGGTGGCCGTGGGGGGCGGTGAGGATGCGGTTCAGAAGGGTGGTCTTGCCCGCTCCGAGAAAGCCCGTGAGGATGACGACGGGTATCTTGGCCATGACTCCCTCTTGGCAGGTCCCGTGGGCAAGGGGCGCCGTCGCCCGGATGCCGCGGCACGGTCCCCCGGTCCCGTGTCCGGCGGTCTACTTCCCGTCACGCTCCTCCAGCGCCCAGAACACCCGCTCGGGGGTCAGCGGCAGCTCCCGGATGCGCGACTTGATGGCGTCCGCCACGGCGTTGCCGATGGCCGCCGGGGTGGGCGCCAAGCCCGGCTCGCCCAGCCCCTTGGCGCCGTAGGGCCCCTCCGGCTCGGCGCACTCGACGATGATGGGGATGATCTCGGGCAGATCCACCGACGTGACCAAGTGGTAGTCCAGAAACGAGGGGTTCCGCACCTTGCCGTTCTCGTCGATGACAAGGTTCTCGTGCAGCGCGGAGCCGATGCCCTGGGCCACCCCGCCTTCGATCTGTGCCACGCAGTTGAGCGGGTTGATGGCCTTGCCCACGTCGTGGGCCGCGGACAACCGGTGCAGCCGGACCCGGCCGGTCTCCTCGTCCACCGAAGCCTCCGCGGCCTGGGTGGCGTACATGTAGAACGCCGACGCGTGGTCGCTGTGCCCCGTTTCCAGGTCCAGGTCCTTGCCGATCTCGTAGGTGTAGGAGGCGTCGCCCCGCAGCACGGCGTCGGCGCCCAGCTTGCGCCGGATCATCTCGCCGAAGGTCAGGGCGATCTCGTCGTGGTCCTTGAGGTGCACCTTGCCGTCGGACACCACCAGCTCTTCCTCCTTCCCCTCCAGCATGGGGCCGGCCATTTCCAGGAGCTGCTCGCGCGCATGGATGGCGGCCCCGCGCACGGCGTTGCCCATGTGATAGGTGCTGCGGCTGGAGGTGGTGGAGGCGTCGAACGGGATCACATCGGTGTCCAGCGGCGCCACCTGGACCTGCTCGATGGGCACCTTCAACTCTTCCGCCGCCACCTGTGACAGGATCGTGTTGCATCCCTGTCCGATCTCCACGGTCCCGGCCAGCACCGTGATCTGGCCGTTGGTATCCACCAGCACGCCGGCGTTGGAGGTGGTGGGCGAGCGGGTGGGCTTGGAGATGCACGCCAGCCCGCGTCCGACTCCGGCCGGCTTGGGCTTGTCCCAGTCGATGGCGGCCGCCGCCTTGGTCAGGGTCTCGGTGAGGCCGACGTTGTGCAGTTGCTCGCCCCAGTAGGCCGTGTCGCCGTCCACGAAGACGTTCTTCAGCCGGAACTCCAGCGGGTCCATGGCCAGCCGGCGGGCCAGCTCGTCCATGTGCTGCTCGGTGGCCCAGGCGCCCTGGGGAATGCCGTAGCCGCGGAAGGCCCCGGCCACCGGCTTGTTGGTGTATACGGCGTAACCGTCCACGTGGACGTGGGGGATCCGGTAGGGGCCGGGGGAGGGGAGACTGCCCCGGATGCACACCGTCGGGCTCTTCTCCGAGTAGGCGCCGCCGCCCCAGTAAAGGGTCATGTGCCGGGCCATCAGGGTGCCGTCGTTCTTGACGCCGCTCTTGACGTGAACCGTGGCTTCATGACGCACCAGCGTCGAGATGAAGGTTTCCTCGCGGTTGAACTTGACCCGCACCGGCCGCCCGTTCGTGTGGAACGCCAGCCCCATGGCGATGGGCTCCAGCTTGAGGCCGCCCTTGGAGCCGAAGCCGCCGCCCTGGAGCGGGTTGATGAGACGGATCTTCTCCTGCGGCAGGCCCAGGGCCTCGGCCACTTCGGTCAAGGCCCGGAACGGCGCGTCGTTGGCCACCCAGACGGTGACCTGTCCGGTCTCGGGGTCCACCTGGGCGTGGGCTGAATGGGGTTCCATGGCGGCATGCTGGATCACCGGCACGTAGTAGCTTTCCTCCAGCACCAGGTCCGACTGCCGGAACCCTTCGGCGGTATCTCCGGTGCGCAGCTTGAAATGCTCGCACACGTTGGGCATGGGGGCGCCGACGATGATAGGGGCCTTGCGATAGCTCTCGAACTCCTCGTGGATGGCCACGGCGCCGGGCTGGCAGGCCTCCTCGGGTGTGAAATAGGCGGGCAGGTCCTCGTACTCCACCTCGATGAGCTTCAGCGCCTCCTGGGCCGTGTCCTCATCCACCGCGGCCACCGCGGCCACCGGCTCGCCGATGTAGCGTACCTTGCCCTGGGCCAGAAAAGGTTTGTCCTTGATGGATTCGCCATGGGTCCACGGAGCGTCGGCGCCGGAAATCGCGCATACCACGCCCGGATGCCGGCGCGCCTTCTCCAGGTCGAGCCTGACGATTCGCGCGTGAGGCCGGGTGCTGAACAGCGCCTTGCCGTGCAGCATGTCCGGCAACACCAGATCGTACCCGTAGATGGCCGTGCCCGTGACCTTCTCGTCCACGTCGACGCGGGTGACCGGGTGGCCGACGACCTTGAGGTCGCTCATGATCCTGTCCTTTTGCCGGCGCGCTGCCGGAGCTCGGCGGCGGCGTCCTGGACCGCCTCGACGATTTTCACGTAGCCCGTGCAGCGGCACAGGTTGCCCGAGAGGGCGAAGCGGATCTCGTCGTCCGTGGGGTCGGGGTTCTCCTCCAGGAACGACTTCGCCATCATCAGCATGCCGGGAGTGCAGTAGCCGCACTGGGCGCCGCCATCGGCGATGAAGGCCGCCTGGACAGGGTGATAGGCGTCGCCGTCCTTGAGCCCCTCGATGGTGACGATTTCGGCCTGGTTCAGCTCGCCCGACAGCACCAGGCAGGAGTTGACCGGTTGGCCGTTCAGGTAGACCGTGCAGGCGCCGCAGTCACCGGTGCCGCAACCCTCCTTGGTGCCGGTGAGGCCGATCTCGTCCCGGAGCAGGTCCAGCAGCAGGCGGTGTGCCGGGGCATCCACGGACGTGGCCTTGCCGTTCAACGTGAATTCAATGGTTTGGCTCATGGATTGTCAGACTCCTTGTAGGGGCGGGTTTCAAACCGGACCGCGTCCGCACGCGGGCGACGCGCATTCTATGCGTATCGCCGGTCCCGCCGGCTGGTCCACGGCGTCGGGCCGTTTCCCGCGGCGGCGTTCAGCAGCGCACGCTTGGTGTTCACCCGCACCATGGCCCGGCGGTAATCCGCGGACGAGCGCAGGTCGCTGATGGGGCTGCACTCCTCCGACGCCTTGCGGCCGGCCTCTTCCGCCAGCTCCTCGGTCAACACCTGTCCGAGGAGGACGGCTTCGGCCCCGGGCGCCCGCATGGGAGTGGGGGAAACCGCCCCGAGGGCGATGGTCACGGACTCGCATCGCCGGTCGGATTCCGCCAGCGTGAGGGTCACGGCTACCCCGATGTAGGCCAGATCCATCATGTCCCGCGGCGAGAACTTGATGTACTCGCCCACCAGCCGCGGATGCCGGGGCGGGATCAGCAGTTCGGTGAGGATCTCTCCGGGCTCGGCAACCGTCTGGCCCGGACCGCGGAAGAAATCCTTGAGCTCCATGACCCGTTCTCCGGCGGCGCCGGCCAGCCTGGCCCTGGCGTCCAGCGCCAGCAGCGCCGGGGCCACGTCCGCGGACGGCGTGGCGTTGGCCATGTTGCCGCCGATGGTGGCGCGGTTGCGGATCTGGATGGAACCCACCTCCGCGGCGCTCTGGGCCAGGAACGGGTAACGTCCGACCACGAGCGGCGAGATTTCCACCTCCCGCAGGGTCGTCAAGGCGCCGATGGCGATGCCGCCGTCAGCCTCTTCACGAATGCCGGAAAGGGACGGGATACGCTTGAGGTCCACCACGTATTTCGGCACCAGCCCCTTTTCCTTCATGGCGATGACCAGATCGGTGCCGCCCGCGAGAAAATAGCCTCCCGGTCCGCCGTCCAGCATGATCCGGGTGGCCTCCGCAAGGCTCGTGGGCTGATGAAATTCCAGGGGTTCGGTGCGCTTCATGGCTCTCCCTGTGTCGGCATCAGTCCGGCGTCGGCAAGACCATGCGTCCAATGGGCTCGCCCACGGGCTCGCCGTCCTGCATCTGCACGTGGCCCCGCACGATGGCCATCACGGGCATGCCCTTGATCTTCCAGCCGTGCCACGGCGAGGGGTTGTTCTTGCTGTGCAGCCTGTTGATGTCGATGGCGCCTTCCTTGTCCATGTCCACGATGGTCACGTCGCCGTCGGAGCCCACCCGGAGCGCTCCCTTTTGAGGGTAGAGTTGCCATACTTTCGCGGGATTCTCCGAGGCCAACCTCACGTAATGGTTGAGGCTCATACGGCCCTTGTTGACCTCCGTCAGGATCAGCGAGGGGCCGGTCTCCACCCCGCAGAAGCCGGAGATGCAGTCCCAGATGGCGGGCTTCAGCATGTTGCCGTGAACGTCGGCTCCCTTTTCCTCGAGGGTGTGGGGAGAATGGTCGGTGGCGATCATGTCCACGTAGCCGTTGAGCAGGCCGTCCCACAGCGCCTCGCCGTGGTCCCGGGTCCGCACCGGCGGATTCATCTTCAGGAGCGGCCCAGCCTTCTCCATGTCCCTGGGTTCCCGCAGCAGGTAGTGGGGGCCGGTCTCGGCGGTGATCCGGAGCCCGCGCGCCTTGGCGTCCCGGACCATCCCGGCGGCCTGCTTGGAACTCATGTGCAGCACGTGCATCTTGGTGCCGAAGGTTTCGGCGAAGAAGAGGGCGTGGTGTACCGACTCCGCCTCGCAGATGGCCGGGCGGGTGGACTCCCAGTTCACCGGATCGGTCTTGCCTTCCTCCTTGATGCGGTTCAGGTGGTGGTACATGATCTGGCGGTTCTCGGCGTGGATGCAAAGCGGCAGGCGGGATTCCGCGATGTTCCGGAACACGTCCTGGCACACGCCGTCATCCGGGAAGGGCAGATTGCCGATGGTCTCGCCGAAGAAGATCTTGTAGCCCACCGCTCCGACCCGGGCCATGGGCAGGATCTGGTCGGCGTTGGTCTGCACCACCACGCCCAGCAGCGCGAAGTCCACCAGGGACTTGGCCTCGGCCAGTTGCTTCTTCTCCTCCACCTGTTCGGGATGGGTCACCGGCGGGATGGTGTTGGGCATGTCCACCACGGAGGTGATGCCGCCGGCGATGGCGGCGCGGGAGCCGGTGCCGAAGTCTTCCTTGTGGGTCATGCCGGGCTCGCGGAAATGGACGTGGCCGTCGATCAGCCCGGGCAGAATGTGCTTGCCCTTCGCGTCGATCTCCCGGACGGCGTCCGGGAGCGAGTCGTTCGTGCCGATGGCCACGAACTTCCCGTCATGGATGGCTACCCCTCCTTCGAAGGTGTTCTCGGGCGTCACCACGGTGCCGTTCCTGATCACCAGATCTGCTTTCATGGGTGCTCCCTTCGCGTCGGATGAGCGGATGCCCCGCCCTCGGCTTGCGGACAGGACTCCTCGGCGGGTGCGCGACGGTGTCGGCGCGACAGGTTGTTGTTAGGAAAAAACCGCCTCGAAATCAACCCTGGACCCCGCCGGTTTCAAGTTGAAATCCAACCGCTTGTATGCAATAGGTGGCTCAACCCGACGCCCGGTCGGTGCGGCGGGCGGGGGGTCCTTCATCAATCAGCGCGGCACTGGTCGCACGGAGGTTGCCGGTGAACGACGACAGAGTGATGGTCGAGATCAATGACCTCGAGAAATACTTCGGGGAGGGGCCCGAGAGGGTTCACGTGCTCAAGGGGGTCTCGCTCAGAATACCCGAGGGCTCGCTCTACACCTTCCTGGGGCCCAGCGGCTGCGGCAAGACGACGACGCTGCGTTGCGTCGCAGGGCTGGAGCGGCCCGAGAGCGGTGTCATCGACATCGACGAGAAGCCGGTGTTCAACTCCGCCGGCGGGGCCTACGTGCCGCCCAACCACCGGCCCATCGGCATGGTGTTCCAGTCCTACGCCATCTGGCCGCACATGACGGTGGCGGAGAACGTCGGCTACCCGCTGACCATCCAGCGCCGGCCCAGGGCCGAGATCCGCGGCCGGGTGGAAGACGTGCTGAAGATCGTCGGCCTGGGCGGGTTGGAAGATCGCCCGGCCCCCAAGCTTTCCGGCGGGCAGCAACAGCGGGTGGCTTTCGCCAGGGCACTGATCAACGAGCCCAAGGTCATGCTGCTGGATGAGCCTCTCAGCAACCTCGACGCCAAACTGCGGGAGCAGATGCGCTTCGAGATCAAGGCCCTCCAGCGGCGCGTGAACATCACCACCATCTACGTCACCCACGATCAGGCCGAAGCCCTGGCCATCTCCGATCAGATCGCGGTCATGCACGGCGGCAAGCTGATCGAGGTGGGGGAGCCTCATCAGCTCTATGCCCGGCCCAAGCGCAAGTTCACCGCCACGTTCCTGGGGCTGACCAACCTCATCAACGGCAAGGTCGCGGAGGTGGGCGCCAACTCCCATCCCAGCCGGCTGGATACCGAGTTCGGCATGCTTGAGTTCGTTCCCGCGGTGCCCATGGACAAAGGCGCCAGCGCGGCGATCTCGATCCGCCCGGAAAACATCACCGTGGCGGCGGCGGCGCCGGCGCAGAGCCAGAACGTGCTGCACGGGGAACTCCACGACGCCGTTTTCATGGGCGATGCCTATCACTGCCAGGTCAAGGTCCGGGAGCAGTTGATCCGCGTGCATACCCATCCGTCCGCCGCGGTACCCATTGGCACCGACGTCTATCTGACTCTCGACCCGGACAACTGCAACGGGCTGCCCGCGGACGACACCGAAGGCATGGACGACACCATGCTGGGGGACTAACTAGTGTCCTGACGGCGGGTTGGCAATATTCGGCGCGGGCGGCTATAAACATTGAGATATTACCCTGGAATGACGACAGAAAATTGAAGGAAGGAGCCAGTATTCTATGGCCGCAGTAGAGGCAACCAAAATCGCCGAGAAAGAGTTGAGAGCCGAGGGAACGCCCAGCTACACCGATTTGCGGGAGTGGCTGGAGATCGTGGAAGCCTTCGGGCAGTTGAAGAGGGTCGACGGGGTCGACTGGAACCTGGAGATGGGGACGCTCTCGGAGCTCATCGCCCAGGGGAGCAAGGGACCCGTCCCCGCCGTGCTCTACGACAAGATCAAGGATTACCCCGAGGGTTTCCGGGTGCTGTTCGCCCAGAACGCGTCGTTCAAGCGCATGGCGCTGGCGCTGGGCCTGCCCCTCGACTACACCGACCTGGATCTGGTGCGGGCCACCCGTACGAAGATCTCGCAGCACAATCCGATTCCGCACCGGGTGGTGGAAACCGGCCCGGTGATGGAGAACGTGCTCAAGGGTGAAGATATCAACTTGCTGAAGTTTCCGGTTCCCTTCATTCATGAGCTGGACGGCGGACGCTACGTCGGCACCGGCTGCCTGGTGGTCACCAAGGATCCGGACGAGGGCTGGGTCAACTTCGGCACCTACCGCGGCATGGTCCAGGACGAGAAGAGCATGAACGTCTACATCTCGCCCGGAAAGCACGGCCGCATCCAGCGGGACAAGTGGTTCGACCGGGGCGAGAAGTGCCCCGTCATCGTGTGCGTCGGCCAGGACCCGGTGCTGTTCATGGTGTCCGGCAACGAGGTGGACTACGGCGTGTCCGAGTACGACTACGCCGGCGGCCTCAAGGGACATCCCATCGACGTCATCAACGGCGAGGTTACCGGCCTGCCGTTCCCGGCCCACGCCGAGATCGTCATCGAGGGATTCATGGACCCCGACGAACGGAAGACGGAAGGACCGTTCGGCGAGTGGACGGGATACTACGCCAGCAACAGCCGACCGGAGCCGTTGATCCGGGTCCAGCGCATCTATCATCGCAATGACCCGATCCTCACGGCGGCGCGGCCCGGGCGTCCGCCTTCGGATTACTCCATCGCCAAGTGCATGGTGAAGGCCGCCCTCATCTGGGACCAGGTGGAGAAGGCCGGCGTGCCCGACGTCAAGGGCGTGTGGTGCCACGAGGCCGGCGGCGGCCGTCTGCTGAACATCATCTCCATCAAGCAGCGCTACCCGGGCCACGCGCGCCAGGCCGGCATGGTGGCCTCGCAGGTCCACGCCGGGGCCTACCTGGGCCGCTACGTCATCGTGGTGGACGACGACATCGACCCCACCAAGACCTTCGACGTGCTGTGGGCGCTGGCCACGCGTTCCGATCCGGTGGACTCCATCGACATCCTGCGGCGCTGCTGGAGCGGCCCGCTGGATCCGCGCATCGAGCCCGGCAAGAAGGGCTTCAACTCCCGCGCCATCATCGACGCCACCCGGCCCTTCGAGTGGATGAAGGACTTCCCGCCCGTGGCCGAGTCGACACCCGAGCTGAAGAAGCAGGTGTTCGACAAGTGGCGCCACGTCATCGAGGGATAAGGCTTCGTTCCGAGGCTGTGACACAAAGGGCCGGGAGCATATGCTCCCGGCCCTTTTTTGGTCGAATTGCACCGAGAGGGTAAGCGTCGCCTTGATAGGAGTTGTCAGCAAACCCGGTTGACTTTCCTGAGACGCCCGGTAAAGAAATAAGACTGCAGAAGCAAAAGCCACCGAAGAGCCGTGCCTGTCATGACCAACGAAGTTCTTGATTTCGCCGTCCTGACCGTCGGTATCGCGATACTGGCTTTTTTGTGGAATCTTCACCGGGACGTCGCGAATCTACGCGAACGGATGGCGCGCCTTGAGGGACTGCTGGAGGGATTCACCCAGACTGGCAAGCCCCCACCGCCCCAACCGTGAGACACACCCCGCGCGCGGGCGCCCGCGGCCATGGTGCCTTACGCAGGTCAGGCTCCCTGAAGGTTGGCGAGTATCTGCCGGGTGGAGAGGGAGCGGTTGAGGGTGTAGAAGTGGATGCCCGGCGCCCCCCCCTGGAGCAGCGCGCCGCACTGCCGCGTGGCGTGCTCGATTCCCACCTCGATGACCGCGTCGGCATCGCCGGTCACGGCCTCCAGCTTCGCCAGTAGCGGCGCCGGGATCGTGGCGCCGCACATCTGGGTGAAGCGCTTGATCTGGGCGGTGTTGGTGATGGGCATCACGCCGGGGACGATGGGGGCGACGATTCCCAGGGAACGCGCCCGCGACACGAAGTCGAAATAATCGTGTTCGTCGAAGAAGAGCTGGGTCACGACGAAGTCGGCGCCGGCGTCGATCTTGCGCTTGAGGTTGCCCAGGTCGTCCTCTGCGCTGGGCGCCTCCGGGTGGACCTCGGGGTACCCGGCGCCTCCGATGCAGAAGTCCTTCCGCTGCCGGATGAAGGCGATGAGTTCGTTGGCGTGCGAGAATCCCTGGGGATGGGGGACGAACTCCGTGTCGCCCCGGGGTGGATCGCCCCGCAGCGCCATGATGTTCTCGATGCCGGCCTCTTCGTATTCGTCCAGCAACGCCGCTATCTCGTCGCGGCTGTGGCCCACGCAGGTGAGATGGGCCATGGCCTCGATGCCGGCCTCGCGCTTGATCCTCCGGGTGATGGCCACGGTCTTCTCGCGGGTGCTACCGCCGGCGCCGTAGGTGACCGATACGAAAGCCGGCCCCAGCGCCTTGAGGTTGGCCACGGTGTCGAACAGGGCGTCGACGCCGCGGTCGTCCTTGGGCGGGAAGAACTCGAAGGAAAAGAGCGGGCGTTCCTGGCCGAATCGTTCCCGGATCTTCATCCGTTGCGCTCCCCGCCGGCATCCCGCAGCGAGCGCCAGACCCGCTCCGGCGTTAGCGGCAGATCGCAGATCTGGACGCCGGTGGCATGCGCGAGGGCGCCGGTGATGGCGGGGGCCACCGAGAAGATGCCGCCTTCGCCCATGCCGCGGCTGCCGTAGGGGCCGAGGCCGTCGCCGTTCTCCACCAGCACGGTGTGGAAGCCCCGGGGCATGTCCGAAAAGGACGGGATCCGGTAGTCCACGAGCGTGGAGTTGATGAGCTGGCCGCCCTCGTAAACCATCTGCTCGAACAGGGCGTGGCCGATGCCCATCATGGCCGCGCCTTCTTCCTGGCCCTCGCACTGTATGGGGTTGATGGCCTTGCCGACATCGGCTACGGACAGGTAGTCGGCCACCGAGATGGCGCCGGTGTCCCGGTCGACTTCCAGCTCCACCGCCCCCATGCCCACTTCCCATACCACCGGCAGGACGTCGTTGACGATCTCGGGCCCGACGGTGCCGGTGCCGATCAGCTCCCCCGCGGCCGCCCCGAACCGTTTCTCCAGCACCTCGGCGAAGGACAGCCGGCCCTCGCCGCACACCAGCGCGCCGTCCATCAGCCGGATCTCCTTCGGCTTCACGCCGTACACGCCGGCGCCGATCTTAAGGAGCTGGCGCTTGACGTCCCGGGCCGCGGCCTGCACCGCCCGGCCCATGAGGGTCGTGGAACGGCTGGAGCCGGTGGAACGGTCGTATGGGGTGATGGCGGTGTCGGCGCCGGACATGCGGATCCGGTCCAGCGGGAGCTGCAGCTCCTCGCCCACGAATTGCGACAGCACGGTGCGGACGCCCTGTCCCATCTCGGTGCTGCCGGCCATGATGGTGGCGGCGCCGTCCGCCTGGAGCCGCACCATGGCCACGGTGATGGGCTGACCGCCGGCGTTGGTCATGCCGCAGGCCAGTCCCACGGGGGCGCCGGCCTTGCCCGCGCGCTTTTTCCAGCGGCCGGCGGCGACCAGCCGCTTGAGCGTGCCGGCCAGGTTCACGTCCAGCGGACGCAACCCCGGACGCAGCACCTCGCCGCGCTTCAGCAGGTTCTTGAGCCGGAGCTCCGCCGGGTCCGCGCCCAGGGCGGCGGCGATCATGTTCATCTGGCTTTCGCCGGCGAAGATGGACTGGGGCCCGCCGATGGAGCGGAAGGAGCCGGCGCCGCCGCTGTGGGTGTAGACCGCGTAGGCGTCGGTATGGATGTGTGGGATGTTGTACGGCCCGAGGATCCGGGTGGCGGCGCGGCCCGCCACCTGGGGCCCGTTGTCCATGTAGGCGCCGGTATCGAGGTAGATCTCCGCCTCCCGGGCCATCAGCGTCCCGTCCTGCTTGACGCCGGTCTTCAGGCGTATCTTCGCGCTGTGCCGCCGAACCGTGAGCATGGCTTCCGGCACCGACAGGCATACCCGCACCGGGCATCCCGCCTTGCGCGAGGCCGCCACCACCAGCGGTTCGATCTTGGCGTAGGACTTGCCGCCGAAGCCGCCCCCCAGGTAGGGCACGTTCAGGCTCACCTTGCTGGCGGGAAACCCGAAGATCCGCGCCAGGTCGGCCTGGACCAGGAACGGGTGCTGGGCGGAGGACCATAGCGTGATGCCGTCCTCCTGGTAGTCCGCGATGACCCCGTGGGGTTCCATCGTGTAGTGGTAGATCATCGGGAAGGTGAAGTGGTGCTCGAAGACGTGGTCCGACCGCGCGAAGCCCTCCGCCGCGTCGCCGCGTCTCACCTGCTCGTGCCCGCAGATGTTGCCGCTCCGGTCCTCGTGGACCAGCGGCGCATCGGCGGCCAGGGCTTCGTCGAGCCCCACCGCGGAGGGCGCCTCCCGGTAGACCACGTCGACGGCGGCCGCCGCCTGCTCGGCCGTCAGCGGATCCTCGGCCACCGCCACCGCCACCGGCTCGCCCGCGTAACGGGCCCGTTCCAGCGCGATGAGGGGGCGGCCGGCGTAGTGGGGATCCAGGTCGGCCACGTCCCGGCCGGTCAGCACGCCGGCCACGCCGGGCAGGCTCTCGGCCGCCGTGGTGTCGATGTCTTCGATGAGCGCGTGGGCATGGTGGCTGCGCAGGACATGTCCGTACAGCATGCCGGGAATCTCCAGGTCCCCGGTGTACTTGGCCCGGCCGGTGACCTTGTCGACGCCGTCGACCCGGCGGGTGTTGGCGCCCACGTATTTCAACTGAGGTTTTGTCATGATGATGCCTTTGAGCCGAGTCCTCGGCCGGAGCCGGCGACTCGGTCCGTTACCGTTCGAAACACGTTGCGCGGGCTGGCGGAGGGGGGAGAGACATCGGCGTGTCTCGGACCCGAGGCCCTCAAAAACCGTACAGCGCCCGAGGATTGTCATCCAGGATCTTGGCCACCGACGCGGGACGGACCTTGCCGTCGTCCTTGAGCTTTTCCAGTGCCAGGATCTCGCTGGAGGTGTCGTTGTGGCCGTAGTCGGTGCCGATGACGATGTTGTCGTCACCGGTGTATTCCAGCACGTAGTCGAGGTCGTCGTCGGTCTGGCAGGCGACGAAGATGCGGCTGTCGCGGAGAAGGCTGCGGGACAGCTCGATGCCGCGCTTCTGCCGGAAGCGCTTGGCGAGGTCGTGGAACACATAGGGGACCCACTGTGCGCTGACTTCGATGAAGCCGATGCGCAACCTCGGGAACCGCTCCGGAACGCGGTCCCAGATCAACGAGTGGAACGAGCCCACCACCGCGAGCTTGAACTTGTTGAAACCGGGCTCGTCGAAGAAGAGGTCGTGCTGGGTGAAGCTGCCGGTGGCCGAGTGCACGCACAGGGGTATGTCGGCGTCGCTCAGGGCCTCGTAGAGCGGAGTGAAGCAGGGGTCGCTCAGCCGCCGGTCGCCGATGAGGCCGGGGACGTAGACGCCGCAGGCGCCGTGCCGAAGCACGAAGTCCAGCTCCTTCAGGGCCTCGTCCATGCTCCGCAACGGCAGGATCGCGGCCCAACGCAGGCGGTCCTGCCCCGCCTTCCAGATGTCGCACAGCCAGCGGTTGTAGCTCTTGAAGAGCGCCATCTCCACCTCGGGCTTGTCGGTGACGGGGCGCAGGAAGATGGTGGGATAGAGCACCTGCATGGACACGCCCATCTCGTCCATGTGCCGCAGGCGCGAGGCGATGTCCGACATCTCGCGCGATTCCTCGGGCGTGTCCTCTCCCACGTTGTCCGACTTGGCGAAAAGCCTGCCGTCCACCAGCCAGTACTCGCCGCTCTCGCCGGCCTCGTTGGTGGAGGTTACGATCTGGGGGCGGTACGCCTTCTCCGCTCCCTCCATGTACTCCCAGGTCCGGTTGGTCTCCAGCACGTGTGCGTCTGCGTCGATGACCGCCATGACATGACCTCCAGTGAGATGTCGGTTCAACCCGATTTCAGCAATCTAAACGACTATAGGAGTTGCATCAACTCGTGGAGTCCGCGGATGTGGACGGCGGCGTCGTGGCGCGGCTCGTGGTCCGCGTCGCCGCGGCGGTCCAGCAGCACGGGCCGGACGCCGGCGTTCAGCGCTCCCTCGACGTCGGTCTCCGGGCTGTCGCCCACGTGCATGGCTTTGTCCGCCGTGATGCCGTGCCGCTCCAGCGCCAGATGGAAGATCCCCGCGTCGGGCTTGGCGAATCCCGCGCTGCTCGAGATGAACACCGAGTCGAAGCAGTCCGCAATGCCCAGTCCGCGGATGATGTCGAGCACCCGCGAGTCGAAGTTCGAGATCATCACCAGGATCAGGCCGCGGCTCCTGAGTGCGTCCAGGGTCGTCCGCGCGTCGTCGTAGAGTTCCCAGGAGTCGGCGCGGGCGAAGTAGGCGAACAGCTCGTCGAAGTAGTCATCGAAACGGGGAAAGGGGCCGGCGGGCTCGAAGACCCGCCGCACGACGTCCCGCCACCAGGCTCGTTCCAGCGCCCGCAGCCCCTCGCCCTCCGATCCCGGAAACGCCATGGCCGGTGCGGTGGCGAAACAGTGGCGGAAGCGCCGCGAGACTTCTTCGAAGGGGACGTCCTTGCCGTACCGTTGCGCCATCTCCGCGTAGGTGACGGCTACGGGTTTGACGGATTCGAACAGGGTTCCGGCGGCGTCGAGGAAGACCGCCCTGGGTGTTGTGACGGGTCCGGGAGGTGTCACTTTCGCGTATTTTCCGAGTATTCGCTATACTGAAAGGGATGGCACGACTGCATTATGACCCCATGGAGGAGGCTTTGTCCAGCGGCGCGCGGGCTTCGGCGGAAAACGGATCCCCCGGTCCGGGCACATGGAACACCGGCGCAGGCACTCCGGCATCATTGACGGACGAGCTGCGGGCGGCGGCGGAGGCGGCCCGCGCGGCGGGGGACATCATCGCGCGGCTCTACCGGGGAGAGTACCGGGTCCGGGAAAAATCCCGCGGCAACCCCGTCACCACGGCCGATCTCATGGCCAACAAGGCCATCCGCGGAATTATCGAGGCGCGATTCCCCGACGACGCGTGGCTGTCGGAGGAAGACGCCGACGATCCCGGCAGGCTCGACCGGAGCCGCGTGTGGATCGTGGACCCGCTGGACGGTACCCGGGAGTTCATCAAGGGGGTCCCGGAGTTCTGCGTCTCCATCGGGCTTGCGGTGAACGGGTCGCCGGTGCTGGGGGTCATCCATCACCCGCTTCGTACGGAGCTGTTCGACGCGGTCAGGGGGGGCGGCGCCCGGCTGAACGGCAAGCCCCTGCAGGTCAGCCGTCCCGCGGACGACCAGCGTCCGCGTCTCCTCATCAGCCGCTCCGAGCCGCGCCGGCGCCTGGCGGAGTTGGCCCGGGAGTTCACGCTCGAGCCCATGGGCAGCATCGCGTACCGGCTGGCATCGGTGGGCCTCGGGTATGCGGACGCGACTCTGACTTTCCGCCGGGTCAAGGAATGGGACGTGTGCGCCGGCATCGTCATCGTCGAAGAAGCCGGCGGCCGCACCATGACGGCCCCGGGGGAGCCGGCGATCTTCAACCAGCGCGAGCCCGTGCTCCAGCAGCTCCTGGCCGGGAGCGAGGCCTCCAACGCGAGGATTCAGGCTCTGCTGGCCCGGCTGCCGGACTGACGCTGTCGGGGTGGCATGGCGGACTGCGCCTACTGCGGTGACCGGGGCGGAATCTGGGCCCGGATCTGCAAGGACTGCCGGCAACTGGAGGAGAAGGCCGCGGCCTACGGCGGCCAGGTGGGCTTCAGCGAGCTGTTGGACCGGCTGGAAGAGACCGGCGTCCACCCCGAGAAGATCATGCGGTTCCTGAAAGCCAATCCGGACGGCGGCGGCAGCGTGCGGGATCGTCTGACCGCGGAGATGACCAACGAGTTGCTGAAGGTCATGGGAATCAACGAGCGGCAGACCCCGGACGACGTGGAGCGCATCCGCAAGAGCGGCGAGAAGATCCCCAAGTCCGACTGACGTCCGGTCGCGCGTCCCCACTTCATGGAGCTGACCCTTTACGCATCGGCGCTGTTCCTGGTCGCGTATCTCGTGGCGTTGACGGTGCGCCGTCTCCGTTTCAGGCGGGATCGGGCGCGCATGGTCGGGGAGGCGCGTTCCGGCGGCAAGGTCGTGGCCGGGGTGGATGAGATCCCGGCCGGAGCCGTCAAGAAGTTCTGGTTGATCTGCGGGAAGTACCGGATCGACTGTTTCGTGGTAAACCATCGCGGACGGTTCCATGCCTACATCAACAGTTGCCGGCACATGGTGACGCCGCTGGACTTCGTCCGCTACCAGTTCTTCACCGAGGACGGCAGCCACTTGGTGTGCGCCACCCACGGCGCCCTCTACGAGCCCGGCACCGGCCTGTGCGTGGACGGCCCGTGCAAGGGGCTTTCGTTGCATGCGCTCCCCGTGGTTGTGGACCGGGCCGAGATCATTGTAGGTTGTCCGTCGGGGGACTTGTCCTTTCTGCGGGAGATGGCGGACTAGCGAAAACGGACCGGCGGAACACTCCATGGCAAGACGTCCAACAGGCAAACGGGTCGGCCGCAGGGAGGATTTTCCCGACGGCACGAGCCGGAAATTCACGCTCCGATGCCGCGGCCAGAGCCTCGAAGGTTTCGTTTTCGGGTTCAACGGCGAGCTGTTCGCGTACCTGAACCGTTGCCGGCACATTCCCCTCCCCATGGATTGGTTGGACAACCAGTTCTTTTCGGTGGATGAGAAGTACGTGGTGTGCGCCAACCACGGAGCCCTCTACGAGCCCACCACGGGCGAGTGTGTTTGGGGCCCGTGCGCCGGGGCGTGGCTCAAGAAGGTGCCCCTCAAGGTCGAGGAAGGCACGGTGCGGGCGTTCTGTCCCGACGACTGATCAGGGGGTGACCGGAAAGTGGCTGACTGTCTGTTCTGCGCCATCGCAAGCGGAGAGGTCCCCGGAGACATCATCTACCGTGACGAATCGGTGTTCGCCTTCCGGGATATCGACCCGAAGGCGCCCGTGCATCTGCTGATCGTTCCCGGGAAGCACATCACCGGCGTGGACAAGCTGGAGGCGGAGGACGAGGAGACCATGGGGCGCGCCATGACGGTTGCGCGCCGGCTTGCCGCGGAGCACGGCGTTTCCGAGAGCGGGTTCCGCATCGTCGTGAATACCGGGCCGGATGCGGCTCAGAGCGTCCACCACATACATCTGCACCTCCTGGGAGGCCGGGCACTGGACTGGCCCCCGGGGTGAGGGAAAGGAAAGGACCAGCGAGGACATGATCAACGCGACGCAGCTTCGGACGGGAATGATCATCATCCATGACGAGGATCTGTACCGGGTCACCGCGGTCAAGCATCTCACTCCCGGAAAGGGCCATGGCTTCATGCAGACGAAGCTCAGGAACCTGCGGACAGGAGTGGGCACCGAGCACAAGTTCCGTTCCGACGAAAGGGTCGACCGGGCGACCCTGGAGAGCCACGAGATGCAGTATCTCTACGCCGAGGACGACCGCCACACGTTCATGGATACCGAGAGCTACGAGCAGACGGAGCTTTCGTCCGACGACGTGGGGGACATCCTGCCGTACCTTCTGCCCAACCAGGTGGTGGTCGTGGAGCTGTTCGACGGCAGCCCGGTGGGGGTCAATCTTGCCTCGGCGGTGGAGTTGGAAGTGGTGGAGACCGAACCGGCCATGAAGGGCGCCACCGCCTCGGCCTCCTACAAACCGGCCAGGCTGGAGACCGGCGTAACGGTCCAGGTGCCGCCGTTCATCCAGATCGGTGACCGGATTCGGGTGGATCCGTCAGAAGGAAAATATATCGAGCGGGCGAAGTAGCCTCGACGGCTTCCCAGACGTGCGCCACGGTGCTTTCGAGTTCCTCGATGGTACCGTCGTTCTCGACGACGAAGTCCGCGAGCCGCCGTTTCTCCGCCAGGGACATTTGCGCTTTCAGATGCCGTTGGATATCGGAGTCGTCAAGCCCGTCCCGCATGCGCAGCCGTTGCTCCTGGATGTCGCGCCGGCACGCCACGAGCAGCACCGGACGAAGCCAGTGGTGGATTTTCGCTTCGAAGAGGAGCGGTGCGTCGTAGATGACGAAATCGCGTTCGCGGGAACGTTCGACGATGCGCTGCCGCGCCAGTGCGCGAATGCGGGGATGGGTGATGGCTTCCAGCCGTTTGCGCTTCGGCGGATCCTGGAAGATCACGCGGCGCAGGTACGAACGGTCGAGGGTCCGATCTTCCCTCAGAGACTCCGGACCGAAGAGGTCGACGATCTCGCGCCATGCGTCCCGTCCCGGCTCGACGATCTCGCGCGCCAGCCGGTCGGCGTCGACGATGGCGGCCCGGTCGCTCAGGATGGCCGATACCGTGCTCTTTCCCGTGGCGATGCCCCCGGTCAATCCAAGGACCCTGGCCATGTCAAACCTCGCGCCAACAACCTTTCCGGGGCATCATGGCCTACTCTCGTAGCAAGTCCCGGGTGGCGCATCAACCGGGCCCCGGCCGGGACGAGACGGGAACGGAGCGGATGAACATCATGCAGTTGCCACTGCTGGACCTGAAGGCCCAGTACGACAGCATCCGGCAAGAGGTCGAGGAAGCGCTGCTCAGGGTATGCGCTTCGCAGCGGTTCATCCTGGGGCCCGAGGTGGCGGAGCTGGAGCAGGAAATCGCCGCCCGCACCGGGACGCGTTTCGCCATCGGAGTCTCGTCCGGCACCGATGCCTTGCTGGTGTCCTTGATGGCCCTGGACATCGGCCCCGGCGATGAGGTGATCACCACCGCGTACTCGTTCTTTGCCACCGCCGGCGTCATCGCCCGGCTGGGCGCGCGGCCGGTTTTCGTGGACATCGAGCCGGATACCTTCAACATGGATCCGGGGGCGGTGGCGGCGTGCATGACGCCGCGCACCCGGGCCATCATGCCCGTTCATCTCTTCGGCCGTTGCATGGAGCTCGACCCCATCCTGGAACTGGCCCGAAAGGCAGCGGTGGCGGTGGTGGAAGACGCGGCGCAGTCGTTCGGGGCCGCCGACGGCCGGGGCAGGGCGGCGGGCAGCATCGGCGCCGTGGGCTGCTTCTCCTTTTATCCCAGCAAGAATCTGGGCGCGTTCGGCGACGGCGGCATGGTGGTCACCGACGACGAGGAACTGGCCGGCCGCATCCGCATGCTTCGGGTCCATGGCGAAGCGCCCAGGTACCATCATCGGCTGGTGGGCGGGAACTTCCGGCTGGACAGCCTGCAGGCGGCGGTCCTGCGGGTCAAGCTCAGGCATGTCGCCGAGTGGACGAAAGCCCGGCGCGAGGCCGCGCAACGGTACCGGGAACTCCTCGCGGAGGCGGCATCGGCGGAACACCTCATCCTTCCAACCGACTGTCCGGGTCACGTCTACAACCAGTTCGTGATCCGCTCGCCGGAACGGGACCGCCTCCGTGCCTACCTGGGAGACAGGGGCGTGGCTACGGAGGTCTACTACCCGTCGCCGCTGCACCTGCAGGAATGTTTCGGTTCCCTGAGCTACCGCGAAGGGGACTTCCCGCGGGCCGAAGCGGCGGCTTCATACTCGCTGGCCTTGCCCATCTACCCCGAACTCACGTTGCCCCAACAGCAGTATGTTTGCGGGCAGATCCACGGCTTCGGCGGGAGTTGATCCGTGCGGTTTCCGGCGTGCCGCGTCCCGGGCAAAAGATGAGCCCTTTATGCTATAGTCCCGCCATGGCGTACCGAAGCCTTGCCGACCTCTTCCTGTCCCAGGCGGATGCGCAACGGGACCGGGTCCTGTACCGTTTCTGGCGCGATGGCGGGTGGCGCGACCAGACCTGGGCGGAGGCCGCCGAGGAGGTCGAGAGCCTCGCCCTGGGGCTGGTGGCCGCGGGAGTGAGGAAGGGCGACCGGGTTGCCCTTTATGCGGCCAATCGCGTGGAGTGGTGCCTCCTGGACTGGGCGAACATCTGCATCGGGGCGCTGACGGTTCCCCTCTACCCTTCCAGCACGCCGGCCCAGGTCCAGTACGTCGTTCAGCACTCCGAGGCCGCGGTACTGGTGGTGGATTCCCAGGCCGCGCTGGAAAGACTCGATCTTTCCGCCCCGGCGTTGGCATCGGTGAAGACCGCGGTGCTGCTCGATCCGAAGGACGGCCCGGCGGAGCCTGAAGCGGCGCCCGGCATGATTTCCCTGGAACGGTTGAAGGCCATGGGGCGGGAGTACGGCGGTGAGCATCCGGGGGCCTTCCACGAGTCCGCCGGGGCGCTGGCGCCCGAGGACGACCTCACCATCATCTACACCTCCGGCACCACGGGCGAGCCCAAGGGCGTCCTCACCACCCACGGCCATTATCTCTTCACCATAGCCGCCTCCCTCGGCGCCATACCGGTCGGCGAAAAGGACGTCGCGCTGCAATTCCTTCCCCTGGCCCACTCGTTCGGCCGGTTGGAGCACTTCGTGGCGGTGGCCCGAGGTTACCTGTGCGCGTTCGCGCGTTCCATCGAAACCCTGTCGGCGGACTTGCAGGCGATCCGGCCCACGATGCTGTTCTCGGTACCGCGTGTCTATGAGAACGCCCACCGGCGCATCCTCAACCGGGTCGAGAGCTCCAGCCCCGTCAAGCAAGGACTCTTCCGATGGGCCGTGGCGGTGGGCAAGCGTTACAACGACAGCTCCAGGCGGGGCGAGAGCCGCGGCGCATGGCTGCGGTTTCGTCATGGCCTGGCCGACCGTCTGGTGCTCTCCAAGGTCAGGCAGGGCATGGGCGGACGGCTGCGGCTGGCCATCTCCGGCGGCGCGCCGCTGTCGGAACCCATCGCGGATTTCTTCCAGGCGCTGGGGGTCTGGATCGTGGAAGGGTACGGACTCACGGAGACCTCCACGGTGACCCACGCGAACCGGTTGGATCGCTACCGGCTGGGCACGGTGGGGCTGCCCCTGGACGGGGTGGAGTGCCGCATCGCCGACGACGGCGAGGTCCTGATCCGGGGCCCTCTGGTCATGAAGGGGTACTTCAAGGATCCGGCCGCCACCCGGGAGGCCATCGCCGAGGACGGATGGTTCCACACGGGCGACGTGGGGCGCATCGAGGACGGAGGTTTCCTGCGCATCACCGACCGCAAGAAGGATCTCATCGTGACGTCCGGCGGAAAGAACATCGCGCCGCAGATGATCGAGAATCACCTGCGGGAGGAGGCGTTGATCAGCCAGGCGATGGTATGGGGCGACAAGACCAGCCACCTGGTGGCGCTGATCACGCTCGACCCCGACGAGGTAGCCCGCTGGGCGCAAAAGGAAGGCGTCGAGCTGGAGGGCGGGGAAGCGGATACGGATCCCCGATTGTTCGCGCACCTCAGGCAACGTATTCGCGAACGGAACAGGGCACTGGCGCCGTTCGAAGCGGTCCGCGATTTTCGCGTGCTGCCGGGGGATTTCTCCACGGACACGGGCGAACTCACCCCCAGCATGAAGCTGAAACGGCGGGTCGTGGTGGAGCGCTACGGGGATCTGCTCGACGAGATGCTGAAGCAGCGTTGATCCGGCAGGGTGGAGGCGGCGGGCGGATTCGAACCGCCGCATGGAGGTTTTGCAGACCTCTCCCTTAACCACTTGGGTACGCCGCCCAATAGAACCTGATTGTCTAACACAGCCGGCCGGGGATTTTCAAGCCGCGCCGGAGACATTGAAGTAAGGCGAAAAATCTACTATTTTGACGATCGACCCCTTGGCATGCCAGACCGGCGCGTCAACCCGGGAACCTCGGCCCTCCCGGGTGCCGGACGGGATTCGATTCAGGAGCGTTGTTCCATGGCCACGATGATAACCGAAGAGTGCATCAACTGCGGCGCTTGCGAACCGGAATGTCCCAACGAAGCCATCACCCAGAACGACGAGATCTACGTCATCGATCCGGTCCTGTGCACCGAGTGTGTCGGCTTCCACGACTACGAAGCGTGCGCCGCGGTGTGCCCGGTGGACTGCTGCGTGACCGATCCCAACAACGTGGAGACCGAGGAGGTGCTCATCGGCCGGGCGCGCGTGATCCATGCCGACACCGACTTCGGCGACAGCTTCGAGTCCCGTTTTCGGACCGGGGAGGATGCCGGCGAACCAGCCGAGGCCCCTGCCGCACCGGCCGCGGAAGCGACCAACGGCGCTGCGGTACCGGCCGAGGCCCCGCCCGCGCCGGTGGTGGCCGCTCCGCCGCCCCCGCCGCCCCCCGCGGCGGCCGTGGTGGAGGAAGAGCCCGACGAAGAACCTGCGACGCGGGAGCCGAAGGTCTTTCCCGGCCAACTCCCGCTCGGCTTCGAAGAGCTGGTGCAGCGGATCCAGGCCAGCGAATCGAGCCTGCTGCGCCTTGCCGTACTGCTCCTGCAACCCCTGCTCGGCGCCTTGCCCGCGGCCTCCCGGGACGATCTGGTAGAGTTGGCGGGCCGGCCCTATTTCGTGGACGGGGCCGCCACGGCCCTCAACATGATCCTCAACATGATCCTCTATCCGATCGTGTTCATAGCCGCGGGTATCGCCATCGAAGGGCTGGGCCTGGCGTTCGGCAAGGGCGTCAACATGTACATCCTGGTGGGCTTCCTGGTGGCATTGGCCGAGGTGCTGTATCGCCTGCGCCAGAGCTTCTTCCGTGCCGTGCCCGTGGAGCAGGTGACGGTGAGCGCGGCCCTTTACGGCGTACCGCTGGCAATCCTTTTGCGGCCCCTGCTCTCGCACCGGGGGAAGCTGCTGCGGCGGATTCCTGTGCCCGTCGAGGGGTTCTACGATTCGAGGTTCGTGGATAAGGTGGAGCGCGAGAGGCGTTACGGCCACGCCTACACGGTGGAGGATCTGGGCAAGGCCTATCATCTCCGGTTGGAGTTCCCCACCCAGGTGCCGCATCTGGGCATCGCCATGGCGCCGCGGCTTCCCCAACGCATGCCGGACTACGACTACGAGCTGGCGTTGAAGGAAGGCCAGTTGATCGTCAGAGGCAAACTCCTGGATTCCCGTATCCGAAAGATATCGTCGAGCATCGGCGCCTTTCCCCCGGAGTTCACCACCGTCATTCCGCTTCAAGACCGGGTCTACGGTTTCGCGCACGATTTGCGCAGCAAGGTCCTGGACGTCCTCCTGCTCAAGGAGAGCGCGGCAAGGCTGGGTTGGATCACCTAGTGTCCTGTCCGGTTAATTCACACCATAATCTGCTTGTCTTTTTCGCCGTCGGCTGCGTTGCTCTTCCTCGCGTGGTGCCCGCCACTGCTCGTCATCACGCCTTGCCGACAACGAAAAATCCGGCGCATCTCATGATGCGAATCAACCGGACAGGACACTAGCGGCACACGGTTTCAAATGTCGGTACAGCCCAGGGGCGAGTTGTACTTTCGGCGCATGACGGTTGCCGATCTGGACGACGTCATGGCCATCGAGACGGCGGCGTTCGCCAGTCCGTGGAGCCGGCAGTTCTTCCTGGAGGAGTTGCAGGCCGTCTGCGCCCGGTCGGTGTTGTGCCAACGGGACGGCCAACCCGTCGGTTACGTGATCTACTGGGAGTTGACCGGGGAACTCGACATCCACAACGTCGCGGTGCACCCCAGACACCGGCGACAGGGAGTCGCCAGGGCGATGCTCAACGACATCATCGAGAACGCGGCCAAGCGCGGGTTCCGGCGGATGACGTTGGAGGTGAGAAGATCCAACGACCCCGCCCAGACCCTCTATCGTTCACTGGGATTCGAGGTCTGCGGGCTACGCAAGGGTTACTACTCCGACAACGGCGAGGACGCATGGGTCATGGAGCGCAAGCTCCAGGCGGGCTTCGATAGAAACTGATTTGCTTTCTAGTTTTATTTTTATAACCTGTTGTAATATATGAATTATTTTTTCCATCTTCTTCCCTTGACGACCTCTCCGCCGCCATTGTATATAAGAGAAGCCATCGGTTGTGAAAGAAAACATCATTGAAGCGTCCATCTCTACTCCCGGCCTCCCCTTCCAGAAACACCTTCCTCCGGCGCAGCCGGTCGATCTTCTCCAGTCGCTTTCTCACACGGGTTTTGACTCTCAAGGAGGACTGAATGTTCAAGGTCGGAGAGAAGGTTGTCTATCCTGCGCATGGAGTCGGTGAGATCGAAGCGGTAAGAATTCAGGTGATATCCGGGACCCAGAAAAAGTTCTACATGCTGCGTATTCTCGACACGGACATGAAGATCATGGTGCCGGTGGACAACGCCATGGCCGTGGGCCTGAGAAAGATCATAGACAAGACAACCGTGACTCGTGTGTACCGTATACTGCGGGAGAAAAAGAAGGCGCCGGTGGACCAGCAGACGTGGAACCGCCGATATCGGGAATATACCGAGAAGATCAAGACCGGGTCCGTTATCGAGATTGCGGCAGTGCTGAGGGATCTGTTCCTGTTGAAGGGCGACAAGGAGCTGTCCTTCGGCGAGCGGAAAGTGCTGGACACGGCGAGGAATCTGCTGGTCAAGGAGTTGTCCATCGCACGGTCGCACACCGAGGAAAAGATCATGGAGGAACTGAGCCATATCTTCACGCAGTAGCGGCGGCGTCCGCAATGGATTGAAAGAGCTGGGGGTCCGCCTTCAGCTCTTTTTTTGTCGCAGGGAGGATTTTCGTGCATGTTAATGCGGTCATCGTGGCCGCGGGGCAGGGGACCCGGGTGGGGGGCGAGACCCCGAAGATGCTTATGCCGGTATCGGGGCGGCCGCTGATCCTCCGTACCCTGGAGCGCTTCGGCCGGTCGGCGGAGGTCGGCAAGGCGGTGCTGGTGGTACCCGCGGAGGAGATGGAGACATACGAGAAGCTGCTGCGGATGTCGCCGCCGGCGGGGCTGGTCGTCGCCGTTCATCCGGGCGGGGCCCGCCGGCAGGACTCGGTACGGGCGGGCCTCGACGCACTCGATGCCGACTGCGCGGTGGTGGTGGTTCACGACGGCGCCCGGCCGTTCGCCGCGCCCGAACTCGTCGACCGCTGTGCGCGCGAAGCCCGCGAGAACCGTTCGGTCACGGCGGCCGTGCCGGCCCGCAACACCATCAAGACCGTACGTCAGGGGCAGGTGGAGGAGACCTTGCCTCGGGACCGGCTTTGGGAGATACAGACGCCCCAGGCGTTCCCGGTGCGGACACTCCGGGCGGCCTATGAGAAGGCGCAACGGGACGGGGTGGATGCCACCGATGACGCCATGCTGGTGGAGCAGCTCGGGATGCCGGTGTGGGTCGTGGAGGGAAGTACGACGAACCTCAAGGTGACCTATCCGGAGGACCTTCCTTTCGCGGAGGCGCTGGTCGCTCAAGGGCTGGTGTCCTGTCCCCGGTAATTGTTTACCGAGGTGCGCAGGATTTCTTGTGGTCGGCAAGGCGCGATGACGAGCAGTGGCGGTCACCACGCGAGGAAGAGCAACGCAGCCGACGACAAGAAAGACAAGCAGATCGGTAAACTATTACCGGGGACAGGACACCAGTATGAGGATTCGATGGGGGTGGAGGGGCGATGGCGTCCCCGACGGGATTTGAACCCGTGTTGCCGGCGTGAAAGGCCGGTGTCCTGGGCCAGGCTAGACGACGGGGACGGTTCCAAGCGGCGGCAGGGGGCTATCAGGGCCGGTCATCAAGGCTAACAGAAAACCGGCCCGTTGAAAACCTCCGGAGCAGGCGATCCGGGCACGGGGTGGCCGTGCCGGGCCGCTAAAGCCGGGTGCTGAGGTAGCGTTCGCCGCTGTCGCACAGCATGGTCGCGACCCGGTGCCCCTTTCCAAGGGTGCGGGCCACTTGCATGGCCGCGAAGCAGTTGGCGCCGGACGAGATGCCCACGAAGACGCCTTCTTCCACCGCAAGACGCTTGGTGGTGGCGACCGCATCCTCGTCGCTGACGGCGATGATCTCGTCGTAAACGCGGGTGTTCAGAACCGGCGGCACGAAACCGGCGCCGATCCCCTGGATCTTGTGGTAACCGGGCTCTCCGTTGGACAGCACCGGTGAAGCGGCGGGCTCGACGGCGTAGATCCGTACGGAAGGGTTCCTTTCCCGGAGCACCTCGCCCACGCCGGTGATGGTGCCGCCGGTACCGACGCCGCTGACGAAAGCGTCCACGTGACCGAGCTGGCTCCACAACTCGACCGCCGTGGTCCTCCTGTGGGCCGCCGGGTTGGCGGGATTGGTGAACTGCTGCGGCATGAAGAAATCGGGATGCTCGGCCGCCAGTTCCTCGGCCCGGCGGATGGCGCCGCCCATTCCCTTGGTGTCGGGGGTCAGGATGAGTCGTGCGCCGTACGCCACCAGCAGGTTGCGTCGCTCCTCGGACATCGTGTCGGGCATGGTGAGGATCAACCGATACCCCTTCACCGCCGCCACCAGCGCGAGGCCGATGCCGGTGTTGCCGCTGGTGGGTTCCACGATGGTCCCTCCCGGCTTCAGCAGACCCCGGCGCTCCGCGTCCTCCACCATGCTGCGGCAAATACGGTCCTTGACCGATCCTCCGGGATTGAGGGATTCCAGTTTGCCCCAGATCTCGGCGTCTTCCTTGCCCGGCAGCCGTGTCAGGCGGGCCACCGGCGTCGAGCCGATAAGGTCGAGGATGGACCCCGTGCAAGTGGAGCGTGTCGTCATGGTTCGGGAAGGTGAGGGATTGTCCGCGGGGTGTTATGATAGAGTCAGCCTGAATCGAAGTCAACACGGATGGGCAGGACATGAGCGAGATACCGCGAACGTCCGGGGGGGCGCGTCCCGCCGGCGGCCGGGCGCTGGTTCTCTTTCCCGGCGCCCTGGGCGATTTCGTCTGCTTCTACCCCGCGCTCGATGTGCTGGCGACCCGCAATGCGCGGGTGACGGTGCTGCTTCGGGGTCACCTCGGCGAGCTCCTCCCGGAAGGGTCCAGGCTCCGCGCCGGACGGCTGGATCGTCGCGAGGTCTCCCGCCTGTTCGTCGAAGGAGCGGCCGCCGAGCCGGCGGTGCGCCGTTATCTCTCCTCCTACGATCGGATCCATGCGTGGAGCGGCGCCGGCGAGCCTGTCTTCGCCGCCAATCTCCGGAGCGCCGCCCGCGGCCAAGTGCACCTGTTCCCGTTTCGACCTTCTGGAGAAGGGAACAGGTGGGCGGAGTATTTCCTCTCGTGCGTCGGAGCGGACGCGGAGCACCTGCGTTCGGTGCGTATGCCGCTGGACGCCGCCGCGGTGGAGTGGCGTGAATCGCTTTGGCGGCGGCACCGGCTCTCCGGCAAGCCGGTGCTCGCCGTGGCGCCGGGGAGCGGGGCGGCCCGAAAGAACTGGCCGCTGGACCGCTTCCTGCAGGTCTGCCGCTGGTGGCGTGACAAGACACAAGGCCCCTGTCTGCTCCTGGTGGGTCCCGTGGAGGAGGAGTCGGGCCTCGAAGAAATGGTATCCCGCGACGTCGCGCTGCCGCTTCGGGGTTTGTCTCTCGGCCGGTTGGCGGCGGTGCTGGCCGGGTGCGATGCCTACGCGGGCAACGACAGTGGACCGACGCATCTTTCGGCGGCCCTGGGCGTTCCCACGGCGGCCATTTTCCGGGTCACCGACCCGCGGGAATGGACGCCCTGGGGCCCTCGCGTGGCCGTGCTGGGTCCACGGAGGCGCGGCGGAGGCGGTTGCGCCGGAGACGTGAGCGTGAACGAAGTGATCCGGGAGTTGAGTTGGGCAATCCCCGACGTTGGTGGTAAAATACGCTGATGAAGGGGCTGGGGAGACGCTGTTGCCGCGCCGGCAGGTGAGCGGGCGGCGGTACGGCGGCGCACGGCCCCTGTCGAGGAGAAGCGCATGTCCGACGAAGAAACAGACGCCCCCAAAGGGTTCAAGGTAAGCGACAAGCGCCGGTTTACCGAGGAAGGCGCGGCGCGGGAGGAACAGGAGGCGCGGGAAGAATCGGCCCCGCGGGCGGAGGCGGAGGTCCAGGCGGGTGCGGCGCCGGCTCAGCAGGCGCCTGACCGCCAGGAGGAGTTGCCGTCCATCAATTTCCCCACGTTCATCATCAGTCTGAGCACCCAGGCGCTCATGCATCTCGGAGAGATCGACAACCCGGTTACCGGCCAGGTCGAGAAGGACGTGGCGGTGGCGAAGCAGACCATCGACATCATCGCCATGCTGAGCGAGAAGAGCAAGGGGAATCTGGACGATACCGAGGAGCAACTCTTGAAGGAGGTTCTCTACAACCTCAGGATGAAGTACGTGGAGGCCGTACGGACGACATGACGCCTGCGTCGCCACCATCCATGCGCGGCCGGGCCCTGGCGGCGGTCTTCGCCGCCGCCGTGCTGCTCGCCACGGGGATACCCCAGGCGAGCACGCGCATGGCCCTTCCCGATTTCGTCACCCTTTCCAAGCAGCTGCGGCCGCTGGTTGTGCATATCTCTTCCAGGCCTTCCGTGCCGGGTTCCCGCAGCCCTCGGGAAGAAGGCCCTTTCGGCGATTTCTGGCAACGCTTCTTCGGCGAGCGGCTCCCGCGAGGTCCCGTGCCGAGTCCTCGGCGGAGCGTGGGTTCCGGTTTCATCGTCGATCCCCGCGGGTTCATCGTCACCAACGACCACGTGGTCGAGGATGAAGACGAGCTTACGGTCAAGCTCTCGGACGGTTCCGAGCACCGGGCCAGGGTCGCCGGCCGGGATCCCAAGACCGACATTGCGTTGATCAAGATCGACGTCGAGCGAAAGCTGCCGGTGGTGCGTCTCGGAGACTCCGCCGCGCTCGAGGTGGGTGAGTGGGTGCTGGCCATCGGCAACCCGTTCGGTCTCGAGCACACGGTGACGTCCGGGATCGTCAGCGCCAAGGGGCGCCGTATCGGCGCCGGCCCCTACGACAATTTCATACAGACCGACGCCTCCATCAATCCGGGCAACTCCGGTGGACCGTTGATCAACCTGCGCGGCGAGGTGGTCGGCGTCAACACCGCGATCTTCAGCCGTGGCGGCGGCAACATCGGGATCGGCTTCGCCATCCCGATCAACCTGGTGAAGGGACTTCTTCCTCAACTCAAGGACAAGGGCAAGGTCACGCGGGGCTGGCTGGGCGTGGTGATCGAGGACGTCAACGCCGAAACGGCGGCGGCCCTGGGCATGAACGAGGCTCGCGGAGCCCTGGTGGCCAACGTGACGCAGGGCAGCCCGGCGGCGGCGGCCGGTTGCCGGGTGGGGGACGTCATCGTGCGATTCGACGGCGCCGCCATCGAGAAGTCCAGCGATCTCTCGTTGATCGTCGCCCGGACGTCCGTCGGCAAGGCCGTGGACGTCATGGTCCTGCGCGACGGCCGGCCGGTATCCCTGACGGTACGGATCGGCAAGCTGCGCGACGATGAAGCCATGGTTGCGCTGGAGCGCGGCAACGAGCTTGGCCTGACCGTGAGGGAGATGAACCGCCGGTTCTCCGGCGTGCCGGGGACGCAGGACCGGCAAGGGGTGGTGGTGACGGGGGTGGAGACGGGCAGCCCGGCCGAGCAGGCGGGCATCCGGGTCGGCGACGTGATCCTCGAGATCGACCGCAAACCGATCGGCGGCCTGCGGGACTTCGGACAGGTCGTGAACGAGTTGACCAAGGGGAGCGGCATCCTGTTCCTGGTCAAACGCGAGGATACGACCCTTTTCCTCGCGTTGCGATTCCCGCGCTAGTCCAACGAAAGACCGCAGGCATGAGAGGCGGCAGCGTCAAGAGATTCTTCAAGCGGCTGCTCAAGGTCACCGCCACGCTGTCGGTGCTGGCGTTCCTCGGCGGGCTGGGCGTGGGAAGCTGGTACGTCTGGCACCTCAGCGGGGTCGTGAAGGCGAAGTTCGAGGGGCAGAAATGGGAGTTCCCCTCGAAGATCTATTCGGACAGCAAGATCGTCTATCCAGGGGTCAGCCTCACCGCGGAACAGCTCCGGGAGAAGCTCCGTCGGCTGGGGTATCGATCTTCCCGGCACGAGCCGCGGGCCAAGGGCGAATACCGGATACGCGCCAAGAACGCGGTCGTCGAGATCTTCCTGCACGACTTTCAGTACCCGTTGCGTGATTTCCGCGGGTTTCCGGTGCGCATTTCCTTGAAGGCCGGAGCCATTCACCGCATACAGCGGCTCGACGACGGCGAGGTCCTGCCGTCGCTGGAGCTGGAACCCGAGGTGGTCACCGGTTTCTACGATCGGGTGCGGGAACAACGGCGGGTCGTGCGGCTGGACGAGGTGCCCGTGCAGATCAGGAAAGCGGTGCTGGCGGTGGAAGACGAGCGCTTCTACTATCACCGCGGCGTGGATCCGGTGGCGGTATTGCGGGCGTTCCTGGCCAACCTGCGACGGGGAGGGGTGGTGCAGGGCGGCAGTACCTTGACCCAGCAGTTGATGAAGAACTTCTTCCTGGAAAGCGACCGCACCCTCGAGCGCAAGGTCAAGGAAGCGCTCATGGCGATGGTTGCGGAGTGGATGTACTCCAAGGACGAGATCCTGGAGAACTACCTGAACGAGATATATCTCGGGCAGAACGGCGCCCAGGGCATCTTCGGCATCTGGGAGGCCGCCCGGTTCTACTTCGTCAAGGAACCCGAGCAGCTCACCGCCGGCGAGATAGCCATGCTGGCGGGCCTGATCCGGGCTCCCAACCGGTACTCTCCCTACCGGAACATCAAGGACGCCATCCGACGCCGCAACGTCATCCTCGCCAAGCTGACGAACGACGGCATCATTACGCGGCGCGCGTACGAGAGAGCCTTGCAGGAGGTCTTCGAGAAGCGGGAGCCCATACGCCTCACCAACAGCGCCCCCTATTTCACGGATTACGTGAAGAAGGAGTTGGCGGTCCATTACAGCAACGAGGTGTTGACCGCCGAGGGGCTGCGCATCTTCACCAGTCTCGACCGGGAGCTGCAGCAGGCCGCCGAAACGTCCATGACCCGGGGGCTGGCGAGGCTGGAAAAGGATTACCGTCACCTCCGCAAGATCGCCAAGAAGGACGATCTCGAAGGGGCGCTGGTGGTGATCAAGCCCCAGACGGGCGAGATCAAGGCCATGGTCGGCGGACGGGACTACCGCAAGTCGCAGTTCAACCGCGTGGCCCAGGCCAAGCGGCAGCCCGGCTCGGTGTTCAAGCCGTTCGTGTATCTGGCCGCCTTGACCCATGGGTCGAGCCGGAACGATGAATCGTACAACAGCGCCACGCTGGTCGAGGACGCGCCCTTCACGTGGAGCTTCGGGCGCCAGGAGTGGGCCCCGGAAAACTACAACCAACGATACTATGGCCACGTGACCATGCGCGAGGCCATGGAAAAGTCCCTGAACGCCGCAACCGCCCGTATCGCTCAGGACGTCGGCATCAGGAAGGTCCGGGAGATGGCTTATCGCATGGGCATCGAAAGCCGCCTGCCGTTGCTGCCTTCCCTGGCCCTTGGCGCGGTCGAGGTGACGCCGCTTGAGATGGCGGGCGCGTTTTCCGCCCTGGCGAACAACGGCGTGCGTACCCACCTGTTGTCCGTCAAGAACGTGGTGGACCGCAACGGGACCGTTCTGGAGAAGCGGAATATCCGGGTGAAGCGCGTCATATCGCCCAAGGTGGCCTTCGACATGAACAACATGCTGCGAGGGGTGGTGGACCGGGGCACGGCGCGAGGCGCGCGCAGTTTGGGATTCACGCGTCCGGCCGCCGGCAAGACCGGCACCACCAACGACGCCAGGGACGCCTGGTTCGCGGGCTACACTCCCGAGCTGCTGGCGTTGGTCTGGGTCGGTTTCGACCGCCAGTCCGAGCTCGGCCTTTCCGGATCCCGGGCGGCCCTTCCGATATGGACGGACTTCATGAAGCAGGCCACCAGCCGGTTGCCGGTCACGGACTTCGTCACTCCGCCCGGTCTCTCCGACACGGGGACGGACGCCCGCGCCGACGATGTCTTCCGTTGTCCGGAAGGTGGACCGCGGACGTCCCTCGGAATACGGGGGGAAGGTCGGATGCAGCCGGTGGAGACATGCGGGTGAGGGTGACGAGTGTCCCGTCCCACGGAGGTGAGTCGTGATCGTATTGGGCGTCGAGACGTCGTGTGACGACACCGCCGCGGCGGTTCTTGAAGACGGCAGATCCGTGCGGGCCAACCTGGTGTCGTCCCAGGACGCCGTGCACGCGCCTTTCGGCGGCATCGTCCCGGAGATGGCCTCGCGCCAGCACATCCGCGCCATCCAGCCCATGGTGGACCGGGCCCTGGAGGAGGCGGGCGTCGCCGCCGCCGATCTGGACGGCCTGGCGGTCACCTACGGCCCCGGTTTGACGGGCTCGCTCCTGGTGGGTCTCTCCTTCGTCAAGGGATGGTCCTTCCGTTCAGGGATTCCCTACGTGGGGGTCAACCACCTGGAAGCCCATGTGCTGTCCATTTTCCTGGAAAAGGAGGTGGCGTTCCCGTATCTGGCCCTGGTGGCTTCCGGCGGGCACACGTTGCTCTACATCGTCCGGGCGGTAGGCGAGTACGAACATCTCGGCGGCACCCTCGACGACGCCGCCGGCGAAGCCTACGACAAGGTGGCCAAGATGATGGGGCTCGGTTTCCCCGGCGGGCGGGTCATCGACGACTTGGCCAGGCAGGGCGATCCGCGGGCCGTGGCCTTTCCCCGGGCGCGCTTGCGCACCCCCTACGATTTCAGCTTCAGCGGCCTCAAGACATCCGTCTGGCACTACCTGACCCGCAAGCGGCCGGACCATTGGCGTGAGGAGATGGCCGACATCGCGGCAAGCTTCCAGGAGGCCGTGGTGGACATGCTGATCGCGCCGACCCTCAGGGCGGTGGATGAGTTCGACATCAAGAGCATCGTCCTGGGCGGGGGCGTCGCCGCCAACAGCCGTCTCCGGGCAAAGCTGGCGGAAAAGGCCGGCGAGGCGGAGGCGGAACTCCACTGCCCGTCGCTCCGCTTCTGCACGGACAACGGCGCCATGGTGGCCCTGGTCGGGAGCCGCCGGCTGGAGCAGGGCGGCGGCAGCGGCCCCCGTCTGAATGCCGATCCCGCGCTGATCCTCTGAGGAGTCACCGATCATCAGCCGCCACCCAAGCCGGTCCTGAGCGTAGCGAAGTCGAAGGACCTCATGGCCACCCTTCATCAGGAGGCGAGGAGCGCCTGGCGCGAACTGGGCTTTACGCCCAGTCGAGCTCGCGGTCAGAATTTCCTTGTCCATCGGCGCGTCATCGATACCATCATCCAGCTTCTCGACCTGGACGAAGACGACGGGATCCTGGAGGTGGGGCCGGGGCTGGGCTTCGTCACCCGCTGCCTGGTCGGCGAGAGCCGGAACGTCTGGGCCGTCGAGGTGGATCCGTTGCTGGTACGGTGGCTGCGGGAGGGCCCGCTGGGGTCGCGCGCGGGGTTCCATCTCGTCCACCAGGACGTCCTGACCACGGACTTCGACAGGCTCCTGCCCGAACACCGGGTCAAAGTGGTGGCGAACCTCCCCTACAGCGTGGCCGCGCCGGCGCTGCTGCGTCTCTTCGAGGCCGGGCACCGTTTCTCGGTTCTCGTGGTCATGCTGCAGAAGGAAGTGGCGCGCAGGCTGGCGGCAGAGCCGGGCACCGCCGCCTACGGGGTTCTCTCGCTCTGGTGCCGGCTCTACGGGAAGGTGTCCCGGAAGGTGGCGGTGTCGCCGGAAGCGTTCACGCCGAGGCCCAAGGTCGACTCGACGCTCTTGAGGATCGAGTTGCACCCGGAGCCGCTGGTGCCGGCCGGGGAGATTCCGTGGCTCCGGTCGGTGGTGCGGGCCGGCTTCGCCCGCCGGCGCAAGATGCTGGGCAACGCGTTGGCAGGCCTGTTCGATGGCCGTGCCGGGGAGATCTTCGACCGGGCGGCCGTCGACCCCCGGCGCCGGGCCGAAACGCTGGAGTTGGAGGAGTTCGCCCGCCTCGCCCGAGCGTTCGGGGAGGCGGGCGGCGACGGCAATGCCTGAGCTGCCCGAAGTCGAGACCGTGTGCCGCACGTTGCGGGAGCGGCTTCAGGGGGTGAAAATCCTCCAGGTCCGGGTCATCGAAGGCCGCCTGCGCCGGCCCGTGGCCGCGGATTTCGCCGCCCGGCTGGAGGGCAGGACGGTGGCCGCCGTGACCCGGCGCGGCAAGTACATCGTGGCGGAGTTGGAGGGGGGCTGGACGTGGGTCTCGCACTTGGGCATGTCGGGCAAGCTGACCTTCCGGGAGCGGGACGCGTCGCTGGAGAAGCACGACCACCTGGTGTTCACCCTCGGCGAGGGCGGCGAGCTTCGCTATCATGACCCGCGCCGCTTCGGGCTCTGCGTGGCCCTGCCCAGCCGGGAGCTGGATGCCTGGCCGCCCTTCGCCAGACTCGGGATGGACCCCCTGGACCGCCGTTTCACCGGCGACTACCTTTATCCGTTCCTGCACCGGTCGCGCAGGAGCCTGCGGGACCTGCTGCTGGATCAGCAGATCGTCTGCGGGCTCGGCAACATCTACGTCAACGAAGTGCTTTCCCGCATCGGGGTCCGTCCCACCCGCCGGAGCCATCGCGTCTCCAGGGCCTTGAGCGCGGAGCTGGTGCGCGAGATCCGCGCGTTGCTGCGCGAGGCCATCCGGTGGCGCGGCAGCTCGGTGTCGGACTACCGCGACGGCAACGACGATCGCGGCGGCTTTCAGTGGCGCCTTCGCGTGTACGACCGGAAGGGCGCGCCCTGCCGTGACTGCGGCACGCTCATCAAGAGGATCGGCCTCGGAAACCGCGGCGTGTTCTACTGCCCGCGGTGTCAGCGCTAGTGTCCTGTCCGGTTAATTCACACCATAAGATGCGCAGGATTTTTCGTTGTCGGCAAGGCGCGATGACGAGCAGTGGCGGTTACCACGCGAGGAAGAGCAACGCAGCCGACAACGAAAAAGACAAGCAGATTATGGTGTGAATTAACCGGACAGGACACTAGCCGCGTGTCAGTCCAGCACCTTGTAGTCGCCGCCCAGGTAGCTCCTGCACAGCTCCGTGTAGGTGGACGAGCCCATCTTGATCCAGTTGAGGGCCTCGCCGCTGATCTCCTTCTTGACCTTCGCCGGAGCGCCGGCCGCCAGACAGCGCGCGGGAATCCGGGTGTGCGGCACCACCACGCTGCCGGCGGCGATGAGGGATTCCTCGCCGATCTCGGTGTCCTCCAGCAGCGTCGCGTTCATGCCGATGATGGCGAATCGACGGATGGTAGCGCCTTCCATGATGGCGGCGTGACCCACGGTCACGTCCTCCTCGATGATCACCGCGCCTTCCCCCGAGTGGAGCACGCAATTGTCCTGGATGCTGGTCCTGGCGCCGATCACGATGGGGTTCTGGTTCTCGTCGGAGCGGAGCACGGCGCCGAACCAGATGCTCGCGCCGGCTTCCACGGTGACATCGCCGATGAGCACGGCGGTGGGGGCGACGAAGGCCGCCGGCGAGACCTTGGGGCGGTGGCCCTTGTACTGGATGAGCATTCACATACCTCCTTGGGCGCTGACGAGAAATAGCCGTGTATTGGAAGTTCGGCCGGCTCAAGAGGCCGGGAAATCGAAATGTTGCGCCGCCGTGCGGCAGATGGTGTCCGCGATCCCCAGTGACGAGGTGGCGCCGGGTGACGGCGCGTTGAGCACGTGAATGGCGCCTTCGGACTCGGCGATGACGAAGTCGTCCACCAGTTTGCCGCTGGCCGATACGGCCTGGGCGCGCACGCCGGCGCCGCTGTACTCCAGGTCCCGCGACTCGATGGCGGGAATGAGGCGCTGGAGCTCGCGGGTGAAGGCGCGCTTGTCGAACGAGCGCCGAAGCTCCGGCAGGGAGGTCTTCCAGTGTTTTCGCGCCATGCCCCAGAAACCGCGGTAGGAGAAGATCTCGTACAAATCCCGCAGGTTGACGTCGCTCTGACGGTAGCCCTGGCGCGCGAACGCCAGCACGGCGTTGGGTCCCACCTCCACACGGCCGTGCACCGTGGGAGTGAAGTGAACTCCGAGAAACGGGAACTGGGGATCGGGTACGGGATAGACGAGACCCTTTACGAATCCCTGTTTCTCCGGCTTGAGACGATGGTACTCGCCCCGGAAGGGGACGATCCGCACCGGTTCGTCGATGCCGCCGCGAACGCTGGCGGCGAACCCGGGGGTCATGGTCGCCACCCGGTCGACGAACAGTCCCGCGCAGTTGATGAGCCTGCGGGCCTCCAGCGCGTCCCGCGAGGTCTCGATGACGAATCCGCCGGCCGAGCGCGCGATCCGGGTGACCTCGCAGGACGTCCGGATGGTGCCGCCCGCCGCTTCGAACAGCCGCGCGTAGGCGCGGGCCACGTCGCCGAAGTCGATGATCCCCGTAAAGGGAGCGTGGAGCGCCTTCAAGCCGGTGCAGTGGGGCTCGATCTCCCGGAGCTCCTCGGGCCCGATCATGCGCACCCCGTCGACGCCGTTGGCCTCGGCGCGGCGGTTCAACTCGTCCAGGCGCGGCAGCTCCTCGGAGCGCGTGGCGACGATCACCTTGCCGCACAGGTCATAGTGGATGCCGTGCTCGTCACAGAACTCCAGCAGCGCCCTTTTTCCGGCCACGCAGGTCCGCGCCTTGACCGAACCCGGACGGTAGTAGATGCCGGAGTGGAGCACGCCGCTGTTGTGCCCGGTCTGATGCGTGCCGAGTTCCGCTTCCTTCTCCAGCAGCGCGCACCTCAACCCCGGATGCTCCCGTACCATGCGCATGGCCGTCGCCAAACCCACGATGCCGCCGCCGATGACCGTCAGATCGAATTTGTCCATGAGATAAACGGGCGGCCACCCGAGCGCCGGTTGAGGTAGCCGTCCGCGACAGGAAACCTTAACAGCTTCGTTCCAAGCGTGTCCAGGGAGAGGAGGGCGAACTCGTGGAGCGTGGTGTCGGTGGCAAAGGCCCCTCCGAGGCGGATCAGCGTCGGTGCCCGCGGGATCATTGCGGAGGAGTGGGTCGTGAGGAGGGCGCTGGAATGCGTCCCCGGCTTCCAGGGCCACGGGTTCGAATGATCTAGTGTCATGTCCCACGTAAATGTTGACAGAGATGCGCAGGATTTTTCGTTGTCGGCAAGGCGCGATGACGAGCAGTGGCGGTTACCACGCGAGGAAGAGCAACGCAGCCGACGACGAAAAAGACCAGCAGATTTGTCAACATTTACGTGGGACACGACACTAGATGGAGGGTATCACCCCAGCGCGGCGCTGATGAACGAGTAGCCAGAATCGAAACGCGGCAAGAGCTTACAATTGTAGTCGGCAAGTTCGTCGACGATGTTTTGATCGTCGAAGTCCTTGGAGTTCCTGTTCAAGAAACAGCTCTGCGGTACACGGACTCGCTCCAGGTGTGAAAGAACGGATGAGTAGACGAGGGAGTCCGGCGCTGACAAGTCGTGAGCGTGCTGATAGTGGTTTGAGGTGGCCAACACCGATGCGTCCAGCGGTATGATCTCGGCGGCCTCAATGAGCCGGGAGTGCACGTTCTCGAGACGCTGGGTTTCTTGTTGTGCGACGCCGATCAGCAGCGCAGTGAGATCCTTGAATCCGCGAAGCCGTGCTGAAAGTGGTGCAGTTCTGGCAATCTGCCGGAATTCGTCGTCCAGATCTTCCTTCATCTTCCTCCGCTGCTTGTGCCGCCGCGTGAGTGTTTCATAGGGTTCAGCCAAAGAATAGGCAGGTACGATGAGTCGTATGCGACTGGCTTCGCACAGTCTCAGGATTTCTTCACAACTAGCCGATTGCTCTTGGAGCAGGGCTAGCTCGAGTACGAAGTTGGATTCGACGTAGACGTTCACGCCACCGCTTGATATTCGATGCGGCCATCCCTTATGGCGGCGCGAAATCCTGACTTGGCGAGCCAACTCTGATCGTCGGAAAGATCTTCCGTCGTGGTTGCCGACCGAGTGATGTCTCCCAGCCATGCGGCAACGAGCAGTTCGAAGGCGTGACCGCTGACATGGAGAGGGTTCACTCCGGCGCTTTCGAAGTATGGAACGAATTCTTCTTGTATGTCGGCCTCGAACGTCGGCAGGACTCGAACAGGGTCCGCACCAGCTTCCTTCCAGAGATAAAGCCGGTCCGGTGTCACAAGGAGGAAAAAATCGGCGCTGTATGATTCACCATGGGCGAGAATGTTTCGTCGTGTCTGGGCGGCCCATTCGCGCGAGGTCCCAAGCTTGTTCTTGATCTCGGCAACGGCGGTCAAACGGCCGCTACGGTCGTATAAAGCGAGATCTGTGTGCGTATACATGGGGAAGTCGGGAGGTCCAGTCGTCTCTGCGGAAAGTATGGTCACCGACCGTAGAAATGTCAATGAGTAGAGTTTTCCAATGACAAATGAGCATGAAGCAGGGGGCGAAATCCTCCGCCGTCCCCGGATTTCGACCCCGCATTGAATACGGAAGAGGCTTTGCGCCGGAATCTCCATGCCGGCCTGCGGCCGACACGGGGCGACGAAAAAGTGGGCTCTAGAACACGCCTCTTTCTAACTAGCTGAATTTATTTGATAAATTTTAGTTGTCGTGTCAATGACGGATACGGGCATTGGGCCACAACCCTCAGGGGCAGTTACATTTGGTTCCCGATTGTTTTGCGCACATGTTGGCCGCAATGTTACTTTTCTCGCATGCTCAAGGAGCGCAAGGCAGGCCAGTTTCGCCTGGTGGCCGACTTCCAGCCCCAGGGGGACCAGCCCCGCGCCATCGGGGAGCTGGTGGAAGGACTCGATGACGGGCGCCGTCACCAGGTGCTGCTGGGGGTCACCGGCTCCGGCAAGACCTTTACGATGGCCAACGTCATCAGCCGCATCAACCGCCCCACGCTGGTCATCGCGCCCAACAAGACCCTGGCGGCGCAGCTCTACAACGAGTTCCGGCTGCTGCTGCCGGACAACGCGGTCCGCTACTTCATCAGCTACTACGACTACTACCAGCCCGAGGCCTACGTCCCCTCCACCGACACCTACATCGCCAAGGACGCTTCCATCAACGACGAGATCGACAAGCTGCGGCACGCCGCCACCATGGCGCTGCTGGAGCGGCGGGACGTGGTCATCGTCGCCAGCGTCTCCTGCATCTACGGACTGGGCTCCCCCGAGGCCTACTTCGACCTGATGGTCTATCTCGAGGAAGGGATGCGCATCGACCGGGACCGGATGCTGCGCAAGCTGGTGGACATCCAGTACGAGCGGGTGGACTACGACTTCCATCGCGGCACGTTCCGGGTCCGGGGGGATACCGTGGAGGTGTTTCCGGCGTACGAGGACAGGTCCGCGCTGCGCATCGAGTTCTTCGACGACGTGGTGGAGTCGCTGCTGGAGGTGGACCCGCTGCGCGGCAGGGTGCGCCGCCGGGTGGACAAGGCCACGGTCTATCCCGCCAGCCATTACGTCACCACCGCGGAACGCATGAAGGCGGCGGTGACCGCGATCCGGGAGGAGCTCCGGGAGCGTCTGGCCGAGCTCAAGCGGGAGAACAAGTTGCTGGAGGCGCAACGCCTGCGGCAACGGACGCTCTACGACCTGGAGCTTCTGGAGGAGATGGGCTACTGTCCGGGCCTGGAGAACTATTCCCGGCATCTCACCGGACGGCTTCCCGGCGAGCCCCCGCCCACGCTGCTGAATTACTTTCCCGAAGACCTCGTGCTGTTCGTGGACGAGAGCCACGTCACCGTGCCGCAGATCGGCGGCATGTACCGGGGCGACCGATCGCGGAAGGAGACCCTGGTGGATTTCGGCTTCCGGCTGCCCTCGGCGCTGGACAACCGGCCGTTGAACTTCGAAGAGTTCGAGGCCGCCGTGAACCAGACGGTTTATGTTTCGGCGACTCCTGCCGACTATGAAATCATGAAGAGCGGCAACGTCCGGGTGGAGCAGTTGATCCGGCCCACGGGCCTGACGGACCCGGAGATCGTGGTGCGGCCCGCCGCCGCCCAGGTGGACGATCTCCTGGAGGAGATCCGCAAGCGCACGGCGGTGGACGCCCGGGTGCTGGTGACCACTCTCACCAAGCGCATGGCCGAGGACCTCACCGACTACTACCAGGACCTCAACGTCAAGGTCCGCTATCTGCACTCGGATATCGACGCCATCGAGCGGGTGGAGATCATCCGGGACCTCCGCAAGGGAGTGTTCGACGTCCTGGTGGGCATCAATCTGCTGCGGGAGGGTCTGGACCTCCCGGAAGTCTCGCTGGTGGCTATCCTCGACGCGGACAAGGAGGGGTTCCTCCGTTCGGAGCGGTCGCTGATCCAGACCATCGGCCGGGCCGCGCGCAACCTGGAGGGCACGGTGATCCTCTACGCCGACGTCATGACCGATTCCATGAAGCTGGCCATCGGCGAGACCGAACGCCGCCGGCGGGTCCAGCAGGCGTTCAACGAGGAGCATGGCATCGTTCCCCGGAGCGTGGTGAAGCAGCTCGACGAGCCGCTGATACAGGCCTACGACGCGGACTACGTGGACGTCCCGCTGGTTGCCGACGACGGCCCCTCTCCCGGCGAGATCCCGCGGATGGTGGAGAAGCTCAGGAAGGAAATGAAGCAGGCGTCCGACCGGCTGGAATTCGAGAAGGCCGCCGAGCTCAGGGACCGTATCCGCGGGTTGCAGGAAAAGGAGCTGTCCGGCCCCTACCTCCGGCGCGCCGGCGGCGACGGGCGGGCCTGATACCCGCCACCCCGATTCATGAAGATCGAGGAACTCAACGAACGGCTCGACACCCTGCCCGCCGGCCCGGGCGTCTATCTGATGCGGGATTCGGCCGGAAAGGTGATCTACGTGGGCAAGGCGAAGGAGCTGCGCGCCCGGGTGCGTTCCTATCTGCGGGGCGGCGACGGACGGCCGCACGTCGCCTTCCTCATGCGCCAGGCCGAGGACATCGAGACCCTGGTGACGAGCAACGAGAAGGAAGCCCTGATCCTCGAGAACAACCTGATCAAGCAGTACAAGCCTCGCTACAACATCCGCCTCAAGGACGACAAGAGCTACCTGAGCATCAAGGTCACCGCCGGCGCCTGGCCGCGCATCCTGGCCACCCGCAGCATCGTCAAGGACGGCAGCCGCTACTTCGGCCCCTACGCTTCCGCCGTCGCCGTGCGGGAGACCCTGGAGATCATCGAGAAGCACTTCCTGCTGCGGACCTGCACCGACTACAACTTCCGCAACCGGGACCGGCCGTGCCTTCAATTCCAGATCAAGCGCTGTCCCGCGCCGTGTGTCCATCCCGTGGACCCGGAGGACTACGCCGGCAACCTCCGGCAGGCGGTGCTCTTCATCGAGGGGAAAAGCGCCGACCTGCTACGGCAACTGCGCATCCGCATGCAGGAGCGCGCGGACGCGCTGGAGTTCGAGCAGGCGGCCAAGGTGCGGGACCGCATCCGGGCCGTCGAGAAAACGCTGGAGAAGCAGCGCATGGTCTCCCACTGGGGCGCGGACCAGGACATCTTCGGGCTCTACCGGGAGGGCGGCTTCATCGAGGCCCAGGTGATCTTCGTGCGGCAGGGCAAGCTTACCGGCAACCAGGCCTATTCCCTGGAAGACCACCAGTTCGACGACGAGGAGATCGTCGCCGCGCTGCTGACCCAATTCTACCAGGGCAATCGCTTCGTTCCCGACGAGATCCTGCTGCCGGTGGAGCTGGAGGACCGGGCGGTGCACGAGGACTATCTGGAGGAGCGGAAGGGCCGGAAGGTGACGCTGCACCGGCCGCGCCGGGGCGAGAAGCACAAGCTCCTCGAAATGGCCCTGGACAACGCCCGCCAGAGTTTCAGCGAACGCCACGACCAGGAGCGGGAACGGGAGAAGATGCTGCGGGAACTGCAACAGAAGCTCCGCCTGAGGCGGTATCCGCAGCGGATCGAGTGCTACGACATCTCCATGATCCAGGGCAGCCACGCGGTGGGGTCCCGGGTCTCGTTCTTCGACGGACAGCCGGACAAGCAGAACTACCGGCGCTACCGCGTCCGCACGGTCTCGCCCGAGACCCGGGGCGACGATTTCGCCATGATGTACGAAGTGGTCAAGCGGCGGTTCCAGCGAGGCCTGCGCGAAACCGACCTGCCGGACCTGATGGTGGTGGACGGCGGCAAGGGGCAGTTGCAGGTGGCCCTCGCCGTGTTGTCCGATCTTGGCGTGAGGGACGTGGACGTGGTGGCCATGGCCAAGATGCGGGTCACGTCGTCGCCGCGGCTGGCCGAGATCGAACGGTCGGAGGAGCGGCTCTTCCTGCCCTACCGCAGCAACCCGGTGGTGCTGCGGCGCAACTCCAACGCGCTGTTTCTGCTGCAACGCATACGGGACGAGGCCCACCGGTTCGCCATCACCTATCATCGGACCGTCCGCGGCCGTGAAACCCTGCGTTCCGGACTGGACGGGATTCCCGGCGTGGGGCCCGCCCGCAGGCGGGCGCTGCTGCGGCGTTTCGGCAGCCTGAAAAGGCTCCGCGACGCCTCGTTGGAGGAGTTGCTGGAGGTGCCGTCCATGACCCGGCCCCTGGCCGAACGCATTCGCGATTCCTTCGAGGCCGTGCACCGGCCGTGAGAGCCCCGGGGCCCATGGCGCTCCTGGTCCTGCCGCTGCTGGCGCTCCTCGCCGGGCAGGCCGCGGCGGTTCCAGCCGGTCCGGGCGGGCCATCCTGGTGGGGCGGGGCGCTGTTGGCGTCCGGCCTGGTCCTTTGCTTCATTCATCGTGGTTGGGGTTTGCTGGCATTGGCGTGCGCGCTGGCGTTCCATTGGGGTCTGGCCGCCCATCACCGGCTGCTGCATCCGGGGTTTTCACCGGGCGATGTCCGTCAACTCCCGGAGGGGAAGGAGCCCGTCCTCATCCAGGGACGCCTCTACCGCGAACCCGAAGGGCGGGGCGATTGGAGCCGCTGGCATCTCGCGGCGGAGCGGGCATGGACGAAGGAGGGTCCGCGGAAGGTCTCGGGGAACGTTTTGGTTACGGTCCGGAACGCGTACCGGCACTGGCGCTACGGCGACGTGGTCCGGGTCCCTCTCCGCCTGAGGCCGCCCCGGAACCGGGACGGCGGCTTCGACTACCGGGCCTTCCTTGCGCGCCGGGCGATCTACCGGGTCGCCTACCTGCACAACGACTGGGAGGCGGAGCGCGTGGGACACGGCGGCGGGGTCCGCCGTTGGATCGAGACGGCGCGGCGGTGGATACGGCGGTTCGTGGAACGCCGCCTGGAGCCGGACAGCGGCGGGCTGATCAAGGCGCTGGTGCTGGGGGACCGGGGCGGCCTCTCCCGGGAGATGCGGGAGCGCTTCGCCGCCGTCGGCATGTCCCATGTGCTGTCCATCTCGGGCCTCCACGTAGGCATGCTGGGCTATGGGGCCTTCCTGGTGTTTCGCGGACTCGCGTCGCAGAGCACCCGGCTGCTGTTGTCCGTGCCGGTCTACAAGGTAGCGGCCGCCGGGTCGCTGGTTCCGGTGATCCTGTACGCCGCCGTGGCGGGGGCGCGCATTCCCACGGTGCGAGCCGCCATCATGATCGGGCTGTACCATCTGGCCGTGTTAAGCGGGCGCCACGCCAACGTCTTTGGATGCCTGGCACTGGCCGCCCTCATTGCCGCCCTGTGGTGGCCGGGGGCGGTCATGGAGGTGTCGTTTCAGCTTTCCTTCCTGGCGGTGCTGTCCATTGTCGGCGCCCTCCGGCTCTTCCGGCAGACGCGATTCCTGCGGCCTCCGGATGGTCCGGAGCGGGGTTGGTGGCAACGCCGGCGCCCGGCCATCCTGCTATCGGTTCTCGTACCTTTCTTCGCCGCCGTGGGGACGGGGCCGGTGGTAGCGCATCATTTCGGCTACCTGTCCCTTGCCGGCTTCATCGCCAATCCCCTGCTGGTGCCGCTGGTGGGATTCGTCATCGTGCCCGCCGGCCTGCTCATGGGCTTCCTGTGCCTGCTTTTCCCCGCGGGGGCGACGTTGCTGGTGGGCGTGGTGGAAATATCCGTCTCGGGCTTGCTGTGGGCTGTCAGTCTCCTCGCCGCCCTCCCGCTGGCGGCGCTTTCCGTGTCGAAACCCGGCTGGGTTACGGTGGGGGTGGCTTACCTGTTGATTCTGGCGTCGGCCGCGTGCGCTCGCCGGTTCCTGCCGAGAGCGCCGTAAGCGGCCCTGGATTGACTTTCGGGCACGCCTCTGTTAGCGGGTAGGCCTGTCGGCACGCGGCTCCCGGCGCGTGTAAATCCTCCTGTCAGCGGTCACCGACTCCCCTTATGACAGCCACCATTTCGTCGCGGGCGCCCGTTCGGGGGTGCATATGAAACTGACTCGCATCAGGGGGTTCTCTGACGTTCTCCCTGGAGAAGTTGAAACCTGGCAGAGGATCGAGGACGCGGCGGTACGGGTATTTGCCGGCTACAACTTCAAGGAGATTCGAATTCCGGTCCTGGAGAAGTCGGAGCTCTTCTCGCGTTCGTTGGGGGAGTCGACGGACGTCATCGAGAAGGAGATGTACACTTTTGCCGACCGGGACGCCAAGGCGACGCTCCTGAGCCTGAGGCCCGAGGGCACGGCCGGCGTCGTGCGGGCCTACGGCGAGGGCAAGCTCCACCAGGTGGAGCCGGTGCGAAAGCTCTACTACCTGGGCCCCATGTTCCGGAGGGAACGGCCCCAGAAGGGGAGGCTGCGGCAGTTCCACCAGATCGGCGCCGAGGTCTTCGGCCGCACCGACCCCTTCATCGACGCGGAGCTGCTGTTGTTGCTGCGGGACCTCTGGGAGGAACTGGAAGTGGCGGGCACGGAGCTGGAGGTGAACTCCATCGGCTGCGCCCGTTGCCGCCCCGGTTACCGCGCCGCGCTGGTGGCCTTTCTGGAAGGGCATCGGGAAGAGCTGTGCCCGGACTGCGACCGGCGGCTGGAGCGGAACCCCCTCCGGGTGCTGGACTGCAAGCGCGAGTCGTGCGCGGGGATCGTGACCGCCGCGCCCTCGATCCGGTCGCATCTGTGCGCGGAGTGCCGGGACCACTTCGACACCGTGCTCGGCCTGCTGAAGGAGTTGCGTCCGGAGCCGGTGGTCAACGAACGGCTGGTGCGCGGGCTGGACTACTATTGCCGGACCACGTTCGAGTGGAAGGCCGGCGAGGGCCTGGGGAGTCAGAACACCGTGGCCGCGGGCGGACGCTATGACGGCTTGGTGCAGTCCCTGGGAGGTCCGCCGGTGGCCGGCGTCGGCTTCGCGCTGGGCGTGGAGCGGCTGGCGCTGTTGCTTTCGGAGGGCGCGGCGGGCGGACCGGCCGCGCCGCTACTGTACCTTGTCTGGATGGGCGAGGAGGCGCAACGGTGGACGTTCGCCCTGGCCCATCACCTGCGCCGGCGGGGTCTCCGGGTGGACCTGGAGGGCGAGTCCAGGAGCCTCAAGAGCCAGATGCGGCGGGCGGACAAGCTGGGCGCCGGTGCGGTCCTTATCGTGGGCCCCGACGAGATGACAAACGGCAAGGCGCTCATACGCGACATGGCGACGAGGGAACAGACCGAGGTGGACTTCGCGGACGTCGACAACACGCTGGTCTCGCTTCATGAAAGAGCAGAGCAGGTTTCCGGGTGATCACGTGAACAACAGGAATGTGGACTTGATGGGCGACTGGCAGCGGAGCTGCCTTTGTGGCGAGCCTCGGGAGAGCGAGGTAGGCCGTGAGCTTACCCTCATGGGTTGGACCCGGTCGTTGAGGGATCACGGTGGCCTGCTGTTCATCGACCTCCGGGACCGGACCGGCGTCGTCCAGGTGGTGGTGAACCCCGAGGTGACGCCCGAGGCCCACGAGAAAGCCAAGCGGGTGCGCTCCGAGGACGTGCTGGCCGTGCGTGGATCGCTGGTGCGCCGGTCGGAGGAAACCGTCAACCCGACTATCCCCACCGGCACGGTGGAGCTCATGGCGCAGGAACTGCGCGTGCTGAACCCGTCGCGGGTGCCGCCGTTCCCGGTGGACGACGACATGGAGCCCACCGAGGCCAGCCGTTTCCGCTACCGCTATCTCGACCTGAGGCGGCCCCGCAGCCTGCGCGCGCTGGAGGTCCGGCACCGCATGCTGACGGCCATCCGGAGCCATCTGAACGACCTCTCGTTCATGGAGGTGGAAACGCCGGTCCTCACCAAGAGCACGCCGGAGGGGGCCCGGGACTACCTGGTGCCCAGCAGGATGCACCCGGGCAAGTTCTATGCGCTGCCGCAGTCGCCGCAGCTATTCAAGCAGATTCTCATGGTGGGCGGGGTGGATCGATATTTCCAGGTAGTGCGCTGCTTCCGGGATGAAGACCTGCGCATGGACCGGCAGCCCGAGTTCACCCAGCTCGACATCGAGATGTCGTTCGTGCGTCCCGAGGACATCTTCGCCATGGTCGAGGGCATGATGGCGCGGGTCTTCCGGGAGGTGAAGGGGGTCGAGTTGGAGACGCCCTTTCGCCGTTTGAGCTGGGAAGAGGCCATGTCACGGTACGGAACGGACAAGCCGGACCTGCGGTTCGGCCTGGAGCTGGTGGAGCTGTCCGAGGTGTTCCGGGACTCCGGGGTGGCCATTTTCAAGCGGGCGCTGGCGGCCGGCGGCATCGTCAAGGGCCTGAAGGTGCCGGGAGCCGCCGACCTGTCGCGCAAGGAGCTGGACGATCTGACCGGACTGGTGGGCCGCTACGGCGCCAAGGGGCTGGCCTGGATCAAGGTGCTGGAGAGCGAGTGGCAGTCGCCGCTTGCGAAATTCCTGAGCGAGGGCGAGAAGGAGGCGCTACGGACCCTCACCCGGGTACAGCCCGGCGACGTCGTCTTCATGCTCGCCGACGACTTCGACATCGTCAACGAGGGCCTCGCCAACCTGCGGCTGGAGATGGGACGAAGGCTGGGGTTGGTGCCGGAAGGCGCGCACGCCTTCGCCTGGGTCCTCGACTTCCCGCTGGTGGAGTGGAAGAAGGCGGAAGGCCGCTACAGCGCCGTGCATCATCCGTTCACCGCGCCGCGGGAGGAAGACCTGCCGCTGCTCGAATCCGATCCCGCCCGAGTGAAGTCCCGCGCCTACGACCTGGTCCTGAACGGCATGGAGATGGGCGGCGGCAGCATCCGGATCCATTCACCCGAGCTCCAGCGGCAAGTGCTGTCCCTGCTCGACGTGACGCCCGAGACGATCGAGGAGCAGTTCGGTTTTCTCCTGGAGGCGCTGGACCTCGGCGCTCCGCCCCACGGCGGCATCGCCTTCGGCGTCGACCGCATGGCCATGCTCCTGAGCGATTCCTCCGCCATCCGGGACGTCATCGCGTTCCCCAAGAGCCAGCGCGCCGTATGCATGCTGACGGAGGCGCCGACGGCGGTGGATGCCCGGCAACTTTCGGAGTTGCAGATCAGGACCCTGGCGGGGGACTAGCCAAGGCCAGCGACCCTGCCCGTCATGCCGAAGGTCGAGATGGCCCCATTAAAGGCGAAGCACCCGTGCTTGCGCCAACCTCCCTGCTAATTTATAAAGAATGCCCTTCGGAGGTGAGCAATGGCCAATCCGGTACCAAAGGATCGTGCAGAGTTGGACGCTGTGCCGGCTTCCAAAGAGGCTGGAGTGACCGAAGCGCTCGAACTCTATATGCGTGCTGAAGAGGTCTACGTGAAAGCCAACGCATCGCTCACAAACCCTCAGACTACCCGCACGTCCAACTCTACCAACTCGGGATGACGCCTTGCCTACGTGGGGCGAGATCCTGAAAGAACTCCAGGCAAGCCGTGCGCCAAGCGGACCCGGGCCAAACTTTGACGGTGTGCGGCGCGGCTACCTCCAGTCCGTGTACGAGCACACCGGTAGGCCGGTGATATTGTACTCCAGCGCGTGGTTGAGCGCCGCTGCCGCACAGCCTGAAGCCCTTCAGATTACTTTGGCGGACATACAGGGGTTCATGGAGGTGCTCTCGAACATCGAGGGACCCGAACTTGACCTCATCGTTCACAGCCCTGGAGGCTCAGCCGAGGCTGCGGAATCCATAGTGGAGTACCTGCGGCAACGGTTCACGCACATCCGTGTGTTTGTGCCGCTTGCCGCGATGTCCGCCGCCACCATGATAGCACTTGCTGCAGACGACATCGTTCTTGGGAAGCACTCTCAACTGGGACCGATCGACCCCCAGTTCATCATTCAAACCCCTGAGGGACCGCGCTCAGCACCCGCGAAGGCGATTTTGAACCAGTTCAATCAAGCCAAGGAAGAGTGCGAGGATACGCGGAACTTGCCTGCTTGGCTGCCTATACTTCGGAGCTACGCCCCGGGTCTGCTGAACCAGTGTCAAAACTCACGGGACCTGGCAGCCAAGATGGTCGAGTCCTGGTTGGCCCGGTACATGTTCCAGGGGAGGCCCGATGCGGAGGATGAGGCAAGAAGGATAGCGGACTGGTTCAGCGACTATGACGGGTTCCAGTCCCACGGACGGCGCGTTGGCGTGGATCTCGCCTCACACCAAGGGCTCCGTGTCGAGCGGCTAGAAGATGACGACGAGACGCAGGATCTGATCCTGTCCGTCCACCACGCCACCATGCACACGTTTGCGCAAACACCGGCTCTCAAGATCATCGAGAACCATCTTGGCCGGTCATGGGTTTTGCTTGGAGGCGTGGCTGCAGTGCCAGGACCACCTCAGCACCCGCCCGCACCTCCGAACCGAGCCGAACGGAGACGCCAGCCGAAGAGGCGGTGATCGATGAGTCAGAACCTGCAGCCTGCCAGACAGGTCTGGTCTGAGCAAAGCGTAGAGGTCCCGCCGATTTGCTGGATGACTTACCCGCGCCGCGATTCAGCACGCGGACTTCGACGAGTTCGTGGCCTGCCATAAGCCGGGGCACCTTCACGAACGCGAGGCCACGTGGAGTGAAGCCACCCCGCAGGGCACTGGCGTGCCTACGACAGCGTTGTCCAATGAGAACATGATGTTGAAGGAGGACTAGCGAGCGGGTCTAGTCAGCAGCGTGTTTTGGGTTGAGGCGGTATGTTGGCTGTTGTCGGCTTTTCTGTCAATCGGTGTAGCGCGGTAGCGCCCCCGCGTGGGGGGTGGTGAGGTGCGCCGACCCGGTTCCGAGGGTCTTGCAAAGACTTCCCCCCATACCTTGGAGTCACGGTTTATACGAGGCGGCCGGTGTCGACTCGATGGTCACACGGTAGAGGGGCAGCACAAACGCCTCGGTCCGGCGGCAGGCAATCGGCCACGAACGCGTCATCAGGCGGCATGGGGCGGAGCGAGGTCGATGGCGCGGAACAGGTCCCGGCGGGCGTCGTTGACTCGCCGGACGGCGTCGAGGTCGCTCATGGCGTAGGCGATCCGGTCCAGTTCGTCGAAGCTGGTGTTGTCCTTGAGGTGGCTCTTTGCGTCCGGGAGGGACTTCAGCTTCTCGTAGGGCGTGCTCACGTCCTCCCGCCGGTACTTGCGGCGCACCTTGCCGTGGTCGCGGTACTCGGCGGCGAACAGGCACGGGCGGTGGAAGTTCAGGAACGGCGACAGTTCGCGCAGCGCGAACTCGTTGACGATCCCGGCGAAGCGCTGCGGGATGTGGTCGTGGCCGAACCACTTGCGCACGATGTGTGCGTTCTTACCCTCCACCAGCGCGTTGTCGTTCGAGTGCCGCGCCCGCGACTTGGTGAACTTCCGGATGTGCAGCTTGTTCAGCAGCGCCGCTACGCGGTGGTTGATGTACTCGGACCCGTTGTCCGCGTGGAATGCGGCCACCGTGAACGGGAACAGCGACAGCACGGCTTCAAGCAGCGGTACCAGGAACCTCTCCGAGATGCCCCGTACAGCCCCCACGTATTCGTACTGCGTGACCTCGTCAACGAGGTTGACCAAGTACAGGCCCTTCACGCCGTTCCGGTCGCCCTGGTGGACCGTGTCCACGCGCAGGTGCCCCGGCTTCCCCTGCGGGTCCGGCGCCTGGCGCAGCGCGATGCCCACCGTCGCCGCACGCGTCTTCGTCCACACCGTGCGCTTGGTCACGTACGTTTTCGACGCCCGGAGGTTGTAGACGTGGCTGTTCGAGATGCCCGCCAGCCGCTCGAAACGCTCGTCCCCGAACACCTCGTGCTGCCGGCGCAGCAACTCGCAAGTGGCCAGCCCCGACATCTGCCCGAACGCCTCGTCCACCTCCGCCAATAGCCGGATGTCCACTCCCGTGTACCGGCGCTCGAACGGCCGACCGCGGTTGCCCCCGCGCCGATCCTCGATCCTGCCGCTCTCCCGCCATTGCCGGATCAGGCGGTCGATCTGCACCGCCGAAATCCCGGTCGCCTTGGCCAGAAAGCGGCGCACGATGCCCTTGTCGCGCTTGCCCAACGTCCTGTAGCGGAGCCGGCCAAGCAGTTCGCCGACAAAGCCGTAGGCGCTCTCCCGATCCCGGTGTCCGTAGTCCACAGCCTCGTTGCCTTCCACGAAGGCCCGAACCTGCTCAATGCTGCGTAGCCGCCGCGTCTGTAGTGTCACAATCATCCCTCCATGTTCTACGACACGCCGGCTTCAGCATCACTTCGCCTTGGATTCACCTCCCTCCTTCAGCATCATGCCGCGTTGGACAGTTCTCCGACTACGAAGACCTCCTGAAACGCGATAAACTGAGCTTGGACCTCTTCTGGATCAGGGATGAGAGTCTGACCGACACCGATTCACTGCCTCCGCCCGACTTGATTGCCGCCGAGATCGCCGACGACCTGGAAACCGCGCTGGAACAGTTCACCAAGATCGCGCAACGACTCGCGCAGTGACCAACGTCCCGGACAGTCTCGAAGAACCAGAGAGAGGGCAGGGGTAGTTCCTATCTGTCCGTCCAGTAGCGGGCCAGCTCGGTCAGATAGGTCAGCGTCGAGAGGTTGGGCATGCGGTCCAGGTAGACGTGACCGCGCAGGTGATCCACCTCGTGCTGAATGACCCGGGCGTGGAAACCGGACGCAACGAAATCCAGCTCGTTGCCCTGACGGTCCAGGGCGGTCACCCGCAACCTGCTGTAACGAGGCACCCTGCCGCGGATCTCGGGGATGCTGAGGCATCCCTCCCAGTCCTCCTCGGTCTCGTCCCCCAAGGGGATGATCTCCGGGTTGACGAGGACCGAAAGGGGCACTGGGGCTTTCCCAGGGTAACGGGCGTTGTCGGCGACCTCCAGCACGGCCGCCTGCACGGGTTCGTGGACCTGCACGGCGGCGAGGCCGACGCCCTGGTATTCGTGCATGGTGGTCACCATGTGGTCGATGAGGCGCTGGAAGTCGGGTTGCGCCAGCCGCTCCACGGAAACTTCCCGGGCAGGATTGCGCAGCACGGGATTGCCGAGGCGCGCTACCTTGAGAATGGCCATGGGGCTTCCTAGCACGCCGTTTTCGGATCCTTCAAGAAGCCGCTCTTCCGGTCCGTGTCGGCGGTTTGACAATATAGAGCTATTAGGTCTATATTTGGTGCAAGCGGATTGTTCGAAGGCTTGTACTCATGAGTGTTCGGACACTTACGGAACGCAACACCAGGGGACTCGGCATGCAAGAAGCCGCTGTGAATTCCCACAGGGCCACCACCGACCGAAGCTCGCTCATGAACATCGGGAGGAAGGTCGACTACGCGGTGCGGGCGCTCTCGTATCTGGCGGCACAGCCCCAACGCTGGGTGGTGGGCAGCAAGGAGATCGCCGAGCGGCAGGATATTCCCACCCACTTCATGTCGAAGATCATGAAGGACCTGGCGTCGGCGGGGCTGGTGGACTCCCACGTGGGCCGCAAGGGCGGGTTCAGCCTGGCGAGACTCCCCGAGTCCATCAACCTCAAGGAAGTCTACGAGGCGGTGGAGAAGCCCTTGACCCTCATGGCGTGCCTGGACCGGGGTCATCGCTGCTGCGCGTACGACGCCGTGTGCACGCAGATTTCCGTGTGGGAGAGGGCGCAGATGCTGCTGGCGGACTACCTGGCAGGGATTTCCATCGGCAGCATCGCCGACCGGGAAGGGCTCAAGGGCCGGTTGAACCGTCTGGATAGCTGACTTTCGTACGCCGCGGAGGACCCCGGAATCGGTCTCCGGCGTGAAGGAACGGAGAGACATGGAACTGGACAACGAGCTGGTCGGCGGCGAGTACAAGTACGGTTTCGTTACCGATATCGAGGCGGACCATGTGCCTCCCGGCCTGAGCGAGGACGTGGTCCGGCTGATCTCGGAGAAGAAGGGCGAGCCGGAGTGGCTGCTGGACTGGCGGCTGAAGGCCTACCGCTACTGGACGAAGCTCGAGAAATCGGAGGCTGAGCCCAAGTGGGCCAACGTGCGTTATCCGGCCATCGACTACCAGAGTATCATCTACTACTCGGCGCCCAGGGCGAAGAAAGACGGCCCCAAGAGCCTGGATGAAGTGGACCCGGAGCTGCTGGCCACCTACGAGAAGCTGGGGATTCCGCTGAACGAGCGCGAGGCGCTGGCCGGAGTGGCCGTGGACGCCGTGTTCGACAGCGTGTCCGTGGCGACCACGTTCAAGGACAAGCTGGCGGATCTGGGCATCATCTTTTGCTCGTTCTCCGAGGCCGTGCGGGAGCATCCGGAGCTGGTGCGACAGTACCTGGGCTCGGTGGTGCCCTACAGCGACAACTTCTTCGCCTCCCTGAACTCGGCGGTCTTCAGCGACGGTTCGTTCTGCTACATCCCCAAGGGCGTCCGCTGTCCCATGGAGCTGTCCACCTACTTCCGCATCAACGCGGCCCAGACGGGCCAGTTCGAGCGCACCCTGATCGTCGCCGATGAAGGCAGCCACGTGAGCTACCTGGAGGGATGCACCGCGCCCATGCGCGACGAGAACCAGCTCCATGCCGCCGTGGTGGAGCTGGTGGCCCTCGACGATGCGCAGATCAAGTACTCCACGGTGCAGAACTGGTACCCCGGCGACAAGGACGGCAAGGGCGGCATCTACAACTTCGTCACCAAGCGGGGCAAGTGCGCGGGCCGGAACTCGAAGATCTCCTGGACCCAGGTGGAGACCGGGTCGGCCATCACCTGGAAGTATCCGAGCTGTATCCTGCAGGGGGACGGCTCCATCGGCGAGTTCTACTCCGTGGCGGTGACCAACAACCGCCAACAGGCGGACACCGGCACCAAGATGATCCACATGGGCCGGAACACCCGCAGCACCATCATCTCCAAGGGGATCTCCGCCGGCCACGGGCAGAACAGCTACCGCGGCCTGGTGAAAGTGCTCAAGGGCGCCGACAACGCGCGCAACTATTCCCAGTGCGATTCCCTGTTGATGGGCGGCGAGTGCGGCGCCCACACCTTTCCCTATCTGGAGGTGAAGAACAACTCGGCCCATATCGAGCACGAGGCGTCCACGTCGAAGATCGGCGAGGACCAGATCTTCTACTGCCGGCAGCGTGGCATCAAGGAAGAGGACGCCGTGGGCATGATCGTCAACGGTTTCTGCCGTGAAGTCTTCCGTGAGCTGCCCATGGAATTCGCGGTGGAGGCCCAGAAATTGCTCGGGGTGAGCCTCGAGGGGAGCGTCGGTTGAGGAGCGGTGCCAAGGATGCTTGAAGTTCGGAACCTGCATGCGCGCGTGGAGGGCAAGGCGATTCTCCGCGGCATCGATCTCGCCGTGGGAGCGGGGGAAGTCCACGCCATCATGGGACCCAACGGCTCCGGCAAGAGCACGCTGGCCCAGGTGCTGGCGGGGCGCGACACCTACGAGGTGACGGCCGGCGAGGTGCTGTACAAGGGGCGGGACCTGCTGGGCATGGCGCCGGAGCTCCGGGCGGTGGAGGGGATGTTCCTCGGTTTCCAGTATCCGGTGGAGATTCCGGGTCTGAACAGCCTCTACTTCCTGCGCGCCGCGGTCAACGCCGTGCGGACCCATCGCGGGGAGGAGGAGCTGGACGCGGTGGATTTCATGGCGCTGGCACAGGAGAAGATGAAGGCGGTGGAGATGGGCGAGGACCTGCTGCGGCGCCCGGTCAACGCGGGGTTCTCGGGCGGCGAGAAGAAGCGCGCCGAGATCTTCCAGATGACCATGCTGGAGCCGGCCCTGGCGATCCTGGACGAAACCGATTCCGGCCTGGACATCGACGCCCTCAAGGTGGTGGCCCACGGCATCAACCTCTTCCGCCGCCCGGAACGGGCCATCATCCTGGTGACCCACTACCAGCGCCTGCTCGACTACGTGGTGCCCGACTTCGTCCACGTGATCCAGAACGGACGGCTGGTGAAGTCCGGCGGCAAGGATCTCGCACGGCAGCTCGAGGACAGCGGCTATTCCTGGGTGGAGGAGGAGGCGGGAGAAGGGTCCGATCTGGGCGAGAGAGGTCCCGCGGCATGACCGAAAGGGGCGCGGAGCAGCAGGGCTACCTCGAGGATTTCGAGAAGCTCACGGCACGAACGTCGTCCAACGGCGGCGCGTGGGTTGCCGATCTGCGCAACCGTGCGATGGGTCGCTTCCGTTCGCTGGGTTTCCCGTCCACCCGCGACGAAGAGTGGAAATACACGAGCGTCGAGGCCGTCCGGAAAGCCGCCCTGCGCATCGCGGACCCTCCGAGGCCGGACGCGGTCCGGAGCCCGGACCCCTTCGCCGCCGACGGATGGGATCGCTACGAGTTGCCCTTTCCGGGCGCCGGCAACGGCGCTGGCGGCGCCCGGAGTGACGGGGTCTTCATCGGCCCCTTGGCCGAGGCCGTGGGCGCCCACCTGCCGTGGGTGGAATCCCACCTGGGACGCCACGCCGGCTACGAGGACCACGCGTTCCGGGCCTTGAACACCGCCTTCATGGAGGACGGCGCGGCGGTCGGGCTGGATCCGGGCCGGACCCTGGACAAGCCCGTCCATCTGGCGTTCCTGGCTCCTCCGGGAGAAGCGCGGAACCGCATCGCTCACCCGCGGACGCTGGTGGTGGTGGGCGCCGGCAGCCGGCTCACGCTGGTGGAAACCTACGCCGGGTCGTGTGCGGACACCTGCTGCACCAACGCCGTTACCGAGATCGTGCTGGAGGAAGACGCGGTCCTGGACCACTACCGGTTGCTGCGGCAGGGCGAGAAGGCGTTCCATATCGGCACGGTGCAGGTTCATCAGGCGCGGAACAGCCGCTACCGGTCCCATTCGGTCACTTCCGGCGGTGCCATCACCCGCGTCGAGATCAACGCCCGGCTCGACGGCGAGGGCGCCGATTGCCAGCTCCAGGGCCTCTACGTGGCCGGAGGGCGGCAGCATGTGGACAGCCGCACCGTCATCGAGCACGCGAAGCCCCACGGCACCAGCCGGGAACTCTACAAGGGCGTCTTGAACGACCGGGCGCGGGCGGTATTCAACGGCAAGATCGTGGTGCACGAGGAGGCCCAGAAGACCGACGCCCGTCAGTCCAACAAGAACCTGATGTTGTCCCGGGACGCGGAGATCGACAGCAAGCCTCAACTGGAGATCCTGGCGGACGACGTCCGCTGCTCCCACGGGACCACCATCGGACAGCTCGAGGAGGACGAGTTGTTCTACCTGCGGTCGCGGGGGTTGAATCAGGCCGTCGCAAGAAAGCTGCTGGTTCACGGGTTCGCCAGCGAGATTCTCGACGGCATCGCCATCGAGTTCCTCAAGGACGGGTTGACCGCCCAGGTGTTCTCCGAGCTGGAAGCCTGAGCGGACCGTGTGATCGGCCATGAAACAACAGGTCAAGACGGTGGAGTGGAAAAGAGCGGACGACTCGCTTGACGTAGCGCGTGTACGGGAAGACTTCCCGGTCCTGGGCGAAACGGTCCACGGGAAACCCCTGGTCTACCTGGACAATGCGGCCACGGCCCAGAAGCCCCGGGCGGTGATCCAGCGGCTCGCGCGGTACTACGAGACGGAAAACTCCAACATCCACCGGGGCGTGCACCGGCTGAGCGAGATCGCCACGCGCGCCTACGAGGATGCCAGGACCGCCGTCAAGGGCTTTCTCAACGCCGCCGAGGAGCGGGAGATCGTGTTCGTGCGGGGCACTACCGAGGCCATCAATCTCGTGGCCCGCTGTTACGGCGGGAGCCGTCTCGAGCCTGGGGACGAGGTCGTCATCTCGGCCATGGAACACCACTCCAACATCGTCCCCTGGCAGCTCATCTGCCGGGAGAAGGGAGCCACCCTGAGGGTCATCCCGGTGGACGACGACGGCGACATCGTCATGGACGAGTACCGCCGCATGTTGAGCGACAAGACCCGCATGGTGGCCTTGCCTCATGTCTCCAACGCTCTCGGCACCGTGAACCCCATCAAGGAGATGATCGCCGAGGCCCACGCGGCCGGCGCTCCGGTGCTTGTCGACGGCGCCCAGGGCGCCCCGCACGCCAGCGTGGACGTCCGGGACCTCGATTGCGATTTCTACGCATTCTCCAGCCACAAGCTCTACGGGCCCACCGGCATCGGCGTGCTGTACGGCAAGGCCGCTCTACTGGAGGACATGCCGCCCTACCAGGGCGGCGGCGACATGATCCTGTCGGTCAGCTTCGAACATACCGAATACAACGCGCTTCCTTACAAGTTCGAGGCCGGCACCCCTCATATCGCCGGGGTCATCGGTCTGGGGGCGGCGGTGGAATATCTCACGAACCTGGGAATGGAGGCGGTGGCCGCACACGAAGACCGGGTGGTCGCCTATGCCGTGGCGCGGCTGCGGAGCGTTGCCGGCGTGCGGCTGGTGGGAACGCCGGAACGCCGGGCGTCGCTGGTTTCGTTCGTTCTCGGCGACGTCCACGCCCACGACGTCGGCACCATCCTGGACCAGGAGGGAATCGCGGTGAGGACGGGGCATCACTGCGCCATGCCGGTGATGGATCGGTTCGGCGTCCCCGCCACCGTCCGGGCGTCCTTTGCCTGCTACAACACCGAGGCCGAGGTGGACGCCCTCGCGGACGGGCTCGAGACGGTACGGAGGATATTCGCCCGTGTCTGATCTCACGGATCTCTACCAGGAACTGATTCTGGACCATAACCGCCGGCCCCGCAATTTCGGGTCGCTGACGGAGGCCAATCGGAGCGCCCGGGGGGTCAATCCGCTGTGCGGCGACAAGGTTGCCGTTCATCTGCGCGTGGAAGACGACGAAGTGAAGGACATTCGCTTCGAAGGTACGGGTTGCGCCATTTCCATCGCTTCGGCGTCGGTCATGTCCGAAAGCCTGAAAGGGCGCACCTGTGGCGACGTCAGGGACATCTTCGAGCGCTTTCATCAGATGGTGGCGGTTGATGACGGTTCGGCGTCGAACCCTCCGGAAATGGGTAAGCTGGCGGCGTTCGCGGGGGTGCGGGACTATCCGGCCCGGGTCAAGTGCGCTACGCTGGCGTGGCACACGTTGCGCGCGGCCCTGGACGGTGACGCGCAGGCTGTAAGCACCGAATAGGGGAGCGAGACTTCGAGTGGAAACCGTCGCGGACCAGAAGGACATGGAAGGGCGGGTGATCGAGGCGTTGCAGACATGCTACGATCCCGAGGTCCCCGTCAACATCTATGAAATGGGGTTGATCTATGGAGTGGAGGTGGACCCTCTGGGCAACGTGTCCGTCTCCATGACCCTCACCGCGCCGAACTGCCCCGCCGCCCAATCGCTTCCCATGGAGGTGGAGGAGAAGGCCCGGTCGGTGGACGGCGTCAAGGACGTCCACGTGGAGATCGTCTGGGAGCCCCCTTGGGACCCCAGCCGCATGTCGGACGCCGCCAAGCTGCAGCTCGGCATGCTGTGACGCCGCGGCACCCTCCTCACATCACGATGGACGAAGTCAACGAGCACGAACAGATAAAGGTGCGCCGCCACAAGTTGGCGCAGTTGGGGCCGGACCGCCGCCTGGCGTTCCGCAATGATTTCCGGCCCAGTCATGCCGTCCAGGCCATCCGTGACCGCTACGGCGACCTCGATCCGCAGGAGCTGGAAGCCTTGTCGGACGCGTTCGCGCTGGCGGGCCGGATAAGAGCGCTCCGCCCGCACGGCAAGGCGGCGTTCTTCGAGATCGAGGATGCGACCGGGCGGCTGCAGGTCTACGCGCGCAAGGATGGACTGGGGGATGAAGCCTATGAACGGGTCCGTTCCCTGGACGTGGGCGACATCGCGGGAGTGCGCGGCCGTCTCTTCCGGACCCGCACCAACGAGCTCACCATCCAGGCCGGAGAGGTCACGCTGCTGACCAAGTGCATCCGGCCGTTGCCCGAGAAGTGGCACGGGCTGAAGGACGTGGAGACGCGCTACCGGCAGCGCTACGTGGACCTGATGGTCAATCCCGAGGTCCGCGAGGTATTTCGCAGCCGGTCACGGATCATCGGATTCGTGCGCGAGTTCCTCCGGCAACGCGGTTTCCTCGAGGTCGAGACTCCGATGATGCAGCCGATGGCCGGCGGCGCCGCCGCCAAGCCTTTCGTCACCCATCACAACGCCCTGGACCTGGACCTCTACCTGCGGGTGGCGCCGGAGCTGTTTCTCAAGAGGCTGTTGGTGGGCGGCTTCGACCGCGTGTTCGAGTTGAACCGCAACTTCCGCAACGAAGGCCTTTCCACGCGCCACAACCCCGAGTTTACCATGCTCGAACTCTACCAGGCCTACGCGGACTACGAGGACATGATGTCGCTCACCGAGGATCTCTTCGTGATGCTGGCGAAGGAGATCCGCGGAAGCCTGCGGATTCCTTGCGGCGGCCGGGAAGTGAGTCTGGACCCCCCCTGGGAGCGGCTCTCGCTGACGGCCGGCGTGGCCCGGGCCGCAGGTGTGGAGGAATCGGCGCTGGAAACGTTGCCCGATCTTCTGAAGGTTGCGGACAAGCTCGGGCTCCAGGTGGATCCCAAGCTGGGCCGGGGCAAGCTGCTGGTGGAGCTCTTCGAGCAGTTGGTGGAGCCGGGGCTGATCCAGCCCACGTTCGTGCTGGGTTACCCCCTGGAGGTCTCTCCTCTGGCGCGACGGAACGACGACGACCCGCGGTTCGTCGACCGCTTCGAGCTCTTCATCGGAGGACGAGAATTGGCCAACGCCTTTTCCGAGCTGAACGATCCCGAAGACCAGCAGCGCCGGTTCGAGGAACAGGCCGCCGCCAGGCGGGCCGGCGACGACACCGCCTGCGAGGTCGATGAGGATTACGTGCGCGCGCTGGAATACGCCATGCCTCCGGCCGCCGGAGAGGGCATCGGCATCGATCGGCTGGTGATGCTGCTGACGGATTCCGCCTCGATCCGCGACGTGATCCTTTTCCCGCTCCTCCGCTCCTGAACATGCGTTACGAATTGTTCGTAGGACTGCGCTATCTTCGGGCCCGCCGCAGCGAACGGTTCATCTCGCTGCTGACCCTGATCTCCATACTCGGCGTCATGATCGCCGTGGTCACCCTCAACGTGGCCATCGCGGTGATGACCGGATTCGAGGAAGTCTTCCGTGACCGCCTGCTCAGCCTGAACGCGCACGTCCTGCTGGTCAAGCCGGCCAGCTACCTGACCGGATACGATGAGCTTGCCAGACGCCTGGAGAAACGGGACGACGTGACCACGGCCGCGCCGGCGTTGACCGGCCAGATCATTCTGACTTCCGGGCGCAAGGTGTCCGGTGCCGTCGTGCGTGGGGTCGACCCGGACCGCGCCCCCGAGGACCTTGAGCAGTTCCTTCAACAGGGACGCCTGGGCAATCTGAAGATACGCACGCCGGTGGTGGTAGACGGCCGGAACCTGCTGCTTCCGGGGATCATCATCGGCGATCGGCTCGCGAGCCAACTCCAGGTGCGTCATGGCGAAGCGCTCCAGGCGGTTTCACCCGTCGGCAGCCCCACCGCGGTGGGAATCGTCCCACGGATCAGACGGTTTGCCGTCGTCGGCATCTTCGACTCGGGCATGCGCGAGTACGACAGCGGCCTGGTCTTTCTGAACCTCTCCGATGCGCAAGGGTTCTTCGGTTTCGGCAAGATCGCCACCAGCATCGAGATCACCGTGCCCCAGGTGGCGGATGCACCGGAAATCGCGGCGGGGATTCAGACCGAAGTGGGCCAAAGATACCTGGTGGAGGACTGGACGCGTCTCTGGCCCAACCTGTTCGCGGCGTTGCGGCTGGAGAAGACCGTGTATTTCCTGGTGTTGTTGTTGATGGTGCTGATCGCGGCCTTCAACATCATCTCGACCCTGATCATGGTGGTCATGGAAAAGCGCAAGGACATCGCCGTGCTGCGTTCCATGGGCGCGTCCCGCGCCAGCATCCGGCTGATCTTCCTTTTGAAGGGCTGGGTGATTGGCGCCATCGGGACGCTGTTCGGGGTCATCCTGGGCTATGTCCTGGCCTTGCTGCTGCAGCGTTACCGGTTCATCGAGTTGCCCGAGGACGTCTTTCCCGTCTCCACCGTCCCGGTGAGCATCTCTCCTCTGTATTTCGCCCTGGTGGCGCTGGCGTCCCTGGCCATCTGTTGTCTGGCCAGCATCTATCCGGCGAGACAGGCGACCAAGCTGCATCCGGTGGACGTGATCCGGTACGACTAGCGGCGCATGTCGATGCTTGTGGAAATATCCGGACTGAGCAAGTCCTACGCCGGCGGAGACCGCCGAGTGGATGTTCTGAGAGACCTGGAACTGTCGTTGGGCGGGCGGGAGCGCTTGGCCATCATCGGTGAATCGGGAGTGGGCAAGAGCACGCTGCTTTACATCATCGGGACCCTGGAGAGCCCCGACCGGGGCACGTTGCGCTTTGAAGGACACGATGTAACCGGTTGGAACGATGACGAGCTGTCGCGTTTTCGCAACCGGACCATTGGTTTCGTCTTCCAGTTCCATCACTTGCTGCCGGACTTCACCGCGCTCGAGAACGTCATGATGCCCGCGCTCATCGCGCGACGGGACCAGGCCCAGGCGAGGAGGTCCGCCGGCGAACTGTTGGAGACCGTAGGCCTCGCGGAGCGGCTCGAACACCGGCCGGGCGAGTTGTCGGGCGGCGAACAGCAGCGGGTGGCCATCGCACGCTCCCTGATTCTGGAGCCCGGGCTCATGCTGGCCGACGAACCCACCGGGAATCTCGACCCGGAGACAGCGGGCGAGATTGAGGACCTCCTCTGTGACCTGAACGAGACCCGCGGACTCGCCCTCATCATAACCACTCACAATCGGCATTTGGCCCGGCGAATGAGCCGGCAGATGGAGTTGCGAGACGGCCGTCTGTTCCCGTCAACGGTTTGACCCGGAGCCACCCGGACGGCACCGCGGATAAGGCCCCCTGCGCGGCTGATGCTTTACAAGGGCACGGGAACTTGTTAGCAGAAAAAATGGGAGCCAAGTCTTTTCCGTAAGTTTGAACCAGTGCTTGTGACCACCCGGAGAATTGCGGCGATTCTGTTGGCCGCCATGTGCTGCATTGCCGGATGGCACGGCATCGTCCTGGCCGCCTCGGTCGTCAACGACGTGCGTGTCCAGGGACATCTTCGGATCGAGGAGGACGCCATCCGCTTGAGCATTCGGGCTCAGGAGGGCCAACCTTTCGATCCGCAGGTCGTGGACCGGGATGTCAAGGCGATCTACCGGATGGGTTTCTTCGATGACGTGACCGTCGAGTTTTCTTCGGACGGAGTCCTCACCTATACGGTTGCGGAACGGCCCTACGTCAAGGGGGTGGAAATCCTGGGCAACGACGAGGTGTCGACGGAGGACATCGAGGCGGCCCTGGGAATAAGGCCGCGGACCGCCCTGGATACGGGACGGCTCCAGGAAGGGCTCCAGAGGGTTTTGCGGCTTTACAGCGAGGCGGGACATGTCAACACGCGGGTCGACTACACGCTGACACCCGAGGAGAACAATCAGACCATCATTACGCTGGAGATCGTGGAAGGCGAGACGCTTCTGATCAAGAAGATCACCTTCGAGGGGAACAAGGCGTTTGGCGAGGATGAGCTCAAGGACGTCATGCAGACCAAGGAGGACTGGATCATCCCGTTTACCAGCCGCGGCCGCCTGGACCCTGATGTCCTGACCAACGACATCGCACTTCTGGCCGCCCTCTACTACGATCATGGCTACATCGATCACAAGATCGACGAGCCCATCATCCTGACCCGGGACAAGGGGCTGGAGGTTGTCATCCGGGTAGTGGAGGGTGAGCGCTATCGGGTCGGCGTGGTGCAGGTGGGCGGGGACCTCGAGGGCGACCCGGCGCGCCTGCTCGATCGCGTGAGCATGACCTCCGGGCAGATCTTTCGCGGCAGCCGGGTGCGTAACGATGTCACCGCCCTGCGGCAACGGTACGCCGACCGGGGATACGCGTTCGCGGACATCTCCCCGCGCACCAGGACGAAACCCGCCGACCGCCTGGTGGACGTAACGTTCATGATTGAACGCGGACCGTTGGTCTACTTCGATCAGGTGAGGGTCGCGGGAAACGTCAAGACCCGGGACAAGGTGATTCGCCGGGAGCTGGAGGTAGCGGAGAGGGAGAGGTATTCCTCCAACAGGGTGGTCGAGAGCCGCAACGCCCTGCTGCGGACCGGTTTCTTCAAGGACGTGACGGTGGAGACCGAGAAGACCGACAGGGAGGATGCGGTCGATCTCGTGGTCAAGGTGGAAGAGGCCCCCACGGGGACCTTCAGCATCGGCGCGGGCTACAGCACGGCAAGCTCGTTCTCCTTTCAGACGTCCCTCCAGGAACGGAACCTGTTCGGAACCGGGAGGGGGATATCGGCGGAACTGGCCCTCAGCAAGGACGATCAGGACATCGTCCTCGGCCTGGTAGAGCCGCGTATTTTCGACTCCCGCGTGGATCTCGGGCTGGATGTCTTCCATGGCACCTCCGAGTTCAGTACCTGGGACAGCCGACGAACCGGGTTCGCCACCCGCCTCAGTGCGCCGGTTCGTTACCTGGATCTGCCTATCCTCGGACGGCGTGTGGACCGCCAGCGTCAGGAAGAACTCGAAGACGAGCCCAAGTTCTCGATTCTCGACCATCTTGACACAGGCATCGAATACACGCTGGCCCGCAACAAGATCACCAACGTCCTGGACACCGCTCCACTAAGCATCGAACCGGGCGATACCATCACCAGCGCCGTTACGCCGCGGCTCTCGTACGACACGCGCAATCATTTCTTCGTGCCCACCGAAGGGACCCGTTCCGTGCTGTCGGTGAAGCTTGCGGGGATGGGCGGAGACAACAAGTTCATACGCGGCGATGCAGTCCTGACGAAGTATTTCCCCGTGTTCAGGGGCTTCGATTGGGGCGAGAAGGTGGCCCTGATGGTCGGGGGCCGGATTGGCTACGCGGCATCCTGGACACGCAGGGAGTTGCCGCTCTTCGAACGTTACTTCACGGGCGGCATCGGTTCGGTGCGCGGGTTCGAATATCGATCGCTGGGTCCGCGGGAATGCCCCAGAAACACGCCGGATTGCACGGACCCCACCACCACCGGGGGGAACAAGCAACTCCTCACGAAAACGGAGCTTCACTTCCCGGTCCTGGACCAATGGGGTTTCCGGGGCTCCTTGTTCTTCGATCAGGGTCAGTCCTTCGGAACGTCGGAGAACATCGACATCAAGGCTCTCAAGCGGTCGGTGGGCTTGGGCACCCAGTGGCTGTCGCCCATCGGTCCGATCAGACTGAGTTGGGCAATCCCCCTCAATGTCAAGCCGACGGACGAGAAAGAGATTCTGGGTTTCAGCATCGGTACGGTAGGGGACCTGTAGCCAATGCGTGAGCAGGGCTTTTGGAGGTCGCGGTGATCCGAATATTCATGGTTGTTCTGCTGGCGATGGCGACGGGCTCCGCGTGGGGTCAGGATCTCAAGGTCGGCTTCGTGAACGTCCAAAAGGCCATCAGCCAGTCGCAACGCGGAGAAAAGGCCCGGGAGACCTTCCAGAGCGCCGTAAAGGCCAAGGAGCAAGCCCTGCGGAAGGAACAAGCGGCCATCGAGAAGGAAAGAACGACGCTGGCCAAGCAGGCGGTTCTCATGAAGGAGGCCGAACGCACCAAGGCCCAGCGGCGTGTTCAACGACTCCGGCGGGACTTCGAACGGAAGGCCAGGGACGTCCGGGAGGAATTGGCCGTCAAAGAGCGGGAAATGACCGACGAGATCCTGAAGGATCTCCAGAAGGTTATTGCCGAGGTCGGCAAGACCGGCAAGTTCACCATGATCCTGGAACGGAGCCAACTGCTTTACACGGACAAGGGAACCGACATCACCGACGACGTGATCAAACTCTACAACGAGCGCTTCCAGAACAGCACGGCCGGCGACAAGAAAAAGTGACGGGCTCCGGGAAATCGCTTGCCGACCTTGCCGGGCTGGTCGGCGGACGGGTGGTCGGCGACCCTGACGTGATGATCGAAGGGGTCGCCTCCATCGAAGAGGCCGGGCTCGGACAGATCACTTTCCTGGCCCACCCACGGTACCGCAAGTATCTCGACTCCTGCGCGGCCAGCGCGGTGATCGTCAGCGACGAGTCGGATATTCCGGCGACCTTGAATCGACTCGAGGTCGGCGATCCCAATCGGGCTTTCGCCGAAATACACGGAATTTTCAATCCTCCGCCCGCGCACGACCCGGTTATCAGCCCGCTGGCGGCAATCGATCCGACGGCCGTCATCGGCCCGGACGTGACCCTTTATCCTCACTGCTACGTTGGCAGGAACGCCCATGTCGGGGAGAAGACGGTGCTCATGCCGGGCGCGAACGTGGGTCCGGATGCGCGCATCGGCAGACGTTGCGTGCTCCATTCCCACGTAACGGTGGCGCGCCGCTGCCGCATCGGCGACGGTGTGATCCTCCACCCGGGCGTCGTCGTGGGCAGCGACGGGTTCGGCTACGCGGGGCGCGGCCGGCAAAGGATCAAGGTCCCCCAGGCGGGTATCGTGGAGGTCGCCGACGACGTGGAGATCGGCGCGAACACGACCGTGGACCGGGCGACCATCGGGAGCACCCGGATCGGCGCCGGGACCAAGATCGACAATCTCGTACAGATCGGCCACAACGTGGTGATCGGTGAACGGTGTCTGATCGTCGCCCAGACGGGTATCGCGGGCAGCGCCGTGGTGGGCGACGACGTGATCCTGGCCGGGCAGGCCGGGGTCGTGGATCACGTGGAGATCGGGGACCGGTCCGTTGTCGGACCGGCCAGCGCGGTGCTGCAGTCGATTCCGCCGGGATCGGTGGTTTCCGGTATTATCGAGGCCGTACCCCACAAGCAGTGGCTCCGGGTGATACGGCTGCTGCCCAAACTGCCGGCGCTGTGGCGGCGCGTTTCGGAGCTCGAACGTACCATCCGTACGCTGGCGTCACGGGAAGACAAGGGAGTCTCGTAACGACATGATGGATGTAACCGAGATACGGAAGCTGATTCCGCACAGATATCCGTTCCTCCTGGTGGACCGGATCGTCGAACTCGAGCCCGACCGGCGCGTCGTAGGCATCAAGAACGTGACCGTCAACGAAGAGTATTTTCAGGGCCACTTCCCCCAAAAGCCCATGATGCCGGGAGTCTTGATCTGTGAGGCCATGGCCCAGGTGGCGGCTGTTCTCGCGCGATGCAGCGTACAGGACGACGATAAGGTCTTTGTCCTTACGGGCCTCGACCGGGTCAGGTTCAAGCACCCGGTGGAACCGGGCGACCAGTTGCGGATCGAGGTGGAGCTTTCCCGGCGGCGCAAGCACTACTGGCGTCTGACGGGGACGGTCGAGGTGGACGGCAAGCGGGTGGCGGAAGCGGAATTGTCCGCCATGGGGATATCGGTGTAGCGGTGAGACGCCACACCGGGCGCGGGAAGGATGGTCCGCAGGCATCCCACGGCCGTGGTGGATCCGGCCGCCGAAATGGACGACGACGTTGAAGTCGGCCGCTACTCCACATCGGCGCCCGGGACGGGGTCCCCAGGACGCATGAGGTAGAACAGTTGATCTTTTTCGTGGAAAACTCTCGACGAGGGAACTGCCGCTAGTGCCCTTTCCCGCCGAAATGGCCGTCGACAGAGTCGGCCTGATCGCCGGCAGCGGCCGCTTTCCGTTGATATTCGCCCAGAACGCGCGGGAATCGGGAATTCGCGTGATCGCGGTGGCTCATCATGGCGAGACGGCCGATGAGATCGAACGGTTCGCGCATGAAGTGACGTGGGTCCGCGTGGGACAACTCGGGAGAATCATCCGCACCTTCCGGAACGCGGAAGTCCGGCATGCCGTGATGGCGGGGGGCATCCGCAAGGTACGGATGTTTTCGAACTTCAGGCCGGACCCCAGGGGCCTGGCCCTCCTGGCCCGCATGAAACGTCGTGACGACGACCATCTTCTGAGAGGCGTGGCAGCCGAACTCGAGAGTGAGGGAATTCGCATCCTGGAGTCGACGCTCTTTCTGGAACGGATCATTCCCCGCGACGCCGGCGTATTGACCCGGACCGAGCCCACTGCCGGGCAGTGGAAGGACGTGCGTTTGGGCGTCCCCATGGTCAAGGCGCTGGGCCGGATGGGGATCGGTCAGACGCTGGTGCTGAAGCAGGGCGTCGTTGTCGCGGTGGAGGCCATCGAAGGGACGGACGCCGCCATTCGCCGCGGCGGAAGCATAGCGGGAGGGTCCGTGGTCGTCGTCAAGATGAGCAAGCCGCAGCAGGACCTGCGGTTCGACGTGCCGGCGGTGGGCCCCGGTACCATCGAGGTGCTGCGGGAGGTGGGCGGAGGCGTGCTGGCCGTCGAGCAACGGCGGTCCATTCTGCTGGACAGGGAAGAGCTGCTAGCGGCCGCGGACGCGGCGGGAATCGCCGTGGTCGCCGCGGCGCCGGACGCCGAATGAGCGAGCGTATCGCCGCGGGGGTCGTCGGTCTGGGGTACGCGGGGAGCCTTCATACCGCCAAGTATGCCGCGTTGTCCTCGGCCGAGCTGGTGTGCGTCGCCGACATCGACGAGCGGCGCGCCCGGGAGACGGAGGAGCGCTACGGGGTGCCCGCCGTTACCGACTACCGTGAACTCTTCGACAAGGTCCGCTGTGTCAGCATCGCGGTTCCGACCCAGAAACACTACAGGGTCGCCCGGGATTTCCTCGCCGCGGGCATCGATGTCCTGGTGGAGAAGCCCATCACCTCGACGGTCTCCGATGGTTGCCGGCTGGTGGAACTGGCGCGGCAGAAGGGCCGCATCCTGCAGGTCGGCCACCTGGAGCGTTTCAATCCGGTGGTGCGGGAACTCAGCAAGATCATTTCCGCGCCGAAGTTCGTGGAATGCCACCGTCTGGCGCCGTTCATTGCCCGGGGGACCGACGTGGATGTGGTCTTCGATCTGATGATCCACGACATCGACGTCATCTCCAGCTTGGTTCATGCCCCGGTGGCCAGCATCGACGCCAACGGCGTCGCCGTCCTTACGGACAAGCCGGACATCGCCAACGCGCGCATCCGTTTCGACGACGGCTGCGTTGCCAACGTAACGGCGAGCCGGGTCTCGATGAAGCGGGAGCGCAAGATCCGCTTCTTTCAGTCGGACGCTTATATTTCCCTGGACTATGATGCCAAGACGGCGCAGATCTACCGTATGGAAGACCGCACCCGGGGCTGGGAGGGTATTCGGGGAGAGAGCATCGCCACGGGGAACGGCGACGCCCTTCGGGACCAGATCGCGGCGTTTCTGGAGTCGGTGGCCACCCGAAGGACCCCGTTGGTGAGCGGAGAGGACGGGTTGCATGCGCTCCGGATTGCATCGGCGATCAGCGAACGGCTTTGATGGCTCGTTACACTTCCGCAGATCCGGGGTCGCCAAGCGTCATGCTGGTGGCCGGCGAGGCCTCGGGGGATGCCCGGGGAGCGGAACTGGTACGCACCCTGCGACAACGTAACCCGGACATGGAAGTGTTCGGCATGGGCGGAGCCAGCCTGCGGCAGGCCGGCATGCGTGTGGTCTACGATGTTGCGAAAGTAGCGTCGGTGGGAGTCTCGGAAGTGCTGGGGAACCTCCGCAATCTCTGGCTGGCCTACCGCCTGTTGCGCCGCTTGCTGGTGGAACGCCGGCCCTCGTTGCTCATCCTCATCGACTTCCCGGAGTTCAACATGGCGCTGGCGCGCGTCGCGCGACGGCACGGCATCAGGGTCCTCTACTACATCAGCCCGCAGATATGGGCGTGGCGTCCCTATCGCATCAGGAAGATCGCCTCGAGAGTCGATGCCATGGCCGTCGTGTTTCCTTTCGAAGCGGAACTCTACAAATCGTTCGGCATGAAGGACGTGACTTTCGTGGGGCACCCGCTCGTGGACGTCGTCAGACCTGACCGGGACCGGGGCACGAGCCTCGAGGAGCTGGGACTGGACCGCACCGGGCTCACCATCGCCTTGATGCCCGGCAGCCGGAAGACGGAAGTGGCTTCGCTGATGGGGCCCATGGTGGAAGCGGCCGGCAGGCTCGCCCGTGAGCGGGACGTGCAGTTCATCCTGATCCGCGCGAACACCATCGAACGCGGCGATCTGGAGGGGGCCGTGGCGGGGTCGCCGATCACCGTTCGCATCGTCGACGGCGACACCTACAACATGTTGGCGGCGGCCGATCTCGTTTGGGTGGCGTCCGGCACGGCGACGCTGGAGGCGGGCTTGCTGAAGAAGCCCATGGTCATCGTCTATAGATTGTCGCCCCTGAGCTATTGGCTCGGACGTCGCCTCATCCGGGTGAACGACATCGGCATGATCAACATCGTCGCCGGTGAGCGCGTGGTCCCCGAGCTCCTTCAGAGCGAGGTCACCGCCGACCGTATCCTGGCCGAGACCCGACGCATGCTGCAGCCGGAGGTCCGTCAGGCCGTGGTTGGAAAGCTTGCGGGGGTGCAGCGTCTGCTGGGACCCACGGGAGCGCCGGGACGCGTGGCGGATCTGGTCATGGAGCTGCTGACGCGGTCCGGCGCGCGGGTTTGACGATGAAGGTCTATCGCCGCCTGCTCCACTACCTGCGGCCTTACGTATGGCCTCATTTCTGCGGCGGCATTCTCTGCATGCTGCTGTTCAGCGCCTCGACGGCAATGCTGCCGTTCGTGGTCCGCGACGCGGTGGATCAGATGTTCGTGAACCAGGACCGGGCGATGCTGCTGTACATACCGCTGGCGGTGGTGGCCGTCTTCACCCTTCGCGGCGTCTTCAACTTCGGCCAGACCTACCTGATGGAGTGCGTCGGACAGCGGGTCGTACGCGACCTGCGCTCGGTCCTGTGCGAGAAACTTCAGTGGCTTTCGCTGGCCTATATCCACCGGCATCCCACGGGAACGTTACTGTCGCGGGTGACCAACGATGTCATGCTGGTGCGCAATGCGCTCACCACCGCGGTGGTCTCGGTGGCCCGCAACAGCACTTCCGTGCTGACGTTGACGGCGGTGGCCTTCTACATGGATTGGCTCCTGGCATCCATAGCGTTCGTGGCGTTCCCCGCCGCGGTGCTGCCCGTCCGACGACTCGCCGAACGCGTCAAGAGCGCCACCAAGAGAACCCAGGTGAGCACGGGTCTCCTTGCCGCGGTTTTGCAGGAGAGTCTTCAGGGCAGCGCCATCGTCAAGGCTTTCGGCATGGAGCGTCACGAGATGGCCCGGTTCGAGCGCGAGAACCGCGAGATTCTGCGTCACCAGTTGAGGGCCAGCCGCGCCAGGGCTATCATGCCCTCGGCCATGGAGGTACTTGCGTCGCTGGGCATTGCCGGGGTTCTCTGGTATGGCGGCAATGCCGTCATGGAAGGTGAGCGGACGCCCGGCCAGTTCTTCGCCTTCCTCACCGCCGTGTACCTCGCCTACGAGCCCTTCAAACGGTTGACGCAAACCGTTCCTGAAATCTATCAGGGCATCGCCGGCGGGGAACGGATCTTCGAGATGCTGGACGTGCCGCTGGACATCGCCGACGCGCCGGACGCCGTCCCCGCGGCGGCTTTTGCCGGCCGGATCGCCTTCCGGAACGTGGAATTCGGCTACCTCGCCGACCCGGTGCTGAGAGGTATCGATCTGGAGGTCCGGCGTGGCGAAATCGTAGCCCTCGTGGGCATGAGCGGGGCTGGAAAGACGACGTTATCCGCGCTGCTGCCGCGTTTCTACGACGTATCTTCGGGCAGTATCACCCTGGACGGCGTCGACATCCGCAAGTTCACCCTCGAGTCCCTTCGCCGCCAGATCGCCATCGTGACCCAGCACACCTTTCTCTTCAACGACACCGTCCGGAACAACATTTCCTATGGAGACCCGTCCAAGGGCATGGAGGAGATCATCAAGGCGGCCGAGGCCGCCAACGCCCACGACTTCATCATGGCCTTGCCGGCGGCGTACGACACCGTCATCGGCGAGCTGGGCCTCAGGCTCTCGGGAGGACAGCGGCAACGGATCGCCATCGCCCGGGCCGTGCTCAAGAACGCCCCCATCCTGATCCTCGATGAAGCTACCTCGTCCCTGGACTCCGAATCGGAGCGGCTGGTCCAGGGTGCCCTCGACGGTCTCATGGAGAACCGCACGAGCCTCGTCATCGCTCACCGGTTGTCGACCATCAGCAATGCCAGCCGCATCGTGGTATTGGCCGAGGGAAGGGTCGTGGAGGAGGGGACGCATCGGGAGCTGTTGGCGAGAGGAAGGGAGTACAGTCTTCTCTACAATCTCCAGGCCATGGAAGGGAGTGAGAGGGGCACCCTCTGAGTCCGCGGTACGGGACGGAGCCCTTCGACGGAGCGCCACGCCTGTGTTGGCCCTTTACAACGCGCTTTTACACGCGGGACTGATCCTCGGCCTTTTGCTTTGGCCCTTGGGGTTCTTGTCGCGGCGCCGTCCCTACCGGGGGCTGAGGGAGCGCTTCACCTGCTATCCCTCGAACCTCATGGCGGCCCTCGCCGGTTCCCGGCCGATCTGGATCCATGCCGCCTCGGTGGGCGAGGTGCGGTCCGCCGCCGCGCTGGTGCGGGAGATAAGGACGGCGCTGCCGGGACGCAGGCTGCTGGTGTCGACGATGACGGCCACCGGACGCCGGACCGCCCAGGAGGCGCTGACCGAGGTGGACGGCATAACGTATTTGCCGCTGGACCTTCCATGGCTGGTGGCGCGCAGCCTGCGGCGCTTCCGCCCGGAGGTCATCATCCTCCTGGAAACCGAGATCTGGCCGAATTTCATCCTGACGGCCCACCGGCTGGGAATTCCGACGGTGCTGCTCAGCGGACGCCTGTCTCCGCATTGCGCCCGGCGATACCGGCGTTTCCGGCCGCTCTTCGGGCCGGTCCTGAACGCAGTGTCGGAGTTCGGCATGCAAGACGATGAGAACGCGGGCCGCGTCCTCGGCTTGGGGGTGGACGGGGCAAGGGTCGCCGTGACGGGCAATTTGAAATACGGAGAGACAGGAACGGAGCCGGTTCCCGATCCCTTTGGTCCCGGTCGCGAACGCGGCCCCGTGGTCGTGGCCGGCAGCACCCACCGGGGAGAAGAGGAGATCCTTCTGGATGTCCTTCCCGAATTGCGCCGCCTTCACCCGGAGCTGCTGATGATTCTCGCACCGCGCCATCCGGAACGCTTCGGCGACGTGGAACGGCTTCTCCGGGAAAGGAAGCTAGCCTACCGCAAGCGGAGCGGGATGAACGGCCCGCAGCCCCGCGACAATCATGTCTTGCTGCTGGACACGCTGGGCGAGTTGCCACGGTTCTATGGCTGTGCGACGGTGGCGTTCGTGGGCGGCACCCTGGTGCCGGCGGGAGGACACAACGTCATGGAGCCGGCTCGTTGGGGTAAACCGGTGCTGTTCGGCCCCCACCAGACCAACATCGCGGAGACCGCCCGGAAGATGCTGGAGCAGGGCGGCGGCGTCGAGATCCGTGATCGCCAGGACTTGTTCAGGGCGATCGCGGATCTGCTGTCGGATCCCGTCCGTGCGGCGGCCATGGGCGGCCGTGCCCGGCAAGCGGTAGAGGCGGACGGGGACGTGGTGTCGCGGAGCATGGGTCTGATCCGGCGACAGCTTCAGGACCACCCATCGCATGGCGGCGTCGAATAGAAGATGGACCCGGCTGGCCCGGCTGGCCTGGAGCCGGCGCGGCATCCGCGGCTGGTTCCTGTGGGGGTGGCTGTGGCCCTGGAGCGTGAGCTTCCGTCTTCTGATCGAGCTGCGAAACTTCCTGTACGACATTCGCTGCCTCAACACCCGGAAACTGGCGCTTCCCGTGGTGAGCGTCGGGAATCTTACCGTGGGCGGCACGGGCAAGACGCCCACCAGCCTGTGGCTGGCGCAGAACCTGCTGCGCCGGGGCCTCAAGACGGCGATCCTGACTCGTGGCTACGGCGGGCCTTCAACGGGCTCGCGGCCGGCGAGGATCGACCCCGAAACCGCCCGCGGGTGGCTGAGGGAGCCCGGAGGCGGACCTCTCGATTACGGAGACGAGCCCGTCATGCTGAGCGCGCTGTACGGGCAAACCGTCGGAGTCGGCGGCGACCGTCATCGAGTCGCCATGGAGTTCGGCCGGGAACCCGGAGACTTCCATCTCTTCTTGCTGGACGACGGTTTCCAGCACCGGCGGGTTGCAAGAGACCTGGATATTCTCCTCCTCGGTTCCGACTGCGTCGGTTCGGTGTTGCCGGCGGGACCCTTCCGGGAGCCGCTCCATGGCTTGCGGCGGGCCGACATCCTGGTGGTCACCGGCGCCCACGAGCGGTGGCGGACGCTGCTTCGCGGCCGTTGCGATGGCGCCAGGGTCTTCTACGCCTCCCTCGGACCCCGGGCGGTCCTCACCCGTACGGACGAGGGGCTGACCGAACTGACCCTCGGCACCCTGGCGGGCGCGCGGGTGCTGGCGGTTTCGGCTGTTGCCAACCCCGGGTCCTTCTATGCCATGGTCCGTGATTGCGAGGCTACCATCGTCGATACACTGGAATTCGCCGACCACCATCGGTACTCGGAGAAGGACTGGCGTGAGATCAATCGCCATCGGAACGGGGTCGACAGGATCGTCACCACCGAGAAGGATTTCGTCAAGCTGGCGCGGTTCCCCTTCCTGAGCGGCAGACTGCTGGCTTTGCAGGTGCAGATGTCCATCGACCGGCCGGAGACGCTGCTGAACCGTATCACGGAGGTCGTGGAAAGGGCCCGGGCGAAATGACGCCGAGGCCCGCACCGGATCGCCGCCATCACGCCGCCGTCCCGGGCATGCCGCGCGGCGGGATTCCGGAAGGATTCGATCGCGCGAGCCCCGGACCCGGCTTGGACATGCTGGTGGCCCGCGGGCTGGATGCAACCGAGTTGGCGTCACGGATTCTTGCGGCTCCGGCTGTGCCGGCCCACGGGCAGGTCCGCCATTTCGGCCGTGCCGGCTTGCAGGCCGTGCAACTCCCGGGCGGCGACGGGCTGATTCGTTCCTACCGCCATGGCGGTGTGCTGCGGGGGTTGACGCGGGACTGGTTCGTGAGCCGTCCGCCACGGCCGTTCGTGGAACTGGCCGTGACGGTGGCTGCCCGGGAACGGGGACTTGCGGCTCCGGAGGTGCTGGCCGCCCTGGTGGCCCGGGGATTCGGCCCCTGGTATCGGGGCTGGCTGGTGACCCGGGAGTTGAAGAACGTACGGGACCTCTGGGCCGAGCTTCAGCGGGAGCTGCCGCTCGGGACGAAGCAGGCGTTTCTCCGTCGGGCCGGCCGTTCGTTGCGCTTCATGCACGCCCGCGGCATCGACCATGCGGACCTCAACCTCCGCAACATCCTCGTTGGTCACCAGGGGTCGTGCCCGGAGATCCACATCATCGACCTCGACAAGGCGCGCCTGTTCCCCGGGCCGGTGCCGGCCGCCAGGGCGCGGCGCAATCTGCGCCGCTTGCTGCGATCGGTAAACAAGCTCGACCCCGATCGTGCGCGCCTGGGCCCGGACGACTGGAGTTGTCTCCTGGATGGCTATGATTCGAACGGATGACGGTTCAGGTACGGAATCGAGGTTTGCATTGCATCGTGCGCGGGGATAATATGGCGGCGATTACGGCTCTGCCATCGGTTTCGGATATCGTATCCGCACCGTGAACACGGAGTATTGCCATGGGTGACAGACTATACGTGAGCGGACTTCCCTACGCCGTGACCGAAGCCCAGTTGCATGACCTCTTCGCCGAGCACGGCACGGTGGCATCGGCCAGAATCATCACCGACCGGTTCAGCGGCCGCTCCCGGGGCTTCGGGTTCGTCGAGATGGGCTCCGAGGCCGAGGCGAGGGCCGCCATGGAAGCGTTGGACGGCACGGAGCTTCAGGGGCGGATGTTGAAGGTGAACGAGGCGCACGAACGACGTACGAGAGATACCTGAGGAGTCGATACAGCGGCAAGGAAGCAAACCGGACGGGGCGGCGGAAGCGCCGCCCCGTCGTTTTTTTGGAGCGCTCGATGGACGAATCGGTGATCATCATTTCGGATGCCACGATCCTGCCCATGACCGGCGGCGGGAATGTCATTGAATCCGGCTACGTGACGGCGATCGACGGCGTGATCGCCGAGGTCGGGGCAGGGGATCCGCCGGCCATGGAACGAGGCCTGCGCATTGACGGCCGGGGGAAGGTGCTGATGCCCGGGCTGATCAACGCTCATACCCATCTGTATCAGGTGTTGCTGAGGGCCGTATGGGAAGACCTGCCGTTCCTGGCCTGGCTGAAGCGCATCTACGGCGTGGCGGAGGCGCTGAATCCGGAACACGTGCTGGCCGGCACCTCCTTGGGATGCCTGGAGAACCTCAAGGGGGGCGTCACCACCGTCTGTGAGCACAACTTCCTGAACCCGGGTCCGGAGTGCGCCGTGGCGGCGGTCGAGGCCATCTCCCGGTCGGGTCTGAGGGGGGTCTTCGCCCGCACCATCATGGACACCGGGGACATCGTGCCGGACTGCACCAGGGAGACGCCCGAGACGGCCTTTGCGCGTATCGAGGAATTGATGTCGCGTCAGCGGCTGAACGGCTCGCCGGAGGAGTCTCGCCGTCTGACCTTTCGCACCGGCCCCAACACGCCGCCCATCAACGCCTCGCCCGACCTGCTTCGGGAGATTCGGGGTTTCGCGGACCATCACTCCATCGGCATCAGCGCGCACGTCGCCGAATCGGCATCGGTGGTGGATGTCACCCGCCGCCAGTGCAACCGGGCCGGCGTGGTCGCCCATCTGGCAGACTTCGACATACCGGGAGAAGACGCCATCTTTGCCCACAGCGTCCACGTCTCGCCGGAAGAGATCGCTCAACTGGCGGATACGAACACGGCGGTGTCCCACAATCCGGTCAGCAACATGATGCTGGGCGACGGCATCGCACCGGTGGTGGAGATGCTGGCCGCGGGAGTCAAGGTCGGCCTCGGCTCCGACGGAGCGGCCAGCAATCACGGCCAGGATCTCTTCGAAACCATGAAGGCGGCGTCCTTGCTTCAGAAGGTCAAGCACCAGGACGCGGGCGTCATCGATCCATACCGGGTGCTCCGCATGGGCACCATCGACGGCGCCCACGCGCTGGGCCTCGGTTCCGTTTGCGGGTCGGTGGAAGCCGGCAAACGGGCGGACCTGATCCTGGTGGACATACAGAAACCGCATTTCCAGCCGGTCAACGACGTGGTGAGCCAATTGGTGCACTGCGCCAAGGCCACCGACGTGGATACCGTGCTGGTGGACGGCAAGGTGCTGATGCGGGGTCGCGAGTGTGTGTCGCTGGATGAGGGCGAAACTCTGCGACGCGCTCAGGCCGCGCGTCGCGATCTCATGGAACGCATGCCCGCCGCGTGAGCGCGACGGGTCTGTTCATATTCTCGTTGGGCACCGCTTCCGGCGCCATGGGTCAGTTCCGGTGCCGGTAGGTGATTCGGCCACGGCTCAGGTCGTAGGGAGACAACTCCAGAGTGACCCGGTCCCCGGGTAGAATCTTGATGTAGAATTTCCGCATCTTCCCCGCGGTATAGGCGAGGACGTTGTGCTTGTTGTCCAATTCGACCTTGAACATGGCATTGGGCAGGCTTTCCATCACCGTGCCGGTAACCTCTATATTGTCTTGTTTGCTCATATCGCGTGCCTTAGACGCCTGTCCTCCCTTCCCGGAAGCGCGTAACGCTCCGTCTTATGCATCGTAGCCTAGCCCAAGGGCCGGGAATTGTCCATCCCGCCCGATCTCGGCTCGGGTCGGCGCGGAGGGGCCTCGCCCCGTGCCGTCCCTCCCCGCGGCGCGTTGCAATCAACCCGCCCCTGTGAAAGACTACGCCAAACCGAAAACGGTTCCGGACACCCATGAGCATGGATCGTCTATTTCTCTTGCTGGGCGCTCTTTCCGGTTTCGCCGGGGTGGTGCTGGGCGCGTTCGCGGCCCACGGCCTCAAGGGGAAGCTGACGGACGAGATGCTGAACGTCTTCGAGGTGGGCGTCCGCTACCAGATCTATCACGCCCTGGCGCTGCTCATGGTGGCGTTGCTGCTGTCCCGCTGGCCCCGCGGGGAGTTCTCCGTGGCGGGATGGTTCTTCGTGTTCGGCACGGTGGTGTTCTCCGGAAGCCTTTACGCCTTGAGCCTTTCCGGCGTCCGCTGGCTGGGCGCCGTTACCCCGGTCGGGGGCCTCGCGTTTCTGCTGGGCTGGCTCGCCATCGCCTGGGGCGCGTGGAAGGGTTGACCGTTCCGAGGAGAGGGACATGGCCAAGAATGGATACAGGATACTCGACAGCGACATGCACATCATGGAACCGCCGGACTTGTGGGAGAGGTATCTGGAGCCCGAGTTCAAGTCCCTGGCGCCGCGCGGCGTGACCAGCGAGAACGTTCGTGACCTGCGCATGCAGCATCCCGACGGGAGTCTGTGGGGTCTTCCCCAGGTACATGCCGGCAACGTTACGAAAGGGCACAACTTCGAGAAGAACCAAGGCATCTACGGCGCCCACGCCGCACGGGGCTGGATGCCGGAGGTCCAACTGGAGGCCATGGACATCGAAGGTATCGACGTGGCCGTCCTTTACCCCACGCGGGGGCTTCAGGCGCTCAGCGAGCCGGATATGGAGCCCCGTTTCGCCGCCGCCCTGGCGCGGGCGTACAACAACTGGCTCTACGATTTCTGCTGCGCCGACCCGGTCCGGCTGCTGGGGGCGGGAATGCTTTCCCCCTTCGACGTGGACGAGGCCGTGGCCGAGGCTCGGCGGTGTGCTCGAGAGCTCGGTTTCCGCGGCATCTTCATGCGTTCCAATCCGGTGAACGGGCGCAACTTCCACGACGACTACTACGAGCCGCTATGGACCGAGCTCGAAGAGCTCGGCATGCCCCTGGGGTTGCACGAATCCTCTTCCTCCGGCGCCCGTCAGGTGGGCGACCAGTTCGAGCCCAACTTCATGCTCCGGCGCGTGTTCGCCCAACCGGTGGAGCAGATGCTGGCTCTGGGCAGCATCTGCTCGGGCGGGGTGCTGGCCCGTCATCCGAAGCTGCGGGTAGCTTTTCTGGAGGCCAACTGCGGATGGCTCCCGTGGCTGCTCTGGCGCATGGACGAAGGTTACGAAAGGGAGGCCGACGTATGGTCGCCGGATCTGACCATGCCGCCGAGCGACTACTTCAAGAGACAGTGCTTCGTGTCGGTGGAGCCGGACGAAGCCCCGGTCAAGTACGTCATCGACTACATGGGAAACGAGCGCATCGTGTTCTCTACCGACTATCCCCACGGAGATTCCAAGTTTCCCCACGCGGTGGAAAGCTTCCTGGATCTCTCCACCATCAACGACGAAGACAAGCACAAGATCCTTTGGGACAACTGCGCCGCGTACTATTCGCTGGACTAGTGGAAGTTTACGGGACACCACGCCGGGATGGATGACGGGCGGCCGGTCCGCGGGGTGCTCTTTCTCGGAGCGCTCCTGTGGAACATGTGCAACGGCATGCTGTTCGTGCTCACGCCGCTCTTCGGCGTGACGCTCGGCCTGTCCGTGCTCGACATCGGTTCCCTGATCGGGCTTCCCTATCTGGTGACCATCGTCATGCGTTTCGTCGGCGGCGCGTTCGCGGACCGCTACGGCGAGCATCGCATGCTGCAGGCCTGCTACTCGATCAACGTCCTGGCGGCCGTAGCTCTCTGCATGGCCAGCGGTTTCTTCTCGCTCATGCTGTCCAGCGCGCTGGCGAACCTTTCCCGCAGCGTCTTCTGGGTCCCGGCCCAATCCATGGCCAGCCAGCTCTCCCGACGCAATCCCGGCAAGATGCTGGGCCAACTGTCCGCGGCCAACTACACCGGACAGTTGCTGGGGTTGGCTCTCGGAGGAATCCTTGCCGGCTGGCTCGGCTACGCCACGACGTTCGTCCTGGTGGCGCTGGCATGCGTCCTCGGCATGCTGCTCGGGTTCGCGCTGCCTCCGATCCGCTCGAAACCCGAAGGCCGCACGGTTTGGCGGGTCACGGTGGGAATGAGCCGGCGGCTGATGGAGAGGCGCACCTGGTTGCTGCTCACCAGCTCCTGCGCGGCCGCGGTGCCTTTCGGCATTACCCAGTCCGTCTACCCGGTCTACATGAGCGGTCTCAGCTTTCCCGAGGGCTGGATCAGCGTGGTGATCGCGGTGCGTTCCATCGGCCCGGTGGTGATCGGGCTCGCCCTTGGCTCGGAGATCACCATCGCGAGGGAGAGAGTGTTCTACGCCGTCAGCATGGGGGGCTTGGGACTTTGCATCCTTGCGACCGCGTGGAGCGAAGGGCTGCTGGCGCTGGGTCTTTGCATCACCGGCCTCGGCATGGCCGGGGGAGTGGCCGACCTCCTCAATCAGGTCCAGGCCGTCGATCTCAGCCGGGCGAGCGACCGCTCCGCGGTCATGGCCGCCACCGGACTCGGCTGGAACATGGCCCCCATGGCTCTCCCGCTGCTCCTCGGTTGGGCCGCGGATGCGTGGGGTTTCGGGGTCATGTTTCTCGCCACCGGGTGTTTCTTCCTCCTCGTTGCCGTCTGCACGCCGCTCGTCTATCGGACTCTGCGCTAGCTAGTGTCCTCGAAGAACACCGTTCACGATTCGTCAAAGCCGCGCCAGGCGCTGTTGACAGGCGCACCGGAGGTCAATATAAGAAACTGCGTAATAACCAAGCGCGGATTCCCGAGCTTGGCTGGTTAGAGACAGTGTAAGACCGAAGTCGACCGGAGTGTCGTGATCGCCGCACGTGTGCTCTGCTCCTTTCGCCGTGCCTGTCTCAAGATTGAACTGAAAGATGGAGGAGAGCATGAACGAGAAGCTTTACGTGGGCGGTCTGCCGTATTCGACCACCGAGGACCAGCTCCAGGATATCTTCGCCGCGCACGGAACCGTGGTTTCCGCCAGGGTCATCACGGACAAGTTCACCGGCCGCTCCAGGGGATTCGGTTTCGTGGAGATGGGGTCCGGAGAAGAAGCGGGAAAGGCCATCGAGGCCCTGCATGACTCGGAGCTGGGAGGCCGCAGGTTGACGGTCAGCGAGGCGCGCCCGCAAGAGCGTCGCGGCGGTTTCGGAGGAGGCGGTGGCGGAGGAGGCGGCGGCGGCCGCAATCGCTGGTAGCGAGACATTCAGTCAAGGGGCGCCGGCTCCGTTCGCTCTTCGAGGCCGCCGTCGGATTCGCCGATGATGATTCGGGTTGCGAGTCCGGTGAAGAGGCCGCATTCCACGACGCCGCAGGTGGCGACGATCTCCCGTTCCAGCGCGGGCGGATCGGCGATGACCCCGAACGAGCAGTCGAGGATATAGTTGCCGTTGTCGGTCACGAAGGGGCCGTGATCGGACGAACGAAAGCTGGCCTCACAGCCCATATCCCGAAGCCGGCGCTGGGTAAGCTGCCAGCCGAACGGCACCACCTCGACGGGCAAGGGAAAGGCTCCGAGGCGCTGCTTCAGCTTGCCCTCGTCGACGATGATCAGTTCGGCGCGGCTCGCCGTGGCGACGAACTTTTCGCGCAGTAGCGCGCCTCCGCCTCCCTTGACGAGATTGAACGCGGGGTCGACCTCGTCGGCGCCGTCGATGGTGACGTCGACGGACAGTGTTTCCGCGAAACTCGTCAGGGGAATCCCCAACTCCCGCGCCAGGGTGGCCGACCGTTCGGAGGTGGGAATGCACCGGACCCGAAGCCCCTCACGGCGTATCCTGTCCGCGAGCCTGACGATGGCGAAGTAGGCGGTCGAGCCCGTACCGAGCCCCACGATCATATCGTCGTTCACGTAGTCCGCCGCGCGCTCACCGGCGATTTGCTTGGGATTCGTAGCCATGGTCTTCCCCTCACGGGCGTGGCAGCCGCAATTGTAACGCAACGCGTAGCGCTTGAGAAACTCTCCGTTTACAGCCGGTCCGGGGGCGTTGCTTCCGGACATCGCCAGCCAGCGCCGGACCGCGCCGCCGGCTGGCTGTGGCCGCTTGAAAGGACCCCGCGCGGCGGTTAGTCTTAGGCATGCCTTTCACCCGGGCCATCCGGCTGGCGATCTGTGCGCTCCTGACGGCCTTGGCCGCCGCCTGCGGGCCGCTGAGCGTAGAGGAGGAACGCGAACTCGGCGCCGACTTCTCCCGGCGCTTCGATCGCCGCACCGTTCTCGTCCGGGACCCTGCCGTCGTCGGCTACGTATCGGCCATCGGCCGGCAGCTCTTGAAACACGCGGGGCCTCAAGCCTTCACCTACCGCTTCAACGTGGTCCCGAAAGACGAAGTCAACGCTTTCGCGGCGCCCGCCGGCTACATCTACATCTACACCGGAACGATACTCAAGGCCCGCAACGTCAGCGAGCTGGCCGGCGTCATCGCCCACGAGATCGGACACGTGGCCAGGCGGCACGTCGCCAACAACTTCAACCGCGCCCTGGCCACCAACATCCTGCGCCAGGTGGGCGCTGTGGCGGCGGAGGTGGCGGCGGGTCCCCAGGCGGGAAGAGCGGCTCAGGACCTGGGGGGTCTGGCGGCGATGGGCTACCTCAATACCTTCAGCCGGGAGGCGGAACACGAGGCCGACGCTTTCGCCGTCCGGCTCATGTTCAGAGCAGGTTACGACCCGCGCGGCCTTCCGGCGTTCTTCGAATCCCTGAAGAAAGAGGGAGGAGCATCGCCGCCCGGGTTTCTCAGGAGTCATCCGGCCACGTCCGCCCGAATTGCCAACACCCGGGAGCTGATCCGGAGGCTGCCCGCCGGAATCCAACTGGAACGCAGCGACAACGGCAAGCTGGAGCAGGTCCAGCAAGCGCTTCGGAAGACGGCAACCAGGCGCCGGCGCTGACCGACGTGGCCCCGAACACAAGGGAGCGGATGTGAAGCAACTCGGATTCATCGGTACAGGGGGCATGGGCAGCGGCATGGCCGCGAACCTGCTGGACGCGGGCTTCGGTCTGGTGATCAACGACATCCGCCGGGAGGTGGCCCGGCCGCTGGAGGAGAAAGGGGCGGTTTTCGCCGGCAGCCCGAAGGAAGTGGCCGAAGGCTGCGACGTGGTGCTCTCCATGCTGCCCTTCGGCGCGGCCGTGCGCGAAGTCGGCCTCGGCGACGGCGGACTTCGGGAAGCGGCCGGAGGCGCGCGCACCTGGGTGGACTTCAGCAGCATCGACAAGAAGACCGTGGTCGAGGTGAACGAGGGCCTGAGGGGACACGGCTGGCAGCTTCTGGACGCTTCGGTCAGCGGCGTGGAGGAAGCGGCCGCCGCCGCGACCCTCTCCATTTGGGCATCGGGTCCCAGGGCGCTCTATGACGAGAACATGGCGGTGTTCCAGGCCATGGGCAAGAAGATCGTGTATATGGGAGAGTTGGGCAACGCCAAGCTGGTGAAGACCGCCAACGCCATGCTGAGCGGCATCATGCACATGGGGATGGTGGAAGTCTACAACTGGCTGAAGACCGGCGGCCTCAACGAAGAGGACTTCCAGAACTTCATCCGCAGCTCACAGAACTACTCCGACGCCCTCGAACGGGTCACGGGGATTATCGTGAGCGGAGAGTTCAAGCCGAGAAAGTCGTGGATGCCCAAGGATATCGGCTTCGGACTCGAGGTGGCCCGGGAAATGGAGATTCCGGTACCGTTCAGCTCCATGGTCGATCAGATGTTCGCCATTGCGCAGGCCAACGGCGTGGACGGCTACGAGGCCACCGGCATCGCCTGCGAGGTCTTCTCCATCCTGTCGGGCCGCAAAGGGTCCAGCTAGGACGCCCTCATGGATCTCGTCCCCCACGACGCCGGTGACGCTGCTGGCCCTTCTGAAGACCGTGGCGTATGGCTGGCAGCAGCACAACGTGGCGGAAAACGCCCGCGAGATCGCGGACCAGGGGAGAGATCTCCATGATCGGCTGGCCAAGTTCGTGGAGCACTTCCAGCGCGCCGGGAATGGGCTGGAAGGAGCGGTCAAGGCGTACCATGACGCCGTGGGCTCGCTGGAGAGCCGCCTCTTGCCGGCGGCCAGGCGTTTCAAGGACCTGGGCGCCGCGAGCACGGAAGTTCCCCTTCCGGCGAGTATCGACCGTACCTTGCGCGTCCCCGGACAACTCACTTTGGCAGACCCGGAGGACGAAAACGCGGAGTGAGGCGGGATGTTACGAAATGCCGGTGGGACCGCGAGGTCCCGTGAACGCAACACTGGTGTCCACGGAGAAAGGAGACGATCATGAAATCACGCGCGGCCATAGCTCTTGAGGCGGGCAAGCCACTCGAGATCGAGGAAGTGGACGTGGGGGGACCCAAGGAGGGCGAGGTTCTGCTGCGGATCGTCGCCACCGGCGTCTGCCACACCGACGAGTTCACCCTCTCGGGCGCCGACCCCGAGGGCCTCTTCCCATCGATCCTGGGTCACGAGGGCGGGGCGGTGGTGGAGGAGGTGGGCGCCGGCGTCACCACCGTCAAGGCCGGTGACCACGTGATTCCGCTGTACGTCCCGGAATGCGGCGCCTGCAGGTTCTGCCAGTCCGGCAAGACCAACCTGTGCCAGTCCATACGGATCACCCAGGGGCAGGGCGTGATGCCGGACGGCACCGGACGGTTCACGCTCAAGGGGAAATCCATTTACCACTACATGGGGACCTCCACCTTCAGCGAGTACACCGTGCTGCCCGAGGTCTCGGTGGCCAAAATCGACCCCAGGGCCCCGCTGGACAAGGTCTGCCTGCTGGCCTGTGGCGTCACCACCGGCATCGGCGCGGTGCTGAACACGGCCAGGGTGGAGGCAGGATCGACGGTGGGGATCTTCGGCCTGGGCGGCATCGGCCTGAGCGTGATCCAGGGCTCGGTCATGGCCAAGGCCGGACGCATCATCGGCGTCGACACCAACCCCGCCAAGTTCGACATGGCCCGGCGCCTGGGCGCCACCGACGTGGTGAACCCCAAGGATTCCGACCGGCCCATCCAGGAGGTGCTGGTGGACATGACCGACGGCGGCGTGGACTACTCGTTCGAATGCATCGGCAACGTCGACACCATGCGGGCCGCGCTGGAGTGCTGCCACAAGGGCTGGGGCCAGTCCACCATCATCGGCGTGGCGGGCGCGGGCAAGGAGATCAGCACGCGGCCGTTCCAGCTCGTCACCGGCCGGGTCTGGCGCGGCACCGCCTTCGGCGGCGTCAAGGGACGCTCCCAGCTTCCGGGCTACGTGGACCGTTACACCGCCGGCGAGATCAATCTCGACGACATGATCACCCACACCATGCCCCTGGAGGACATCAACCGGGCTTTCGACCTCATGCACGAGGGCAAGAGCATCCGCTCGGTGGTGCTCTACGGCTGACGGATCGGACGGGACGCGAATGACCATGGAAGTCGTCGGCAAGCGCCGAAACCGCATCGAGGGCGTCGAGAAGGTCACCGGCGAGGCGAAGTTCTCGGGCGACCTGGACATACCGGGTGTGCTCGACGCCCGGGTGCTCCGCAGCACCTATCCCCACGCGCGCATCCGTTCCATCGACGTGAGCGCGGCGCTCGAGGTGCCCGGAGTGGTGGCCGTGCTCTCCAGGGACGACCTCCGCGACCTGGATCCCTACTACGGCCACTGCCTGCGGGACCGGCCCATTCTGGCCATGGAGCGGGTGCGCCACGTGGGCGAGCCCGTGGCCGCGGTGGCGGCCCGGCACAGGCTGGCGGCCGAGGAAGCCGTGTCCCGGATACGGGTCGAATACGAAGAACTCCCCTACGTCGCCACCCTGGACGACGCCCTGGCCGACGGCGCGCCGGTGCTCCACGAGCAGGCCGCCGGCTCAGGCGACTTCCACGACGTCAACCTCTCCGACGACCGGGAGCACCCGAACATCTGCCACCACGAGCACATCGAGCTCGGGGACGTGGAGCGGGGCTTCGCCCAGGCGGACCAGGTCTTCGAGGACGTGTTCCACTTTCCCATGGTGTGCCACTACTCCATGGAGCCCCACACCACCACGGCCCGGTTCCAGGGCGGGCAGTTGACGCTGTGGTCCGCCTCCGCGCACCCGTTTCTCATCCGGTCGGAGCTGGCGCGGCTGTTTGGCCTCTCCATGACGGACGTCCAGGTGGTGGTTCCCTACGTGGGCGGCGCGTTCGGAGGCAAGTCCTATCTCAAGATAGAGCCGCTGGTGGTGGCGTTGGCGCGCAAGACACAAGGCCTCCCGGTGCGGCTGGAACACTCGGTCACCGAGTCCATGCTGACGGCCCGGCGCCATTCCGCCCGCTGCTGGATCAAGACAGGGGTCAAGCGCAACGGCGCCATCGTGGCCCGTGAGGTCAAGCTCCACCTGGACACCGGCGCCTATGCCGACAACGGTCCCCGGGTGGTGGCCCGGGCGGTGCTGCGGGTTCACGGCGCCTACCGTTGCGCCAACTTCCGTTCCGACAGTTACGGCATCTACACCAACTCGGTCCCCGCCGGATCCATGCGCTCCATCGGCGGCCCCCAGTCCATCTGGCCGGTGGAGGCCCAGATGGACCGGATCGCCGAGGCCCTGGGGCTGGATCCCGTGCAGTACCGGATGGAGCATTTGCTCGGCCGCGACGAGCAGATCCGGCCCAACTCCCGGGGCGTCGACGGCGACCTGCGCGAGGGACTGGGCAAGGTTGCCGGCATGGTCCGGGAAGCCGGGCCGCCCGCCACGGGCGCCGGCGCCGGCTTCGCCGTGGGCATCACCGACAGCGAGGCCAACCCCGTGTCCACCGCCATCGTCCGGCTGTTGAGCGACGGCAACGTCGTGGTCATGGCCGGCAGCACCGAAGTGGGGCAGGGGGCCCGCACGGTGCTGAGCCAGATCGTGGCCGAAGAGTTGTGTGTTCCGTTGGAGCGGGTGATGCTGCGCGGCACCGATACCCACACCACCCCTTTCGACCGCTCCACCGGCGCCAGCCGTTCCACCACCGTCATGGGAACGGCGGTGAAGTTCGCCGCCGCCGACGTGCACCGCCAGATCCGGGCCATCGCCGCGGAACAGTTCGGCGTCGACCCCGAGCGGGTGGTGCTCAGAGAGGGCGCCGCCTGGTGCGGCGAGGCCCGGCGGATTTTCGCCGAGGTGGTGGCGGGTTATTTCGGCATGCCCGGCGGTGAGCTCATCGGGCGCGGCTACGTCCGTGCCGGCGGCGGCATATCGCCGATCCTGCCGATCTTCTGGGAAGTGGGCATCGGCGGAGCCGTGGTGGCGGTGGACGCCGATACCGGCGAGGTGACGATTCAGCGCTACGCCAGCGTGGCGGACGTAGGCAGGGCCATCAACCCGCGTCAGGCGGAAGGGCAGGACGAGGGCGCCGCGGTCATGGCCATGGGCCACACCCTGTTCGAGTCGCTGATCTACGCCGGCGGGCAGCCCCTCAACCCCAACCTGGTGGACTACCGGGTCCCGGGGTTCCGGGACATACCGCGGACCTTCGAGTCGTGCCTCGTGGAGAACGCCGACGGGCCCGGACCCTACGGCGCCAAGGGGATGGGGGAGGGCGGCATCATTCCCGTGGCGCCAGCCGTCTGCAACGCCGTGGCCCAGGCGACGGGGGTTCGCATCCACGAGCTCCCGCTGACGCCCGAACGGGTCTGGCGGGCATTGAGAACGGCCGATTCAGAGAACCCGTGAGGACCTGAACCCCGGTTCCGGCCGCCGGCAACCACTCCATGCGCTCAGCCATCGGTCTCATCTGGCTCAGTCTTCTCTGGACCCTGCTCTGTTTCCTGTTCTATCGCGACCGGGAGCTGATCATCCAGGCGAGTTTGCCCGTATGGATCGCCTCGGCGGTTGCCTGGATCGTCTACAGGGCGGTGACCGCCGCGGTCCCGTCCGGCTGGTGGCGCCGCAAGGCCAGACCGGGGAGCAGGAAGAGGGCCGCGGCGCGCCGGTCATCGGCGGCCAAACCACGCAAACGCCCTTCGTAAAGGACACTAGCGGCTGAGCATGTGGTCGATGGAGAACGCGCCGCCACCACCCACCAGCAGCGCCAGCGCCATCAGGAACAGCGCCAGGCAGTACTCGATGCCGGTGCCCTTGCGGCCGCCGCCCGCGACGAAGAACCCGAACTCCCAATGGCCCTTGTAGAGGGCCACCGCCGTGAAGATCACCAGGCCGAGGGCCAGGGGACGGGTCAGAAAGCCCAGCAGCATGGCGGGCACGGCGAGGGCTTCGGTAGCGACACCGATCACCCCGATCCAGGTGGGGATGCCGTACTTCTCTTTCCAGTTGGTCACCTGACCCCTGGGACCCCTTCCGCCGAACCAGCCCAGCAGATGCTGGGAGCCATGGGCGAAGAAGGTGACGGCCAGGCCCAGGCGCAGGATGACGAAAGCCAGGTTCGGGTCGGTTTGAAGAATCGCGTTCATGGTTCACCTCAAGCGGCCAGAAACCTCCGCATGGCGGCGTGGGCCGCATCGGGGTTCACGAAGAAATAGCTATGCCTTTCGCCCTTGAGCTCCACGAAGGAGGCGCCGGGAATCTCGGCCGCCAGCACATCGGCCGCCTGCCGCAGCGAAGTGTCGCTGGTGACGTTGTGCTCCTCTTCGCCCACCAGGATCAGGGCCGGCATCCGGATCTCTTTCAGCCGGTCCTTCACGTCGTGCTGCTGGCGCGCGATGACATGGCGGAAATACTGCTCCACCGGGTTGAGATGCGCCATACGCACCGCCAGGTAGCCTTCCACGCGCTGCGGGTAACGCTTGACGAAGGCGTCGGTAAATCCCACGAGGATGCCATGGTCCCGCAGGTACCGCTCGTAACCCCACTCCACCATTTCCTTGGCGATGCGGAGCGGGATCCCGGGATGGGGATTGAAGCCCCGGCCCGAGGCGCAAATGAGCGCCGAGATCCGGTCGGAATGGTCCAGGGCCATCACCTGGGCCACGGAACCGCCCATGGAATGGCCGCAGACCACCGCCTCCCGGGCATCCAGGTGCTCCAGCACCGCGGCCGCGTCGTCGGCGAAGTCCTTGACGCCGTACGGCTCCGACGGCCAGTCCGATCGGCCGGTGCCGCGATAGTCGCACAGGATCACCTGGTGGTCCCGCGAGAACGCCGGCACCTGGTGAAGCTTCCACACGTCGCAGTGGCACGCCGTCTCGCTCAAGAACAGCAGCGGCCGCCCCGCGCCGTGGCTTTCGTAGTAGAGCCGGGTCCCGTTTCTTTCGATGAAGGGCATGGTTGGCGTACTACCGCTTCCGGACCGGGTAGCTCATGGGCGCCACATCGTCGATGGTCTCGCCCAGGGCGCGCCATTCGGGGACGGAGTCCCACAGGGGTTGTGCTCCGGTCTGAATCCGATCCAGCAACTCTCCCTCGTCGAAGCGCGTGGCGCGGCCTCCTTCCAGCAGGGTTTCTCCGTCGACGATGATGGTCTCGACGTCGCTGCCGCTGCCCCCCTCCACCAGCGACTTGACGGGGTCCCGCACGGCGCCGAAGTGGGTGCGGCGAAGGTCGACGATGATCAGGTCCGCCTTGGCTCCGGCGGCCAGCCGTCCCAGGTCGTCGCGCCGCAGCGCCCTGGCCGCGCCCAGCGTGGCGGCATTGTACACGTCATAGGGCTTGCCGGCCCGGAAGCTCCCTTCCACCAGCCGGCAGGCGAGTCCGGCAAGGCGCATCTCGTGCACCATGTCCTGGGGAAACGTGTCGGTGCCCAGCACCACGTTGATGCCGCGCCCGCGGTAGTCGTCGAAGGATTCCAGGGCGATGCCCATCTTGGCGTACTTGTACGGAGCATGGGCCACGGAAGCGCCGCTGTCGGCCAGCATGGACAGGTCGTCGTTGTACGGATAGTGGCACCAGGAGTGCCCGCCGTGGAACACGCAGTGGCCGAGGATCACCTCCTTGCCGAGGAATCCCAGGTCGTGAAGATACTGGATCGGCGTCACCCCGCGTTGCCGCACCGTGGACTGGAACTCCACGATGTTCATGGCCGTGTGGAGCTGGATGCCGATGCCCAACTCCCCGGCGGTGCGCTTCGTGGCCTGGAGAAGCTCCGGCGTGCAGGTGTCCAGTTGGCCCGGATAGAGCATGGCTCGAATGCGGCCGTTGAAGGCGCCGTCATGCTTCTTCGCGTACGCTTCGGCCGCGGCCAGGCCCCGCTCGCCGTTTTCCTCGTCCCAGTCCCACTGAATGCGTCCCTGGTCGTCCAGCACGTAGGCGGCGCTCCGGTAGCCGGCTCCCAGATAGGCCCGGGCGCCCAGTTCGCCGATCATCTCGGTGAAGCTCTCGATCATGGCGCTGCGGGTGCCCACGTCCAGGATGGTGGTGGCGCCGCCCCGCATGGCGGCCCATACGCCGAACTTCCCCTCGACGTCCGCCCGGGGCGGCGGGCCCATGCCCTTGGCGCCGCGCCGCGTAGCGCCGTAGGAAAGGAAATTCATGCCGAGGTAGTCCGCCTTGCTGGCGTCGTTCAGCATGACGTGACGGGCATTGGTGCCCGCGTGAATGTGGCAGTTGATCAGGCCCGGACTCACGAGCCGCCCGCGCGCGTCGATGGTCCGATCCACCGGCCCGTCGAAACCGTAGCCCACGTGGACGATGCGGTCGTCCTCGTAGACCACCACGCCGTCGGGCAGCAACTCGTGTCCGTGGCCGTCGTGGCCGACGACCCAACCGCCTTGAATGAGTGTCTTCATGGTCGTTCACTCCAACTGGAACGTTCCCGGCATAGTGCCCTCTACTCGATGGACACGCGGCCTGTCAAACTTTCCCGGCCAGACGCGCGCCGAGGTTGGTCAACCGGCGGGTGGAACGGACGTTGTTCACCGCCATGGCCAGGGCCCTGGGCTGGCCTATGATGACCACCAGCCGCTTGCCCCGGGTCACGGCCGTGTAGAGCAGGTTGCGCTGCAGCAACAGGTAGTGCTGCGTGGCCAGGGGGATAACCACCGCCGGATATTCCGACCCCTGGCTCTTGTGCACCGAGGTTGCATAGGCCAGGGAGATCTCGTCCAGCTCCCCGAACTCGTAGAGGACGGTCCGCTCGTCGAAGGTCACATGGAGCTGCCCCTCGTCCAGGTCGACACGGGAAACCTGTCCGATGTCGCCGTTGAAGACGTCCTTGTCGTAGTCGTTGACGGTCTGGATGATCTTGTCGCGGGGCGCGTAGGTCCAGCCGTAGCGGCTGACCCGAGGCTCCGCGCCGGCATTGAGGTGTTTCTGCAGCTCGACGTTCAGCGACTGGGTCCCGAGGCTGCCGCGGTTCATGGGCGTCAGCACCTGGATGTCCCGGATGGGACTCAACGAGAATCGCTTGGGAATGCGTTCGGTGACCACCTGGAGGAGCTTGTCGTAGATCTCCTCCGGAGATTCGGCCGGGATGAAGTAGAAGTCCTGGAGTCCGGGCCCGTCCCGGGTCTGGATGGGCTCGCCGGCGTTGATGCGGTGGGCATTGACCACGATGCTTGAGGAGGCCGCCTGCCGGAATATCTCCGTGAGCCGGACCGTAGACACTCTCCCGGACTCGATGATGTCCTGCAGCACCGCCCCCGGCCCCACCGACGGTAGTTGGTCCACATCCCCCACCAGCAGCACGGCCGCGTGAGAGGGGACTGCCTTCAGGAGTTGATTCATCAACAGGACGTCCACCATGGACATCTCGTCGACGATCAACAGGTCGACCTCCAGGGGATCGGCCTCGTCCTTGCGGAACCCCCCGCGTCTCGGATCGAACTCCAACAGGCGGTGGATGGTCTTGGCTTCGGCTTGCGCGGACTCGGACAGTCGCTTGGCCGCGCGTCCGGTGGGGGCGCACAACAGCACCTCGCCGCCGCGTCCTTCCACGAGCTTCAGGATGCTGTTGACGATGGTGGTCTTGCCGACGCCGGGGCCACCCGTCAACACCGTGATCTTGCCGTTCAGCACGGCGGCGACCGCTTCGCGTTGCGACAGGGAGAGGCTGAGGCCGGTCAGGGCCTCCACCCAGGGGATGGCCCGATCCGTGTCGATGCCCCCCCATGGCGGCGGACCGGCCAAGAGACGCCGCAGGTGGCCGGCGACGCCGGCCTCGGCCCGGTGAAGGGGTGTCAGGAAGAGCGCCGGCTCACCGCCGACGGCTTCGCTCATCAGGTTTTCGGCCGCCACCTCGAGGGCAACGGCCTCTTCGACGACCGCGGGGGAGACCTCGAGCAGCGCGACCGTGCGTTGCACCAGCTCCTGCTTCTCCGCCGCGCAGTGGCCTTCCGTCGAGCACTCCCAAAGGACGTGGTGCAGGGCGGCGCGTATCCGGATGAGCGAATCGGACGGGATGCCGAGCTTGCGGGCAATGGCATCCGCGGTCACGAAGCCGATGCCGTTGATGTCCTGGGCCAGGCGGTAGGGATTGTCCCGGATCCGGTGGATGGCCTGATCCCCGTACACCCGGTGGATGCGCGCCGCCCGCGCGCTGCCGATTCCGTGGGAGTGCAGGAAAACCATGATTTCACGGATGGCCTTCTGCTCCCGCCACGCCTCGGTGACCCGGGCCTGCCGTTTGGCGCCGATTCCCTCCAGCTTTCGAAGGCGCTCCGGGGTGCGCTCGATCACGTCGAACACGTCGGCGCCGAAGGCCTTTACCAGTTGGTGGGCGAAGTGCGGACCGATCCCCTTGATGAGGCCGGAGCCGAGGTATCTCTCGACTCCTTCAAGGGTGGTCGGGGGGACGGTCCTCAGCGTGTCGGCGCGAAACTGGAGGCCGTAGGTGGCATTGTTCACCCAGGTCCCCAGACAGTCGATCTGCTCGCCCGGATTGATGGCCGCCGCGCTGCCCACCACCGTCGCCAACTCGCGGCGGCCGCGCACCTTGACCTGCAGGACGCAGAAGCCGGTATCCTCGCTGTGGAAGGTGACGCGTTCCACCAGACCCTGCAGGTCCTCGGTCCGCATCGGCGGCTGCTTGGCGGCGTTGTCAGGCATGGATCGATTCGGGCGGCGGAACGAAGAGGCTACCGCCGGTCCCGGGGGTCCCGGATCCGGCGTCCCGGCTCAGCGCTCGCCGCCGAAGAGTCTCAGCGCCCGTTCGATGAGCTTCTGGACCGGGTCCGTCTCGGGCGGCGGTTCCTGGGGTTTCTCCTCGCGCTCTTTCCGGCCGCGCTGGGCATCGGCGCCGGGGATCAGGTCCAGAACTCCCTTCACCCCTCTGCCGACGGTCTTCTCCAGGAGGTCCTCGATGAGCCTGAGCCGCGGCTGCAGGCTGACGTCGGGCAGGGTTCCTTTCACGTTGAAGGGCACTTCGATCTGGTCCTTGTGGTTGGTGATGGGCGTCAGTCGCGACCCCGGCAGGAGATCGGCGGTGAGGTCCTCGGACAGGGTCAGCACGCCTTCGAGGTCGGTGACTCCGTCGAGCTCGATCCAGCCCTTCCCTGCGATCTCGTAGTCCGCGGCCCTCAAGGTAACGCGCTCGACCACGACCCGCCCGCCCGCCGCCCTGACCTCGGCATCGAGCTGCTCGAAAGTGGTGGTCTCCTTCTTGAAGATCTTGGGGTACTTGTCCTTGAGGCCTAGGCCGAAAAGGGAAGTCAACCCCGAAATGCCGGTCATGCCTTGCAGCGCCTGCTCGGCAAGGTTGATCTCCAGGAGGCGGCCCTCGACGACGGCGGCCGTCCCCTTGCCCGCAAGCGTGGACTTGATGGCATCCCAGGTCCGCCCTCGTCCCGTGGCGGCGACGTCGGCGTTGAGAGTGCCGGCCACTTCCGGAATCCCGGCCATGCCGGCGAGGTATTGCCGGATGTCGATATCCTTCATGCGGGCGGCAACCTCGAAGCGCGGCGACGCGCCCTGGAGTTGCATCCCGCCGTTGGCGTCCAGGGACCCTCCCAGGGTCTTGAGGCGAAAGGACTCCACCGCCAGACGCTCCTCCGTCACGTCGAACCCCGCTGTCAGGCCGGTGAAGTCGAGCCCCAGGAGTGTCCCTTTGTCGGAAGTGAGGCGCCCCTCGAAGGACAGGCCCGCGTCCCACGCCAGGCGGCCGGAGCCCCGCGCGCCTTCCAGCACTCCGTCCTGAGGCTGAAGCCGCAGGTCCGCCAACCGGAGGGAAGGGGATGCCAGCCGGTAGTTCAAGGCGAAGGGTGTGAAGCTCTCCAGCGCCGCCTTGCCGGCAAGGCGCGTCTCGCCGATGCGGAACGACAACTGGCGGAGCGTCGCGCCATGGTTGGAAAACTCCACCGCGGCCGATAGCGCTTCCAGGGGTTCTTCCAGGGCGGGCACGGTGGCGGCGGCCTCCCGGAGCCTCAGCGTACCATGGATGCGTGGGACGGCACCGCCGCCCAACTCTCCGGTGACCTCCGCTTTGGCCTCCGCGCGGCCGGAGAGCTTGTAGTCCGCCAGCGGCGGGGCCCACCGATCCCAGCCCCGCAGCTCAGCGGCCGCCAGCGCCAGGCTGAAATCGACGGTTGCCGGACTGCCGAGGCCGACGTCGCCGTCGCCCTTGACGTTCACGCTGTCCAGGGTTGCGTCAAGGCGTTTGACCGCGATGCTTTCGGGTGTCGCACGAGCGTCGACCTCCAGCCGCAACGCCGTGCCCGGGGGCTTGTCGAAAGCGTCCCCGTATTTCAAGCCGCTGTGCGTGAAATCCAGGGCGCCGCTAACCGCCATGTCCTTGGGGGTCCCCTTGAGCGCGAGTCCCTGGGTCCGCAGGGTGCCGGCGAGCCCCAGCGTCTCGGGCCAGCCCGCGAAGATCTCCGGGAAGACCTCTCGCAGGGAGTCCCACGACAGGGTATCGATCTCGACGGTCCCATCGACCGCAAACGCGCGGAGCCCAGGCCCCACGGGGCCGGCGCGGCCGTCGAAACGCACGTTCTGACGGTCCTCCAGCAGCGCCGTGGCCAGCGTCACCTTGAATGGACGATCCAGGCTCAGGTCGTCCACCTCGAGATCCAGTTCCCGCAGTGCGAGCTGACGCCGGTCCCATTCGTCACGGTAGTCCAGGGTCCCTCCCGAGACCTCGATACGGGACACGGCCAGGTTTCCGCCGAACCCGGAAGCCGGCGGCGGTTGCTGCGCCTCCGCCGTTCCGACCGCAAGGGGATAGGTGGTCCGGGCCGCGGCCGGTACGCGATCCGCGGTCGAACGCGCGCCCAGTCCGGTGAAGTTGTAGACGCCCTGTTCATTGCGGATGACCTTTATTGCCGGCTTCCGCAGCACGACCCGCGTCACGGAAACCTGCCGGCGGAGGGGATGAATCCGGAGATTCACCTGAACGTCGGCGGCCCGGAGGAAGTGACCGGACCCGAAAGCGGGGTCCTCGGTGATGGAGAGCTCCCGGATCCGGACGCCGATGCCGCCCCGCAGCTTGACGTTGATCCGGTCATAGGCGACTTTCCGGCCGGTGCGTCCCTCGGCGGCGACGACGATGCGCTCCTTGTAGGAAGCAATGAGGGAATCGAGGTTGTAGAGCGCCAATCCTAGCAATGCGGCAACAACTGTAATAAGGACCATCAACGCGATGACGAGTTTGCGCATGGGTGCGTCCCGTACCTCTGGAACGTGAATCTACACCATCATGTCGGGGAACTGAAGGTGCCGGCGGCGGTGGACGCGCGTCCAGGATGGAGGTCTTGCCTTGAAACGTTTTGTATCCGAACGCAAGGTCGAGTTCGCGGACTGCGACTCCGCCGGAATCGTATTCTATCCCAACTTCTATACCTGGTTCGATCGCGCTACGGAGCGCCTGTTCGCCTCCGTAGGCCTGACCTATCGGAACATGCGCCGGCAACATGGCATCGTCGGCCTTCCGCTGCTCGAGACCGGCGCGAAGTACCTGCGCCCCTGCCGCCACGGCGAAGCGATGCGCCTCGAGAGCTGGGTGGACGACTGGCGCGAGAAGGTGTTCGTGGTGAAGCATCGGATCGAGTGCGAGGGCGAGCCGGCCGTGGAGGGTTACGAGACCCGCGCCTGGGCGGCGCCGGCCGAGGCCGCGCTCCGTTCCATGCGGGCCGTGCCCATTCCCGAATCGGTCCGGAAGCTCTTTCAGTGACCGCGCCCGACCGCGGGCCACACCCGCGCGTGTAACGTCCGAATGGAACCCCGTGCCATCACCCGAACCCGGTAACGCCCAACGGTGGGGCCGAAGGCTCAACTACCTGGCCGGCGCCTGCGTGGCCAGCTCCATGAGCGCGGCCACCACCTATGTGCCGCTCTACATGAAGAGCCTCGGCTCCTCGTACTTCGTGAGCGGCCTGCCCCTGGGAGTGCGCGCGCTGGGACGGTTCACGTTCGATGCCGCCGCCATGGTGATTGCCGGCCGGCGAATCCTGCCCCAAACCATGCTGGCCCTGGGCATCGCCTTCACCGGCATGGCGCTGCTGGTGTGCGGGCTGTTCCCGGGCGCCTATCCCGTTACCGCGGCTTTTTTCTTCATCGGCGCCGGGGTCGCCTGGGTTCAGATCGCGTTGCGCCAGATCGTCTTCGAGGAGGCCGAGTCCGGCCGGCGCGGACGTGCGTTGGGCATCCTGAGTCTTTTTCTCGGCTCGGGTCCCATGGTGGGCATCTTTTTCGGCGGGTTGATCTCCGAGTATCTCGGCTACCGTTACCTGTTCGGCGCGGCGGCGGTCGCCGTCCTGTGGTTGCCCCTGTTGGTGATGCGTCTTTCACCCCCCCGCAAGGCACCGGAGGGAGCGGGGACGTCGCTGCGGCTGAAGGTGATCCGGGAGATCCTCGCCACACCCGGCGCGAGACTTTTCTGTGCCTCCAGCTTCTTCTCGCTCTTCTACCAACCGGCCCGCTCCGTGGCGTTGGCGTTCTACGCCACCGAGGCGCTCGGGCTGTCCGTTGGCTCCTACGGCATCATGAGGAGCATCAGCCAGCTCGGCAACGTGAACGGGCGCTTCTTCGGCGGGCTCTGGACGGACCGGTCCGGAGTCATCGCCTGCATGGCCAGCGGCTACTTCATCTCGGTCGCGGGGTTCGCCCTGGTTCCGTGGACCGGCAGCTTCTGGTCGCTCCTCGTCGTGCACACGGCCATCGGCGCCGGCGCCGGCATGGTGAACCTGGCGGGCCAGGTGGGCATCCTGTCCATCTTCCCTTCCGCCAGGCGCGGACAGGCGCTGGCGCTCCAGCGCGCGGTAGGCGACATCGGCCTCTTCCTGGGCCCCATCGTGGTGAGCGCGGGCCTCGACGCCTTCGGCTTCCTGCCCGTGTTCATGGGCCTGGCCGTGCCGCCGCTGGTATTCGGGCTGTGGACGGTGCTGGGAAAGCCGTTCCCGGCCGACGGCGGGGATCAGGACACTAACCCAGATGGGGCACGACATCCTCCGCCAGAAGCTCCAGGTGCTCCATCTCGTCGAAGGCGGGGTTGAGAAGCAGGTGGCGCGCGCCCGCCCGCACCACCTCGTTCAGCTTGTCGATGACCTCCTGACGTCCGCCCCAGACGCACACCTGCGAGGCGAGGTCGGCATTGCGGTAACGCACCGCGAAGAACTCGCGCAGACGCCGCTCCGCCCGGTCGCGGTCGTCATCCACGGCGAGGTAGACGCGTTTGGAGACCGCGAAGGTGGCGGGATCCCGGCCGGCCTCGTCGAGGAATCGCGTGATTCGTTCGTATTCCTTGACGAAGCGCCCGGTAGGGGAGGAGCCGGCCCCCATGAAGCCGTGGCCCAGGGCCACCGCGCGGCGGAGCGCGGGCTCGGCGTGGCCGCCGAACCACAGCGGGAACGGCCGCTGTGCCGGCTTGGGCTCCATGGCGACGTCGGTGAAGCTCCAGAAACGCCCTTCGAAGCTGACCTGTTCCTCCTGCCACAGCGCCTTCATGATCCGGATGCCTTCCACGAAGCGGGTCACCCGATGCTCGGAAGAATAGCCGTAGACCGTCTCCGACTCCGGCCACATCCGCCCGCGGACGCCGCCCAATCCGATGCCGGTGATGATCCGTCCGCCGCTCAACTGGTCCAGGCTGGCCAGGCTCTTGGCGAGCTGCAGGGGGTTCCGCAGCACCGTCAACAGCACCGACGTGCCGATCTTCAGCCTGGAAGTGACCGCCGCTACGTAGGTCATGAGGGTCACGGGCTCCAGCATGGAGAAGTTGCTGAGGATGCGCTCCTGGGTCCAGAGGCTGTCGTAGTCCAGTTCCTCGGCGCGGGTCACGAACTTCTTGATATGCTCGGGGTCGACGGGTCCGTCGATGAAGACCTGGGGGATCTCGATGCCGCAAGGTACGTGTCCGTCTGCCATAAGGCTTACTCCAGGGATTCCCGGACGGCCCGGGTGATGCGCTCTTCCGACGGTCCGATATGGGCCTCCAGGGGCTGGCTGTAGGGGACCGGCACGTCCAGCGTGCTCACGCGGCGGATCGGCCCTTTGAGCTTGTCGAAGCCGCTCTCCACGATGCGGGCGGCGATCTCGGCGGCCACGCCGCAGCTTTGGTGGGTCTCGTCGACGACGACCACGCGGCCGGTCTTCTCCACCGAAGCCATGACGGTGTCGAGGTCGAAGGGCACCAGGGTGCGGGGGTCCACCACCTCCACGCTGATGCCTTCGGACGCCAGGGTCTCGGCCACGGCAAGCGCGCGCTGGACCGTGAACGAGGTGCCGATGACGGTCACGTCGGCGCCGTGGCGCTTGACGTCCGCCTGTCCCAGGGGGATGTGGTCCGCCTCCGGCACCGGCCCCTCGATGTCGAACAGGCCGGAGTGGTCGATGAACACCGTGGGATTGTCGCTGGCCACCGCGCTCTTGAGGAGGCCCTTGACGTCGCGCGGGGACGAGGGAAGGACGATCTCCAGTCCCGGACAGTTCCACAGCATGGCCTGAGGGCTGGCGGAGTGCTGCGCCGCGCCTCCGCCCCTGAGGCCGTGCAGCATGTGGAACACCACGGGCGCCCGCACCTGGCCGCCGGACATGTAAAGGACATTGGCCGCTTCGTTGCATACCTGGGGCCAGGCTTCGAACAGGAAGCTTCCCGTGGTCAGGTCCACCACCGGTCTCAGGCCCGCCATGGCCGCGCCGGTGGCCAGCCCGCAGAAGCCCAGCTCGGAGATCGGCGGCGCCGCCACGCGGTCCGGATAGGACTCCTCGATGGCCGCGAATTTCAGCCGGTGCGGGCTCAGGCTGAAAAAGGTGCCGCCGATGAGGTGGACCCGGTCGTCCTCCTCCATGAGCTCCCGCAGGGCCTCCAGCTTCGCTTCGTGGTATGCCAGTTGCCGCATCGGATGCCGGGCCTCAACGGTTTTCCGCGAACACGTCGGTCTCCGCCTCCGCAAGCTCCGGATAGGGACTGTCGAAGGCGAAATCCACGGCCGCGGCGATCTGCTCCACCACGGATTGGTTCAGGACGCCGAGTTCGTCCGTATCGACCTGTCCCGATTCCACCAGCTCGCGCATGAATCGCAGCACCGGATCGCTGTCCCGGTACCAGCCCCGCACGTCCTCGGGGACCTGGGAGACGTCCCGGGCCAGCTCCACGGTGGTGGGCGCCTTGACCACCGGCCAGTTAGTGGCGCTTCCCGGCCAGCGCACGGTCTGGGTCTCGATGAAGCGTGGACCGCCGCCCGCGCGGATGGCGTCGATGCTTTCGCTCAGGGCGTCATGGACCGCGCCGGCATCGACGCCGTCCACTTGTTGCACGGGGATCTTGTACGCCGCTGGAAGGTCCGTCAGCGGGTAAGCCGCCATGGTGGCGGACTGGGCGGCGCCGACGGCGTTGCCGGCGCCGTACTTGCCGTTGTTCTCGCACAGGAAGAGCACCGGCAGCTTCCACAGCGAGGCCAGGTTGAACGCCTCCGGCACGGCGCCTTCCTCCAGCGCGCCGTCGCCGAACAGACACACGGCGATCTGTCCGGTGCCGCGGCTCTTGGCCGCGTAGGCGGCGCCGGCGCCCAGTGGCAGGATGCCGCCCACCACGCCCGAGCACTGGAGAAACCCCAGCTCCCGGGGACTGGTGTGGAAGGAGCCGCCCTTGCCGCCGTTATAGCCGTCGCGACGCCCCAGGATCTCGGCGAGCAGGCGGCCGGGGTCGCCGCCCCGCGCCAGGATGTGTCCATGGTTCCGATGGGTGGAGAAGAGCAGGTCGTCCGGCTGGAGCAACGAGATGGCCGGGACCCCGGTGGCCTCCTGGCCGATGTAGACATGGTAGTGCCCCCGGAACCGTCCTTCCCAGTGGAGGCCGATGAGGCGTTCCTCGAAGTGCCGGATGAGCAGCATCTTCCGGCACTGGGCGAGCAATTGAGTTTTCGGCAGGGCGGGCAGCATGTTTCCGTGCCCTGTATAGGCCATTACCGGTCGGATGCCAAGACTGTTTCCCTTTCCGGACCGGGAGGCTGGCTGGGCCGGGTCGATTTGACAAGGCCTCCCAACCGGGCTAATCACGGTGCGAGCACAGAGAGGGACGATACATGACGCTGGATCAGAAAGTCGCCGTGGTTACCGGAGGAGGGCAGGGCCTGGGCCGCGCCATCACCCTGGCGCTGGTCCGTGCGGGAGCGAGGGTGGCGGTGGCGGACATGAACCTGGAAACCGCCGAAGGCGTTGCCGCCGAGGTCGAGGAATCGGGCGCAGAGGCGCTGGCCGTGCAGGTGGACGTGGCCGACGAGGCGTCGGTGAACGCGCTGCGGGACCGTACGCTGGGCCGCTGGAACCGTGCCGACATCCTGATCGCCAACGCCGGCATGTATCCCCGCTCGCTGGTGGTGGACATGCCGGAGGAGGAATGGGACCGGGTGCTGGACGTCAACGTCGGCGGCCAGTTCCTGTGCGCCCGCGCCTTCGTTCCGGTGATGAAGCAGCAGCAGAGCGGGCGCATCGTCTGCACGGCATCGGCCATTGCGTACAAGGGCCAGGCCGGCCACTCCCACTACGCCGCCTCCAAGGGCGCCACGCTCGGCTTCGTGCGCGGGCTGGCGCGGGAGCTGGCGTCCCACGGCATCACGGTGAACGCGGTGGCGCCGGGCACCGCCAACACCGCCATGCCCCGCCAGCACCGCACCGAGGGATCCATGCGGCAACGAGGGTCGCAGACGCCCCTGGGGCGCATCGCCGAGCCCGAGGACATCGCCAACGCCGTCGCCTTTCTCGCCGGTGACGCGGCCGCCTACATCACCGGGCAGACCATGCTGGTCAACGGCGGCGACCTGATGATCTGATCTCCGGAAACCGTTTCGACACGCGGAAGGGAAGCCCTTATGTTGAGAAAGAAGGTGTGCCTCGTCGGCTACGGCTCGACGGAATACTCCCGAAAATCCGACCGGCCGCTGCTGTCCTACTATGCCGAGGCCATGCAGAACGCCATGGCCCAGACCGGCATCGCCAAGAAGGAGATCAACGGCTTCTCCATGGTGACCCAGGCCAGCCCGGACTACTCCCCCTACGTGGCCGAGCAGTTGGGCCTGGAACTGGACTGGGTGCTGAACGGCGACTGCGGCGGGGCCGGCGCCGTGTGCGCCATCCGGCGCGCGGCGGACGCCATCGAGGCCGGCTATCTGGACGTGGCGTTCATCGTCGCCGGCAACGCCTTCGACAAGAACGTCGCGCATCAACGGGTGCTGGAGTATCAGCGGGCCAACTACGTGGACGTCTACGGCTACGGCGGCCCGAACACGCTGTTCGCGCTGGTGCAGCGCCGCCACATGGAGGAGTACGGGACCACCCTGGAACAGATCGGCAAGATCGCCGTCAGCCAGCGCTTCAACGCCGGCCCCAATCCCCAGGCGCTCCTGCGCGCTCCCATGACCATCGAGGACTACCTGAACTCGCGCCTGATCTCCGACCCCATCCGGCTGTTCGACTGCGTGATGCCGTGCTCGGGCGGCGAGTGCGTGGTGGTGGCTTCCGAGGAGCGCGCCAGGCAGATCACCGACAAGCCGGTCTACCTGGTGACCGACGCCGAGAAGATCGGCTTCCAGGCCTCCAACATGCTGCCGGACAAGACCGTCACCGGCATGAGCGTGGTTGGCGAGCACCTGTTCTCGGAGATGAGCCGGGACAACATCGACCTCCTGGCCATCTACGACGACTACCCCATCGCGGTGATGATGCAACTCGAGGACCTGGGCTACTGCGCCAAGGGGCAGGGCGGGCCCTTCGTCGACGAACACGACCTGACGTTCGGCGGCGATTTCCCCGTGAACACCGGCGGCGGCGAGATCTCGGTGGGGCAGGCGGGCCTGGCCGGCGGCATGCTGCACGTGGTGGAAGCCCTGCGGCAGCTGCGCGGCGAGGCCGAAGAGCGGCAGGTCAAGGCCGCCGAGACGGCCCTGGTCACGGGCATCGGCTGGCTGTCCTACGCCCGGAACCTGAACACCACGGCCGCGCTGATCCTGGAGAGGAGGTCGTAATGGCCGGCAAGAGTCTGCCCGCCGTCAATCCGGTGGATCGCGAGTACTGGGCGGCCGCGGCAAAGGGAGAACTGCGGCTTCAGAAGTGCCGCGCCTGCGGCGTGCTCCAGTTCTTTCCCCGGGCGGTCTGCACCGGCTGCCTCGGCAGCGACATGGAGTGGGTGCCGGTGAGCGGCAAGGGCAAGGTGCACACCTTTTCCCTGTGCCGGGTGCCCCGGAACCGCGCCTTCATGGACGAGGTCCCCATCTGCGTCGCCGAGGTGGAGCTGGAGGAGGGCGTGCGCATGGTCACCCGCATCATCGGCGACAACCGGGACCAGGTGACGTTGGGCGCGCCGGTCACCGTCGCGTTCATGGAGACCGAGGACCCCGACATCAAGCTGCCGGTGTTCGAGCTGGCCTGACTTCGTCACCCCGGGCGGCCACGGACAGCCCGGGAAACAGCCCCATGGCCACCGTCGAGATCTATTCCAAGTCCTGGTGTCCGTATTGCCGGATGGCAAAGCGGCTGCTGGAAGAGAAGGGTCAGGAATTCGTCGAGTTCGATGTCGAGCTGGACGCCGGCAAGCTCGACGAGATGCTGGAGCGCTCGCAGGGCCGATGGACGGTCCCCGAGATATTCATCGACGGCGACCTCGTCGGCGGCTTCGACGACCTGCGGGCCCTGGATGCCAGCGGCGAGCTCGACGAGCTGCTCAAGTCCTAGGCGGCTTCCGTGGCCCCATGAAGAAACCCACCAGCGGGTTTCAAACCCGCCCGTGCCCGCATCGTCAGGCGCCGATACAGGCCCCTAACCGCCGCCCTTGATGAAATCCGCCACCCGTTCGCCGATCATCATGCAGGTCACGTTGGTGTTGGCGTGGGTGACCGTGGGCATGATGGAGGCGTCCGCCACCCGCAGGTTGTCGATGCCGTGGACCCGCAGTTGCTCGTCCACCACCGTCATGCCGTCGGACGCCGGCCCCATGAGGCAGGTGCCGGCGGCGTGGTGATAGCTGTCGAAGACCGAGCGTGCCCACCGTGCCCAGTCCTCGCCCCGCTTGGGCTGGATCGGTGGTCCGTAGTACTCGGGCATGTCGCCGGTCTGGGTCAGCAGCTCCAGGAACTCCAGGGTCGCCACCACGGCCGCGATGTCTCCGGGATCTTCGAGCATGCGCGCGTCGACCCCCGGCAACTCGTGCGGGTCCGCGCTCTGGAGGAACACCCGGCCGCGGTTGCGTTGCTCCAGCAACGCGGCGGAGATGGTCATGGTCCGGCCCACCCCTTCCAGCACCGTGGGAGGCCGCATGAAGACGTGGAAGTCGCCGGTCTCCCGGGACGGATCGCTCTTGGTCACCAGGCGGAAAGGGGGCACGACCCAGTCCACCTCGAAGCCGCCGCGTCCCTCGAAGCCCATGTGCAGCATGGCGTGGTCCTGATAGTTCTCGCCCACGCCGGGCCGGTCATGGAGTACCCCGATCCCGTGCTTCTCCAGCTCCGCGGCCGGGCCGATGCCGGAGAGCATCATGATGTGGGGGCTGTGGAACGCGCCGGCGGTCAGGACCACCTCGCCGCCCACCGCCGTCTGCCGCCGGCCGTCCTTCTCGTAGTTCACCCCGGTGACCCGGTTGCCGGACAGGGCCAGCGACACCACCGGCGCTTCGGCGATGATGGTAAGGTTCGGCCGGTCCCGGGCGGCCTCCAGGTAGGCCACCGTGGTGGACTGCCGCATGCCGTCCTTGATGTTGTAAGGCGACGTGCAGAGGCCCCAGGGGTTCGGGGCGTTCACATCGCTCTCCGGCAGCCCGAGGTCCCGGGCCGCGTCCATGAAGACCTGCACCGCTCTGGGGACTTCCTGGCCGAAGAGGTAGTGGCGCTCGAAATAGAGCGGCCCGCCGTAGCCGTGGTCGGGGCTGTCGGGGTTGTCCTGATCGTTCTCGAGACGCTTGAGGACGGGCAGGACGTGCTCCCACGTCCATTGGGGATTGCCCGCCGCCGCCCAAGCGTCCAGGTCCGCCTTGATGGGACGGATCACCGACATCACGTTCACCGAGGAGCCGCCCCCCATGATCTTGCCGGCAAGGGAGTAGAAGGTGCTGCCGTCGACCTTCCGCTCCGTGGGGTACATGTTGATGTAGGGGGTTTCCAGCAGCAGCCGGACCCTTCCGGCCGCCTGCGCCACCAGCTCGGGTATCGGCAACGGGTCCGGACCGGCCTCCAGCAAAAGCACCTTCCGGTTCCGGTCCTCGGAGAGTCGCGCCGCCGCCGCGCAGCCCGCCGAGCCGCCTCCCACCAGAATCACGTCGTAGTCGTTTGCCATGTCATCCTCTCGTCTCTTGCGGAACGGTGTATTCGTCCGACGATCGCTGACCCTTACCAACTCCAGGGTTCCCGTTCAACAGCGCCGCCGGACGGGCATTTTTTTCTGTCAAGCCAACGCCAAGATGTCCCCTTTAGGCAAAGCAGAGATGTCCCCTTTTAGGTGTGGCGGGAGGGGGTAGCAGGAGCGGGCAACGAGACAAGGCACTGCGCGCCTCCACGGCTGCGCTACGGTCCTTCGGGTGACACGCTGCGCTTACCTGCTGAAGGGCAACGATGGCCGGGATGGGCTTGCGGCCAGTGGTTGACTGGCCAGCGTATACTCACGGTGTAGCGGGGACCGCAGCCGGTGTTTTTCGGTCCGGTCAAGGGTAGGTGGGGGTTGTCGGCTGGGGCACAGCCGGCCACCGCCGATTGTCCACAGGCTTGGCGCAGGTGCGCGGAGGGGGGCGGCCAGGGTCGGGACAAGCCGGACAGGACCGGGGGGCTTGGCGACGGGGCGGGTGTGGTCAACCGGCTGGGGGCTGGGTGTGGGGGAGGGAGCGTTTCCAGCGGTTCCAGGGGTGGTCTGGGGAGGGTTTGTACTTGGGGCGTTTGCGCTGAAGCGCGCGGGCGGTGTCGACGGTGCGGTGGAGGCTCTTTTCGTCGTCGAGGGGGATGGGCGTCTGGCCTTGGGCAAGGATGCGGTAGTCGAGGGTCTTGCCCTGGCACAACAGGGAGACGCGGCCGTCGAAGCGCTCGCACACGGTGACGGGGCTTGAGCGCAGGCGGTAGCCCTTGCCCTGGTTGAGGATCTGGTACTCATGGTTGTGGTATCTCAGGGTGAGGTTGCGGCTGAGCTTGCGGGTGGAGTGGAAGCTCAGGATGAGGTCTATGGCAGCGGCGTCGTGGAGCACGGGGCGGTGGGCATCGCGGGGGTTGTGCGGGGGTAGGGCGAAGCGGCGATTGTAGTCTTCGATGTACTTGGGCAGGAAGGCATTGGCCTGGTCGATGGAGTCGATGCCCTTCAGGCGCAGTTCCTTGACCAGACGGTCCTGGAGGGTTGCGTTGGCCCGTTCCACGCGGCCCTTGGCTTGAGGGGTGTTGGCGTGGATGGGCTGGATGTCCAGGGTCTTGAGCGCCCGGGTGAACTGAGTCAGCTCACCCTCGCGGTCCTTTTGATTGACCCGGAAGATGCTGTGCTTGTCCGAATAGACGGCTGCCGGCCGGCCGTGCTGATGCAGATACCCGCGCAGGGTGCTCATGTAGGCTTCGGTGGTCTCGGCCTCGACAAACCGCAGGGCCAGGAGCCGGCTGGTGGCGTCGTCGATGAACACGATCAGAGTGCAGGAAGGCCCCCGGTCCTCGAACCACCGGTGCGGCGAACCGTCGATCTGCACCAACTCGCCCAGCGCCGCCCGCCGGGGACGGCTCGGATGCACCCGCATCTCCCGGCCCTTCCTCGACCGCCACAGCCCCTCTGCGATCATCCACTTGCGCACCGTCTCCGCCGATATCCGATGGCCGTGCACCTCCCGGAGCTTCTCCGCTGCCAGGGTCGGTGAGAAGTCCTCGTAGCGCTCCCGCACCAACCCCAGCATCTCCGCCCGCTTCTCCGGTGCGATGGCGTTGTTCGCCTTGCGCCCGCGGTGCCCCGAAATCAGCCCCCTTGCCCCCTGCTCCCGGTACCGCCGCAAGAGCCGCTTCACCTGCCGCACCGACAACCCCATCCGCTCCCCTGCCTCCCGTTGCCGCAGTCGCTTCCCTACGACATCCCGTATCACTCCCAGACGGTCCACTTCCTTCATCGTCAGCCCCTCTCCTGTATTCGCCAATCCCTTGCCCCCCTTCCTTCTCCTAATGGGGACATCTTAGCTTTGTTGAAAAGGGGACATTATCGCTTTGCGCTAACAACGGGCATTTTTTTCTTGACAACCGACTCGACCCGGGCCTAGACTCGCGCTGCCTCGTTCGCGAACGGGCAAGAGCCCGAGACCCCATGCACGCTGGTTCCCGGGCTCGGTCATCAAAGTCCAGGAGGTGTCAGATGACAAAAAACAGCCCACCCGACCATGAACGCCCGTGAAAGCGGGCAGACTGGTTCCCGGTGCTTGGCCGGACGCGGTTTCCCGGCTGACCGTCCCGACTCGGGTGTTGGATAACACAAACGCGAGCCGCGAGGCGTCGCAGGAAGTCAGGGGACAGGCAGCGCAGGAGGATGTCGAAGGCCCATCCCGGAAGACCGCACAAGGCAGAGCCTGAACGGGGAGCCACGGAAACGCGAGAAACTTTGCCGGCGTCGATAAACGCCGGGGCGGGCTCTCCGTCCAGAGGAGCGCCCGCTTTCTTTATGAGGACCGATCCTTGCCGGAACTGACCGAGGCAGAATCATGTCGGAACAGCAATCGGAGATCACCGGCTACCACGCCCATGTTTACTACGACCGCGGCACCAAGGACACGGCCAATCGCGTGCGCGAAGGCCTGGGCGCCCGTTTCGAGGTGGTGTTGGGGCGCTGGCACGACGTGCCGGTGGGTCCGCACCCCAAGGCCATGTACCAGGTCGCCTTTCAACCCGAGGAATTCGCCAAGGTGGTCCCCTGGCTGATGCTCAACCGGGAGGACCTGGACATCCTGGTGCACCCCAGCACCGGCGAGCATGTCGGCGACCATCGGGACCGGTCGTTGTGGCTGGGCACGCGGCTGCCGCTGAGGCTCGGCAGGTTCGGTTAGGCTCTTCGGACTCGCAAGCAAGACTGCCGCATGAAGAAGCCGGGCCCGGTTCCCCACGGCCCGGAAGGCTTAAACGGATCGGGCGCCGCCGTCCCGCACCCGCAGCTTCGCCTCTATGAACTCCTTGTGCGACACGCCGATGAGGTTGGCGATCTTGCGGACCAGATACTCCTCGTGCTTGTCCACGTTCTCGTCCGCGTACGCCACGGCCCATAGGTACTCCACCACCTTCCGCTTCTGCTCCGGCGAGAAGCCCGTCTTGATGAGTGCGGTGAACTGGTAGTGGTCGATGGCGTCCTCGGCCTCGGCCTCCGCCAGTTCCACGAGATCGTGGGTTTCTTCAAGGGTGAGATCGAACTTGTTCCGCAGAGCCGTCACCACCACCTCGCGCTCACCCTCGGTGCAATCGACGTCGGTGCGCATCATCTCGATGAGCAACGCGCCGGTGGCCACCTGCAAGCGATGGCTGTCCGACTGCCGCACGTCGCGGTGGCCGGGGTCGATGCGGCCATCGAAGAACCGCTGGATGGCGCCGAGCATTAGCGGCCCGCCCCGTTGAGGAATCGCACCTGGTAGTCCTTCCACTTGTCCGCCGGGCGGGTGATGTCCCCGGCATAGGTTCCGAAGCGGCCGCGCTGCCGGTCCCGAAAATAGAGCTTCAGGGTTTGCTCCACCACGGGGAAGGCGATCTCGTCCCAGGGAATGTCTTCCTCGCGGCACAACCTCACATCGAGGCTCTCCTCGCCCGGGCCGAACTCGCGCGCCCGCAGGGCGCCGCGGAACATCACGTACACCTGATTGATCTGCGGCAGGTTGATGAGGGTGTAGAGCTCCGAGATTTCCACCTCGGCCAGGGCCTCCTCCCGTGTTTCCCGGGCGGCGCCCTCGATGGTGGTCTCGTAGTCTTCCAGAAAGCCCGCGGGCAGGGTCCAGAACCCATAGCGCGGCTCGATGGCGCGCCGGCACAGCAGGACGGTGTCTTCCCATTCCGGGATGCAACCGACCACGACCTTGGGATTCGTGTAGTGAATCGTGTTGCAGGCCCCACAGACGTGCCGGGGCAGGTTGTCTCCCTCGGGGATGCGAAGCTCCACGGGAGCGGCGCAGGCGCTGCAGTAGTTCATGAAGAAGCCTTGCGGACGGTTCCACCGCGGGGGCGTCGTCACCTCTCCGCATGGTTGCCGACCGTGGGTACTATAGGGTGATCCCCCCAGAGGGTCAATCGGAACGGGATCTCATGCTATATACGCGGCAGGAGGAGGTTTCGTGTCGAGTCTGCCCGAACGCCTTGAGACATGGTTCCGCGAAGCGGCGCCCGCCGTCCGTTTCTGCTCGCTCCGCTACGTCGGCGAACGCTCCGAGAGCCTCTCGGTCAGGCGCGGCGTGGTGGAGCCCGTCGCGTCCGGGGACGACGCCGGCGTAATGATCACGGTGGCGGACGGCGATGGGCAGGGCTACGCGGGCACCTGCGACCTGAGCCCGGACGGACTCCGGCGGGCCCTGGACCGCGCCCGGGACTGGGCGGCGCGGAGCGCGGAGCGCATGGCCTTTCCCGCGACGCCGCTCCAACCGCCGTGCTGGGGCGACTACCGCACGCCGGTGGCGGTGCCGTGGGAGTCGGTGCCGCTGCGGGACAAGATCGATCTCCTTCGCGCCCAGTGCGAATGCCTGCACACGGACCGGCGCATCGTCGATTGGGATGCATCGCTGTGGCACGTGGAGACCGAGACCCTCTATCTGACCGCGGACGGCAGCCGCGTGCACCAGACGTTGAACCACCTGGTTCCGGGTCTCGGCTGCACCGCCAACGACGGCCCCGAGACCGTGAGCCGGACCTTCGGCGGGAGGGGCTTCTGCCGTCAGGGCGGCCTGGAGGTGCTGGACCAGACCGGCTTCCGGGACGCCGCGCCGGTCCTGGCCGAGGAAGCACTGGAGCTTCTGGCGGCTCCCAACTGTCCCTCGGGAACCATGGATCTCCTGCTGGCCCCGGACCAGCTCATCCTCCAGATCCATGAGTCCATCGGCCACCCGCTGGAGCTCGACCGCATCCTGGGCGACGAACGCAACTACGCGGGCACGAGCTTCGTGACTCCCGACATGTTCGGCACCTACCGTTACGGGTCGGAGCTCCTGAACGTCACCTTCGACCCCACCGATCCGGGACAGTTCGCCAGCTACGGCTACGACGACGAGGGCCTGCCGGCGCGCCGCCAGCACATCATCAAGGACGGCGTGCTGCAGCGCGGCCTGGGCGGGCATCTTTCCCAACAGCGCACCGGGCTCGGGGGCGTTGCCAACTCCCGCGCCACGAGCTGGAACCGTCCGCCCATCGACCGCATGGCCAACCTGAACCTGGAGCCCGGCGACGCCACCTTCGAGGACATGGTACGCTCCATCGAGCACGGCGTCTTCATGCAGACCAACTGTTCGTGGTCCATCGACGACTCGCGCAACAAGTTCCAGTTCGGCTGCGAGCGCGGCACCCTGATACGGGACGGGGAACTGCGGGAGGTAGTCAAGAAGCCCAACTATCGAGGGGTCTCGGCCACCTTCTGGCGCAATCTCGTCCGCGTGGGCAACCCCGGCACCCGCGAGGTGCTGGGCACACCGTTCTGCGGCAAGGGCGAGCCCAACCAGGTCATCCGCGTCGGGCACGCGGCGCCCGCGTCGGCGTTCGCCGGCGTGCAGGTCTTTGGCGGAGAGTTCTGACCGCGATGCAGACGTATTTCTACGAGCTGGCGGACTTCGCCGAAACGCTGCTGACGTCCAACGAAATCCTCCTCACGGTCTTTGCCGGCGAGGAATCAAGCTTCGTGCGCTTCAACCGGAGCGCCGTACGGCAGGCCGGCGCGGTGGAGCAGCGAGAGCTCACTCTCCAACTCATCGCCGGCCGGCGCAGGGTCACGGTGGACGCGACCGCGGCCGGCGATGCGTCGCTGGACCGGGAGCGCGTCCGGAGGGCCCTGGAGGGCGCGCGGGAAAGACTGGAGGTGGTGCCCGAAGACCCGTTCCTCCACTACGGGACGGAGAACCGTTCCACCGAATCCGGACACCCCAACCGGTTGCCCGAGAATGAGGGGCAGGTGGTGGAATCCATCGTCAGGGCCGGGGAGGGGCGCGACCTGGTGGGCATCTACATGGCCGGCGGGATTCACCGGGGCTTCGCCAATTCCCTGGGACAGCGGAACTGGTTCTCCACCCACAGCCATCATTTCGACTGGAGCTTCCATCTCGACGGTGACAAGGCGGTGAAGTGCGCCTACGCCGGGTTCGTGTGGGATCCGGCGGAATTCGATGAACGGGTGGCCCGGGCGGCGGCCGAGTTGGAGGCGTTGCGCCGGCCGCCGCGCACCCTCGAGCCCGGACGCTACCGCGTCTACCTGGCGCCGCAGGCCCTCGAAGAGGTGGTCGGACTGCTCCGGTGGGGCGGTTTCGGACTCACCGCCCAGCGGACGCGGCGGACGCCCTTGCTGCGTATGATCGCGGGAGACGCCGCGCTGGACCCGGCGATCGACATGGTGGAAGACGCCGGCGCCGGGCTGACCGCGAACTTCGACGACGCGGGCTTCATCAAGCCGGACCGGATCACGCTCATCGATCGGGGACGGTACGGCGAGCCCCTTGTGTCGGCCCGGGCGGCCCGGGAGTACGGCGTTCCCGCCAACGGCGCCGGCCGGCGCGAGTCACCGGATTCGCTGGCCATGACCGGCGGCTCGATCCCGCGGCGTGACGTGCTCGCCGCCCTGGACACGGGCATCTTCATCAACAACCTCTGGTACCTGAACTACTCCGACCGGGATGCCTGCCGCATGACCGGCATGACCCGCTTCGCCGCCTTCTGGGTGGAGAACGGCGAGGTGCAGGCGCCCGTGAACGTCATGCGCTTCGACGAGACACTCTACCGGATGCTGGGAGACAATCTCGTGGGCCTGACCCGGGAGGTGGAGCTGTTGCCGGATTCCGGCTCCTACGGCCGCCGTTCCACCCGCAGCGTCCGGTTGCCGGGTGCCCTGGTGGAGGACTTCGCCTTGACCCTGTGACCGGGTCCGGGGGGTTCCGGGCATTGCAGATGCCGAACTCAAGTGATTTATTGGGCCACAGGAACCGACAGGGAGGTAGAGATGAAGAGCAATGGTTACGATCGCAGGGCCGACGATCTCGGCAACGTCGTCGCCCTCGAGCACGTCAATGTCACCATCCCCGATCAGGCCGCGGCCGTGACGTTCTACGTCCTCGGGCTCGGGCTGACGCGGGACCCGTACATGAACGTGGGCCTGAACAACATGTGGGTCAACGTCGGCGGCCAGCAGTTTCACCTGCCGACGCGCGGGGTCCAGAAGATTCCCGGCCACATCGGCCTGGTCCTTTCCGACCTGGAAGCCCTGAAGAAGCGCCTGGCCACGGTGGAGCCCGAGCTCGAGGGGACACGCTTCACGTGGCGCGACGCCGGCGACCACGTTGCGGTCACCGGTCCGTGGGGCAACCGTTTCCGTTGCCATGCCGCCGGCCCCGAGTTCGGCGACATGACCATCGGGATGCCGTACGTGGAGTTCCTGACTCCTCCCGGCACGGCCCGAAGCATCGGGAAGTTCTACCGCACCGTGCTGCAGGCGCCCGCCGCCTGCAAGGCCGGCAGCGCGACGGTGAGGGTGGGACGCAACCAGAGCCTCATCTTCACCGAGACCGACAAGCGAATCCCGCGATACGACGGTCACCACATCGCGGTCTACATCGCCAACTTCTCCCGCGCCCACCAGTTCCTGCTGCGCCGGGACCTGATCATGGAAGAGAGCAACGCCCACCAGTACCGCTTCAGGGACATCGTCGACCCGGGCACCGGCGAGAAGGTCTTCGCGTTGGAGCACGAGGTACGCAGCCTCTACCACCCCATGCTCAACCGCACCATGGTCAACCGCAACGCCGGGCAGACCCAGCGCGGTTACATTCCGGGGCGCGACGTTTACTATCCCTGATCGCCATCGCCGGCCTGCCGCGTCTCGGCCACCTCCGTCATCCCGGGCATGACCCGGGACCCAGGAGCGGTTGCGGGGCGGTCTGCCCGTCATCTTTTCCCGAACAGAGCCCCTGAAGCGGCCAGCACTCCAGCCATGTCGATGCCCGGTGCGTCGACAACGGGCAGCAAGGGATCTTCCATCTTCGCGAAACGCTTGACCGCGGTCTTCAGCGTGTAGCGGCCGGGGTCCAGCCTGGCGGTGACTTCGGACCAACGCAGAGGGCACGACACCGGCGCTCCCGGCAGGGGACGTACCGAGAAGGGCGCCGCGATGGTGCGGCCGTAGCCGTTCTGGCCGACGTCGATGTAGACCTTGCCCTCCCGGGCGTGGAGCGGGCGCTGCACAGTGGCGACGTCCGGCACCCTCTGCTCGGCCGCCAGGGCCAGCAGGCGCGCGAAGGCGCGGCACTGCTCGTAGAGGTACTGCCGGCCCATGGGCACCAGGATGTGGAGTCCGGTGGCGCCCGAGGTCTTGACGCAGGCAGCTACGTCCAACTCCGTCAGAATACGTTTCAGGGTCTTGGCGACGCGCACGACATCGGCGAACGGGGCGCCCTTGGGGTCCAGGTCCAGCACCAGCCAGTCGGGGCGCTCCAGGGTGTCCAGCCTGCTGCCCCAGATATGCAGGGGGATGGTTCCCAGGTTGGCTACGTAGCGCAGGCTTTCGGCGTCGTTGACGATGAAATAGTCGATATCGCGGCCGGCGTCCTTGGAGTAGATGCGCCGGGTGGCCACCCAGTCGGGAACGTAGTCCGGCGCGTCCTTCTGGAAGAACGACTTGCCGTGGATTCCGTCCGGGAACCGCGTCAGCACCAGGGGGCGGTCCCGGAGATAGGGCAGCAGCAGCGGGGCGACAGCCTCGTAGTAACCGATGAGGTCGCTCTTGGTGTAGCCCTCGGCCGGCCAGAACAGCTTGCCGGGATTGGTGACGGCCGGCTTCGACGCCTCTTGGCGGCGTACCGGTTCCGGCGCTTCCACGACCTCCTCCCGGCGGCATTCCTCCGGCGCCTTGTCGCCGCGCAGGCCCAGGAACGACGGGTGCCGCAACCCGCCGTCGTCGGTCCACTCGGTGAATTCCACCTCGCACACGAGCCGCGGCTCCACCCAGCAGTGGCCCGCGCCCGCGGGGGACCCCACGGCGAAGGGGGTTTCATCCCGAGCCAGAGGCGCGAGCCGCTCGTGGATGGATCGGAGGGTTCGTCGATCGAAGCCCGTGCCCACCTTCGACACGTAGAGCAGTTCCCCGTCGCGGTAGAGCCCCAGGTGAAGCGCACCGAAAAAGGAACGCGAGCCCTCGGGCCGGGTGTAGCCGCCGATGACGAACTCTTGACGGCGCTGGCATTTGAACTTCAGCCAGTCACGGGTCCGGCCGGCAACGTAACGGCTGTCCGCGCGCTTGCCGATGACTCCCTCCAGGTGGTTCTCCCAGGCGGCGCGATGGAAGTCCTCGCCTCGTCCGGGAACGTGTTCGCAGTATTCGACCACTCCCCGGGACGGCAGGAAGAGGGCGAGGCATTCCTTTCGTTGCGTCAAGGGGAGAAGACGCAGATCCCGATCCCCGGCTTCCAGGCAGTCGAAAAAGATCCCTCGGACCGGCACCGTCCGCGCCATCCGTTCGACATCGAAGCGGTCCGCCAGGTGCATGCGCCGCTGGAGCCGTTGGAAGCTCGGCCGGCCGGCCTCGTCCATGGCCACGATCTCGCCGTCGATCAAGAACTCTGAGGGCGCCGTCTTGCCAAGGGCGTGGGCGATTTCCGGATACCGCCGCGTGATGTCGTCGCCCATGCGCCCCAGGAGCGTCACCGCGTCGCCGCGCCGCTGGGCGAAGACGCGGATACCGTCGTATTTGATCTCGAAGAGCCAGTCCGGATCGGAGAAGGGCACGCGGCCGGGCGACGCCAGCATCGGCCTCGGCTTGCGCCGCGCCGCGGCCGCCGGCGGTGCCTCGAGGCGCTTCAGGGTCTTGTCGAGCACTGCCCCTCGCGTGTCCGGATCCCCGCGCTCCGACACGGTGAGACCGGACAGGATGGAACCGGGAAGAGTCTCCACGGGTTCCGGCCCCGTCTCCGAGCCGTCCTTGCTGAACAGCAGCCACTCCTTGCCGCCGCCGCCCATGCGCACGAGCATCCACACGCCGCGCAGCTTGTAGCCCTGAAGCTCGATCTCCAGGGTGCCCTGCTCGAGTTGACGGAGCGGCTCGGTGGCGTGGAGCAGCCGGTAAGTGCCCCGATCCCACAGGATGACGGCGCCCGCGCCGTAGTTGTCCCTGGGGATCACGCCCTCGAAATCGGCGTACTCCACGGGGTGGTCCTCGACGTGCACGGCCAGCCGTTTCTCGTGAGACCGCACCGAGGGACCCTTGGGAACGGCCCAGCTCTTGAGGATCCCGCCCATCTCCAGCCGGAGGTCGTAGTGCATCGCCCGGGCAGCGTGCTGCTGCACCACGAACAGGCCGCCGGTCGAGGAGAGCCGGCCTCCAAACGCCTCCGGTGTTCGCTCGGGATCGCGCTTGCGCCGGTATTCATCCAGTGGGTTCGACATGGTGGCTTGTGGATAACCTTATAACACGTAGAATTCTAAAGGTATTTCGTGTTAGACTCCAGCCGTTCGAATTTGGAGGGACCATCATGGCAGCACGCGCCATCAGTTCCGGGACCATTTCCTTCGGGCTTGTTTCCATTCCCATCAAGCTCTACACGGCGGCGTCATCCAGCGGCATCGCGTTCAACTTCCTGCACAACCGCTGCGGCTCGCGCATGAAGCAGCAGCAGTTCTGCCCGGTGTGCGAGGAGGTGGTGCAGCGGTCCGATCTCGTCCGGGGCTACGAGTTCGCCAAGAACCAGTACGTCCGTTTCGAGAACGACGAGCTCAAGGCGCTGGAAGAGGAGACCTCCAAGGTCATCGAGCTCGAGGAGTTCGTGCCGCTGGGAAAGGTCGACCCGGTCTACTTCGAGAAGACCTACTACCTGGGCCCCGACAAGGGCGGGGAAAAGGCCTACCGGCTGCTGGCGGACGCCATGACCGAGTCCAACCGGGTGGGCCTCGCCAAGTACGTCATGCGGGGCAAGGAGGCGCTGGTGCTGATCCGCGCGGTGCAGGGCGGCCTCATGCTCCACACCATGTACTACGCCGAAGAGGTGCGGGACTTCGACGACATCGACCGGGGACAGACCGTCAAGCTCAAGGACGGCGAGCTGGACCTGGCGGTCCGCCTCATCGACGAGCTGGTGAGCAAGGAATTTCATCCGGAGAACTACCGGGACGACTACAAGGGGCGGGTGCTCCGGCTGGTGGAACAGAAGGTGGAGGGCAAGGAGGTGACGGCCCTGGAGCCCCAGGCGCGCCAGAGCCAGGTGGTGGACCTCATGGAGGCGCTCAAGGCCAGCCTGGAGAAACATGACGGCGCGGCCAGGCCCAAGGCGACACGCCCGGCCGCGCACGCGCGCAAGGCACCCGCCGGGGATGTGGAGGTCACTTTCGAGGAGTTCCGGACGGCGGTGAACGAATCGGGCCTGGAGGTGGGCGCCGCCGAGCTCAAGAAGAGCTACGGCGGCCTGACCTCCCTCGGGAAGCGCAGGAAGCTGGCTCCCGCCGACGTCCGCGCCAAGGTCGTCAACCTCCGCAAGGACCTGGAAGTGATCCGGTCCGATCCCGAGCTGTTCGGCAACGCGCCGAAAAAGCTCAAGGCCGCCCGCGTTCCCCTGACGGCACGGGACTGGGAACGGTACTGAGCCGGTCCGCCGGGAACGGACAGCGACATGGCACGGGACGCCACGGACAAGGCGCACCGGGTGATGCAAGCAGCCCGGCGGCTGCTGGATACATGCGGCATCGAGCGCCCGCCCGTGGATCTGGTGCGCATCGCGCGCCATCTCGGCGTCCAGCGCATACGGGAGCTGGACATCCGCTTGGACGGCCAGCTCGTGGAACTTGGCGACGGCGGCTACGAGGTCATCCTCAGCCGCAACGCTCCCCATACCCGCCGGCGTTTCACCCTGGCGCATGAAATCGGCCATATCCTGGCGGCGTCGCCCGGTGACGAGTCCATGGGTTGCGGCGACGACGCCACCGAGGAGCTCTGCAACCGGGTGGCGGCGGAACTGCTGATCCCCGAACGCTTCATCGCCGATCCGGCGGCCGGGATGGACGTGGAGACTCTCCGGCGGTTGGCCACCCGGTTCCAGTGCTCCCTGGAAGCCACGGCCTGGCGCGTTCTCAACATGGGACAGGTCGCCGGCGTCCTGCTGATCTGGCGTGCGCTGGACGACGGCAAGCTGGAACTATCCGCCTCGCCCCGCACCTTCGGCTTCGCGACTCCCTTCGAGAACGGCGCCGTCCTTGATGGCGCCGTGCCGTTCGTGCGACAGTTGACGACGCAAGGTGAAGGCCCGGTCACCTACGGCGGAACACCGGACGGAAGGGTCTACACCGGCGACTATGTCCGCCTGAACAAGGTGTTGCTCATGTACCTGACATCCAAAGCGCGGCCCCGGTCCTCGAAAACCCGCCGCCGTTCGTCGGCCGCGCCGGGCCAAGGCGAATTGTTCTCATAGACCCGGCCGCCCACAAGGAGTCATCATGGACATCATGAAGGCAATGGAGACCATAGACCTCGAGGCGCTGATGGCGAACACCGCCGCCGAGGGCAACGGCCGCACGGTGGTGTGGCAGGACTCCGAGTCCATCGCGTTCCTGAGCAGCGGGCGCAAGCGCCGCATGGACTTCCACGTGGACCCGAGCGACGAGGTGACGCTGGTGCTCAAGGGCGAGCAACGCCTTCACTGCCTCACCGGCGAAGGCACGGAGAAGGTGGTGACCATGGGGCCGGGGCAGATGACCCTGTGCCCGGGGGGCGTGCCGCACTCCCCGCGAGTCGACGAAGGCACCTGGTTCCTGGTGTTCGAGCGGGTTCGCAAGCCCGGCGAGCAGGACCGCTTCATGTGGTTTTGCGAGAACTGCGGCAAGAAGGTATACGAGGTGGACGTCACGGTGGGCAACTACAGCGACGATCCCGTGGGCCAGGTCCACCGCGAGTTCTACGGCGACGAGAAGCTCAGGACCTGCGGCGATTGCGGCAGCGTCATCCCCACGCCGGAATGATGGCGCGGACACCAGGCGGATGATGGACTACAACCAGGCGCTGGAACGGCTGGCCGACGGCTACGGCAAGGCCGAGCGGGACGTGGTTTCGACGTATTTCAACGCGCCCCGGACGCCCGAGGAGCACATCCACTGGCTCAAGGCTCAGGCCTTCAAGGAATATTCCGCCATCCAGCCTCTCATCCGCGCCCTCGACAAGCTCTACCCCCAGCTCGACAGGCAGATGGACCGCCACGACTACGAGGAGCTTTGTCACAAGCTCGGCGACGAAATGAGCCACGCCAGGCTGATCATGGATTTCCTGGAAGAGCTGACGGGAAAACGGCTGACGCAGAAGGATCTCGCCTGGCTGCCGGAGGACCGGAAGCTGGCCGAGGTGCGGGCCCGCTACTCCCGCAGCTACGCTGGACTGTTGCACGGCTCCGAGCGCATCACCACCACCGAGATACAGCGGCGCGACGAGATGCTGGAACGCGCCGCCATCACCCTGACCGAAGGCGGCGGGGGCGCGCTCTACGAGGTCTGCCGCCATCTGAAAGGCAACCGCGTCAACCGGCGGATCGCCTCCATCTTCGGACGCATCCACCGCGACGAGACCAGGCACAGCGATGCCAATGAGCTGGCCGCGCTGGTCAAGACCCGGAAGGACTATGACCGCGCCCGCCGCATCGTCGCCAACGTCTCGTCCCAGCGGCTGCGGATGCGCAACGAGCAGTTCGGTTTTCCCTTGAGCCGGAGCGGACTGCGGACGCTGGAACGGGAATGTACGGCGGCCGCGTAAAGACGGTTTCGGGGTCATCGAGGCAGCAAACCGGGACGGATCTCGCCGGCCCGCGCAAACCAACAGGGAGATTCCCGTGAACACGGACGCAATGCCGGTCATCGATATGGACTCGCACGTCGAGGAGCCCAAGGAGGCCTGGGAGCACCTCGACTCGAAATACGCGGATCGGAAGCCCTTTCCGGTGGTGGCCGAGGACCTGCCGCCCCTGGGCGGCATCAACGCCTTCTGGTACATCGACGGCACCGTCTACCCCAAGCCCATGGGCCGGGGAAACCTGGTGTACGGCACTCCCATCGAGATGCGCTTCGCCACCCAGAAGGAGTTCACCATCGGCTCCCAGACCATGACCGACATCCCCGCGCGCCTGAAGGACATGGACGCGGTGGGCATCGACGTCCAGGTGGTTTTCTCCACGGTGTTCCTCCAGCCGGTGACCGACGATCTGATGTTCGAGGCCGCCTTGATGCGCAGCTACAACACCTGGATGGCGTCGGCCTGCGCGGAACGTCCCGACCGGCTGAAGTGGGGGGCCATTCTGCCCATGAGGGACCCGCGGCTGGCCCTCGACGAGCTCGACCACAGCCTCAAGCTGGGCGCCTCGGTGGCCGGAATCTACGGCACCGTGGGCGAGACCATGCTGCACGACCGCTACTACGACGAGTTCTTCGCCGAGGTGGAGCGGCTGGGCGTGCCCCTGGCCGTCCACGCGGGCTGGAGCCATCCCGGCATCACCCGCAGCATGGACGACGTCTCGGGCTCCCGCGCCCTGGGCTTCACGCTCCCGGTGATGATGGGATTCTACAGCTTCGTGGGCGGCGGCATCCTGGAGCGGCACCCCCGCCTCAGGGTCGCCTTCATGGAGATCGGCGTGCAGTGGCTCCCTTACCTGGTGCAGCGCATCGACCACTACCACCACGCCGACAGCGCCCTGGGCCTGCCACTGCCCGTGAAGCAGCCGGTTTCCGAGACCCTCAAGCAGAGCGATATCTACTTCACGCCCGAGGCGGACGAACTCTTCCTGCCGCAGGTGGCGGAGTACGTTGGCGAGGACCGGCTGCTGTTCGAAGGCGACATGCCCCACGCCGAGGCCCGGGAGGGCGCCAAGGGGGAGTTGCTGGAGCGGGACGACCTCTCGGAAGAGCTCAAGTGGAAGATCCTGAGCGTCAACGGCCGGCGGTTCCTCAACCTGTGACAGGAACGGCATGACTCCCGAAACGCTGGCGGACAAGATACTCGAGCGGCTCAAGGACGGCCCGCTCCATTTCGAGGACATCCTGCTCCAGTTCAGGGACGAGCCCTACCGGGTCGTCCTCCAGGCCTGGGGCCGGCTTCGGGAGGCGGACGCGCTCGGACGCGAGATCGAGACCGGACGCTACGTGGCCGGGGAAGACGTCCACGAGAAGTAGACGAGGAATCGCCCATGGCTCACGACTTCGAGGGCAAGGTCATCATCGTCACCGGCGGCGCCCGCGGCATCGGCCAGGTGTACTCGCGGGAGCTGACCAAGGCCGGGGCCAGGGTCGTGGTGTCGGACATCCTGGACGGCGAACCCTGCGCTTCCGGGATACGCGAGCAGGGCGGCGAGGCGTTCTTCGTCAAGGCCGACGTCACCAGCGAGGAGAGCGTCACGGCCCTGGCCGCGGCGGCCCATGACCGCTACGGGCGCATCGACGGGCTGGTGAACAACGCGGCGATCTTCGCCGACGTCCGCTACGCCCCGTTCGACGAGATCAGCGTGGCCGAGTGGGACCAAGTGATGGACGTGAACGTCAAGGGCGTGTGGCTGGCCTCCCGGGCGGTCTACCCGTACATGAAGGAGCAGGGCTCGGGCAAGATCGTCAACATCGCCTCCGGCGTGCCCTTCAAGGGGATCCCCGTCTATGTCCACTACACGGTGTCCAAGGGCGCGGTGGTGTCCCTGACGCGGGTCCTGGCCCGGGCCACCGGCAAGGACGGCATCTGCGTCAACGCCGTGGCGCCGGGGCTTACCCGCAGCGAGAGCTTGCTGGCGGCGCGCGGCGGCCTGGTGGACGAGGACGACGTGCCGCAGATCCAGAGCCGCGCCATCCCCCGCAGCCAGTATCCCGAGGACATCGTCGGCGCGGTCATGTTCTTCCTCTCCGACGCCGCCAGCTTCATCACCGGACAGACGCTGCTGGTGGACGGCGGCTCCTACATGCACTGAGTTTTTCATGAACGAGACACCCAAACTGCCGTACCATGACATGCGCGGTCTGGTGGCGCTGCTGGAGTCCGAGGGCCAGCTCCGGCGCATCGCCAAGCCGGTGGAAGCCCGCTACCTCAACACCCTGCTGGCGCAGGCCGACACGGCGCTGCTGATGGAGAACGTCGAGGGTTACTCCATGCCGGTGGTGGGCGGGCTCGTGGGCTCGCGCCGGCGGGTGGCGCTGGGGTTGGGGTGCGACCAGAAGACCCTGGGACGCACGTTCATGGAAGCGCTGGACAAGCCCATCGCGGCGGAAGCGGTGTCCGGCGGCACGGCCCAGGAGGTGGTGAAGATCGGCGACGAGGTGGACCTCACCGAGCTGCCGATTCCGTTTCAGCACCGCAAGGACGGCGGACCCTACCTCTCCGCCGGCATCTCGGTGTCCAAGGACGAAGCCGGGCGCCGCAACGCCGGCTGCTACCGGCTCATGTACCGGACCCCGCGGGAGACCAGCATCGACCTCGTGTCGCCGTCGGACATGCGCTTCAGCTACGAAGCCGCGCTCAAGCGGAACGAGCCGCTGCCCATCGCCATCGCCTTCGGCACCGGCACCCCGGAGCTCATCGCCGCCGCCTACAAGGCGCCGCCGGGCTACGACGAGTTCGCGGTGGCCGGGGCCCTATACGGCCGGCCGGTGCCGCTGGTGAAGTGCAAGACCGTAGACCTGGAAGTGCCCGCCGATGCGGAGATCGTCCTGGAAGGGGAGATCTCCGCCGACGGCTGGACCATCGACGAGGGACGCTACGGCGACTTCACCGGACACCAGTGCTCGATCCGCTGGAACCCGGTGTTCAAGGTGAAGGCGGTGACCCACCGCAAGGACCCGATCCTCCACACCATCCTGATGCCTTGGGAGAACGACTGGCTGGAGGCACCGCCGCTGGAGGCCGCCGGGTGGCGAGCGCTGCGCGAGGCCAGCGTCAAGACCGTGGCGGTGTACGCCACCCCGGGAAGCGCCTGCTACTGGCACCTCTACGCCGCCATCGACAAGCGCCCCGGCGAAGGCAAGAACGCCCTCATGGCGCTCATGTCGCTCCACGCCATCAAGCTCGTGGTGGTCACCGACGGCGACGTGGATCTCACCGACCCCATGGCCGTGGAGCGGGCCATGGCCTTCCGGGTGCAGCCGGACGAGGACGTCATCATCGTCTCCGGCGCCCGCGGCAAGCACCTCGACCCCACCCTCAAGGCCTCCCGCCTCCCCAAGGGCTCGCTGCCCACCACCTCCAAGATGGGCATCGACGCCACCATCCCCGACGACGTGGACCCCGCGGAGTACGAGCTGCTGGAGTACCCCTTCATGGACGAGATCAAGCTGGAGGACTTCCTGTAGTCCAGAGGCGGTTGAGGCTCAATGGAGTGTTGCTAGATCGGTCCTCACCCGAGTATCACTGAAAAGGTCTCAAGGACTGGGGTGAACCGCCCCGGCTTTACCGGAGACTCGATCCGTTCGGCGGTGGGAATTTGAGGATTACTACCAGCGGTCGGTGATCAGACACGCGTGCCTGGGGAGTAGGCCCAGCTTTGGTTTGGAGTCCCTTTCGCTTCTTGATGGACCCCTTGATCGACCATGACAGAAGGATGTGATCAATCTGCTGGCGTTGCCCTTTGTACACGTAGGTCCATCGTTGGTCTTTTTCACCGTCGGCAAAGTATTTTTCGTGACCGGTTTGAATCAAATCCGGACCAATATCGTCGAAACCGCGGACCCGCCGTAGCGCTGGTTGCCCTCTACGATCATTCAAATCTCCTGCCACAATCACATGTTCTCCTGCGTTGATGGACTTAAGGACATGTCGGCGCAAAATGGATGCCTGTGCAACACGTTGAGCATCTTTCTTATGCCCGCCGGCCTCGCTTGCAAGATGTACAGCATAGAGCCGGAAGGCCTTGCCAGCGGCTTGAAAACGAACAGTCATCCCCTTGCTGATTCCCGTGTCCGACTCGGATTCAGGATCGTCGAGTTCTCCGTGGAATCCCTCACGACCAGGTATCTTTTCTTCAAAGTCGTACAGTTTGAAGCGTGACAACACTGCGACGTGCTGTTTCGTCCGATTATCCGAACAGTCACAGACTTCAAGGTAAGGGTACCTTTCTCGAAGGTGCTCATTCAGCTCCTTGACGTCGGCTCTATTCCCTACTTCCGTCAGGACCAGGACATCAGCATGCACCTTGTCGGAGATGAATTGCGCCACCGCTTTCGCGGCATCCGAAAACCTCGCGTCGCGGTAGCTTTGCTTCTTCCATGGGGCCCCTTTCATCCTCTGATATCCCTTTCCAATTCACGTCGTAGTCGAATTTACGATGCACTTTGGCGCGGATGAGGAATTCGGCATTGAATGTTGCAATTGAAAAAGAGACCTCCTCGGCACCTATGTTTGTCAACGGTGCCAAGACCCAGACGGCAAGAAATACCTTTAGAATACTGTTACGGAACAGAATCATGAAGTTCTTGTAGGTCGACGTGCAAGAGTGCATCGGAGACTCCTCCACGACGCATCAAGGGAGTGCAACCTGTGCTGTCCCAGCTTGTATGAGACGACAAGTCCCGTTGCTTGCTGAGGGAAATATGGGTAACTAGCGCGAAGTTTGAGACAGTACGATCAAAAAGAAGCTGCCCGACGAAGCTGACTTCCCGACATGCGCTCTCGGTTCGGTTGCGGTCGGAACCCGAAACCCATGCTCATGAAGGCCTGACAATCCCATCCGGGCCGACATTGGTGGCCAACGGCCTGCCGCCAATAGCCTGCATCGACGCAATCCCGAACCCCGCCGAGTGCGAGTCGCTGGAAGCTCTCCTGGACGAGAGAAGGGTGGAAGCCTTTCTGACGGGCGGGGCGAGGCGAAATGTCTCGCTGGGAAGCAGCCACAGCGGCCGCCGCCAGCGTCAATGAAAAATCACGATGTCCCGGCACCGGGACAGCCGTCTGTCCGCCGTGACGAGTTGGAGGTCGTAGACCTTGGCGCTGGCGGCAATGAAGCGGTCGGCGGGATCATCGTGCGGCAGTTCAATGGTCCGGCTGGCAAGGGCAACTTCGAATGTCAACGGTGCTTCGACGACCGGAGCGGCGTTCCGCGCTTCACGTATCCATGCGTGAGGCTCCGTATCCAGCTCGATGCGTCCACGCTCGGCCAGCAAGAGCGCTTCCCAAAGGCTGATCGGCGAAAGCCAGATCTCGTTTTCCCGAGAGGCGAGAGCCGCGCTTGTCCGTTTCGATAGCCGTGCCGGGTCCAGGATGCTCCACAGCCATACGTGGGTATCCAGAAGCAGCTTCATCGGATTTCAGATTTCGGATTTCGGATTCAGGACTTCCCACTCTGAAGCGTCCGCCACCGGGGCGACGATGTCGCCAACGATGCGTCCCCGGCCTTTCATGCAGCCGAGCCAGCCCTCACGCCGTTCAGGCGGAGGAGGAGCGATTTGCGCCACGGGTTTACCTAACCGTGTCACCAGCACTGGCTTGCGTGTCTTGCCCACCCGGTCGAGGACCGCAAGACAGGTAGCTTTGAACTTGGAGATCCGTATCTCTTCCATCCTCTCAGCCTAACATGGTCAACTTTGGTGGTCCATCTGTCGCGACACTAAGGTTTTTCCTTCGAGCGCCGATTCGTCCTCTTGTGGACAGAGCAGATCGACTTGACCATTACTCTGCGGGAAAATGGGCCCGGCGGGTGCTCAAGACGGTGCTGGACCTCGTCTTCCCGCCCTGTTGCATGGCTTGTGAAGGCTTCCTCCCGTGGGCGGCCGAAGGCGCCTTTTGCATTCCCTGCGACGAGCGAATCCAACTGGCCCGGCCGCCGTTCTGCCGGCTCTGCGGGCGGCCTTATCAGCATGAATGGCAGGGCGACCACCTGTGCGGCGCCTGTCTGCTCCAGGCGCCGTCCTTCTCCCTGGCGCGGAGTTGGGCGTGTTACCCGCGCGACCCCGACGCATCCCATCCGCTGCGTCAGGTCATACATCGGTTCAAGTACGGCAGGCAGGCGTCCTTCGGCGAACCCCTCGGCCTGCTCGCGGCACAGGCCTGCCGTCCGTGGTTTCAACTTTCCGGCATCGATCTCATCATCCCGGTCCCGCTGCACCCCCGGCGGTTGCGCTGGCGCGGATTCAACCAATCCGTGCTGCTGGGGCGGGCAATAGGCAGGGAGTGGGGAATCCGTCTGGATCCCTTCGTGCTCATCCGAAAGACGGAGACCCCGCCTCAGAGCACGTTGCGCCTGAGGGAACGGCGCCTCAACGTTCGCGGCGCCTTCGGCGTCGCCCCGCGCCGCACGGTCGAGGGGATGCGGCTGCTGCTGGTGGACGATGTCTACACCTCCGGGGCCACCGTCAACGAGTGCGCCCGCGCGCTGCTGCATTCGGGCGCGCGGGACGTCCAGGCGCTTACCCTGGGCCGGACGATGGCGTGAGGCGCGGCGGGCGGTCAACGACGGCTCAGCGTGACCGCTATTCCATGACGCGCCTTGAGGGTGACCTTGGCCATGGTTTCGACGGGGTGATCGGGTACGATGTGGACCCGGAAACGCTGAAGGATCTGCGCCAGCACCAACTGGATCTCGAGCATGGCCATGCCCGCGCCGATGCAGGTGCGAGGACCCGCGGCGAAAGGCAGGTAGGAGTAGGGATGACGCCCTTCGCCCCGGCTGGAGTGAAACCGCTCCGGGTCGAAGCGCTCCGGGTCGGGCCAGAACTCGGGGTGCCGGTGAAGCGCATAGGGCGCAATCGCGACGTTGGCGTTGGCGGGCAGCAAACAGCCGTTGAAGACCTCCGCTCGTTCGGCCCGCCGCGCGTATGCCCACACCGGGGGATAGATACGCATGGACTCCTGCACCACCTGTTTCAGGTAGGGGAGCCGCGGGAGGTCGTCCGCGTCCGCGGGCGCGCCGTTCAGGGCCGCCGTGAGACTCTCGGTCAGGCGCGCCTCGATGTCGGGATGGGTGCCCAGCAGATAGAGCGTCCACGCAAGGCCCGTGGCCGAGGTCTCGTGTCCGGCCAGCATCAGCGTCAGCACCTCATCGCGCACCTGCCTGTCGTCCATGCCTTCGACAGCATCGTCGTCGCCGGCATGAATCAGGCAGTCCAGGATGTCCTTGTCGCCGGCGCCGCGGCGGCGTCGGGCCTCGATCATCCCGTACACGATTTCGTCAAGGCGCCCGACCGCGCGTCTCCACTTCAGGTTGTGGGGCGTGGGAATCCAGGGAAAGAGCGTCATCAGCGCCCGCGGCTCCATCGGATCCAGGTTGATGATGTCGAGGATATCCGCGACCTCGCCGGCGTGTTCCTCGAGGTCGGTCCCGAACAGTGTCGCGCCGACGATGGCAAACGTGAGCCTGCTCATTTCGCGGTCGAGCCGGAGCGTGTCACCGCCGATCTTCATTTCCCACTCGTCCATCAGTGAACGCGTCAGCGCGTTGATGTTGTCGTCGAAGCCGGCGACCTTCTGGTTGGTGAACATGGGTTGGAGGAGGGCTCGCTGCCGGACCCAATCGGAGCCGTCGTTGGTCACGAGCCCCTTGCCCATGAACTGTGCCAGCACCCGATAGTCGATGACGCGCTTGGAGAAATGCCGGTAGTCCCGCGACAACACCGAACGTATGAAGTCAGGGTGGTTGACGACGTAGACGTCGTGAAATCCGCGCCAGCGTATGAAATCGCCATGCCTCTGGAGCAACTCGTGCATCAGCACGTGCTGTTCCTCATTCATGTGCCGAATCTGGTGAAACCGCGACGACGAAGGCGGATACGGCGCCGCCTCGACCGCCCGGCCGTTGATGGACATGGAAACAGTCTACGCCCACCGCGTGGGTTCGCCAAACCGGGCCTTCACGCGCCCACTTGCACTATGATGCATTTCCGATAAAAGAGGGGAACGACCGGCGCGCCCGTCGAGAGGAAACACGCATGGCCGAATACCCCGTGGAACCCGTGTCCCACACAGAGCCGACGACCAGCAAGAAGACCTACATCAGCGCCCAATCCCTGCTCGAGGACTCGTTCCGGCTGGGCATGCAGATCCTCGAAAGCGGCTTCCGTCCGAGCTTCATCGTGGGCATCTGGCGGGGCGGAACTCCGGTGGGTATCGCGGTGCAGGAGTTGCTGGACTACTTCGAGATCGAGACCGACCACATCGCCATCCGCACCTCCTTCTACAAGGGCATCGGCCGGACCGATTCCCGCATCCGCGTCCACGGCATGCAGTACATCATCGACAACGTCGACGCCGACCAGGGGCTGCTGATCGTGGACGACGTGTTCGACACCGGCCTCAGCATCGAGGCCGTGCTCTCGCACCTGAAGAACAGATCCCGCCGCAATGCCCCGGTGGACACACGGGTGGCCACCGTCTACTACAAGCCGGGCAACAACCGCACCGGCCGCGGACCCGACTACTACGTACACGAGACCGACCATTGGCTGGTCTTCCCGCACGAGCTGCACGGCCTGACGCGGGACGAAATCATCAAGCACAAGGTCGGCATCGGGGCCTTCGCGCCGCGTCTGTAAATTCGCCCGGCGGTGGCTTGCATGGCTAAACGACACCATATATAGTGCGTGATCGTTCTCCAAAATACTTCATATTGTAGTAGGGCAGGCTGCACATCATGGAGACGATGGACGACACCGGTTATCTCCTCGAGGCCGAGGAGATTGTCAAGCGCTTCGGCGATTTCACGGCCAACGACGGGGTGAGTCTGCGGTTGCGGCCCGGGGAGATCCACGCCCTGCTGGGCGAGAACGGCGCCGGCAAGTCCACCCTGGTCAAGATCGTCTACGGCGCGCTACAACCCAACGGAGGCCGGCTTCGCTGGCGCGGCGAGGCCGTAGCCGTACCCAATCCCGGGGCCGCGAGGCAACTCGGCATCGGGATGGTGTTCCAGCACTTCTCGCTGTTCGAGGCGTTGACGGTGGTGGAGAACATCGCCCTGGCGGTACCCGGGTCTTTCAATCCCCGCGCGCTGGCAGAACAGGTCGAACAGGTGTCGGCGGCGTATGGACTGCCGCTGGACCCCGCTGCCCTGGTGGCGGACTTGCCGGTGGGCGTGCGCCAGCGCATCGAGGTGGTGCGCTGCCTGCTCCAGAACCCCCGGTTGCTGATCATGGACGAGCCCACCGCGGTGCTGACGCCACAGGAAGCGCGCGGGCTCTTCGTCACACTGAAGCGTCTGGCGGACGGCGGCTGCGCGGTGCTCTACATATCGCACCGGCTGGAAGAGGTGCGGCAGCTCTGTCATCGGGCCACCATCCTGCGCCACGGCAAGGTGGTGGCAGACGTGGACCCTCGGGTCGAAACCGCGGCGTCGCTGGCGCGGCTCATGGTAGGCGCCGACGTGCAATCGGTCGCCGCCGAGCCCCAGGAGCAGGCGGGATCCGTGGCGCTCACCGTCGACGCTCTCTCCCTCCCGGCGATGAAGCCCTTCGGGGTGCCGTTGCGGAACGTCTCGCTCGAAGTGCGGAGCGGCGAGGTGACCGCGGTGGCGGGCGTGGCCGGCAACGGCCAGTCCGAGTTGTTCGAAGTGCTGTCCGGCGAACGGCTGGCCCCCGCGCCCGAGTCCGTCACCATTGCCGGACGGCCCTGCGGCGTCCGGGACATCACCGAGCGCCGGCGTCTGGGAGCCGCGTTCGTGCCCGAGGAGCGCCTCGGGCACGGCGCCGTGCCCGGCTTCCGGTTGTCCGAGAACGTGCTGCTCACTCGCCATGCCTCGGGCGACGACCTGGTGCGCACCGGCTTCATCGACGGAGGCCGCACCCGGGCGCTCACGGCTCGGGTCACCGAACGCTTCGACGTACGCTTCAGCCGCCGGGACCAGGAAGCCGGCGCGCTGTCCGGCGGCAATCTCCAGAAGTTCGTGGTGGGGCGCGAACTGGACCGGAAACCCCGAGTGCTGGTCATCAACCAGCCCACCTGGGGCGTGGACGCGGGCGCCGCCGCGCTCATCCGGCAGGCCCTGGTGGACCGGGCCCGGGACGGCGCCGCGGTGCTGGTCATCAGCCAGGACCTCGACGAGATCTTCGAAATCGCCGACCGCATCGCGGTGATCTCCCGCGGCGCCTTGTCGGATACCTATTCGACCGATGCCATCGACCGGGAACGCGTCGGAATGTTGATGGCCGGAGCGCACGAATCCGGCGGGACACCGGACCGGGACGCACGGGCGTGAGGATCGTGCTGGAGAAACGGCCGGAACGCAGCCGGGCGATGCAGGTCGCCTCGCCGCTCCTGGCCGTGGCTCTCACCGTGCTCTTCGGCAGCATCCTGTTCGCCGCCCGCGGCTTCGACCCGCTTCACGCCATCTACGTCTATTTCGTCGGGCCGCTGACCACCCTGTGGTCCGTGGAGGAGCTCATCGTCAAGGCAACGCCGCTGGTGCTGATCGGCGCCGGCCTGGCGATCTGCTTCCGGGCGGACCTCTGGAACATCGGCGCCGAAGGGCAGCTCATCGCGGGCGCGCTGGCCGGCGCGTCCATCCCCGTCCTGGCGCCCGAGTGGGACTCGGCGCTGGCCATCCCCGCAATGCTGGTGCTGGGCATGCTCGGCGGCATGGCCTGGGCGGCGGTGCCGGCCTTCCTGCGCAACCGCTTCGGCGCGAATGAAATCCTCACCAGCCTGATGCTGGTGTACGTGGCGCAGTATCTGCTGGACTGGCTCGTGCGCGGCCCCTGGCGCGACCCCCACGGCTTCAACTTTCCCAAGTCCATCAGCTTCAACGACTGGCACCTGCTGGCGACCTTCGGCGACGGGCGGGTGCATCTGGGCGCGGTCTTTGCGGTCATCGTCGCGGCCGCGCTGGCCGTGTTCATGGCCCGCACCCTCATGGGTTTCGAGATACGGGTGCGGGGGGAAGCGCCCCGGGCCAGCGGTTTCGGCGGCTTCTCGCAGGCGGGGACCACATGGCTGTGCTTCGGGATCTCCGGGGCGCTGGCCGGGCTGGCCGGCATCTGCGAGGTGGCCGGCCCGGTGGGGCAGCTCCAGCCCACCATCTCGCCGGGCTACGGCTTCACCGCCATCATCGTGGCGTTTCTCGGACGGTTGAACCCGCTGGGCGCACTGTTCGGCGGCCTGGTGCTGGCCATCTGCTACCTCGGCGGCGAGGCCGCGCAGGTGGAGCTCTCCATCTCCGAGAAGACCGCGCAGGTCTTCCAGGGCATGCTGCTCTTCTTCATCCTGACCTGCGACACGCTGATCCGTTGCCGGGTCCGGGTGGAGCGGACGGCTCCCGGCTCCTCGCGCCTGCGGGCATCCATCGGCTTGGGGAGCCCCGCCGCCAGGGCCGCGGACGCGGGAGGGACCGCCCGATGAATGCGCTGGAGGCGGTGCTGCTCACCATCATCACGGCTTCGACGCCGCTGCTGCTGGCCGCGGTGGGCGAGCTGGTGACGGAGCGCTCCGGCGTGCTCAACCTGGGAGTCGAGGGCATGATGATCATGGGCGCGGTGACCGGCTTCGCGGCCGCGTACACCACCGGCTCCGCCGTGGCGGGGGTGGCGGCGGCCGTCGCCACCGGCGTTGCCATGGCGCTCCTGTTCGCCTTCCTGACCCAGACCCTGGCGGCCAACCAGATGGCCACGGGGCTCGCCCTGACGCTCTTCGGAATCGGCCTTTCGGGGCTCATCGGCCAGCCGTTCACCGGGTTGCCGGGGGTCAAGCTGGGCGCCGTGCACATCCCGTGGCTGAGCGACCTGCCGCTCATCGGCCCGGTGCTCTTCGGCCGGGACCTGCTCGTGTACGGCTCGGTGGCGCTCACCGCGTTCGTCGCGTGGGTATTCGCCCGGACACGGCCGGGACTGGTGATCCGCGCCGTCGGCAGCAACCATCATTCCGCCCACGCCCTGGGCTACGACGTGGCCGCGGTGCGCTACGGCTGCATCGCCTTCGGCGGAGCGTGCGCCGGACTGGCCGGAGGCTACCTGTCACTCGTGTACACGCCGCAATGGATCGAGAACATGTCGGCCGGCCGCGGCTGGATCGCGCTGGCGCTGGTGGTGTTCGCCACCTGGACGCCCAGCCGCGTGGCCGTCGGCGCCTATCTGTTCGGCGCCGTGTGGATCATGGGCCTCTACGCCCAGGGCGTCGGCGTCAACATTCCCTCCCAGTTCCTGGCCTCCCTGCCGTACCTGGTGACCATCGCGGCGCTGCTGGCCATCTCGGGAAACCGGATCTTGACGAAAGTGAATACACCTGCTTGTATCGGCCAAACGTTCGTGCCGGACCGTTGAAACGAACGGACCATTCACCCATCCGGAGGAGAAAAAATGCATAAGTTCATCGTGCTGGCGGCCGCCCTTGCCCTGACCCTCGTCACCACGGGCGCGTTCGGGGCAGACCCCTTGAAGGTCGGGTTCATCTACGTCGGCCCCATCGGCGACCACGGCTGGAGCTACCAGCACGACCAGGGCCGCCTTGCCGTCGACAAGGCCCTGGGCAAGCAGGTCAAGACCCTCTACATCGAGAAGGTCACGGAAGGTCCAGATACCGAACGCGCCATTACGCGCCTGGCCCGGCAGGGGGCCAGCCTGATCTTCACCACCTCCTTCGGTTTCATGGACCCCACCATCAAGGTGGCCAAGCGTTTCCCCAAGGTCATGTTCGAGCACGCCACCGGCTACAAGCGCGCCAAGAACGTGGCGACCTACTCCTCGCGCTTCTACGAAGGCCGCTACGTCATCGGCCAGATCGCCGCCAAGCTGTCCAAGAGCGGCGTCGCCGGCTACATCGCATCCTTCCCGATCCCAGAGGTGGTGCGCGGCATCAACGCCTTCATGCTGGGGGCCCAGTCCATCAACCCCGATTTCAAGGTCAAGACGGTGTGGGTGAGCTCCTGGTTCGATCCCGGCAAGGAGGCCGACGCCGCCAAGGTGCTCATCGGCCAGGGCGCGGACATCATCACGCAGCACACCGATTCCACCGCGCCGATGCAGATCGCCGGCGAGAAGGGCGCCAAGGCATTCGGCCAGGCCTCCGACATGATCAAGTTCGGCCCCAAGACGCAGCTCACCGCCATCATCGACGACTGGCGGCCCTACTACGTCCAGCGCACCAAGGCGGTGCTCGACGGTTCCTGGAAGTCCACGGACACCTGGGGCGGCATGGACACCGGCATGGTGGGGATGGCTCCCTACACCAACATGCCGGCCGACGTCGCCGCCATGGCCCAGGCCACCGAGGACAAGATCCGCTCCGGCAAGATGCACGCCTTCGACGGCCCCATCTACAAGCAGGACGGCTCCCTGGCCGTGCCAAAGGGCAAACGCCTGGACGACGGCACCCTGCTGGGCATGAACTGGTACGTCAAGGGGATCGACGACAAGCTGCCGAAATAGAAACGGCAGCCCCGTAACACCCGTCGACCGAACGACGCGTGCATCCGACAGGTGGTCAAAGGCGTACCGGACATGAATGTGCTTCTCATCCTGTCGGACGAGCACAACCGGGAGGTCGCCGGCTGTTACGGGAATCCCGTCGTCCAAACGCCGAATCTCGATGCGCTCGCGGCGCGCGGGGACTTCAACTTCACGCCGGCGCCGGACTGACGCTGCAGCAGACGCAAATCATCGGAGAGATGACGGCGGTGCCGCCCTCCGTTTCGCGAAACCGATGGTCCTGATGCCAGTGTCCTGCCCGGCGACCAGCTCATCCGGCTGCCACCCTTGGCTTATGTAGAACGCGTTGGCGGCTGAGTTGTCGGCGAAGCTCTCCAACCGGATGGCCGCGTGTTCCGCGAACAAGCGGGCCTCGGCGTCGGCCAGAAGCACGCGGCCGATGCCGCGTCTCTGGTGTTCCGGCGCCACCATCAGCAAGTCGATCAGCGGCCCCTCGGTGACGCAGAAGCCGACGATGTCGCCGTCTCGCTCCGCGACGCGACACGCTCCCAAGTGCGTGTCTATGTGGTCCCTGACTCCTCCGCCGGCGATCCAGCTCTCGATCGCGTCGCGGCCCAGAAACGGGATGTAGTTGGTCCGTGCCGTGCAGATGGCGAGGGTGACCAACGCGTCCCGGTCGTTCTCGCCCGCGGGGCGGATGGTCAATCCGTGCAACCTGAACCCCTGTGTTCGACCGGGCATGACACCCTCCCGGAGGGATTGTCCCTTGGATTCAAGTACGGCACGCTGAGGTGGTCCCGAAAAATCGGACAGGTTGCTGAGGTGGTGCGCCCGCCAGGAATCGAACCTGGACTTAGGGTTCCGGAGACCCTCGTGATGTCCTTTTCACTACGGGCGCATGTCTCTTGTTTATCAGACAAGGCCGCTGCCGCTCAAGGCTGTCTCAACGAAAGGGAAAGATGGGCGGCCTTCCGGGGCGGTTTACCTTGCACATCGTCCACGTTCTGGATGATTTGCAAGCTAAACTCCCTATCTTCCCACAGCGTTGAGAATGGCCTGCGCCACCACTTCCGCGGCCAGGACGCCGACTTGGTTGACGTCGGCCCGTCGTTTGCCGGTGGAGAGGGCGAAAAGGGTGTCGCCGTCGCGCAGGGTATGGGACGGGCGGATGGCGCGGGCGAGGCCGTCGTGGGCCATGGCGGCCACGGTGTTGGCTTCCGCGGGGGAGAGGGCCGCGTCCGTGGCGACGACGCCGATGGTGGTATTGGTTCCGGACATGGCCGGCGTGCGTGCCTGCGCTGTTTTCGCCCCGGTCTCGACCATCCTGCCCGCGGTCCCGTCACTGCCGCCGGCCACGGTCTCGCCGGTGGCGGGATCGACGACACAACCGACGGCGTTGACCACGACCAGGGCGCCCACCACGACGCCGTTCGGCAGCCTTGCGCAGGCCGAGCCGATGCCGCCGTCCGCAGGGCTCAGGCCCGGAGCCTTGCCCACGGTGGCGCCGGTACCGGCGCCGGCGCGGCCGGTGGGGACCGGCGCATCGGTGGCCGCCTTGCAGGCGCGGTAGCCCATGGCCTTGTCGGGGCGGACGCGCGGGTCGCCGACGCCCAGGTCGTAGATCACGGCCGCGGGGACGATGGGGACGACGCCGTGGGCGGTGGCGAACCCGGCCCCTTGCTCCTCGAGAAACCGCATGACGCCGGCCGCGGCGTCAAGGCCGAAGGCGCTGCCGCCGGTCAGAAGGACGCCGTGGGCCTGTCCCACCAGCCGTCCCGGCCGGATGGCGTCGGTCTCCCGCGTGCCCGGCGCGAATCCGCGCACGTCGACCCCGGCTGCCGCTCCCGCCTTGCAGAGCACCACGGTGCAGCCGGTACGCGCCCGAAGGTGGGTGGCATGGCCCACCTGAATGCCCCTGACCGCGGTAATGGTCGCGTTCCTCATGGCTTCCGCTTCATCGCACCGACTCGAACCCCTCTCTCGCATTCTCGCCCCTTAGCCTATAGCCTGTTCCCATGAGCGACGAAAACCCCCTCCCGCGCCCCCGGCTTCGCTACGTCGACATCTTCCCGGTTCCCGGGGAGGAGGGGAAGCGGGCGTTCGGCATCCGCGACCCCCAGCACGTCAGCGACAAGGTCCTGCGCCTCCAGATCGAGGCAGCCTGCGCGCTGCAGTTCTTCGACGGCGCCCATACCTTGCCGGAGATACAGGCGGCGTATCGGGAGGCGTACAAGGTCGAGTTTCCGCTGGACTTGCTGGAACGGCTCTGCCAGGTGCTGGACGAGGGATTGTTCCTGGACGGCGACAACTTCGATCTCCACTACCGGCGTCTGGCCAGCGCGTTCCACGAGGCGACCGTCAGGGAAGCGTTTCACGCGGGCGTCAGCTACGACGAGAATCCGGCCGCCCTCAAGGAAGGCCTGGGGCAACTGTTCGCGCTTCCCGACGGACCCGGGTTGCCCGGCCGGCGGGACTCCGGGCGAAGCATACCCGGAATCATCGTGCCCCACATCGACCTGCGGCTGGGGGGTCACGCCTACGCCTGGGCGTACAAGGAGGTGGCGGAGGCGCCGCCGCCGGAACTCTTCGTCATCCTGGGGACCGGGCACAACGGCACACGGAACCCCTATGTCCTGACCTGCAAGCGTTTCGCCACGCCGCTCGGAGAGGTCCCGGTGGAGGCCGGGTTCATCTCCGGCCTCCAGGCGCGCCACGACGGAGATCTCTTCGAGGACGAACTGGCCCATCGTTCCGAGCACACCATCGAGTTCCAGGTGCTGTTCATCCAGCAGTTGTTCGGCAACACGACGCCGGTGGTGCCGGTGCTGTGCTCCTTCTCCCACGGCGACCCCGGACACGGCCGGGCAGGGGAGTCCATCGGACGTTTCATCGAGGCGCTCCGAACGATGATCGCCCAGGATGGCCGCCGCATCTGCCTCATCGCCAGCGCGGACCTGGCCCACGTGGGGCCCCGCTACGGCGACGCCAACGGTTTCAGCGGAGAAGAACTCAAGGCGGTCAAGGACGCCGACCGGGAGATGCTGGAGCACGTGGAGAGGGTGGATGCGGAGGGATTCCTGGGTTACCTGGCGCAGGAGGACGACCGGCGCCGGATCTGCGGCTTCTCGCCCATCTACACGATGCTGAAGGCCATGCAGGCCGAAAAGGGGCGGGTCGTCGCCCACGCCCACGGCGAGATGGACCCCGTCGGCTCCATCTGCAGCTTCGCCAGCGTCGTCTTCGAGTGAACACGGGCCAAGAGGCGTACGCCCATGTCCGCGGGGCCCCTCCCGTCAGACCGCTGGGGAGGCGCCCTAAGAGTCGGGAAACAGCCTCGTGCCGTCGTCCTCCTCAACCGTAATGGCCTTGGTGGGGCAGATCCTGGCGGCCAGGACGACCTTTTCCGAAGCATCGCCGTTGGGGTCGGTGACCTCGGCGATGAACCGCTCGTTCATCTTGAAGACATTGGGCGCGGCCTGCACGCATTTTTCGTGGCCATCGCACTTCGTGATATCGACGGTAACCTTCATGGTGCCTCCCAGCAAAGAATCTCCCCTGTATAACGGAGTCGACGGCGCCATTCCACCGGACGCGGATTTCGGTATTGCAGTGCCGGAAGGCCCTGCGATATAGTGAATAGCGCATGAGGATCCATCGCTACACGCCCTGGGATGGTTCCCAGGAGATCCGTTTTCCCACTGCCAACGATCTGCTGAAGCAGCTCTCGGATACATTCCTGGAGGAAGAGGGCGTGCGCCGGGCGCTCCGGAGCCTGATGCGCCGGGGCTTCGAATCCGACGACGGCCAGCGCTCGGTACAGGGCCTGCGGGACCTGCTGCAACAGGCCGAGGAAAAGAAACAGGACCTCCTCGACAAGTACTCGCCCGACTCCTTCAAGCTGTCCCCCGAAGAGAGCGCAGCGCTGAGCCAGAAGCTGAACGAGCTGGCGGAGAAGCTCGAGGCGTATCACGAGCAGATGCGCAACTTCATGGAGCGGCTGTCCGGACGGTACGCCGACAACATGGACGAGCTGGCCGAGCGGATGCGCCAGGCCCAGGAACGGTACCAGCAGCTCAAGGAGCGCCTCGGAGAACAGATCGACCAACGCTCCATGCAACAGCCACAGAACCTCACGGGACCCGGAGCGCCGGACCTGTCCCAGATGCTGGAGCGGCTGAACCGTCTGCTGGACGATGACGACTTCCTGAAGAACCTGCCCAACATGCTGGATGCCGCGGTGGAGGACCTCGACAATCTGCTGGAAAACCTCGACTCGCTGAGCCAGCAGGAGCTCCAGAAACTGAGCGATGCCATGTCCCGGATGGAGCAGCTCGAGCAGCTCCTGAGCCAGTATCCCTTCCAGGGAAGCCAGCGCATGGGCATGGGCGAGGCCGGGCAGGTGCTGGGGCAGCTACGGGGCCTGGAGCAGTTCCTGCGCTGGGGACGGCGCGGGCTGGGCGACGTCTCCGACCTCGACATGGAGGCCATGCGCGAGCTGCTGGGCGAGGAAGCCTACGAGCAGCTCAAGTACCTCCAGGGCGTCGAGCAAATGATGGTGGATGCGGGCTACCTGGTACGGACCGGGAGCGGCCTGAGGCTCAGCCCCAAGGGCATGCGCCAACTCGGCGACAAGGCCCTGAAAGAGATCTTCGCCCTCATGAACAAGAACCGCTGGGGGCAGCACGCCAGCGCCAGGACCGGCAACCAGGGCATGCGCCTGGAGGACACCCAGCCCTACGAATACGGCAATCCACTCAACATCGACATCCGCAAGACCCTGATGCACTCGCTGGAAGACGGGAGGACCGGAGTTCCCGTCCGGATAGAGCCCCGGGACTTCCAGGTGTATCAGAACGAGTTCTCCACCGACACGGAGACCGTGCTGCTCATCGACGTCAGCTACTCCATGCTGATGAACGACGCCCTGCACGCCGGCAAGAAGGTGGCGCTGGCGCTCAACCGGCTCATCGAGACCAAGTTCCCCCAGGACGTCCTTCACCTGGTGGCGTTCCGTTCCAACGCCAAGATCATCCGCACCGAAGACCTCCCCTCCATCGTCGCCATCACCTATTTCATGGAGCATGGCACCGATATCAAGGAAGCATTGAGGTTCTCGCGGCAGCTCCTTGGAAACAATAGGGCCAGCAACCGCCAGATCATCCTCATCACCGACGGCGAGCCCACCGCCTGCAACGTCGACCGGGGCGGCCGCCTCCACAGCGGCTGGGGCTCGGCCCTGCTCCACGAGCGCATCGTGCGGGAGACCCTGAAGGAGGTCCGCCGCTGCACCCAGAGCGGCATCCGCATCAATACCTTCATGCTGGGGATGGACTACTACCGAATGGGCTTCGTGGACCGGCTGACCCGGATGAACACCGGCCGCGTCTTCTACACCTCTCCCGACGAGATCGGCAACTACATCGTCGTGGACTACCTCGCCAACAAGCGGAAGCGCCTGCGGCGCTGACACGCGGCCGGCACGCCGATCTCATGGCCTACAAGGATCGGCGCGATGCCGATCACAATGCGGCGCTCGACGATCTCGCCCGTTTCGGCCAGGAGATCGATGCATCTTGACGGTCGTCTCGGTGCGTCCCGTCGCTGTCCTTGATGCGATTGTCCTGTTTCCGTTCCGAACGCGGGAAATCCTGCTGCTCACACCATACCGGCCTGTTCCAGGCGAGGTGGACTGAGCGAACCCTCGACGAGTGGAGGCGGAACCTGCTCAATCGGCAGCCGCATCTGGAGCGCAGCGTCCGTCCGCAGCGGCGCGCCATGGCCGAGCACTTCGCCGACGCGCGGGTTACCGCCTACGAGCCGCTGTGGTCAGAGCGTTTGGTTTTCCCGACCCTGGCGACCGCCATCTCCTTGCAAGGGCGATCGGGTGCGGCACACGGTACATCGTCATCGACAATCCGGCCGATTTCCCGGAAGAGCTTCTCGCCCGATTCGACATCGAAGCGATCGCCGCCGACGAGCCTCTGTCGCAGATGGTCTAACTCCGCCCTTCTGAGGCGCTCAAAACACCGTTTTAAGGTGACGATTGCACATTCTTCACGAATTTTGCTATAACTCTGTCCATCAAAGGGCAAAAAGGAGCTGAAAGGATGCTGCTGCGCTTCGCTGTCGAGAACCACCGTTCCATTCGCGAGCGGCAAGAACTGTCGTTCGCGGCGTCAACCCTCAAGGACCGGGCCGACGGTCTGCTTCCCTGCGGTGCCGTGAAGAGCCGGGCCGTCGTCCCTGCGGCCGTAATTTACGGGGCTAACGCGTCTGGCAAGACGAACCTGGTCGATTCCATGGAGACAATGAAGAACCTGGTCCTGTGGTCGCACATCACAGGGGGGCCCGGCGGTAGAATTCCCCGCCACCAATTCAGGCTGGATCCGGATTGGTCTGAGAAGCCGTCATGCTTTGAAATCGATTTTACACTGGAAGGCGTCCGCTACCACTACGGATTTGAAGCAACAGACAGAACGTTTACTTCGGAATGGCTCTATGAAACCCCACATGCCCACAGCAAAAGGCTGTTTGAGCGGGAGGGGCAGAAATTTGAGTTCGGGCGCAGCTTGAAAGGGGAGAACCAAAGTATTTCGAAGCTCACGCGGTCTAATAGCTTGTTTTTGTCCGCTGCCGCGCAGAACGATCACCAAGTCCTGACACGTATCTACGAATACTTTCAAAATTTGATTTTCTCCGGAACCAATTCATTTGCGCACGATAAAGTTCCAAGATTAATTGAAGACAGTGAGTTCGATGGCGGAACTATAAATTTAGAAGATGGCATGCTCGATGATCGAGTTGTAGATTTTTTGAATTTGATTGATACGGGCATTTCCGGATTCCGAAGAATAATCTCCTTCTTTTCGCGGCCTGCAGGGATCACTCGCTCGGATATTATTCTAGGAGAAAATACGCATTTTACGCTGTCGCCGGAATTTGAAGCGGATGATACGTATATGAAAGAAGAGCTTCAGCTTGCACATCGTGGAACGGCTGAGGAGAACGTTTACTTTGATTTAAACCTCGAGAGTTCCGGGACACGCAGGTTGCTGCTGATCTTGAGCAAGGTCTTCAAGGCCATTGACAAAGGGGTGCCGATATTCGTCGATGAATTGGACCTCAGCCTACATACTGTCGCAAGCGAGGCAATATTGCAGTTGTTTTGCTCTCGAGAAGCAAACCCGAATGGTGCACAGATTTTCGCGACAACTCATGATACAAATTTGATGCAATCCGATTTTCTTCGAAGAGATCAACTCTGGTTCGCGGAGAAGAGAAAAGATGGTAACACAGAGATATATCCCCTTACGGATTTTCGAACACGAAAGGACGACAATGTCGAACTGGGTTACCGTCAGGGACGGTACGGAGCTATACCGGGCGATAATCCACTAGCTTCGCTTCTAGAGAAGTGATGGCATGAACAAGCGTCGAAAAGAAAGAATCGATCGAAGAAACCCCACGAGAAGACCCAAGGTGCGATTTACTCTCTTTTGCGAAGGTAAAAAGACAGAGCCTCAGTATTTTAGAGCACTAAGAAGCCATTACAGGGAGACTCTGGTTTCGATTGAATTCGGAGAGCAGGGGCGTCCCCCCATTACGTTGGCGGAGAAAGCGTGGAAGTTCGTCAAATCGGCAGAATCAGGGCGAGGGAAAGGAAGACGACGGAATCTATTTGAAGAACATGACCAAGTATGGGTTGTGTTTGATCGGGACGAACACCCGAGATTTGATGAAGCTGTGTTGCTATGCGAGGCGAACGGCATAGGAGTTGCCAGATCCAACCCATGCTTCGAGATCTGGCTAATCCTGCACATGGAGGATTATGATCGGCCGGATGAGCGCCATTGTGTCAAGAAAGCGTTCGATCGCCTGCATTCAGAGCACGGTCAAAAGTTGGCAAGGGATGCGATGTTTGAGAAATTGATGACATGGATTGAAGATGCGGAGGTGCGTGGCGAGAAGCTGAATCGACGACGAGAGCAGGAGGGACAACCATACGGGCGGCCGTCCACGACAGTTGGGGAATTGACAAGGGCAATCAGGAATGCCGGTAATCGGGTTGCTGGTGCTTGAAGGCGTTAGGACAAATCTATTTGGCGCGATTGGTGGCGTTAGTTCCCGACTGCAACAGGGTCAAAGTCGGCATGCGCGGAAAGGCAAGACACACTGCAAGGAAGGATGAGGTCTTTGCTAAAATGGATCCCGATGAGTGATTTTCTTCCACGATGCCTTGGCCTCAATGCTCAACTATCGGGGTTGGCATGAATAGACATCAGGCAAGTCAAGGAAAATGGGATGATTGCGCGTATCGTGGATGTGGATGCCCTTCCCGTAGGCTTTCCTACTCATCGTCATAGTGCGGCGTTCTGGGAGCTCTTGGGGCGGACAGTGGCAACATATGGCAACATATGGATTCCTGGCAGAAACGCTGGGAAAGGCAAATTTCTCCTTCACGGCGACCAAACGCTACGAACCTGACGAAGGAGATGCCGCATTTGCGAAATGGTTGCCAACGCTGGAGAGGGCACTGACGAAGCCCTTGGGGAACCTTATCCAGCAATACGGAAAGGCTGTGCGTGATCACCCGGAGGCAGTCGTGAAGGGTCTCGATGCGCTGCTCGATCATCTCCGAGAGGCGGCTAAGCTCAGAAACGTCCTGTGCCACGGGTCGTGGTCGGTTCCCGATGTGAATGGCGCGTCGCTGCCCTTGTTTGGCGCCCGGCCGGCGCTGGGAAAAGTCAAACCGGCCACGGGGTTGTGGCATGGACCCTGACCCCGAAGCCGGCGAGGTTGCGGTCCCAGAAGATGGCGTCCTTGCCGCCGGACTTCAGCCCGTCCACAATCCGCTTGGTCAGCCTGAGGGTGCTCCGTTTCGGCATGATCGCGCTCCGCCTCGAAATGCCCGCATATCGGTCATCAGACCGCATACGGACGGCATCAAATCGGGGGCGATTGAAGGCGATGTCTGGCGGCAAGTCAAGGGGCCGAAAGCCGGATGGGACAGAAAAATATCAAACATTACAACACACTATCATAGATTCGGCACCGAACGACGGATGGTGGCGAGGATTGGCTATCCGATCATGCGACCCCGGATCAAGTCCGGGGTGACGGGGAGGAGACGCCTCACTCCGTGACGAGGGCCAGCACCCCGGTGTAGGTGAGCAAGTGGTTGCCGCCGGCCATGGGGCCGATCTCGTAGTTGCCGAAGAAGCCGATCACAGGCACCTCGCCAAGCGCCTGCTTGATGTAGGCCGTGTCGATGCCCGGGACGCCGTAGAGCCCGGTGCCGCGGGCGCAGCAGTTGAAGTAGAGTCCCAGCCGCGGTTTCTTGCCGTCGAGCCGCGCCCCCTGACGTTCCAGCATCTGCCCGAGGTCGTCCCGCGCCCGTTGGCCGTCCCGGAGGGTGAAAATCAGCGGCTGCCCGGTCTCCACCGGCTGGGCCACCGCCAGTATGCCCCTTTGCGCATCCAGGCCGATGATGTTGCGGACCAGGTACTGCCCGGGCTCGATGCCGCTCTGTGCCGGGTCCGGTGGAAGCCCCACGAACACGAAGGCCAGCGCCCGCCGCAGGTCCTGCTGGAACGGCTTTCCGATGAGCTCGACGAACACCTCGAACGCCGGGCGGCCGTCGATCTCGAAGATGAGGTTCTCCTGAGCCTTCGTGATGCACATGGGCGAGCTGACGGGCTGACAGCCCTGGGTGAGTTCGACGGCGGTGCCGCAGGCGCCCGACAGCGCGAAGCCCACGACGCTGTTGCTGATCACCCGATCCTCGTAGAACTGGTAGGTGCGGCCGTGTCCGGCGCTCTCCGACGCGCCCGCGCCCACCACGGGGCCCGGGTGCCCGGCGCCCGCCATGCCGTCCAGCATGGCGTCGGGGCGGCTCCGGTACCCGTCGGCCAGCAGCACGGTCAGGGAGGGCTGGTCGGGCGCCACGGTATTGGCGATGTCCCGGCCCGCGTCGCCGTCGTTTCCCTTGAGGGAGTCCCGGATAAACGGGCGCACCCGGACCGTGTCGGAAGCGAGCGCCATCACCGCGACTCCGGACTCTCCCTCGATCTCGCCGCCGTCCGTGAGGATTCCCAGGGCGCTGCAACCCACGGTGTTGCGGGTCCCGGTTACCTGCCGCAGCCGGGCCAGCTCCTGCTCGAGGGCGCCGGCATGGTCAGCGGTGGCGTACAGCACCACCAGGTCGGCATTGCCGTCGGGCAGGCGGTCCATGGCCAGTCCGGCCGCTTCCTCGAGGGCGCCGCGGGTATCCGTCTGCGATGACTGTCCCACTCCGGCATTCAGCATGGTGTCAGGGTATGCAAAGCCGGGACGCGGGTCAACGGCACTCGGCGTCCGCGGAGCGTCGCGCCTGTGGTCCGCCACCCCGTGTTTTGCTATAAAGGCGCCATGAGAATCGTTCAGATACCGTTGCTGCAGGACAATTACGGTTACCTCGTGATCTGCGAGAAAACCAACAAGGCCGGCATCGTGGACCCCTCCGAGGGCGAGCCGGTATGGCGCCGGGTGCGGGAGGAAGGCGTGGAGCTTACCGCCATCCTCAACACCCACCATCACCGGGATCACACCGGCGGAAACGAATACCTGCTCCAACAGAAGCCGGAACTGAAAGTGTTCGGCGCCAAGGTGGACGAGGAACGCATCCCGGGCATCACCCATCCGCTCGTGGAAGGCGACGAGGTCCAGGTGGGGGAAGAGCGCGGGAGCGTGCTGTTCATTCCCGGCCATACCCGCGGCCACATCGCGTTCGTGTTCCCCGGCAGGCTCTTCAGCGGCGATGCGCTCTTCGCCGGCGGTTGTGGCCGGGTCTTCGAGGGCACCCCGGAGCAGATGACCGCTTCCCTGGGCAAGCTGCGGGGTCTTTCCGAAGAAACCCTGGTCTACTGCGGCCACGAGTACACGGAAAAGAACCTCCAGTTCGCGCTGACGGTGGAACCCAACAACGAGAAGGTCCGCCGCAGGCTGGAGGCCGTACAGGAGCTGCGGGCAAGGGATCGGTTCACGGTTCCGTCCCGGCTCGGCGACGAGCTCGAGACCAATCCGTTTCTTCGCTGGGAAAGCGACGAGATCAAGGCCGGCCTCTCCGAGCGCTTCCCCGGTCAGGGAACGGACCCGGTGTCGGTGTTCGCCAGGGTCAGGGAGCTCAAGGACGCCTACTAGTCCTCCTCGCGCCGGCCCGAATCTCTGCCCGTCATTTCGGGCCTACCCGGAAGACTCATGGTCATCCTGGCCCCGGATCGAGCCTGCCCCGGGCCTGACCCGTGGTCCGGGACCCATAAGCACAACCTGCGCTGGCCGTGACGTATTTTGAGACGCGACGGCTGCATGGAGGTACTCGATGCGCTTTGCGACCCTGAAAGACGGCAGCGTGGCCGCGGTAACGGCAGACGGCAAGAAGGTCCTTCTGAACGGCGTCTGCGACTCCATGACGGACCTGGCCGCTTCGTATGAAACCAACCGGGCGGCCGTCGAGCGGGCCGTTTCGGAAGGGAGCCCGGTGGCCCTCGATGCCGCGCAACTGGCGGCCCCCGTACCGGCGCCCTCGAAGATCTGGGCCGCCGCCGGCAACTACCATCGCGGCAGCAAGAACCTATCCAGCGGCGGAGGACGGGGAGAGACCCGGGAAACCCCGCCGGATGAGCTGCTCGAGCACATCTTCCTCAAGCCGCCGTCGGCGGTGATCGGTCCGGGGGAGAACATCCTCATCCCCCCCAACGCCGAGACCGTCTTCCCCGAGCTGGAGCTGTGCGTCGTCATCGGCAGGGAAAGCCGGGACCTGTCGGTGGACGAGGCCCTGGACGCCGTGTTCGGCTACAGCGTCATCCTCGACGTCACCGCCCGGGGATACGGCTCCGGAAGGAACCTCATGGGCACCCGCTGCGTGCGCAAGGGCTTCGACACCTTCGCCCCGGTGGGCCCCTGGATCGTCACCCGCGACGAGATACCCGACCCGCAAGCCCTGGACATGCGCCTGTGGGTGAACGACGACCTGCGGCAGTCGGCGAGCACCGGCGGCATGATCAACGGCGTGGCCCGCTTGGTGAGCTATCTCTCGCAAGTGGGGACCCTCTTTCCCGGCGACCTCGTCGCCAGCGGCAACCCGGACGCCCCGGCCTTCCAGAAACAACTGGCCCCGGGCGACGAGCTGGTGGCGGAGATCGACGGGGTAGGGCGGCTTCAACTCGGCGTGGCCCGCGCGGGCTAGCCGGAGACTTGTCCGGACCGGCGGCGGAAGGGGAGACGAACCCATGAGCGAGGCGTTGTCGTTTCAGGACCAGGGCGCCACCACCCTGTGCTACGGCTGCGGTCCGGCCAATGAGTTGGGGTTCCGGATCAAGAGCCGTTGGGACGGCGAGGACGCGGTGGGCATCTGGACCGCGGAGCCGCACCACTGCGGCGGCACCCGGGAGGTGGTGAACGGCGGCGTCATCGCGACCCTGCTCGACTGTCACAGCATGAACCTCGCCATCGCCCGGGCCTACCGGGACGAGCGGCGCGCCATCGGCAGCGCGCCGCGGGTCTTCTTCGTCACCGCCAACATGAACATCGACTACCGGCGCCCCACCCCCCTCGGAAGACCCCTGGAGCTTCGCGCCACCATCCGCAAGGTCCAGGGCCGCAAGACCTTCCTGACCTGCACCTTGAGCTGTGAGCGGCAGGTGTGCGCCGAAGCCGATGTGCTGGCGGTCCGGATCCACCGGGACGAATCCGTGGAACCCACCCGCTAGCCGGCCCGTAGGTGCGACCAGAACGACAGCGCAAGGTAGTAGGCGGGGAAGAAAAGCGACGCCGATACCAGGTGGCGGGGTGGGTCCGGTAACAGATACACCACCAGCAGGCAAAGCACGCCCCATACAACAGCCAAGGCGATGGTCAGGCCCTGCAGGAAAACGTTACGGCTGGGGTACAGATAGCGGATAGGCACGAAGACCATCACCGACAACACGATGACCAGCAGTCCGTTGAACCACGGACCCCAGTCCAGCACGAAGCAGTAGAACGCCACCACGTTCCAGTACGAGGGAAACCCGAGGAAGCAGTGGTCGGGAGTCTTGGCGTCGGCCTGCGAGAAACCGTAGGCGCTTGCCAGGAGCGGCAGGCACACGATCCACGCTCCATGACCGGCCGGCAGCAGCTCCGCCCATAGCAGCAGAAAGCAAGGGACGAGGACGTAGTTGAGGTAGTCGACGATGTCGTCCAGACGGGCGCCGTCCACCCGGGGAACCACTTCCTTCACCCGCGCCGCCCGGGCCAAGGTCCCGTCCGTGGCGTCGAGAATCAGCGCCAGCCCCATGAGCGCCAGCGCCTCGCGGTACCGGTTCTGGGCCACCAGCGCCAGGGTGAATACCGCCACCACCGCCCCGAGGGCGGTGTAGAGATGTACCAGCCAGGCAAGCAGCAATCGCAGGAACCGTCTCCCGTGTCTTGTAGGGGCGCGGTTCGAACTAGTTCTGGGTAGCGGCGTAGCTGGCCCGGGCGCGCAGCCGTTCGACCCAGGCGGCCACGTTCTTGAAGTCGGGGTCCAGGGGCACCTGGAACCGCTCCAGCAGGGCGATGTTGGGCATGAAGGCGATGTCGGCAAGGCTGAACGAGCCGGCCAGATACTCCTTGTCCTGGATCTCTCTTTCGATCACGGCGAAGACCGACCCAATGTTCCCCTGGGTCTCTCGGATGAGCGCGACGTCGCGGTCCTCCTCCGGCTTCCGGTGCTCGTGTATCAGCGTGACGAAGTGGGGGTTGACGTGGTTGTCCCGGTAATCTTCCATCAGACGGGCATGAGCGCGATTCTCCGAGTCGGCGGGCAACAACGGCGGGTGGGGGTATTCGTCCTCCAGGTATTCGATGATGACGGTGGAGTCGTAAACGACGAAGCCGTCGTCATCCAGGGCGGGCACCTGGCCGAAGGGATGGATCTTCAGGTACTCCGGGTCCTTCTGCTCCTTCTTCGTCAGGTCGATGACGACGCTTTCGAATTCCAGACCCTTTTCCAGCAGGGCGATGCGCACCTTCAACGAATTCGTCGAAGGTGGAAAGTGGTAGAGTTTCATGCGCCCAACCTCCTGAATTTCGTATCCCTACGTGACTGGTAGACGATAACACAAACGGGGTCACGGGACTACCGGCCGGGTGGTCCTCGAGCAGGATTCAGCCGGCTTCGCGCGTGACGAACTCACCCATTGACGGGCTTCGTCAAAGACAAGACGCGGCGCCCGGGCGGGGACATCAGACGGGCAGGCCCAGCTTCCTGATGCTCCCGATGTAATCCTCGATGCCCCGCTCCAGATCGTACTGCGGCGTGTAGCCCAGTTGCTCACGGGCCTTGCCGATATCGAAGATGCAGTAGCTCTGCTTGTAGCCGTCCCGGAAGTCGAGGCCGTCGCCGATCTCGATCCGCGAATCGGGAAAGAGGCGCTTCAGGACGGCGGCGAAGTCCTTGAGGGTGACTCCCCGGCCGGTGCCGACGTTGAAGGTCCATTGGGTGAGACCCTCCGCGTTCAGGGCCTGCACGATGGAGTGGGCGACGTCGCCGACGTAGACCACGTCGTTGCGCTGGTCGCCGCCGCGCGGAACGGAGAACTCGCGCCCGGCCATGGCGTCCTCGATGACCTTGCCGTAGAGGGCGAGCACGCCGTGACGGGCCAGCTTGCCGGGCCCGTAGATGGAGGGGTAGCGCAGGGCCACGAACTCGATGCCGTGGCGTTTGCGGTAGTAGTTGCCCAGGGTCTCGGAGCAGACCTTGGTGACGCCGTAGATATCCGCGGGATCAGGCGGCAGGGATTCGTCCAGGGGCACGAAGTCGGGATGGCCGTGCCTGCCCGTGACGTTGCCGATGAAGGCGTTGGAGCTGGTGTACACCACCCGCCGGACGTCGCAGGCGCGGGCGGCTTCCAGCACGTTCAGGGTGCCGTCCACGCCGATGGCGATGGCCAAGCCCGGGTTCGCCTCGGCCGGGCCCGGCATCAGCGCCGCCATGTGCGCGATGTGGGTGATGCCGTGGGCCGCCGCCAGTTCCTTCAGCCCGGCGCCGTCCAGGATGTCGCCGGTCACGATGTCCACGTCGTCCGCGATGTCCGCGACCAGCGACATGTCCACGCGGTTGTCCAGCAGCACGGGCCGTTGTCCCCGGGACACCAGAAGACGCGCGGTGGCCGCGCCGTTCACGCCGGTTCCGCCGGTAATGAGGACCTTCATGTCACCCACGCTTAGCCGCTTACGGCCCTCCATGCAATACGTTATATTGAAACCATGATGTACCGGACCCAGCCCGCCTACGGCTCCTTCAGCTTCGGCGGTCCGGTGACGCCGGCGGTCAAGTGGCTGCTGATCGTCAACATCGTCGTCTTCGTCTTCCAACTGCCGTTCCTCGGGGGACCTCCGCTGCTGTGGATCTTCGGCTTGGTGCCGCGGCTCGTCTGGAACGACCTCCAGGTCTGGCAGCTCTTCACCTACCAGTTCCTCCATTTCGGGCTGTTCCACATCCTGTTCAACATGCTGGCCCTGTGGATGTTCGGGTGCGACCTGGAGCGGGCATGGGGCACGCGCTTCTTTCTCAAGTACTACTGGGTAAGCGTGGTCGGGGGCGGCCTCTGCGTGCTGCTCCTCGAACCGGCCCAGGCCATCCCTACCATCGGGGCCTCCGCCGGCATCTACGGCGTGCTGCTGGCCTACGGCCGGCTCTATCCCAACAGCGTGATCTACCTCTACCTGCTGTTCCCCATCCGGATGAAGTACTTCGTGCTCATCATCGGGGCCATCGCGTTCTACTCCTCCATCAGCCCCGGAAACTCGGGCATCTCCCACCTCGGTCACCTGGGCGGCATGCTGTTCGGCTACGTCTACCTCCGGTGGGGCCACATGCTGAACCCGCGGCGCTCCTGGGCCACGGTACGGCACGAGTACTATCGTTTCCGGCTGGCCCGTCTCAAGCGGCGTTTCAGGATCATCGAAGGCAGGAAGCGGGACGACGAGCCGCCGACGCTGCACTGATCGGCTCACGCCCCGAAAAGAGGGAACTTCACTCCGCGGGGTCGGGGCGGCGCGACTTCTTGAGCCGGCTCCGTCTGCGCTTGTCGTCGAGACGGCGCTGACGCGCGCCCGCCGTGGGCTTGGTGGGCCGTCGCGGCGCCGGCATCTCGGCAGCCTTGCGGACCAGACCGGCCAGGCGCTCCAGTGCATCCTCCCGGTTGCGCGACTGGTCACGGTAGCGTTTGGCTTCGATGGTCAGGACGCCGCTCTTGTCCACTCGCCTGCCGGCGACGCGCACGAGACGCTGCCTCACGGCTTCGGGCAGCGAGGGGGAATCGACGATCCTGAACCGAAGCTGCACCGCGGTAGCGGTCTTGTTCACGTTCTGCCCGCCGGGACCCGAGGCCCGGATGAAGCGCTCTTCGATCTCGTCCTCGTCCAGGCTTATCCTGCTGGTGATCCTCACCATCGATTCTCTCTTCGCCGGCCGGCTTGTATCCCGCTCCGTTTCCGGCAACATCTTCTGTGTAACAGACGGCGGACGGGACACGAACCTATCCGACGAAGAAGCCTGCAGGCCGCCGCGTTTCGGGCGCGCCGGGTTTGAAACCGGCGCCCGCAAGGAGGGTCCATGCGCATCATCCGAATCGTTCTCATGGTCATTGGAGCCGTGGCCACCGTGGCTGCCGCCGGCGTGGCGGCGGCGCTGATCTTCTTCTCCATGCGCACGCCGCCGATACCGGAAAAGACGGTCCTCACCCTGGACCTGGACCGCGCCGTCCCCGAGTACGGCTCCGGCGGGCTCGCCTCCTGGACCGGCCTCGGGAGGGAGCAGCAGACGCTGTGGGAAACCGTGGCCGCCATCGAGCGGGCGGCGGGCGACGAGCGCGTGGTGGGGCTGGTGGCCCGCATCGGCGCCTCGAACATGGGACTGGCGCGGACCCAGGAACTACGCGACGCGGTCCGGACCTTCCGCCGCTCCGGCAAGCCTGCCTATGCCTTTGCCGAGTCCTTCGGCGACTTCGGCCCCGGCAACGCCGCCTTCTATCTGGCCGCGGCGTTCGAGAAGATCTACCTGCAACCGTCCGGCAGCGTGGGCCTCACCGGCCTGCTGGCGCAGGGCTATTTCCTCAAGGGCGCGCTGGAGAAGCTCGACGTGCAGTTCCGGGTGGAGCAGCGGAAGGAGTACAAGGGCGTCAAGGACCGTTTCACCGACAGCGGATTCACGACGGCCCAGCGGGAGGCCATGACCCGGATCCTGGCGTCCCTGACCGGGCAGTTGACGGCGGGGATCGCCGAGGGGCGCAAGCTTTCCGGCGACAAGGTGCGGGCCTTGATGCAGCAGGGGCCTTTCCCCGCCGGGGAGGCCCTGGAGGCCGGGTTGGTGGACGGGCTGCGCTACCGCGACGAGTTGGACAGGATAGTACGCGAGAAGCTCGGGCTGGATATCGCGTTCCTGCCCCTGTCCCGCTACCGCCGCCGGCTTGAGGCCAGGGACGGCGACCCGGCCACCGTGGCGCTGATCTACGGCCTGGGCCAGGTCCACGGCGGGAGCAGCCGCCGCCCCGCCCTCACCGGACGGAACTCCATGGGCTCGGACAGCATCGCCCGGGCCTTCCGCAGGGCCGCGGAAGACGGTGACGTAAAGGCCATCATCTTCCGCATCGACAGTCCCGGCGGCTCCTACGTCGCCTCGGACGTCATCCGGCGCGAAGTGCTGCGCGCCCGCCGGCGGGGCAAGCCCGTGGTCGTCTCCATGGGCAACGTCGCAGGTTCGGGCGGCTACTTCGTCGCCGCCCCGGCCGACCGGATCCTGGCCCAGCCCGCGACCCTCACCGGCTCCATCGGGGTGGCGGGCGGGAAGGTCGTAACCAGCGGTTTGTGGGAAAAGCTGGGCGTATCCTGGGACCGGATAGCCGCGAACAGCAACGCCACTTTCTGGAGCGCGGTTCAGGACTATGATCCGGCCCAGCGCGCCCGCCTCGCGCGGCTGCTCGACACGGTCTACGACGACTTCGTGGCCAAGGTGGCGGAAGGCCGGAATCTTTCCCGGGAACAGGTATCGGCAGCGGCCAAGGGACGTGTCTGGACCGGCGCCGATGCCAGGGAACGGGGACTGGTGGACGAGTTGGGCGGTTACGCCGCGACCCTCGCGGCCGTCCGTGAGATCGCTGGAATCCCGCCCGACGCAGCCGTCCGGCTGCGGCTCTTCCCGCGCCGGAAATCCACGCTCCGGCTGCTTGCCGAACAACTGACGGGGGAGGGGACCGGAGAGATCGCCATCCCCGCGCCCGACCTGTTGAGCGAAGCGGCGGGGCGGTTCGGACCGCTGGCCGCCTGGGCTCGCTCCGCCGGTCTGACGGGACGTCCGGGACTGCTGGAGATGGCGTTGCCGGACGGACTGCGCTGACCCGCGGCGACGGGACGGATGCAGTTGACAGGGGAAACCGTGCTTTGCTAGCCCGTATATCTGCGGGGACAACCGCCGATTCTACGGCCTCGGAGCGTTTCTTCACCAACCATGCTTGACGGCATCAGAGTGCTCGAGCTCGGCCACATCGTGGCCGGACCCACGGCGGGGCTCATCCTGGCCGCGCTGGGAGCCGACGTCATCAAGGTGGAACGCCCCGGCAGCGGCGACCAGGCCCGCTTCAGCCGCGGCAACCAAGGCTACTTCCTGGCGTTCAACGGCGGCAAAAGGAGCGTCGCCCTGGACCTCAAGGACCCCCGCGGGCGCGAGGCCTTCGAGCGGCTGTTGCGGACCTCCGACGTGCTCGTCGACAACTACGGTCCCGGCGTGCTGGAGCGCATGGACCTGGGCTACGACGCGCTGCAACGCATCAAGCCCGGCCTGCTTCACTGCGGCATCAAGGGATTCCTGGCCGGGCCTTACGAGCAGCGCAACCTGCTGGACGAGCCCGCGCAGATGATGGGCGGGCTGGCCTACATGACCGGCCCCCCCGGCATGCCGCTTCGGGCCGGCGCCTCCATCGTCGACATGACCGGCGCCATGTTCGGCGTCATCGGCATCCTGGCGGCACTGCTCGGCCGCGGGCGGGACGGCGGCGGCAACGAGATGCGGGTCGGGTTGTTCGAGACCGCCGTGTTCCTGGTCTCGCAGCACATCGCCAAGGCGGGCATTTCCGGAGAGGTGCCCGCTCCCATGACCGAGCGCGGCGTGGGCCAGGACCTCGGATGGGGCATCTACAAGGTGTTCGAGACCCGGGACCGGCGCCACGTGTTCATCGGCGTCACCAGCAACATCCAGTGGCAGGCCTACTGCAAGGAGTTCGGCCTCGACGACCTGTGGGCGGAGGAGGCGCTGCGGGACAACGCCGGCCGCCGGGCGGAATTCGCCCGTCTGACCCGGCGCACCGAGGAGTTGGTGCGCGCCTTCGACTTCCGCGACATCGTCGGGCGCCTCGAATCGGCCAACATTCCTCATGCCCCCATCAACACCCCCACGGACCTGTTCGAGCACCCGCATCTCAAGGAACGCGGCCACATGACCCCGCTGACGGCACCGGACGGGACTTCGTCTCCATTGCCCGCCCTGCCGGTGGATTTCCGCGACTCGGATCTGCCGCGGCGGACCGATCCGCCTCAGCTCGGCGAGCATACGGTTTCCTTGCTGCGGGAATTGGGTTATTCGGAAGAGGAGATTTCGGCCATCACCGGACCCATGGACTCCGGCAACCCTTGATGTGATCGGCTCACAAACGGGAGAACGAATGACAGCGCACCAGCAGGTGGACATGGAGCAGGTGGACGCCGCCATCGACGCATGGAAAGCGGTGACGGAGGAGATGACGGGCAAGATCGTGGAGGAACGTCAGCCCTGGGTCAGCTCCGTGACCGAGGACGCCATCAAGCACTTCGCCTACGGCACGGACGACGACAATCCGCTGTGGACGGACTCCGGCTATGCGGCCGGGACCGGGAAGGGGAAGAACCAGGCCCCGCCGGCATTCGTGTTCGTCAACCGTTACCCGATCCTGCACGGCGCGCCCATGAAGGCGCCGCTGGCGTCCCTCATCGGCGGCGTGGAGGTGGAATGGTCCGGCAACGTGTACGCCGGCGACACCCTGAGCTCCGAACCGCGCCAGAAGGAGTTCTTCGAGAAGCGGAACAAGGAGGGACGGCGGCTCAACTTCGTCATCTCGGAAATCGACTACCGCAATCAGGACAACGCCCTGGTGGCCCGGGCCACCGGCACCATGATCATGGCCACCCAGATCGGCCTCCAGACCATGATGGAGCACCGGGTGCCGCGCTACGACGACGGCGCCCTGGAGCGGCTCGAGAGCACCTGGCGCGATGAATACCGCCGCGGCGCGGACACGCTCTTCTTCGAGGACGTCGAGACCCGGAGCGATATTCCGTCCATCGTCCGCGGCCCCCTGACCATCGGCGACATGGTGGCCTGGAACGCGGCCATCGGCCCGTCCTACAAGGCCGGGCGCTGGGGCTATCTGGACCTCAGCAAGGCCATGCACACCGCCATGTTCAACCCGGTCACGGGCTTTCCCGTGAAGTATTCCCAGCAGCACGAGGACGCCAACATGGCCGCCGGCCGAGGCATGCCCGCGCCGTTCGACAACGGCGTGATGCGGTTCGGCTGGGTGGCGCCCCTGGTGACCAACTGGATGGGAGACGACGGCTTCCTCAAGCGATTGAAGGTACAGGTGGTGCGGCCCGGCCTGTACGGCGACCTGACCACCTACTCGGGCCGGATCACGGCCAGGGACGACGGCACCAACACGGTGACTCTGGAGATTACCGGAACCCGGCAGGACGGCATGGTGAACACCCGCGGCGACGCGGAGGTGGTCCTGCCCGGGCGAGCGTAAGGGCGGGGTTTCACGCCCGCCCGCCCGCCGGCCTCGTAGAGGAACGGGGTGCCGGGCGGGATTCCATACGAAAGGGGAGAAGGACCTTGGAGAACCATGAGAACGGGCTTCCGGCCCGCTGGGACATCGAGACGGACGTAGTGGTGGTGGGCTTCGGGTTCGCCGGAGGCGTTTCCGCGGTAGCGGCGGCGGACGACGGCGCCGAGGTCACCATCGTCGAGAAGATGCCCAACCCCGGCGGCATCTCGATCCTCGCGGGCGGCGGCATCGCCACCGCAATGGACGAGAACAAGGCGTTCGAGTACCTGCAGCACACCAACGCCGGCCGCACTCCGGACGACGTGCTCCGGGCCTTGGCCAAGGGCATGACGGAGATGAAGGACTTCGTGAAGGACCTGGTGAAGGAAACCCCGTTCGAGCTGGAAGAGCAGCGGAACGGCGGCACCTATCCGTTCCCGGGCGGCGAGGGGCTGGACGGCTTCAAGATCGCGCCCATGGAGGGCTACGAGGGCTTCGGGTGGGCCAAGGGCCTGCGCGGCGGCGCGCGCCTCTTCAAGGTGCTCCTGGACAACGTGGAGGCCCGCCCGAACATCTCGGTGCGGCAAGCCACGCCGGCGAAGCGCCTCGTGCGGCACCCGGACTACGGCATCGTCGGGCTGGTGGCGGAGCACGACGGCGAGGAGGTCGCCATCAAGGCCCGCAAGGGCGTCATCCTGGCCTGCGGCGGCTTCGAGAACAACGACGAGATGAAGCGGAACTACTTCGAGGCCATGCCGGTCTACACGCTCTTCACCGGCAACACCGGCGACGGCATCACCATGGCCCAGGAGGTGGGGGCGTCCATGTGGCACATGTGGCACTTCCACGGCAGCTACGGATTCAAGTATCCGGAGTTCCCGCTGGCCTTCCGCCACTGCTTCAGAGGCCCGCGCAAGGACGACTGGGTGATGCCCTGGATCGCCGTGGACAAGTACGGACGGCGGTTCATGAACGAGTATCCGCCCGCGGTGCAGGACACCGGCCATCGAGCGCTGGAGTTCTACGACGCCGACAAGCAGGAGTTCCCGCGCATCCCCGCCTACCTGGTGTTCGACGAGAAGGGCCGCAAGCTGGGCCCGGTGGGACAGCCCACCGTGCACGATGAGACTGTCTCCTACGACTGGAGCGAAGACAACCTGGCGGAGGTGGAGCGGGGCTGGATCAGGAAGGCCGACGATCTCGACACCATCGCCGGGATGATCCCGGCGACAGACCCGGCCACGCTCAAGGCCACGGTGGAAGAATGGAACCGGGTGTGCGCCGGCGGCGGAACCGACCGGTACCACCGGCTGCCCGGCACTCGCTTGTCCATCGACACGCCGCCATTCTACCTGATGGAGGTCTGGCCCATCGTGTCCAACACTCAAGGCGGGCCTGTTCACGACGCCGAACAGCACGTCATGGACGTGCGCAACGAGCCCATCCGGCGGCTCTTCTCCGCCGGGGAGTGCGGCTCGTCCTTCGGCCACCTCTACCTGGAGGCGGGAAACATCACCGAGTGCTTCGTCACCGGACGGATCGCCGGCCGCAACGCGGCGGGACTGGACTCCTGGTAACGCCCGCCCCTGGATTCCCGCTTTCGCGGGAATGACGGTTGCGGGATGGTGCTACTTCGCACCAGTGACGGACGAGGGCTGCTGAGCCATGCTTGATTACTTCGGTTCCCTGTTCGCCGGCCTTGGAGCCGTGCTGCCGTTCACGGCGGCCGGGCAGGATCCCTTCATCTTCATGATGATCGGCATCGCCATCGGCTTTGCCGTGGGAATCCTGCCGGGGCTCGGCGGCGCCACCACGCTGGCGCTGATGCTGCCGTTCATCTACAAGATGGACCCCACCACGGCGTTTGCGTTCCTGCTGGGGAGCCACGCGGTCACCGCCACCACCGGCGACATCACCTCGGTGCTGTTCGGGGTTCCGGGGGAAGGCATCACCGCCGCCACCATCGTGGACGGCCATGCCATGGCCAAGCGCGGCGAGGCTGGACGCGCCCTGGGCGCCGCGCTCATGAGCTCCCTCATAGGCGCCATCTTCGGCGCCTTCGCGCTGGCCCTGGCCATCCCCATCGTCCAGCCGCTGGTGCTGTCCATCGGCGCCCCCGAGTTCCTGATGCTCAGCCTCCTGGGCATCACCTTCCTGGCGTCCCTGAGCGGCGGCAATCTCGCCAAGGGCCTCACCGGCGGCGGATTCGGCCTGGTGCTGGCCATGGTGGGGCTCGACGCCATCACCAGCGTCTCCCGCTACACCCTGGAGCCCATCCTCGGCAGCCAGAACGTCCTGTTCCTGTGGGACGGCCTCTCCCTGGTGGCCGTGACCGTGGGGCTTTTCGCCATCCCTGAGATCATCGAGCTGGGGACCCAGGGAAGCAGCATCGCCCGTGACGCGCCCAGCGCCCTGGGCGGGGTCATGCAAGGCGTACGGGACACCTTCCGTCACTGGAAGCTGGTGCTCCGCTGCAGCGCCATCGGCACCTACATTGGCCTGATCCCGGGGCTGGGCGGCGGTCCGGCCCAGTGGGTGGCCTACGCCCACGCGGTCCAGAGCGGTTCCTCGGACCAGACCTCTTTCGGCCAGGGTGCGGTGGAGGGGGTGCTGGGACCCGGCGCCGCCAACAACTCCAAGGAAGGGGGCTCGCTGGTCCCCACCATCGCCTTCGGCGTGCCCGGCAGCGTCGGCATGGCGATCCTGCTGGGGGCGTTCATCATCCAGGGCATCGTCCCCGGTCCGGACCTGCTGAACCCGCACAAGCACCTGAACCTGACCTTCTCCTTCGTCTGGATCATCGTGCTCTCCAACATCGTCACGGTGGCGGTCAGCTTCCTCTTCCTCAAGCACCTGGCCCGGATCACCTTCGTCAAGGGCACCTACCTCATCCCGTTCCTGCTGCTGCTCATCTTCCTGGGCGGCTTCGCCGTCAAGAACAGCTTCGGCGACATGATCGTGGTGCTGCTGTTCGGCGCGGTGGGATGGCTGATGATCCGCAACGACTGGCAACGCCCTCCCTTGCTGCTGGGGCTGGTGCTGGGAGGCATCGCCGACAACAACCTGTTCCTCACCAGCAAGATCTACGGCATGAGCTGGGTGACGCGGCCCGGGGTGATCGTCATCGGGCTCATGATCGCCGGAGCGTTGCTCTATCCGCTCTGGCAGGCGCGCCGGCAGCGGCGGCCGTTGGAAGCGGCAGGGGAGGGACCGGCCGGTGAAGGTTACGAGGATACCGGGCCGCCGGAAGTAGGAGAGGCGTCCAAGTCGGAGCGCACTCTCTTCGCCGGGCTGTTCGTCGCCCTCTTCGTCTACGTGGTCTACGAGGCGCTCTACGGCTTCGGCGCCGTGGAGAAGCAGGCCGCGCTGTTCCCCCTCGCGGTAGGCATCCCGAGTCTCGCGCTGGCGATTCTTGCCCTGATCCACGAATTCCGCGTTCCGGGGCCGGCGGCGGTGGCGGAGACCGCCGCCATCGCGGCCGAGCGCGCGCTGCTGCGCCGCCGCACCGTGGGCATCGTGTGCTGGACGGTGGGTTTCTTCCTCATGATCTGGTTTCTCGGCTTCATTACGGCATCGGCAGTGGCGACGCTCGCCTATCTCAAGCTGGGGGCCGGCGAGAAGTGGGGCATCAGCCTCGCCCTGACCGCGGTGGCGTGGGGCTTCTTCTTCGGCCTGTTCGACTACGGACTGCACCTGCCTTTCCCGCCGGGGGAGCTGTTCGTCTGGCTTGGGCTCGCCTGACCCGTTTCTCGTTCAACGAGGTCCAGACATGAACGCATCCTGGGATCGAGAGACCGACGTTGTCGTGATGGGCTACGGATACTCCGGCGGGATAGCGGCCATCGTGGCGCACGACCTCGGTGCCCGGGTGATGCTGCTGGAAAAGATGGAGCACCCGGGCGGCAACTCCATCCTCTCCGGCGGCTTCTTCAGGATCACCGACGACGTGGACAAGGCCTTCGCCTACCTCAAGCGCATGTGCCTCAACACCGTGCCAGACCCGGTGATCCACACCTTCGCCAGGGAACTCCGCACCCTTTCCGGTTTCATGAAGGAGCTCACCGACGAAACCGACATCCAGGTACAGGAACGGCACGGGACCGGCGGCACCTACCGTTTCGACGGCGGTCCTCCGGGAGACGCCATCGGCCTCCTGGCGGTGAAGAGCGACGAGGCCCAATGCTATCCCTGGCTCCAGGTCCACGGCACCGGCTGGATCGCCTTCAAGGTGGTGGAAGACAACGTGAACAAGCGCGGCATCGACGTGTCCCTGTCCACGCCGGTGCGGGAGCTGATCTCGGACGAGCACGGACGGGTGATGGGAGTGGTGGCCGAGAGCGACGGCAAGTCCTTGCGGATACGGGCGCGGAAGGGCGTGGTCCTGGCCGCTGGAGGCTTCGAGCACAACGAGCACCTCCGGCTCCAGTACCTCCAGGCCCAGCCGTTCTATCCCATCTGCGCCCTGGGCAACACCGGCGACGGCCTGCTCATGGGGCAGAAGGCCGGCGCGGGCCTGTGGCACATGTGGCACGTCCACGGCGGCTACGGTTTCAAGTCGCCGGAATACCCCATCGCGTTCCGCCACCGCATCCAGGGGCGCCACGGCGCCAACCACCTGCCCAAGCCGGGCGAAGAGTTCTCGCTCAAGAGCGGCGACGAGGGGCCGAAGATGATGCCCTGGATCGTCGTCGACAAGTTCGGCAAGCGCTACATGGACGAGTACCCGCCGGCGCCCCAGGACAGCCCCTGGCGCGACATGAGCCTCTACGACGTGCACGTCAAGGATTTTCCACGGATTCCGTCGTACATGGTCTTCGACGAGAACGGCCGCATCACCGGACCCATGTTCACGCCCATCAGCGACCACCCGTCCCGCCGCTACGAGTGGAGCGAGGACAACTCCGTGGAACTGGCCAAGGGCTGGATCGAGCAGGCCCCCACCGTCGAGGAGCTGGCCCGGCTCATCGGCGTCCCGGAAGACAACCTGGCCGCCACCGTGGCGCGCTGGAACGGGATCTGCGACGCGGAAGAGGACACGGACTTCCGCCGCTTCGCCGGCAGCCTGTTCCCCATCTTCAAGCCGCCGTTCTACGCGGTGGAGGTCTGGCCCGTCATCACCAACACCCAGGGCGCCCTGGCCCACGACAAGGACCAGCGGGTGCTGGACGCCCACGACAAGCCCATTCCCGGCCTCTACTGTGCCGGCGAGATGGGCGGCGTGTTCGGGCACCTCTACCTGAACTCCGGCAACAACTCGGAGGCGTTCATCACGGGCATGATCGCCGGGCGCAAAGTCGCGGGTGAATGAGCATCCTCGTGACCGGCGGCACCGGCTTCGTGGGCATCCACGTGGTCGCCCAGTTGGCCGGGGCGGGGGAGCCGGTGGTGGCCTTGTCCGCCGAGGGCGAGCTGGAGGGCGCCGCCCGGGACTTTCTCGGACCGGCCAGGAAGCGGGTGGCCTGCGTCAAGGGCGACGTCCTGGACCTGGACACGCTGGGCGCCGCCATGGAACGGCACGGCGTCGACGGAGTCATCCACGGGGCCGCCGTCACGGCCATCGGCGACTTGGAGCCCGAAGCGGCGCGGCAGGCCGCCCTGGTCAACGTGGGCGGCACCGCCACCGTTCTGGAAGCCACGCGGCTGGCAGGGGTGAAACGGTTCATCCACCTGAGCTCGGCGAGCGTTTACGGCGCCACCGACCCCGACGTCCCCCTGGAAGAAGATGCACCCCTCGAACCCAGGGGCATCTACGGCATCACCAAGAGGGCCGGGGAAGAGATCGTGCGCCGCTACTTCGAGCTCTTCGGCATCGACGGAGCGATCCTGCGCCTTTCCGCCCCCTACGGCCCGCTGGAACGGCCCAACCCGTTGCGCACCGTCATGTCGCCGGTCTTCGACTGGTGCCGCGCGGCTCTGAACGGCGACGAGGTGGAGGTTGCGGACGATCTCGTGCGGGACCTCACCTACGTGTCGGATGCGGCCCGGTGTGTGGTGCTGGCGTTTCGCAAATCAGACCTGCCACATCAGGTCTACAACGCAAGCTGTGGTGAAAACCTTCGTTTCTCTGATATCCTTGCCGCTTTGGCGCGAGTCCGGACGGGTTTCCGCTATCGTCTCAAGGAGGGTGGGGTGCTGTCGCCGTTCTTCCGGGACAGCCTGCGGGGCCCCTTGTCCATGAAGCGGGCGGAGGAAGACCTGGGTTTCACGCCGCAAACCGATATCGAGACCGGTCTCAGGCGTTACCTGGAGTGGCTGGAACGCCATCCCGTTTGACGGCCTGTCCTGTTTCCTCACGGAGCCAGTTCATGATCCCAAGAGCATTCGAATACTTCGATCCTCCGACGCTGGAAGAGGCCGTGGCCTTGCTCGGGCAGCACGGCGACGACGCCAAGCTCATGGCCGGGGGGCAGAGCCTCCTGCCGATGATGAAGCTCCGGATGGTGTCGCCGTCGGTGGTGGTGGACCTCTGGCGTGTGCCGGGTCTCGACGCCATCCGGCGGGACGACGGCGTCGTCCGCATAGGCGCCATGACCACCCACTACGCCTTGCACAGCTCGGAAGTGATCCGGAATACGCTGCCGGCCCTGGCGGACGCGGCCCGGGTCGTGGGCGACCCGCTGGTGCGCAACCTCGGCACCATCGGCGGCAGCGCCGCCCACGCCGCCCACAATGCCGACTACCCCGCGGTGCTGGTGGCCCTCGGCGCCGAGATCCAAGCCGTCGGCCCGGCCGGGACGAGGAGCATCGCGGCCGCGGATTTCTTCACCGACACTTTCACTACTTGTCTGGAACCGACTGAAATCGTAACGGAAATATCGATTCCGGTCCCGGGAGACGCGGAGCGCAGCGCCTACCTGAAGCTGAGCCGCCGGGGCACGGATTTCGCCATCGTCGGCGTCGCCGCCATGCTCGCCGAGGGGGACGGGGGCCGGTGCGCCGACGCCCGCGTGGTCCTCGGCGGCGTGGGCGACACGCCCGTACGCGCCACCGAGGCCGAGGATATCCTCAAGGCCGGCCCGCTGGATCCGGAACGTCTGCGCGAGGCCGGCGAGGCTGCCAAGCGGAACCTCGATCCTCCTTCGGACGTCCAGGCGGACGCTCAGTATCGTGTCGACGTTGCCGGGGTTTATGTGCGGCGCGCGGTGGCAGCGGCGTGGGAACGAGAAGATTAGGGAAGGTCTATCTTGCAACGCCAAACCAGAGGGTTTACTTTGGCAATTGGACAGGCCACGGGCTCGGCCGAGGCCAACAACACAGCCGAGAGGAGGGAAGCCCATGCCGATTATCACGATCATTCGTGGCGCGTTTGGCGCGGGTCCGGAGGTTGCCGAACGGGTTGCCGGGGATCTTGGCTACCCGTGCGTGGACCGGGAGGTGTTGATCGAGGCGAGCAACCGTTACGGCATCCCCGAGGCCAAATACGAGGAGGTGCTGGAGTCGGGGCCGGCCTGGTGGGAACGCTGGCGCGAGAGTCTCCGCCTCTACCGCATCACGCTGCAGGCCGCCATGTGCGAGATGGGCCGGGACGGCAGGCTCGTCTACCACGGCCATATGGGGCAGGAACTCCTGCCCGGAGTGAGCCACGTAGTCAAGGTGCTGCTGACGGCTCCGCTGGAATACCAGGTGGAGAAGGTGCGCGAGCGGGAAGGGCTCGACGAGGCCGGCGGCCGCCGTTACGTGGAAAACGTCAACAAGGCTCGGTCCCGGCGCATGGAAGCCATCTTCGGAGCGGACTGGCGCGACGCGTCGCGCTATGATCTGGTGCTGAACGCCGGCCAGATGACGGTGGACACCCTGGCCGAACTGATCGAGGACGCGGCCGGCAGGCCCGAGTACCAGAAGACCGCGGAGTCGGAGCAGGTCTTCGGCGACCTGTCGCTGACGTCGCGGGTGCAGGCGGCGCTGATCGTGTCGCCCAAGACGCGGAACCTGAACGTGCGCGTCCGCGCGACCGGCGGCGTGGTCCACGTCTCCGGGATCCTCACCCAGCCCGCGCTCCAGGAAGAGATCGTCTCGGTGGCCAAGGAGGTTCCCGGAACCACGTCGGTGGAGACGGACTTCGAATCGCCGCCGGTGGAGTACATGTTTCCGTAGCTCGTTCTTCGGGAGGAAGTGAATGGCACAAAAAAGCATTCTGGTGACCGGGGGCACCGGTCTCGTGGGCGCGTATGTCGTGGGGATGCTGCAGGCGCGCGGCGAGCGCCCGGTCATCTTCGACGTGGCGGTGAACGAACGGCTGCTCAGGGCGGTGGGGGTCGATCCGGCGTCGGTGGAAACCGTGCGCGGCGACATCCTCGACCTGCCGCAGCTCGTGAGCGCGATCCGGGACCATGACGTCGGCCAGGTCATTCACCTGGCCGCCTTTCTCGGCGAGGAGGTGCAGCGCCGTCCGTATACCGGCGTGCGCCTGAATCTCATGGGCACCGTCAACGTGCTTGAGGCGGTGCGTCTGGAAAACGTGCCGCGGATCACCTTTCCCAGCTCGGGCACGGTCTATCTCGGCTCGTTCGGGGAAGGGCTCCAGAGCATCGACGAGACCATCCCCATCAACCCGCCGTCGGTCTATGCCGCCACCAAGGGCGGCTGCGAGTTTCTCGGCAACGCCTACGCCAGGATGTACGGCTTCGAGTTCGTGTGCATCCGCTACGTGGGAGGGCTTTACGGCCCGTCGCCGACCACCATGAAGGCTACCCGCGAGCAGGCGATCCAGGACATGATCCGCGCCGCGCTGAAGGGCGAGGACGCAACCGTGAACTGGCCCTACGGTCCCACGGAGGTTCTCTACGGCAAGGACGCGGCCACGGCCACCGTCCTTGCCGCGCTGAAGCCGGACCACAAGGACCGGCTCTTCCACATCGGCTGCGCCGGCATGGTTACCGGCGACGACATACTCGCGGCGTTGAAGAAAGAGTTCCCCGAGTCCAGGGTGACGCTGCAGAAGGGGGCCGACCCGATGGCCTATCCGGCGAACCGGCCTCTGACCGATCTGTCGCGGGCATCGGAGCAACTGGGCTTCGAGGCCGAATACACGCTGGACAAGGCCCTGGGGGACTATGCCGAGACCATGAAGAAGCTCGAGGGGCTCTAGTGTCCTGTCCGGTTAACTCACACCATAATCTGCTTGTCTTTTTCGCCGTCGGCTGCGTTGCTCTTCCTCGCGTGGTGACCGCCACTGCTCGTCATCGCGCCTTGCCGACAACGAAAAATCCGGCGCATCTTATGATGCGAATTAACCGGACAGGACACTAGTCCATCCCTCCGATTCATGATCGTCGCCGTAATCCTGGCCGCGGGTGCCTCCACCCGCATGGGAAGGCCCAAGGCGCTCTTGCCTGTGGAGGGCGTCCCCTTCATCGAGCGCATCGTCCGCGCGTTGGAGCGCACGGAGGTGGACCGGACCCTGGTGGTGCTGGGCTACAACGCCGACGCCATGCGCGAAGCCATCGCCTACCTGGGCGTCGATACCGTGGTGAATCCGGACTATGCACGGGGACAGCTCTCCTCCCTGCACACCGCCATCCGGGCGCTGGAGGGCGAGCCGGTGGAGGCGATCCTGGTGCATCTGGTGGACCACCCCTTCATCGAAAGCAGCCTGGTGAACCGGATCATCGAGCGTTTTCGCGCCGAGCGGAAGCTCATCGTGGTGCCGCGCTTCGACGGCAGGCGCGGCCATCCGGTGCTGTTCTCCAGCAAGCTCTTCCCCGAGTTCATGGCGGCTTCCCTGGACACCGGCGCCAAGCCGGTGGTGCGGGGCCACCCGGACGAAACCCTGGAGCTGGATACCGGCGAGGAAGGGATCCTCATCGACATCGACACGCCCGAGGAATACCGAAAACATGTAAGGAGCGAATAGTGGCCCGGTTGAACCTGAATTTCGCCTGCGGCAGCTACGATCTATTGCGGCCGCTGTGGGAGAGGGCGGTGGAGCCCGCCGGCATCGACCTGAACGTGATGACCATGCAGTCGCCCGAACGCCATGGACGCATGCTGCGCCACGAGGAGTTCGACGCCTGCGAACTGTCGCTGGTGGGCTACCTGGTGGCCCACGACCAGGGCCGGGACTTCACCGCCATCCCCGCGTTCCCGCACCGCCGTTTCCGCCACAGCTACATGGTCAAGCGCGCCGGCTGCGGCATCGAGAAGCCCTCCGACCTGAACGGCAAGCGCATCGGCCTCGATACCCTCCAGAACTCCGCGGGCCTGTGGATGCGCGGCATCCTGCAGGACTACTACGGCCTGGACCTGGCCACGGTGGAGTGGTGGTGCCAGGAAGAGGAGGACGTGCCGCTGGAGCCGGCCTCGTGGATGAAGATCCACCGGGTGCCCGAAGGCCGCGACATCGACGAGATGCTGTGTGCCGGAGAGCTGGAAGGGTCGCTCTATCCCGAGGTGCTGCCGTCGGTCCGCTCCGGCTCCGACAAGGTGGCGCTGCTCTTCCCGGAACCCAGGCAGGCGGAGGCGGAGTACTACCGCAGGAGCGGCATCTTCCCCATCATGCACACGGTGGTGGTCAAGGACGAGATACTGGAGCGAAACCCCTGGGTGGCGGTGAGCCTGCTGCAGGCCCTCCAGCGGTCCAAGGAGGTCTGCTACGAGCGCATGCGCGACCCTCGGAGCCTGGCCCTGGTGTGGGCCAAGGAAGAGCTTCAGGAGCAGCACGCCATCTTCGGGCCCGACCCCTGGCCCTACAACCTGGAAGACAACCGGCCCGCGCTGGAAGCCGCCGTCCGGTACGAGTTCGAGCAGGGGATGATCAAGCACAAGCCCGCGATCGAAGAGCTGTTCTTCCCGCCCTCCCTCCAGGAGATCCAGCACTACGTCTGAGACGTCACGCCCATCAGGTTCCCGACGGATGCGGCGACTTGTTGACGCCATCCACCGGACCTGTGGAAAACCTGTTCACATGGCGCTGTACCGAACGGTTCCAGCCCTTGAGAAACGGCTGTTTCAGCGACCTGCACAGAGAGTAACCAGGGGTTTGCCCGTGTTTTCGGGTGGTTACCCTCAATTGTGGCTGGAAAGCCCTCGGCCGGTCCCGCTGCGAAAACGGAACGATCAAATTCGAAAGGTGCGGTGCGTGCTCGCGGCGAACAGCTTCTCGATGGGCATCCTGCGGTCGATCATGCCCTGTTCGTGCATGTAACGTACGAATGTTTCGAGGGTCTTGCGGTTGGATTCCAGGCCGTAAGGCCAGAAATCCTCGCCCATGGTCTCGACGGTCCGGTAGGCGTGCTCGGTGAGGAAAGGCAGCGTCACGGGAAGCGCGCTGGTCTGGGTAAGGTCGGCCACGGCCAGGTCCTTGGCTTCGGAAAAGGCCTTCATGAGGGTGGCGGCGACCCAGGGGTGCTCGTCGAGAATCTCCCGCCGGATCGACACCGTGTGCATGATGGGGAAGATCCGGGTGCGGTTGAAGTAGTCCCGCTCCACCTTCCAGGGTTCCGGGAAGAGCCGCCGTACGCCCGCGCCGGCAGGGTCGAAGGTGGAAGGTGTCCGGGCCGTGATCAACGCCTGGATCTCGCCGTCGGCCAGCATTTGCGCCAGGGAGCGGTCCGGCGGCGCGAAGCCGAGGCTGATGCCCGCCGGTTCCACCGGCTCGAAGGGGATTCGGCCGGGGTCTTCCAGGCCGCCCTGGATCCATTTGACGTCCTCGGCCCGGACGCCGTAGTCGTCCGAGAGGATTCCCCGCGCCCACACGGCCGCGGTCATCTGGTACTCCGGCACGCCGATGTGCTTGCCCTTGAGGTCCTTCGGTCCGTCTATGCCCGAACCGCCGTGAACGAAGATGCAGGACTGGCGAAAGAACCGCGACGGGAATACCGGAATCGCCACCAGGTCGTCGACCCCGCGGCCCCGGCGCACCACGTAGCCCCCCAGCGAGGTCTCGGCCACGTCGAACTCGCGGTATTGCATCATGCGCCAGAAGGTCTCCTCCACCTTCAGCGTCAGGCAGTTGAGCTGGATGCCGTCGGGCCGCACGCGCCCGTCCCGCAGGGCCTCGGTCCGGTCATAGTGGCCGCACGCCAGAGTGAGGTTCAGCATGATGTCTCCAGGGGTCTGCCCCTCCCTGAGGAAGTTGAATCAGTTGACAGGGTTCCGGCAGATTAGCTAATGCTGAAACAGTTTTCTACCTAGCCTTGGGGGGTTGCCATGAGTGATGCGCCGACGCCGGTCAAGAGATGCCTGATCCGGACCATGTCCGACACCATCGAGACGGACATCCATCGGGTCCACGTCATCGCCAACGAGATCCTCCCGCGCTACCACAAGCCCAAGCTGTCCTTCGAGGAGCTGCGCAAGGTGGCGGACGGGCCGTTCGATTTCTTCCTGGCGCCGATTCTCTTCGCGGAAGACTACGCGCGCGACCCGAGCATCATCTACAACGAGGGGGTCCGCCGCGAGATCCGCGGCCACGCCCTGGAGATCGCCCGCCGCCACGGCTTCGACGTCAACCCGCCGGACTTCATCCCCGGCGTCGAGGAGTCCCTGAAGCAGGCCCGGGCCGCGGGCCTGAGCAACATGGTGCTCACCACCAGCGGCCGCCGCTACAAGCACCGGGTCATGGAGGAGCACGGCATCAGCGAGTACTTCGAGGAAATCATCGACCGCGACGAGACCTACTTCCGCAAGGAGCAGGGCATCTACCACCTGTTCCGGAAGCTCAACCGGAATCTCGAAGTGATCCTCCTGTCCGGAACCGCCACCTACCTGCGGGCGGGCAACAACCTGGAGTTCGCCCAGGTGGCCGGCAGCGATCTCTCGGTGTTCACCGTGGCCCTGGCCACGGAGTACTCCTACAACGACGAGGAAACGCTGGCCGCGGCCGGGCCGAAGCTCCTCATCCGGAGCCTCGACGAGTTGTTTCCGAAGCTGCGCGAGGCCGGCGTCCTGGCTCCGGAAGGGGCCGCCCACCGCGCGGCAGCCTCCACCGCGGCATAGGGCAGCCCGCCCAGCCGGCGTCAGCTCCGCGACCACTTGGTCTTGGGAATTTCCAGCCGTTCGCCGTCCACGTGGATGGCGTCTACCCGCTCGTTGAAGAAGCACATCAGGTCCCTGATCCTGGGACACTCGGGGATGGTCTCCTCGTAGCTCCAGACCGTGTCCTCGAAGGGCGTGCCGTTCACGTTGGCGGACCAATAGCGGGCCGTGCCCTTGTAGGGACAACGCGACCTGGTGTCGCTGGGTTCCAGCAGGTCCATGCGCACGTCTTCCCGCGGCAGGTAATAGCGGATCAGGTGGCCGGTCTCGAGCACCAGCCGGGGCTGCCGCGAATCCGCCACCACCTCGCCGCCCAGGGTCACCTGCACGTGGCGCGAGCTCTTGAGCACGTCCACCCGCTTGTACGGGTCCCGGGCATGGACGAAGATCTCGTCCTCTTCCTCGTACCAGCCGTCCATCCGGTTCCAGTAGAAGGAGAGGTACCCGGCGATGTCACGGGACTGCGCCAGGAGGTCGGGGTAGCTCCAGGCCGCCGATTCGGCCGTCTTGCCCCCCGCGGCCACGTCCCAGTAACAAGCCTCTCCTTTGACGGGGCAGCGGGTATGGTGGTCGTTGGGCGTCAGGAACTCCATGCGGACGTCTTCCGGCGGGAAATAGTAGACCGGGACGTGACCCGCCTCCCGCAGCAGCATGGCCCGTTTCGTGTCGACGAGGGTCTCCCCGCCGAATTTCACCCGCAAGCGCCGCGGGCTTTCCTCGAAATCGAGCCAGTGCTCGGAGTGCTCGCCGTAGCTTCTGGGCTTGTGCACGGTTTCCATGGCTGTTCCTCCCGTTCCAGAGTCTGTATGGAAGTTTCCGGCCTTGCCGGGACATGCGGATCTTGCTCCCGCGCCTCCCGTGGTGTCAAGCCGCGGCCGGCGGTCCGTGGCTTGCTTGGCATGGTCCCCCTCGCGTTGTAGAACATCCGGGAACACCCAACTGGAGGAACCGACTCATGAAGCACAAGCCCGGTGACGCGGCGCCGGATTTCCGGCTGATGGATCAGAACGGTGAAACCCGGAAGCTCTCCGGCTACCAGGGACAGTGGGTGCTGCTGTTCTTCTATCCCAAGGACGCCACCCCCGGCTGAACGAAGGAGGTCCGTAGTATACGGGACCACATAGCCGAGTTCGACAAGGCCAGGGCCACGGTCCTGGGGGTCAGTATCGATCCGGTCAAGAGCCACGCCAGGTTCGCCGAAAAGCACCAGCTTCCCTTTACGCTACTGGCGGACGAGGACAAGGAGGTGGTGAGGCTGTACGATGTGTGGGGCCTCAAGAAGTTCATGGGGAGGGAATACGAGGGCACCTACCGGATGTCGTTTCTCATCGACCCCAAGGGCAGGATCGCGAAGATCTACGACAAGGTGAAGCCGGAGCAGCACGCGCGGGAAGTGCTCGACGACCTGGCGGAGTTGGCCTAGAGGCTCCCCGCCTTGCGCAAGACCCGTGATGCCGGGATCAGGGAAGGGGATACGCCGTTGACCGCCGAGGCGACCGAGCGAGACGACGAGGCCTTCATGGCGCGGGCCCTGGCGCAGGCCGAAGAGGCGCACCGGGAGGCGGAAGTACCCGTGGGGGCGGTGGTGGTGTGCGGCGGCGAAGTGATCGGGCAGGGACACAACCGGCGCGAAGCGCTTGCGGACCCCACGAGCCACGCGGAGGTCGCGGCAATCCGGCGGGCGGCGCAAGGGCGCGCGTCGTGGCGTCTCGACGATTGTACCCTGTACGTTACCCTGGAGCCCTGTGTCATGTGCGCCGGCGCCATCGTGCAAGCCCGGATCGGCCGGCTGGTGTTCGGCTGTCCCGACCCCAAGGGCGGCGCCGTGAGGACCCTCTACCGGATTTGCGAAGACCCGCGCCTGAACCACCGCGTGTCGGTGACCGAAGGTGTGCTGGCTGAGCGCTGCGGCGCCATATTGAAGGGCTTTTTCGCAACGCTCCGGGAGCGGGATACAGGTTCCTGATCCGTGACCCCATGGATGCCACCGCAACATTCATAAGTACCTACGCGTCGTCGCTGGACTACCGGGACCTGCCTCCCGACACCGTCCATGAGGCCCGCCGGCGGATACTGGACTCGGTCGGCTGCGCCCTGGGGGCCTTTGCCGCCCCGCCCTGCCGCATCGCCCGTAAATCGTCGCCGGCGGTCCAGGGCGACGGCGCGGCGGGTATCCTGGGATCCGGCCAGAGGACCACCCCGGACATGGCGGCCTTCGCCAACACCGCCATGATCCGCTACCTGGACTGCAACGACAGCTTCGTTTCACCGGGCGGGGGCCATCCCAGCGACATGCTGCCGGCGGTGCTTGCCGCCGCCGAGGTGGCCGGCGCTTCGGGACGTGAGGCGATCGCGGCGCTGGTGGTGGCCTACGAGATCTACGGGCAGTTCGCCGGCCGCGTCGCCACCCGCGAAAAGGGATGGGACCAGGGGGTGTTCATCGGTCCGGCGAGCGCCTGCGCGGCCGCAAAGGTCCTGGGGCTGCCGGCGGAGCAGCTTGCTCACGCCATGTCCATGACCGCGGTGTCCCAGGTGCCGCTGGGGCAGACCCGTGTGGGCGAGCTGTCCACGTGGAAGGGGTGCGCCACGGCCATGGCCGTGCGCAACGGCGTGTTCGCCGCGCTGCTGGCCCGCGGCGGATTGAAAGGCCCGCCCGAGCCCTTCGAGGGCCGCTACGGGCTCTTCGAGCAGGTGACCGGAGAGCTTCGGCTGGACGGATTCGGCGACGTCGATGCAGGCGTTCCGTTCAAGCTCAGTGAAAGCAGCATCAAGTATTTCCCCGTGCAGATTCACACCCAGGCCGGCGCCGCCATGGCCCTGGAACTGCGGGACGGGTTTGATCTCGACGAGTTGGAACGAATCCGCATCCAGACTTATGGCGTGGCCGTGCGAAACGCGGCCGGAGAACCCGAGAAATGGGACCCCAAGACCCGCGAGACCGCCGATCACAGCCTCCCGTACGTGGTCGCCGTCACCCTGACCGACGGCGCGCTGACCCCGGCGAGCTTCGACGACGAGCGTATCGAGGATCCGGTGCTCCGCCCCCTCATGCGCAAGATCGAGGTCGGCGAGGACCCGGAGGCCACCCGCAACTACCCCGCCCAGCAGCGGGCGCGCATGGAGATAGAGCTGCGCTCGGGACGCCGTTTGACCCGGGCCGCGGATTACCCCAAGGGCCACAGCCGAAACCCGCTTACGGACGGCGAGTTGGAGCAGAAGTTCCTTGGCCTTACGTCGGGCGTCCTCTCCCGGGAACGGCAGACAATCCTGTTGGAGCGGCTGTGGCGGTTCGACGAGCTTGAAAATCCGGCGCCCTTGTTCGAAGCTGTGCACGTCGAATGAATGCACACAGGAGGAGGTTCATCATGTCCAAGCTGACGCAATTTCGTTCGTGGAACTTCAACGCCGAGGATCTGGATAAGACCGTGAGCTTCTACCAGGACGTCCTCGGCGCGACGGTCCGCAAGAAACACGTGGTCGCCGGCGTCGACGTCGTCCGGCTCAATCTCGGCGGCGCCGTCCTGGGCGTTTTCGACGCATCCAAGGACCGTCATCCACGGGTGCCCCATCATACCTTCGAGATCGACGCACCCGGCGAGCCCGAGGATTTCGGCAAGGAGATCGAGGCCAGGGGCGCCAAGGTGAGCGAGATCCGCCGCCACGGCGAGGGCAAGGGGTACTCCGTCTACGTCATCGACCCGAGCGGAAACCGGCTGGAGTTGTCCACGTCGTCGGGTTGACGTCAGGAGTCCGGATGGGCAAGTAGGCCGGACTCCCGGTCAAGCCGCAAACGCCGTTGCCACAGTTTGGGAGTCTCTACATGCCGAATCCCATGAAAGGGCCGCTTGGCGTATTCTGCGCCGTGCTGGCGGTGTTCATGTTCGCGGAACCGCAATCCGCGATTTCCGATCCTGTCCTCATCGCCAAGCGTGAGTCCGTCTACAACAACATCTACGTTTTCAAGGAAGGCCCGATCATCACCCTGACGTTCGGTCACAACAGGGCGCTGTACACGGAGACGGTGTACGACACGCGCGACGAGCTCGCGCTCCCTTCACGATACACGCGGTACATGACCGCCGTCCTTGCCTACGCGGGCGACGTGGACCGCATTCTCGAAATCGGCTTCGGCGGAGGCCGGACTGCATGGTACCTGCACAGGACCATGCCTGACCTCGAGGTCACCTCGGTCGAACTCGACCCGGAGGTATTCGAGCTGGCCAAACGTCACTTCGGAGTCCGGCTCGAACGGAATTTCAATGTCTCCATCGAGGATGGCCGCCGATACATTCAGCGTCGGAGAACACAATGGCCCGTCATCCTCATCGATGCCTATCGCAGCGCGTTCGTGCCTTTTCATCTGCTCACGACGGAGTTCTACAAACTCGTTAAGACCCGCCTCAGCCCGGGCGGAGCCGTGGCGCAAAACGTCGAGCCCAACACCATGATGTTCGACGCCGCTCTCGTCACCATAGGCAAGGTCTTCGACCGCGTGGACCTGTACGATGCGGGAGGCAACGTGGTGATGATCGCCTATGACGGGCCCTGGCGCGAACAGGCGCGGTTGGCGTCAACCGCCGCGAGACTGGACGATGCGTTCGGGTTCAAATACCCGTTGAGCGGAATGGTCTCTCAACGACGCAGCGTCGAGCGCCTGCCGGACACCGCCGCGCTCACGGACGATTTCGCGCCAGTGGAATCGCTGCGCGCGATCAAGACGCACAATCGCAAGCTGAACGAATTCCTGAAGGGAAAGTGGTGATGGGACGTGCAATCGGTTCGGTGTGGCTGTTCCTGCTGATCTTTCTTTCCGGCTTCGCCCTCATGGGCTTCGAGATGTTGGGAAGCCGGTACCTCAATCCCTGGTTCGGCAGCGGCATCACGACTTGGGCTTGCCTGATTTCCGTGGTGCTGTTCGCGATGATGATCGGCTACACCATGGGAGGCATCGTCGCCGACCGGTCCCGGGAGATCTGGATCGTATCGAGCGTGCTCTCCGTCGTCGGAGTGTACCTGATCCTCGTGGCGTTCTTGGCGAATGGCGTCATGGAAGGCATCATGCTGGCCGTCGGTTACGACTTCTGGGGCATCATGCTCGCCTCCGTAGCCCTGACGTTTCTCCCCGTCGCCTTTCTGGCAGCCCTCTCTCCGTTCTTTGTGCGCCTGTTGCTCAAGGAACTGGAATATGGCGGCCGCATCATCGGGGCGGTGTATGGCGTATCCACCATGGGAAACGTCCTCGGTACGCTGGTCACCGTTTTCGTCTTCATCCCCAACGTGGGGACCAGCAAGATAACCGTGGTGTTCGGGGGGGTTCTGATCGCGTGCGGGGCAGCTTCCTCTTTGCTGAGGGTTTCAGGTGCCGTGAAGGAAGTGTGAAGGGCTCGACGGGGCTTGTGCCTGGATCTCTCTAGGGTCTAGATTGGCTCGTTGGGGATTTGAGATGAAGCGGTTAAGTCACGATGAGACTAAGACGACTATACGGGACATTGATGGCTGCGAGCAGAGCCAGGACGCCATCGCGTTGGCGAAACTCCTTGCACTGGGCGACCGTCGGATAGAAGCGAGTCAGGTGCAATCGTCAGCCGATATCATTGCGCGACTTCGGGAGCGGCTTTCCTGGTGCATTTCATAGGACACGGTGACCAATGAAGGCCGTGAGTCATTAGAGGGAGATTTACCCTTACATCCCAGCATGAGGTGACCCATGTCAGTTACCGACATCAAGCAGGAAGCACAGCGTCTGATCGAAAGGCTCCCGGCAAACGCGACTTGGGACGACTTGATGTACGAGATCTACGTGCGGCAGGCGATTGAAGCAGGTTTGACCGACAGCGACGCCGGCCGCACTCTGGACGTCAAGGAGGTGCGGGCCAAGTTTGGTCTAGCGACGTGAAGACCCGCTGGACAAGGACAGCGGTCGAGCACCTTGTAGCTATCTACGAACACATCGCTCAGGACGCGCCTCTGTATGCGCAACGCGTAGTAGATCGCCTTACACGGCGTTCAGAGCAGATTGCTCAGTTTCCGGAATCTGGTCGCATAGTCCCGGAATATGAAGCGCCGGACATCCGGGAAGTCATCGAAAGACCCTATCGCATCATTTACCGGGTCAAAGCCGAGCGAGTTGAAGTCTTGGCCGTAGTGCACGGCGCTCAGCGGTTGCCGTCGGCCCTTTAGAACAAGGGCGCAAAGGCGGGCTGAGGTGGAGAGAACAGATGACGGGCAGGACAACGATAAGCAAGCTGGGGGTTCGTCCCTCGCGGGGCGGAACGTTGGATGATGCAACAGGGGCGAGGATGCCTATCTGCTTCGTGATTCAGCCCTTCGATCAGGGTAGTAGGTTTGACAAAAGGTATCAGGACGCTTTCAAGCCGGCACTCGCGGAGGCGGGTCTCGACGCCTACCGTGTTGACCGAGATCCGAACGCAGAGGTACTGATTGATGCGATCGAGAAAGGTATTCTCCGTGCCACGATCTGTCTGGCAGATGTGACAAAGGACAACCCAAATGTATGGTATGAGCTTGGCTTAGCCTACGCGGCCCGCAAGTCGGTGATTCTTATATGTGGAGATGAACGAGAAGGAGCATTGCCATTCGACATTCAACATCGGAATGTGATTCAGTATAAGTCCGAGTCGGCAAACGACTTCGAGGCATTGAAGCAGCAGATAACCGAACGAGCGAAGACGCTGTTTGAGCGAGCGATCAAGTACCAAATGAACGATGCGGATCCTATCGCTCCACAAGCTGGCTTGCCACAAAGGGAGATTCAGCTTCTCGGTGTGGTCGCAGGTGCGACGGCAGCCCCTGGGACGCGGGAGAACGGAATCATCTCGGTTTCTGCTATGCGTGCCCTGGCGTTTGAAATCATGTTCATTTCGATGTCGTTCGTCGGACAGTCCTGCCAAACCAGCCAAAATTTCTCCCCGTTTGGGAGACGTTTTGTACCGACGAGATGAGTCGCGTTTTGGCGCACGGGCGTGGTTTGGAGTTTCATCCGCATGCCAATGACGTCGGAGGGCGAGACACACGCTCGGCACAATCCCCTAGCCGCCCGCCCGCGCCGCCTGAATCGTCCTCTCCACGTACACCTGCGCGAGATGGGCGCGGTAGGCGGGGGTGGCGTTGACGTCCTCGATGGGGTCGACGCCGTCCGTCACCAGGGCAGCGGCGCCGGCGATGGCGCCGTCGTCGAGCTTCCGGCTCCGTAACGCGGCTTCCACCTTTTCGGCGCGGAAGGCCACGTCGGTCATGCCGGTGACGGCCACCGAAATGTCCTCGCAGACGCCGTCGGCGGACTCTTTCAGGCATACCGCGACGCCGACGATGGCGAAGCCGGCGGCCTGCCGGGACACCTTCTGGTACGAGGACTTGTAGCCGTCCCGGGCCGGCACCCGGATCTCGGTGAGCAGTTCCTCGGGCATGAGGCTGGTGGTCAGCATGGTGATGAAGAATTCGCCGGCGGGGATCCAGCGCTCGCCGTCGGGTCCGGCGGTCTTGAGCTCGGCGTCCAGCGCCAGGATGGCGGCGGGCAGGTCCTCGGCCGGGTCGGCATGGGCGAGCCCTCCGCCGACCGTGCCGCGGTTGCGCACCTGGACGTCGCCCACCACCACGGCGGTCTGGGCCAGCAGCGGGCAGCGGCTCTGGATCAGCTCGGACTCCGCCACGTCGGTGTAGGTGGCCAGGGCGCCGATGGCGATATGGTCGCCGTCCTCGCGGATGTAATTCAATTCGGCGAGCCCGCCGATGTCGATGATGACCTCGGGCTTGGCCAGCCGCAGCTTCATGAGCGGCAGCAGACTCTGGCCGCCGGCCAGGACCTTGGCATCGTCCAGGTTGGCGGACAGGAGCGACAGTGCCTCCTCCAGGGACGAGGGTGCGTGGTAGTCGAACGCGCCGGGGATCATGCCTGAGCCTCCTGAATCAGTTGCCATACCCGTTCGGGGGTCAGCGGCAGATGCCGGATCTTGACGCCGAAGGGCTCCAGGGCGTTCTCCACCGCGCTGGCGATGGCGGCGGGGGAGGGGATGGCGGCCCCTTCGCCGGCGGCCTTCTGCCCCAGCGGCGTGAACTTCGAGGGCGACGGCGCGTGCTCCACCTCGACGTTGGGGGTCTCGGCGGTGGAACACTTGCCGTAGTCGGTCAACGTGATGGTAAGGAGTTGTCCTTCGTCGTCGTAGACGAACCCTTCGCCCAGGGCCACGGCGATGCCGTGGGCGGCGGAGCCGTAGATCTGTCCGTCCACCACGCCGGGGTTGATGATGGTGCCGTTGTCGCCCACGATGAGGTAGCGCAGCACCTCGACCTTGCCGGTGCGCGGGTCCACCTCCACGACCGCCACATGGGCGCCGGCGCCGAAGGTGAACTGGGCGCGGACGCGGCGGTCCTTGCCCGGCACCATGTTGGGCTGGGCGTGAGGGAACGTGTAGTAGAACGTGGTCTGAAGCCCGGCGTCGATGCCCTCGGGCAGCAGCGACTGGTTGTTGTAGGCCGCCTTGCCCAGCTCGGCGAAGGTGAGCTTGCGCCGCGGGTACCCGGGGACGGTCACCACCCCTTCGGCGATCTCCAGGTCCGCCGGCTCGGCGTCCAGGATGTGCCCGGCCACCTTGAGGACCTTCTCCCGGAGTTGCGTGGCCGCGCCGATGATGGAGCCGATGTCGTAGAGGTGGAAGTTGTTGCCGCTGTTGGCCGCGGCCACGCCCCAGGGCGCCACGTCGCTGTCGAAGGGCGTGGTGGTGCTGATGACGTCGGGGCTTACGCCGAGAATGCCGGCGGCCACCTGCGCGGTGGTGGTCTCGTGGGCCTGTCCGCAGTTGGGGGAACCCAGGTAGAGGGCGATGGTGCCGTTCTTCTCGAGCTTGATGGTGGCGCCGTTGATGCCGCCGGACCCGGGCGTTTCCTTCATCTCGGGGAAGATGGCCATGTCGCGGGCGGCGTTGCGGCCGCCGGGCTCCACGCCGATGACCACGCCGATGCCGAGATAGCGGCCCTTCCCGCGCTCCCGCGCCTGCTCCTCCTTGAGCGCCGGGTAGTCCACCTTCTCCAGCGCCCGTTTCAGCAGGCCGGGATAGTCGCCGCTGTCGTAGACGTTGCCGTTGGGGGTGGTGTAGGGCATCTGCTCCGGCTGCACCAGGTTCTTGAAGCGCACCTCGGAGGGGTCCATGTCCAGGTCCTGGGCCACCCGGTCGATGATGCGCTCCCAGATGTAGCACATGGCGGGCTTGCCGATGCCGCGGTTGGGGATCACCGGACAGCGGTTGGTGACCACCGAGTAGCCGTCGGCGCGGATGTTCTGGACCTTGTAGGTGTTGCTCAGGTTGTTGAGCTTGTTGGTGAAGTGGATGGTGAGCGTGCTGATGGAGCCGCCCACGTCGTCGATCTCCTTGAAGCGGAGCCCGTCGACCGTGCCGTCGTTCTTCACCGCGGCCTCGACGTCGAAGTGCTGCTCGCACGCGTGGCCCGCGGCCATCATGTGCTCGTTGCGGTCCTCGATCCACTTGACGGGCCGGCCCGACTTGATGGCCAGCAGCGCCACGATGACCACGTACTTGCGGATCAGGTGGATCTTCTGGCCAAAGCCGCCGCCGATGTCCGGGATGATGACCCGGATGTCGTCGATCTCGAGGGCGTCTCTGAGCGCGTCGTAGATGTTCTCCGGCACTTGGGTGTTGGTGCGCACCGTAAGTTTGCGGCTGAAGCGGTCGTAGGATGCGATGCACGCCAGCGGCTCCAGCGGCGTGGAGCTGTACCGATGGATCTTGAGGTTCTCCCGCACCACCCGGTCCGCCTCCCGGAACGCCTTCTCGGTGTCGCCGTATTCCAGTGTGCCCTGCCAGGCCAGGTTGGCGCCCAGTTCGTCGTAGATGACCGAGGCGTCCTCGCCGGCCATGGCCTTGTGGACGTCGGTGTTGGCGGGGAGGATCTCGTAATCCACGGCGATGGATTCGAGAACGTCCTCCGCGGTGCTCCGGTCCCTGGCCGCCACCGCGCCCACGGGCTCGCCCACGTAGCGCACCTTGTCCACCGCGCCGGCGTACTCGGCGACGGGCTTCTTGAGGCCCGCGGCGTAGCGGCCGGGGCGGAAGGGCTTGGTCTCCCGCTTGATGTCCTCGGGGGTCACCACCGCGAACACGTCCGAGCGGCTCAGGGCCGCCTGGGCGTCCACCCCTACGATGCGCGCGTGCGCGTGGGGGCTCCTCAGGAACACCGCCTGCAACATGCCGGGCTCGGTGAAGTCGTCGGTGTAACGACCCTTCCCGCTGACGAGCCGCGGCCCTTCCTTGCTCCGGGTGGCAAGGCCCACGTATTGTTTCGGATCTGCTTCAGCCATTGTCGACCTGTCCCGCGGCTTCCTTCACCGCCGCCACGATCTGCACGTATCCCGTGCACATGCACAGATTCCCGGCCAGTCCCTCGCGGATCTCCTCTTCGCTGGGGTCCGGGTTCTTCTTCAACAGGGCGTCGGCTGCCATGATCATCCCCGGCGTGCAGTAGCCGCACTGGAAGCCGTAGTTGTTGATGAAGGCCTCCTGCACCGGGTGCAGCGTGTCGCCCTCGGCCAGGCCCTCGATGGTGGTGATCTCCTTGCCGTTGGCCTGCACCGCGAACATCAGGCACGATTTCACGAGCGTGCCGTCCACCTGTACGGTGCAGGCGCCGCACTCGCCGACGATGCAACCGATGTGCGTGCCCGTGAGGCCGATGGTCTCCCGCAGGAAATAGGAGAGGAGTTGCCGCGGCTCCACTTCCTCTTCGTACAACCGTCCGTTGACGGTCACCCGAACCGTCTGTTTCATGGCGTGGCTATCGCTCCAAGCGTGTTTGGATCGTGCGCCCGTTGTCTTTCCGGGCCTGATCGTTTCCCTTAATCGAAAGCGCGGCCGAGGAAACGACCGCGCCTTGAAGTCGCACAGGGCCAGTTTATAACGGGGAGGCGGCGTTCATGTCAAATCACGCGCGGGCCGCGCGCTTCTTCGCCCACGGCGCGTTGCGCCACACCGCGATCCGGTAGCCCAGCAGCACCGCCAGCACCCCGGCGAAGATGAGGGGCTCCCGCAGGTCGGCCTTCACCAGCCACAGGAAGTGCACCACCCCGGCGATGGCCGAGAAGTACACGAGGCGGTGGAGCTGCTGCCAGCGGCGGCCGCCGAGCCGGCGGATCATGCCGGCGGTGGAGGTGGCCGCCAGCGGCACCATCAGAAGGAACCCCACCGATCCCGCGGTGATGTACGGCCGCTTGAGCACGTCCTGCACGATGGCGGCGGGGTCGAAGAAGTGGTCCAGCACCACGAACGTGGATAAATGCAGGACGGTGTAGAAGAAGGCGAACAGACCCAGCATGCGCCGCAGCCGGATCAGACTCCCGTAGCCGGTGAGCCGCCGGAGCGGCGTCACCGCCAGCGTGATCATGAGGAACACCAGCGCGAAGGTGCCGGTGGTATGGGTGATGAACTCGACGGGATTGGCGCCGAGGCCGCCGGTGAAGAGCCCGACCACGAGCCGCGCCGCCGGAACCAGCGACGCGGCGAAAACGAGGACCTTGATCCAGGTGAAGGGCTTGATCCAGGCCACGTCAGTACAGCTTCGTCAGGTCCATCCCCTTGTAAAGGTGGGCCACCTGCTCCTCGTAGCCGTTGAACATGAGCGTCTTGCGCCTGAAGAAATCGCCGATGCGGCGCTCGCTCGCCTGGCTCCAGCGCGGGTGGTTCACGGTGGGGTTCACGTTGGAATAGAAGCCGTACTCCTGGGGCGCGGCCACGTTCCATGCCGTCGGCGGCTCCTTCTCCACGAAGCGGATCTTGACGATGGACTTGCCGCTCTTGAAGCCGTATTTCCACGGCACCACGAGACGGATGGGCGCGCCGTTCTGGTTGGGCATCACCTCGCCGTACAGTCCCACACCCATGATCGTGAGCGGGTTCATGGCCTCGTCCATGCGCAAGCCCTCGACGTAGGGCCAGTCGAGGAAGCCCCGGCGCTGCCCGGGCATCTGCTCGGGGTCGTGGAGGGTGACGAACTGGATGTACTTGGCGTTGTTGGTGGGCTCCACCGCCTTGATCAGGTGTTGCAGCTCGAAACCGATCCAGGGGATCACCATGGACCATGCCTCGACGCACCGGAGCCGGTAGACCCGCTCCTCCAGCGGCATCTTCAGCAGCTCCTCGATGTCGAAGGTCCTGGGCTTGTTGACCTCGCCCTCCACCGCCACGGTCCAGGGCCGGGTCTTGAGGCTCCCGGAATTTCGTTTCGGGTCCCCTTTGTCGGTGCCGAACTCGTAGAAGTTGTTGTAGCTGGTGATGTCCTTGATCGGGGTCTTGGGCTCGTCGGTGCCAAACTTGCCCGTGGTAAAACCCTCGAGCTTCTCGGCCGCCAGCGCCTCGCCCATGGGGCCGAGCAGGCCAGGGAGCAGCAGACCGGAGCCGATGCCCGCGGCTCCCAGCGACGCGGTGCGAATGAACTGGCGGCGATTGAGATACAGCTTCTTGTCGGTGATTTCGCTGCTCTTGATATCGTCGGGCCTCTTGATCAGCATGAGTGCTTTCCCTCCGGTCCTTGTTTCATTCTAGCCCACTGTTTCAATGTGGCGTCCAGGCCACCCCTTGTCAATTCATTCGGGCCTTCGCGGCCTTCTTTCGGCCGACGTTCAGGGATGCGGATAGCCGTCCGCGTTCTGTGATTGCCACCGCCAGGCGTCGCGGCACATCTCGTGGAGGTCGCGCCGGGCGCGCCAGCCCAGTTCGGCGTGGGCCTTGGACGGGTCCGCGTAGGCCCGGGCCACGTCTCCGGGGCGCCGCGGCGCGATGACGTACGGGATCGTCCCGCCGGATGCGCGCTCGAAGGCGTCCACCACCTCCAGCACGCTGTAGCCCCGCCCGGTTCCCAGGTTGTAGACGCGCAACCTCGGGCCTCCCGCCGGCTCCAGCGCACGGACGTGCGCGGACGCCAGGTCCACCACGTGGATGTAGTCCCGCACGCCGGTGCCGTCCGGCGTCGGGTAGTCGTTGCCGAAGACCCGCAACTCCGGGCGCCGCCCCACGGCCACCTGGGCGATGTAGGCGAAGAGGTTGTCGGGGACCCCCGCCGGGTCCTCGCCGATCCGACCGCTGGCATGGGCGCCGGCGGGATTGAAGTAGCGCAGCAACGTGATGTCCCAGGCGGGACCGGCGGCCTGAAGGTCGGTGAGGAGCTGCTCGATCATCCTCTTGGTGCGGCCGTACGGGTTCACCGGCGCCGGCGGCAGCTCTTCGGTGATGGGGACCGTCGCGGCGTCCCCGTAGACGGTGCAGGACGAGCTGAAGACGAGGCGGCCGACGCCGTGCCGCAGCATGGTCTCGCAGAGCGCAACGGTTCCGGCCACGTTGTTGGCGTAGTACCGCAAGGGCTCCGCCACCGATTCCGCCACCGCCTTGAGCCCGGCGCAGTGGATCACCGCGTCGATCCTCGGTCCGCCGAAGGCCGCTGACAGGTCGTCCTTGTGGTTCAGGTCGGCGGTGAAGAGCTCAAGCGGCCGTTGCGCCAGCGCCTCCACGCGCCGCAGGGCCTCCCGCTTGCCGTTGGACAGGTTGTCCACGACCGTGACGTCGTGGCCGGCCTCAAGCAGCTCGAGGCAGATGTGACTTCCGATATAGCCGGCGCCGCCGGTGACGAGGACCCGCATGAAGGACGAGGTTTCCGTTGGCTGATGGTAACAAGCTGATCGGTTCCATCTTAGCCATTCCGGTGCCGGGACACCAGCCGGCCCTTCCGGACTCCCGCGGCAAATGGACCGGCCCGCCGTTTCGTAGTAGATTCTCCTTGTCGGCCAGGAATCCCGCGATGGAGGAACCGTGATGCATGAGAAGATCGTCTATTTGAACGGCAGCTTCGTGCCCGAGAGCGAGGCCAAGGTATCCGTCCTCGACATGGGGTTCCATGCCGGCGACGGCGTCTACGACGTGACCCGCACCTTCCGGCACAAGCCGTTCAAGCTGAAGGAGCACAACGACCGGCTGTTCCGCTCGTTGAAGTACACCCGCATCGACTGCGGCATGTCCCAGGAGGAGATGGAGGCGGCGGCGTTGGAGGTGCTCGAGCGCAACCGGGACCTGCTGGGCGCCGACGACGATTATGCCATCTGGCAGGTGATCAGCCGGGGTCCGCGCTCTTCCACGGGCCCCCGCCGCAACAACGACGCCACCGTGGCCATCTACTGCATGGACGTGGACTTCACCGGGTTCTGCCGCCACTACGTCGAGGGCGTCACCATCATCGTGCCCGCCACCCGGCGCATTCCGCCCCAGTGCCTGGAGTCCAAGGCCAAGATCACCAACAAGATGAACCACATCATCGCCACCTTCGAGGCCCGGCAGGCCGACCCCAAGGCCATCCCGCTGATGCTGGACCTCGACGGCAACATCGCCGAGAGCAACGCCCACAACTTCTTCGCGGTCATCGGCGGGAAGGTCTACACGCCGGGCTCCAAGAACGTGCTGGGCGGCATCACCCGTGCGGTGCTCGGAGAGTTGTCCGACCGGCTCGACATGGAGGTGGAGGAAACCAACCTGACGCCCTACGACTGCCTCAACGCCGACGAGGCCTTCCTCACCAGCACCAGCCCCACCATCGTGCCCATCAGGAGCATCAACGGCGTCGGCTTTCCGTATGAGGTGCCCGGGCCGGTGACCCTGCGGCTGCTCAAGGGATGGTCCGAGCTCGTGGGAGTCGACATCGTCGCACAGGCCATCGACCATATGGGGGAGGAGAAGGACCCGTTGATGGCCGCGTGGAACGAGAAGCAGGCCGCGCTGGGGCTGTAGCGGCAGCGTGGCCGCCATCAACGGCCCGCCCCGCGGGCTGAAGCATTATCTCTACGTCGCCTTCTCCGGCCTGACCATGGGCGCCGCAGACGTCGTCCCCGGCGTCTCGGGCGGCACCATGGCGTTCATCATGGGCATCTACGAGGAACTCGTGGACGCCCTCAAGACCTTCAACTGGCGGCTGCTGCTCATGCTGGCGCGCCTCCGCTTCCGCGAGGCGGTCGCCGCGGTCCCCTGGCGGTTCCTGGCGGTGCTCGGCGCCGGCATCGCCGCCTCCATCCTGTTGCTGGCCGGCCCCGTCGGCTGGCTGCTGGACCGCCACCCGGTGCCGCTGTTCGCCTTCTTCCTGGGAATGGTCCTGGCCAGCATCGTGACCGTGGCCGCGCGGTTGCGCTGGTCCGTGACCGCCGTGCTGTGCCTGCTGCTGGGCACGGCGGCCGCCTGGTGGCTGGTGGGGTTGGTCCCCGCGGAAATGCCCCACGACGCGGTCACGCTCTTCCTGAGCGGGGCCGCCGCCGTCACCGCGATGATGCTGCCCGGCATCTCCGGCTCCTTCATCCTCCTGGTCCTGGGCCAGTACGAGTTTACCATCGACGCCGTCCGTGACCGGGACTTCCTCGCCATCCTGCCTCTTGTCAAGGGCGCCATATGCAGCATCCTGCCGTTCGTGCGGATCCTGAGCTGGCTCCTGCGCCGCCACCACCAGATCACCATCGCGCTCCTCATCGGCTTCATGGCCGGGTCGTTGCGGAAGGTCTGGCCGTTCAAGGCGTTCGTGCCGGGGCAGGGCGAAGGATCGGCCTTCCGGGAAATCAACGTGCTGCCGGCGGTGGACGGTGCCTTCTGGCTGGCGGCGGGTCTGTGTGTCCTTGGGTTTCTGTTGGTGCTCGGCTTGAACCGGATGGCTCAGACAAGAGGGCTGGACCTTGACAGGAAAATCAGCTAATAAGATTATCTGATTATCGGAAGTATCATGGCACAAACACTCACTGTGACCGAGGTTGCTCGTAACTTTGCAGAGTACATTAACCGCGTTTCTTATCGGGGCGAGAATTTCGTACTTGTACGCGGCAACAAGCCGGTGGCCGAACTGCGTCCGGTGCCCGCTGGTAAAAGACTCGCGGAACTTCCCTCGCTGCTGGCGTCGCTACCGCATCTTTCGCCGGCTGAAGCCGCGCAACTGTCTGATGACCTCGCGGCAGCCCGCGAGGAATTGGCCCATGTCAAGGTCCGTGACCCGTGGGAGTCTTGATCGATACGAGCGTCCTGATCGAATTCGAGCGGGGCCGTCTCAACCTGGAACCCTACCTTAGCGGGCGCGGACAGGAAGAGTTCTTCCTCTCAATGATCACGGCCAGCGAGCTTCTCCACAGCGTCCATCGCGCCGTAGATTCACAGATTCGCATGAAACGGTCTGCGTTTGTCGAAGCGTTGCTGGAGCGTTTTCCGTTGCTGCCTGTAGATCTGGCGATCGCACGAACACACGCCCAGGTTTGGGCAGATCTGGCCGGAGCAGGGAAGATGATCGGCCCGAATGATCTTTGGATAGCTTCTACGGCGCTGGCGCACGGCCTGACGATGGTCACGGCCAATGTCCGCGAGTTCGACCGGGTACCGGGTTTGGTCGTCGAGGAGTGCAGATGAGTCACCGTCGTGTACTCATCGCGTATCCCTCCTTCGGTCGGTGGAATACACCTTAGCAACCTGTCCGTTTTTCCAGGACCCCCTCAGCCCACCGCCTCGGCGAAGAGTCTGGCGTTCTCGGTGTGGTAGTTGGTCTCCGCATAGGCCGTCGGCATGTTCCAGCGCTGGCCCGCCTGCGCCACCTCTGCCGCGCCGACCACCAACACCAGGCCCGCGGCCAGTCCGATCATCCATCTCATGGTCTTGTGCGCGTCGTGCGGGGACAATTCCGTCGAATCTCGCGTGCGCCTGGTGCAGGGCCTCTCGTTGCAAGACGGAACCAGAGGACTTCGGTGTGGTCACGAGGACTCACGGATCGTCTTGCAGCCTCCGATAGGCGTCGGCATACCGCTCCCCGAAAACCCTCAACGACCGGGCGTCGTAGTGCAGACTGTCGCCCTTGTCGGTGAGGCCTTCGGCATTGACGAAGGCGCTGTGGGGGACGGCTTCCGGCACCTTGCGCAGTTCCGCGTTCACGATCCGGTAGTGCGGGAAATCGGGACGTTTCGAAAGATAGCTGCCCAGCTCTCCTACGATCACCGGCAGAAAAGGGGCGTCGAGTTGTTCTCTCAACGTGGCCACCATGACGCTGAACCGCTGGACGTAACTGGAGGCGTCGGCTTCCGACTTGGAGTCGTGCTCTCCCTGGTGCCACAGTACGGCCTTGATGGCGCCGTCCCCGGCGACCTCGCGAGTGGCGGCCATGGCGCCTTCATAGAGGTCGGCGCCGGGCATCCACCGGTCGAGGGGGGTCGAACCCACGGCCCGTGGCACCAGGCCGATTTCCCGGTCCGGGCCTGCGGCCAGCACCGCGCGGGCGAAGCTCATGGCCAGGCCGATGCCGGCGGTGGGCCGGTCATGGTGCAACGGCTCTTCGGCGGTGGCCCAGCGGCCGTCCTGGAACACGCGGATGCGCTGGTCGCGGATGGGCTCCACGTCTTCCAGGAGCCCGCGGCCGGCCATGTTGGACTGCCCCATGAGGAGGAAGATGTCCATGGTTTGTGGAGGGATGATTCAGTAGGGCAGCCGGGTCCCGGCCCCTTTTTCCAAGGCTTTCCGGTACAGCCACGCGGCCAGCGAGATGTCCTGGTTCACCAGGCCGATGGCGCGCATGAAAATCCGTTCTCCGTCGTCCTCCCGGCCGGGCACCTTCCCTGACAGGACATCGGGTATTTCGGCGTAGACGTCGTCTCGCGTGAGGAAGCCTTCCCTCAACATCCTGTCAACGTCCGACTTCTTCTTGCACTGTGCCCAACTGTCCACCACGAACTTGCCCATTCCCTTGTAGGCCGCGTTCTCGAGTTCCTGGTGTTTGCCGATGGAGTAGACGAAGGCGCCTTCGGAGATCCATTCCTGCTTGACGAAGGGCTCGGAGGTGGTGGTGGCGGACACCACCAGGTCCGCGCCGTCCAGCGCCTGGGGGGCGGTGTCGCAGGGGACGATGTTCAGGTCCAGCTCTTCGCCGACCTCCCGGGCGAAGGCCTCCCGGGTCTCGGGGCGGCGGGACAGCACCCGCACCTCCTTGAGGTCGAAGGCCCGCGCCATGACCGGCACGGTGGCGCTGGCGGTGTCGCCGACGCCCAGCATGGCCATCACCGAGGCGCCCTGGCGCGAGAGGCTCTGGCAAGCCACGGTGGCGGCGGCGCCGGTCCTGACGGAGTGGCACCAGTCCTCGTCCATGATGGCGGTGACCTCGCCGCCCTCCCGGTCGCTCAGGATGAGGATGCGCCGGGGGCCCTGTGGCGGCCGTGCGGGGTCGCGGCTTCCGCCCGCGGCCTTGATGGCGCGGAAGCGGAACCCGGCGGCGGCGTCCAGCGAGCAGCCGGTGACCCAGTACTGCCAGCCCTGCTCGGGCTTCACCGCGAGATCTTCCGGAACGGACCAGCCCACGCGTCCGGCGCTGTGGTCCTGCAGCGCGGACTTGACGATGTCGATGGCCTCGCCCAGGTCGAGGAGGCGCTTCACGTCGTCGTTGGACAGATAAAGGATTCCGTTGGCCATGACGTTCCCCGGCTATCGCGGGCCCGCGGCCCGGCCGCTTCAGTGTTCGATGATGTGGAGCCGTTCGGCTCCGGCGGTCAGGGGCTCGGCCCCGTCCGCCGTGATGAATACGTCCTCTTCCAGGTGGATGGAGGCCCCCGGAATGCGCACCTTTGGCTCGATGGCGAGCACCATGCCCGCCTCCACGTTGCGGACCTCGGCCTCGCTGATGGACGGCGGTTCGGCCCTTGCCATTCCGATGCCGTGTCCGATGCGTTTGGGGCTGTCCACCTCGGGGTAGCCGTTCCGCTTCAACTCGGCGTTGGCCGTCCGCGGGATCTCGGCGATGGGCGTCCCCGGCTTCATCACCTTCTTGCATTCCTGGATCAGGTGCAGCGCCAGCCCGTGCTCCTTGACCTGGTCCGCGCTCGGCGAGCCGAAGACCGCCTGGCGGGTGATGTCGCCGTAGTAGCCCTCGTAGCAGGCGCCGAAGTCCGCGATCAGGCGGTCGCCCTTCTCGTAGCGCCGTTCGTCGTACTTGGTGGAGGCGTTGAGCATGAGGAAGCCGGGATGGCGCGGATGGGCGCCTTCCTGGGTCATGGCGATGTAGAGGCGTTCGGCCACCTCCCTGCGGGTCACCCCGGCCTTCAGGTCCGGCAGGATGCGGTCGAAGGCGCTTACCGAGATGTCGCAGGCCTTGCGCATGTTCTCCATCTCCCGCGGGCTCTTGTAGAGCCGCTGGTCGGTCAGGGCCGCGGAGCCGTCCTCGATCTTGGCCTTGGGAAGCGCCTCGGTGAGCTGGGTGAGATAGTTGACCGGGAAGCCCAGCCGCTGGTCATCGTCCAACTCGAACCCCAGCTTGGCGGAACCGTATCCCATGTCGTTCAGCAATTCGCTCAGCATCTCCCGCGGGAAGGGCACGTCCACGTAGCTCCGCACCTCGCCGAACCAGGGCAGCGCCTCGGCCTTGGTCTTGTTGTTGCCGTACACCAGCGCGAAGGGCTTGCCCTCCCTGGGAATGAAGCAGATCTCGGGCCGCATCAGGTGGTCGAACTGGTAGCTGACGAGGCCGGTGAAGTACCAGAAGTTGTCGCGGCCCGAGGCCACGACGAGGTCCAGCTCGTCCCGCTCCATGAGCCGCTGCAGTTGCTGATGCCGTGATTCGTACTCTTCCTGGGGAAACGGTGCTTCGATCATCCGGGAGCCTCCGGGTTGGGGGTTGTGGTCGGAAGGCTGGAACATATCAAGGCGGCATGAGGCCCGCAAACCTTGTCAGAACTCCGCGAATCCGGGGACACGGGGGAAGGGGATGACGTCGCGGATGTTGCCCATGCCGGTCATGAACTGGACCAGGCGCTCGAAGCCCAGGCCGAAGCCGGCGTGGGGCGCCGAGCCGTAGCGCCGCAGCTCCAGGTACCACCAGTATTCCTCTTCCGGCAGGCCGCACTCGCGGATCCGCTGCCGGAGCTGCGTCAGGCGGTGCTCCCGCTGCGAGCCGCCGATGATCTCGCCGATCTTGGGCACCAGCACGTCCATGGCCGCCACGGTGCGCTCGTCGTCGTTGAGGTACATGTAGAACGCCTTGATCTCCTTGGGGTAGTCGATGACCATGACCGGCCGTCCCACGTGCTCTTCCACGATGTAGCGCTCGTGCTCGCTCTGGAGGTTGACGCCCCATGACACCGGGTACTCGAAGGAGCGGCCGGAACGCTGGAGGATGTCCACCGCCTCGGTGTAGGTCATGCGCTCGAAGGGCTGTTCCACGATGTGCGCGAGGGTCTCCAGCACCGTCTGGTCGATGCGCTCGTTGAAAAACGCCATGTCGTCGGGACAGCTCTCCAGCACGTCCCGGGTGACGTCCTTCAGGAACGCCTCGGCCAGGTCCATGTTCCCCTGGATGTCGCAGAAGGCCATTTCCGGCTCCACCATCCAGAACTCCGCCAAGTGCCGGCTGGTGTTGGAGTTCTCCGAGCGGAAGGTGGGTCCGAAGGTGTAGACGTTGGTCATGGCCAGGGCGGCGATCTCCGCCTCGAGCTGGCCGGACACCGTGAGCCGGGCCTCCTTGCCGAAGAAGTCCTGGGCGTAGTCCACGCCGCCGGATTCCGTGCGCGGCGTCCGGTCCGGGTCCAGCGCGGACACCCGGAACATCTCGCCGGCGCCCTCGCAGTCGGAAAGGGTGATGATGGGGGCGTGGAGGTGGATGAAGCTCCGCCGCTGAAAGAAGTCGTGGATGGCCCGGGCGGCGGCGTTCCGCACCCGCATCACCGCGCCGAAAGTGTTGGTGCGCATGCGCAGGTGCCCCAGGGTGCGCAGGAACTCGAAGCTGTGGCGCTTCTTCTGGAGCGGATAGTCTTCGTCCGAGTGGCCCACCACCTCCACCCGCCGCGCCTGGATCTCGAAGCGCTGCCCCTTGCCCGGCGACTCCACCAGCCGGCCGTCCACGCGCACGCAGGAGCCGGTGGTGAGCTTGTGGATCTCGGCTTCGTAGTTGGCGAGACCCGGCGCGGCCACGGCCTGGATGCCGGACATGCAGGAGCCGTCCGAGATGTCGAGGAAGGAGACGGTCTTGCTGTGGCGCACGGTGCGAAGCCACCCCTCCACGGTCACGTCGGTGTCGGCTACGCCGCCGTCGAGCAGGTCCTTGATCCGTTCTTTCGTCATGGCTCTTCACCGCCTCCTTTCCGAGTGCCCACCTTCGTGTTGCGCGCCCGGCGCGGCTACATCCCCAACCTCAGGACCATGCGCAGGGCCAGGAGCGTTACGATCCACTTGAGGACCGTGCGGAACACGGTCTCCGGAACCCGCGCGCGCAGGGCGGTGCCCACGTAGGAGCCCAACGTCGTGCTCACCACCATGCCGGCGATCAGATAAAGGTACGGCGCAAACGCGAATCCAAGCAAGAAGAAAGTGGACACCTTGATGACGTGCACCGCGGTCATCTGGATGGCGTGGGTGTTGACGAGACGGTCCCGGGGAAGCCCCTCGCGGATCAGGAACGGCATGTTGATGGGTCCCACCACGCCCACGAACAGCGACAGAAAGGTCTGCACCCCGCCCACGAAGGCGAACTTTCCCGGAATCCGCGGCACGCTCTGGATCTCCGGCGCCCAGGTGATGAGCAGGATGAAGCACCCGATGACCACGGGCAGGTACTCCGAGTCGATGTCCACCAGCAGCACAGAGCCCAGCGAGGCGCCGAGCACCGCGCCCACGACGAAGGGCAGGAAGAAGGTCCACACCACGTGCCGCAGGCCGAACAGCGCGCGGGTGAGGTTGCTGAAGATCTGGACCATCCCGTGCACCGGTATGATGGCGAACGTCGGGATGAGTCCCGGCATGACGGAGATGAGCAGGATGCCGCCGCCCAGGCCCACCACGGCGGCCGTGACGGAGGCGATGAAGGCCACGAAGATGAGGAAGAGTTCGGTCACGGCTTCAGCGGCGGGCCGAGAGCGGCCGCCGAGGTTCAGAGCCCCAATGGAAATGGCGCTTCAAGAGGTCGTCGCGTCTTTCTCTCGCACCACGGGATTGCGCAGGGTGCCGATGTGGCTGATCTCGACGGCCACCACGTCGCCGTCCTTCATGTTCTCGGTGGCGCCGTCGGTGCCCATCCACAGAACGTCCCCGGGCACCAGGGTGAGGTAGCGGCTCATGGCGCTGATGTAGCGGGCGACGCCGAAGATGGCGTCCCGGACGTCGTACTCGCCCACGACCCGGTCGTTCAGCGTGATGGTGACGTGCAGGTCGTCGGGATCGAGGTCGGTGACGATCCAGGGGCCCATGGGCTTGAAGGTGTCGGTGTTCTTGGCCCGCCACAGGGTGCGGTCCGACTTCTGCCAGGTGCGCTCGCTCACGTCGTTGCCGATGGTGTAGCCGAACACGTAGTCCAGCGCCTCGTCCTCCGGCACGTCCCGGCACCGACGGCCGATGACCGCTACCAACTCGCCTTCGTACTGCACCCGCTCCGAGGCGTCTCTGGGGATGACGATGGGGTCTTCGTGGGCCGCCAGCGCGTTGACGGCGCGGTAGCCCACGTCGGGCTTGGCGGGAAATACCGGTTCCTCGCCGCGTATCTTCGCGGCAAAGGTGACGTGCTCGCGGTAGTTGACGCCCGCGGCGTAGAAGGTCGGCGGAACCATCGGCGCCAACAGCCTGACCTCGCTCAGGGCATGGGTTTCACCGGTGACGGTGTAGTTCTCGAAGGGGCTGCCCCCGATCACGGTGACGGTGTCCGCGTCGTCGATGATGCCGAAACCCGCCTTGCCGTTGCGTTGAAATCTGCACAACCTCATGCGTACCACTCCTTGTCGTGAGAATGCCCGCTATACCTGAACCGGTCATGGCGCGTCGCCTTCTCCATTAGTCGCCGTCCTTCACCACCCAAGCGTCGAGGAACGCACTCACCTGAACCCCTTCCAGGATGTCCCGTGACGCGCACGTTTTCAGGATGTTTGCGCACTGCTCCGCGGACAGCCGCGCGGCCAGGTGGCGTTCGAACTTCTCCCGCAGCAGCGGCACGCCCTCGCTCCGCCGCCCGCGGTGGCCGATGGGGTAGGGCACCTCCACCCGCGCGGTGGCGGTGCCGTCCTTGAAGTGGACCTGGACCGCGTTGCCGATGGCGCGCTTGTCCGGGTCCATGTAGTCCACGGTGAACCCGGGGTTCTCCCGCACCTCCATCCTGTCCCGCAGCGCGTCGATGCGCGGGTCCCGGGCGACCTCGTCCTCGTAGTCCCGCGCGGTGAGCCGGCCGTGAATCAGCGGCACCGCCACCATGTACTGAATGCAGTGGTCCCGGTCCGCGGGGTTGTCCAGCGGTCCGGTCTTGTCGATGATCCGGGAGCCGGCCTCCTGGGTCTCGATGACGATGCGCTCCACGTCCTCGAGCCGGTCCTTCACGGCACCGTGCAGCTCCAGCGCCGCTTCCACCGCGGTCTGGGCGTGGAACTCCGCGGGAAAGGAGATCTTGAACAGCACGTTCTCCATGACGTAGCTGCCGTAGGGCTGGCTGAACGAGAATGGGCGGCCCTTGAAGAGCACGTCGTAGTAGCCCCAGCCCTTGGCCGAGAGCGCCGACGGATAGCCCATCTCCCCCTGGAGCGCCATCAGCGCCAGCCGCACCGCGCGGCCGGCGGCGTCGCCGGCGGCCCAGCTCTTGCGCGATCCGGTGTTGGGCGCGTGCCGGTAGGTGCGCAGGGAGCCGCCGTCGATCCAGGCGTTGGACAGGGCGTTCACCACCTGATCATGGTCGCCGCCGAGCATGGCCGCCGCCGCCGCGGTGCTGGCCACCCGCACCAGCAGCACATGGTCGAGGCCGACGCGGTTGAAGCTGTTCTCCAGGGCGATGACGCCCTGGATCTCGTGGGCCTTGATCATGGCCGTCAAGACGTCGCCCATGGTGACGCCGTCCCCGCGCCGGTCGAGGTAGTCCGCCACCGCCAGAATGGCTCCCAGGTTGTCGGAAGGGTGTCCCCATTCCGCCGCGAGAAACGTGTCGTTGAAGTCCAGCCAGCGGATCATGGCGCCGATGTTGAAGGCGGCCTGCACCGGGTCGAGCTCGTGGGCGGTGCCGGGAACCCGGGCGCCCCCGGGCATGACCGCGCCGGGCACCACCGGCCCCAGCAGCTTGGTGCAGGCGGGGAACTCCAGCGCCGCCAGGGCGCAGCCCAGGCTGTCCATGAGGCACAGGCGGGCCGTCTCCCGCGCCTCGTCCGAGAACGGCCCGCCGGAGAGGGCATAGGCGGCCATGTCGGAGAGCACCGCATCGGGTTGGGGCCGCTGGGCGTCGCGCACGGAGGAGTCGGTCATGGCGGGGGCGGGTCGGACCCTATTCCTTGCTGAACAGCGCGTCCAGCTTCTGCTCGTAGTCGTGGTAGCCGAGGACCTCGTAGAGCTGGTCCCGGGTCTGCATCCGGTCGGTCACGCCGCTCTGGGTGCCGTCCTCGCGAATCGTGCGGTAGACGTCCATGGCGGTTTGGCTCATGGCGCGGAACGCCGACAGCGGATAGAGCACCAGACCCACCCCGGCCTCCCGCAGCTCGTCCACGCCGAACAGCGGCGTCTTGCCGAACTCGGTCAGGTTGGCCAGCACCGGCACCTCCGCACTTCCGCAAAAGGCGCGGTAGTCCTCCAGCGTGTGCACCGCTTCGGGGAAGATCATGTCCGCCCCCGCCTCGACGTAGCGCCGCACCCGTTCAAGCGCGGCGTCCAGCCCCTCGCTGGCGAAGGCGTCGGTGCGGGCCATGATCACGAACTGTTCGTCGGTGCGCCCGTCGGCCGCCGCCCTGATGCGGTCCGCCATCTCGTCGGTGGAGACGATCTGCTTGTTGGGCCGGTGGCCGCAGCGCTTGGCCTGGACCTGGTCCTCCATGTGGACCGCGGCCGCGCCGCCCCGGATCATCTCGCGTATGGTGCGGGAGATGTTGAAGGCCGTGCCCCAACCCGTGTCGATGTCCACCAGGAGCGGCAACGGGCTCGCCGCGGTGATGCGCCGCACGTCCTCCAGCACGTCGTTCAGGGTGGTGATGCCCAGGTCCGGCTGGGCGAAGGAGGCGTTGGCGACCCCCGCTCCGGAGAGGTAGAGCGCACGGAAACCCTGCCGCTGCGCCAGCAGCGCGCAGTAGGCGTTGATGGCTCCGACGATCTGGAGCGGGCGTTCTTCCCGCGCTGCCCGCCGGAACCGGGCTCCTGCCGATCTTTCTTCGTCCATGTCGTCGTTTATCCCGCGCCAACAACGCAAGTATCGGATGACGGTGGGCCTGTCAATCCGGCGCGTCCGCGATCAGAAATAGGACAGGTCGAGGGCGCCCAGTTGCTGCAGATGGGCGATGTCCCCCCAGGTCTCCAGCCCCCAGACCCCGTCCTGGCACTTGAAGAGGTTGATGCTGGCGTTCTTGAAGGAGAAGCGTCGGGGCGCGTCCAACGGGATGGCGAGGGTGTGCCGGAACAGTGCGCTCAGGACGCCGCCGTGGGTGACCGCCATGATAGTCTCTCCGGCGTGGCGTTGTGTCAACTCCTCGAGGCACAGCATGTTGCGCCTGGTCTGATCCCGGAAGCTTTCTCCCGAGGGCACCGCGTGGTCGGCGCCGCCGTTGCGATGCTCCTCGTACTCCACCGGGTAGCGCTCGCGGATCTCGTTGCCGTCGAGTCCCTGGAAGATGCCGAGGTTGCGCTCGCGCAGGCGCTCGTCGGCGATGACCTCATGGCCGGTCTTCGCCGCGATGATCCGGGCGGTTTCGTAGGCCCGGCCGAGATCGCTGCTGTAGATGGCGCTGCAACTATCGGGGGTGAACCGCTGGGACAGCGCTTCCGCCTGGGCGCGTCCCTTCTCCGTGAGGGTGCTGTCCAGGTGGCCCTGGCGCCGGCCCTCGATGTTCCAGTGGGTCTCCCCGTGCCGCACCACGATGACGTAGGTCGCATCCATGCGAGTCATCCTAGCCAATGGACCTTGAAATTTCTAACCGAATGGGGGATAGGCCACTAAGCGAAACAGACTCGGAGCATCAACCGTCCCCAAGGAGGAAACCCATGGCAGCGCAAACCTTTACCGTCAAGACGCCCTGCATCACCAGCGGCCGCAGCCACATGCCGCTGGTGCGGACCGACGTCCTCATGAGCGGCCTCAACTACTACGCGCCCGGCCGCAAGAACAAGCTTCACACCCACCCCGGCGAGGACCACATGTTCGTTGTCCTGGACGGCGAGGCGACCTTCTTCGACAAGGACCAGAACGCCACGGTGCTGGGGAAGGGCGACGGCATCCTTCTGCCGGAAGGGCACTACTACCAGTTCGAGAGCACCGGCGACACGGCCCTGGCGTTGCTGCGCTTCGCCGCCTACAAAGCGGATCGAAAGGACGTCCGGCGAGTCGACGCCACCGGGGAAAACCCCCGCACGGAAGACGAGATGGACTACGTGTGCGTCGACGGCGAGACCATCGACGGGCAGGAATGGACTCTGAGCTGAGCCGGGTGCAGCGGCTCGCTACAGCCGAGACCGACACGCGCTGTCGATATCTGAGCCCTGCGCATCTCCGGGTATCGTAGCGCACGTTTGTCGCTACGCCGCCGCGTGCAAGGCATCTGCCACGGGCAACGGTCCGCCGACCGTCATCGCCCGGCGGCGATGTCGCGGTATGCCTTGAGCATGGCGCGGGCGTTGGCGAGGCGGCGCTTGACGCTGCCGTGCATCGAGCCGCCCGGCCACCAGTCCTCCGCGACGCGCTCGGCGCCCCAAAGCAACACCGCGATCTCGCGCCAGGTCCGCCCGTCCTGGTCGGCTTCGAGCACCGTCATCAACTCCGCCCGTTTCCGTTCCTGTGCGCCCGCCCGCCGACCCCTCGCCGAGGGCTCCCGCCGGAGATGCTCCAAAGGTCGCCGAGCCGGGCGATGGCGACCGGCAGCGCAAGGCCCCAGTCGTGGAACAGCCGCACCCCGCCGCCCGCCAGCAGCGGTGCCGGATCCGCAATGCGCACCTGCACCGCCATGCCATCGGCTTCCACCTTGAGAATCAGCGCGCCGTCGTCGAGGCGGAGCCCGTCGATCCGCGCCCCGGCGGCTTCCAGCGGCGGCGGCAGGGGCGTCGCCGCCGCCGAGCCCTCGCCCTCCAGCATCGGCGCCTCGGCAAAGAAGGCGGAGACGGAATCGCCGTCGGGGTGACCGGACGGCGTGTTCGTTCCACGCCGCCCGGTAGTCCCTGGACAGTCTCAGGCAGGCCCATGCCGTCGCCCCGTTGCCCGTGACCATGGCGCGGCGCGGTGGTTACCGCCGCTTCACCACCGGGCAGTAATCTCGACCCCGCCCGTGTGCTCCGCCTGCGCCGTGTCGCTCTCCCTGCGGGTCGCCCTGAGACCGAACGACAGGTCGGGCGCATTGGCGTTGGACGCGGGCGTCAGCCGCCAGCCGACGGTGTAGTCGCGTGCGCCGGTCGCAAGCCCGAACCCGGCATGCGGGCTGCCGGTCCAGCGCCCGCCGAAGGCCGGGAAGCCGTATGCCGCCTCCGCGGTCCAGCGGGAGTTCGCCTCGCCGCCCGTGCGATCCTCCAGCGTCGCAGGCTGGAACAGCGCGTCGAGGCCGCCCTGCGCCTGCCCGCCGAACTCCTGGCGCAAGGACAGCGACGGCCCCCGCTGTGTCGCCGGGTCCGGATCGAAGGCGAGCGAAGCGGCATAGCCTCGGTCCTTCAGGTCGTCGTTGCCGTGCGCGATCAGCGTGCGCCCCGAGACGTCGAGCGACAGACCCAGCGCCGGGTCGCTCCACGCGATCCCGCCGCCGAGCTCGACCCCGAAGCCGGTCTCCGCGTCGCCGCCGTCATGGCGCGCGCCGACCTCCAGCTTCGGCACGAGACTGCCACTGCCTTCCAGTGCCATACGGTAACTGCCCTCCAGGCCGAGCCGGAGCCGGGTCGCGTCGGACTCCGACGCCGCGAGCTGGTCCGTCTTCTCAGACGAGGTCCGCGTCCAGAGCGCGTCCGAGGTCACCGCCAGCGCCGGGCCGCTGCCCTCCGCGGGCGGGGCCAGCAGGTCGCCCCTGAGCCCCGCCGCCGCCATGCTCCAGGTGGTGTCGGACTTGTAGCTCCCGCCCATCGCGGTCTTCAGCGTCACCTCGCCCGTGCCGTAACCCGCCGCGCCCCAGAGTCTGAGCCGCTCCGAGGCCTGCAACGCCGCATAGGGCATCGCCGCCGTCAGCGACGCCTCCACACTGCCGTCGCCCGAACGCACCGCGTTCCGGCACAGTTCGGCGTCCGCTCCCACCGCATCGGAGGGGCAGGACTGCGAGGCGGGGCGGGGATCGATGCCGGTGTCGCGGTAATCGCCCTCGCCCTCGCTTTGCGCGAGCGCAAGCCCCACCAGCCACTTGCTCCGGGCATAGTCCGCCCCCAGCATGCCGGTAGTGACCGCGCCGTCGAGCGAGAACGTCCCCTCGCGGCCGTCGAAGCTGCCCTGCACCGCCCGGCCCCAGAAGGCCATGCTGCCGCCCGAGCCGTCGGTCGCGCCGGTCAGCGAGAAGCTCGAGCCCAGCAGGGCGTCGCGCGCCGTCATGGAACGCGATTGCGTTTCGTTGCCGAAGCCCGCCGCGTCATGATCGAGGCTGCCCGCGCCATGCCGGCCGGAATGGCCGCCGAACGCCTGCGCGACCTCGGCCAGCGCCAGAGACCCGGTTCCTTCGAAGGCCGCATGGCCGGGGCCTGCACTTGCCCCCCCGGCTCGGAGGCCGGGGCCGACTCCCCGCGATCCGGGGTTGTCGTTGGCGGCCGGATCGAACGAGAGCGCCTGCCCGGCGATCGAGCCCTGCAGGCCCGGCGTGCGGTCCACCGACATCCGGCCCGCGATCCCGTCGAGCGCCTGCTCCGCCACCGTGCGCCCGAACCGCGCCAGCCACGCCGCCGGCATCGGGTCGTCGTTCACGATCGTCCCAACCGCAACCCCGTCGGCGATCGCCGCGCCGCGCGCATCCGACAGCACCACCTCGAACGTCTCCGGCTCCTCGTCATGGCTGTCGTCGAAGACGATGACCCCGACACGTCGTTCGGTCTCGCCCGTGCGGAAGCTCACCGTCCGTCCGGAGAGCGGCCAGTAGTCCTTCCGCGCCGTCGCCGAGACCGGGGTCGAATCACGCGTCGACACCTTCACCGCAACGCCCCTTGCCGAAGGCGCCGACAGGCGCAGCGTGAACTCCATCCACGCGCCCTCCGTGACCGTCACGTCGGCCACCGACAGCGACGGGCCCACCGCCGCGTCGTTGTCGGAGACCGTCACCGCGGCCGCATTACCCGGCGACGGCGAGACCGTGTAGCCCCCGCCGTCCTTCAGCGTCACCGTGACGGAGCCGTCCGGCTCGTCCACATCGTCATCGACCGTGGCGACGGAGAAGACCGCCTCCGTTGCGCCCTTTGCGATGACCGCCGTGGCCGAACCCTCGTCCGCCGCCGCCAGATGGTCGCCGTCTCCGGTCTCCGCGACCGAAAGCGTCACCGTCAGGTCGGCATCCGGCGCCCGGTCGGCGGTCAGCGTGAAGGCGGCCGCGCCGCCCTCGGTCACCGACGCCGCCTTCGCCGCAATCGACACTACCGGCGGCGGCAGGTCGTCGTCCGCTATGGACACGCTGCCGGTTGCGGGGGCGCCGACGGTGTAGCCCTCGCCGTCGTTCAGCGTCACCGTCACCACACCGTCCGGCTCGTCCACCTCGTCGTTCGCCGTCGCCAGCGTGAACACGGCGGAGGTCGCCCCGTCCGGTATCGTCACCGTCCGCTCGCCCTCGTCGGCCCCGGCCACGAAGTCGCTCCCCGGCGCGTCCGCTACCGCCAGCGTCACCGCGAGGTCCGCGTCCGGCGCCCGGCTCGCGCTCACCGTGAACACCGCATCCCCGCCCTCGGTCACCGGACCGGCCTTCGCCGTAATCGACACCGCGGGCGGCGGCAAATCGTCGTCCTCGACGGTCACGGCGCCCGACGCCGGGTCGCCGACCGTGTAAGCGTCCCCGTCCTCGACCGTCACCGTGACCGAGCCGTCCGGCTCGTCCGCATCGTCGTTCGTCGTCGCGAGCGTCAGCGTCGCGCTGCCGCCGGTCGGAATCGTCACCGTCTTCTCGCCGGCGGTTACGCCGTATTCGCCGTCGGCCGCCACGGTTACCGTCACCGTCAGCTCCGCCGCGGGCGCAGGGCTCGCCGTGACCGTGAACACCGCGTCACCGCCTTCCGTCACCGCGTCACCCGCCGAGATGCTCACCGCCGGCACGGTCACGGGCGGCGTCACCGCTTCCAGCGCCGCCAGCGCATCGACCACCGGAACCCACCGTTGCCAGCCCCGGTCGGCATAGGTCTGCGCCTCCGCCGCCGTCATCGCCGTGTTGCCGTTGTCGTCGCCGAACGCGGCCAGCACCCGGTTCCAGCGGTCCACATGCGCCTGGCCGTGATGCGTCTCCGCCGCATAGCCCCGCACCTGCGCAATGAGCGCCGGGTCCACAGCCGTCGTTGTCGAGTCGTCGTCGGCAATGGCTACGGTCCCCGACGCGGAGGAATCTACGGTGTAGCCCTCGCCGTCCTCGACCGTCACCGTGACCGAGCCGTCCGGCTCGTCCGCCTCGTCGTTCGTCGTCGCCAGCGTCAGCGTGGCGCTGCCCGTCGCCGGAATCGTCACCTTGCGCTCGCCGGCGGCAATGCCGTACGCGCCATCGGCCGCCACCGTCACGGTCACGGAAAGCGACGATGCCGGGGCCGAGTCCGCCGTGACCGTGAACACCGCATCCCCGCCCTCGGTCACCGGCGACGCCCCCGCCGAAATCGTCACCGACGGCTCCGCGGGCGGCGGCTCGTCATTGTCCTGGATGGAGACCGAACCCGAGGCCGAGGACCCGACGGTGTAGCCCTCGCCGTCCTTCACCGTCGCCGTGACCGAGCCGTCCGGCTCGTCCGCCTCGTCGTTCGTCGTCGCCAGCGTCAGCGTGGCGCTGCCCGTCGCCGGAATCGTCACCTTGCGCTCGCCGGCGGCAATGCCGTACGCGCCATCGGCCGCCACCGTCACGGTCACCGCCAGCGACGATGCCGGGGCCGGGTCCGCCGTGACCGTGAACACCGCATCCCCGCCCTCGGTCACCGGCGACGCCCCCGCCGAAATCGTCACCGACGGCTCCGCGGGCGGCGGCTCGTCATTGTCCTGGATGGAGACCGAACCCGAGGCGGAGGACCCGACGGTGTAGCCCTCGCCGTCCTTCACCGTCGCCGTGACCGAGCCGTCCGGCTCGTCCGCCTCGTCGTTCGTCGTCGCCAGCGTCAGCGTGGCGCTGCCCGTCGCCGGAATCGTCACCTTGCGCTCGCCGGCGGCAATGCCGTACGCGCCATCGGCCGCCACGGTCACCGTCACCGCCAGCGACGATGCCGGGGCCGGGTCCGCCGTGACCGTGAACACCGCATCCCCGCCCTCGGTCACCGGCGACGCCCCCGCTGAAATCGCCACCTCAAGCTCCGGGGGCGGCGGCGTCGTCGTGCCGCCCCCGATGACATGCGCGATCTCCGCCCATAGCGACGCAAGCTTGATGTCGCCCTTGCCGGCATGGCCGACGGCCAGCGCCTGCGCATCGGCCTCGGTCAGCGGCGCAAGGCCGTTCGGCGGGACCTCGCCCCGCACGGCCGCCAGCGCACGGCGCCAGAGGTTCGCGGATGCACTGTCCCCACCGGCAACCGCCGCGTCGAGCCGCGCCTGCACCGGCCCCTCGAGGTCGCCCGAATCGTGGTTGAAGATGTACACCCAGTACCGGTGGCTGTACCCATAGTTGCGATACCGCCTTTCCACCGTGTAGCCCGGCTTGTCCACCAGCGTCAGTCGAATGAACTCGCCGCTGTCTTCCACGCTGTCGTCGATGATCGTCACCGGGATGAACACCCTGGCCGCGCGCGCGGGCACCGACACCGTGCCGGACAGCGGCTGATAGTCCTGGCCGGACGTCGCCGTGCCAGTCACCGTGTAGTAAAGCGTGATGCCGGAGGGCGGCGCCGGCGACAGGTGCACCGCCACATGGTGCGTTCCCGCTCCCTCGTATAGGTACGTCCCCGCCCGGGGGATAGTGACCGTCGGCACCGTACCGATGGTCAGCACATGCGTATCCGGGTCGCTCACCCGGTAACCCGTGCCGCCGGCGAGCGTCAGCACCACCGTCTCGCGGTCCTCCTGGTCGCTGTCCGCGACCAGCGCCACCGGGATGGTCGCCGTCGTCGCGCCCGCGGGAACCGTCAGCGTGCCCGGCAGCGCGGTATAGTCCGAGCCAGCAGTCGCCGTGCCGCCCACCGTGTAGCTGAGCGTGATGTCCGATTCCGGCGCCGGCGTCAGGTTCACCGCCACATTCCGTGTGCCCGACTCTTCGCCCGCGCTCTGCGACGCCGAGGCGAAGGACACCGAGGTCATCGTCGGCGGGCCGTCGCTCCCCGCGATGGTCAGCGTGTGCGTGTCCGGGCTGACGATCCGGTGGCCCCCGCCGCCGGTCAGCGTCAGCACCACCGTCTCGTCGCCCTCCCGGTCACTGTCGTCGATGATCGCCACGGGAATGGTCGCCGTCGTCGCGTCCGCAGATACCGACAACGTGCCCGACAGCGCCGTATAGTCCGCACCGGCGGTCGCCGTGCCGCCCACCGTGTAGTCGAGCGTGATGTCCGATGCCGGCGCCGGTGTCAGGTTCACCGTCACGTCGCGCGCACCCACCCCCTCGTCCACGCTCTGCAACGCCGAGGCGAAGGACGCCTCGATCCGCGGGTCGTCGTCGATTATGACGACATTGTGGTATCTGCTGACGGAGTAATCCGACCGGTAACCCGTGCCACTCCTGAGCCCCAACCAGAAGTTCTCGTCGCCTTCATGTACGTCGTCGTTGATGATTGTCACCGGGATGATCGCCGTCGTCGCGCCCTTGGGTACCGGCAGCTCGACGTACTGCTGCGCCTCGAAGTCCGAACCGGCCGTCGCCGGAGGTATCCCGCGCGAATAAAATGGCCGGGTGTACACTCCGTAGCGCAGGGTAATGTTCTCGCTCGGTGCCGGAGACAGGTTCAGCTTCACATCGTGCGTTCCCACCCCCTCTCTCACCCGCGTCGTGGACGAGGAAAAGGCGACTACGGGAATCGGAATCCCGGCGTCCGAGTCGTTGATGACGGCAACCGCGTCCGCATTCGCATTGCCGTCGGAGCTGCGCCGCACCCCGGGCGAATGGCCGTAAGGCGCGATGTGGAGAAGGAACTGCTCGTTCCGCTCGCGCTTGTCGTCATCGACCGTCGCGATGCTGAACGCTTGGCGCTTCTGCCCCGCCGGGATCGTCACGTGCCAAGGGTCGGCGGCGAAGTCCTCCCCGCTCTTCGCCTCGCCGAGGTCCAGCGCCTCCACACGGACCGTCACGGCCTCGGAACGCGCCTGCGACAGCACCAGCTCCGGCCTGAGCGCGTCGCCTTCGTTCGCCCGGTAAGTGCCGGACGAAAACGACACTTCCTGCGCGGCGGCCCCACCCGCGAGAACGGTCGCCAGCGACAGGCACAGAAGGGCAACGGAAAGAAGGCTGCGCCGCATCGCGCTGCGGAAGCGGGAAAGATCGGGCCGGCATGCCGGAAGACGCATGACGCGCCGCCATGCGCCGGACAGACTCATCGCCAGCGACCCGGCGACCATTATACTGTCGGAACCCTCAACGGCGCTTGTCAAGCCCCCGGACGAACGCACCTCATCGCGCCCGACGGTCACGCCCAGCGCCCGCGCGAGCACGTTACCCGTCGCGCGCAGCACGTCCCGCGTCTTGTCCGTCATGGTCATCGCATCGCCTCCGAACCTGTCGCCCGGCCCGCCGATGCATGAAACGCGAATGCCGGCCGACCATCGCCTGTCCGACCTGCGCGTACCATAAGTCGAGCACGGCAGGAACGCAAGGTGGCGTGCGCGCGTTCGCCAGCGGCACAGCGATGCCCTCGCCGGGCGACCGCGACAGGAACGCCCGGCGCCGCCAGGGAGTCGCGCAGCGCGTCGGAGCCCCATCCCCTCGCGTGCTCCGGAAACTGCCGCTCAAACGCCACTCGGGCTAAAGCGTCGAACCGCCATAGTGCCATCTCCCGACATCGTGGCTGAACGCCGATTCCGTATGGACTCGCTGACGCGAGGTAAGGGCGTCAGACCTGCCGCATCGGTGATGCCTGTCCTGTTCCGGCTACGCTTGGCCACGCCAGGCTACGCCCTCTGTGCCCCCATGTATGCTCCGAAAACCCCCTTGGAAAAGCGCGAGCCCCGATTTGTGCCAGGGCGCATTGCGTCGCAACACGCTTCGAACACATCGCGTTATTTCAATGGGTTAGGAACGGCCGGGGCAATTCTCCGGAGAACCCTGCGCTCGCGACGGTCCCGGCCCGTTACACGAACATACTTGCGTCCACCATTGTCCTTCTGTGGCCGCAAATGACGTCGAATGTCCTTCCCGCAGGGACTTGCATGTCCCACGACAGTCTGATAACAATTTGATAACCGATGGCTGGAGGCGAACCCATGGTGACGATCAATGTGCGGCGGCTCGACGACGACGTGGTGGACCGCCTCAAGCAGCGTGCAGCGCAGAACAACCGCTCCCTGGAGGGCGAGGCGCGCCACATCCTGGAATGCGCCGCCGACGACGACATGGCGGCGAAGCGCGCCGCGTTCCGGGAAACCATGAAGCGGCTGCGTCCCCTGACCGAAGGACGCAAGCACACACCGGCGGAAGTGCTGATCCGCGAAGATCGCGACCACGGCCATCGCGACAACTTCTGATGCGCTTCGTCGTCGATGCGAGCGTGGCGGTCAAGTGGCTGGTCGCCGAGGACGGTACGGATGTTGCGGAGGAGCTGGCGACGAGCGGCCACGACCTTCACGCGCCGCGCCTGATGGCTTCCGAGGTCGCCAATGCAATCTGGCGCAAGGCGCGGACGGGCGAGATTGAGCGCCGCGCTGCGGGCATCCTTCTGGCGGACGTGCCGGACATGCCGGTGCGCTGGGGCGCCGACGAACTGGTCTCCGCCGACGCGGTCCGTCTGGCGCTGGCGTTCGACCGTCCGATCTACGATTGCGTCTATCTCGCGCTCGCCCATCGCATCGGCGCGACCATGCTGACGGCAGACAGTCGATTCGCGAATGCCGTGGCGTTGACCGAGCATGGCGAGGCCGTGATGACGCTGGCCGATTACGCGGAAGCGCGATGACCGCGAAATTTTTTTCGTCGTAGCCAAGCGCGGCCACGGCGTGCCTGGTGCGGACAAGTAGTTGATTCCATGCAGGAAATCCCCTAATGCCTCGTTTGACAAGCCTTGCCTGCAGGTTCAAATCTCCCTTCCAGGGTCACCGAATCCGGGAAGGCGGAAGCGATGCAGCGAGACGGAAACGGCCGCGAACGGGAGCGATTTCCCCGCATTGCCGCGAACGACAACCCCGGCCGACATGCCCGACATCCACCCGAAGATCGCGGACATCTACCGGCGCAAGGTGGAGCGGCTCGCCGAGGCGCTGGCCGACCCGCGCGACCGCGACGAGGCGGCGGAGGCGATCCGGGGTCTGATCGAGCGCATCGTGCTCACCCCCGGCGAGATGCACGCCGCGCTCCACGGCGACCTCGGCACCATCCTCGAATGGGCCGGGAGCGGCAGCCGGAAAGGAGCGACCGACACTCCCGCAAGGGGAATGCCGGTCTCGGTGGTAGCGGGGGCGGGCTTCAAACCCGCCGGCATCCGTCTTTCTCGCCGCCGCGGGTACGGGATGCTGTCGGGATCAGAGGTGACTCTCGATTTCGGCCAGCGGCGTCACCCAGACCCGGTTGGTTTCGATCGGGTAGGCGTTTCCTTCGGGAACGACCACGAACAGCTTGTCGAGCCCCAGGAGGCTGGCTGCGTTTCTGCTGCCACGCGTGAGCCTGGGGCTCGATGAAGTCTTGAACTCAAACCCCAGGCGTCTTCCCTGCGACTCCACGACCAGGTCGATTTCCTCGCCCGCGCGGGTCCTGAAAAAGCCGTACATTCCCTGCGGCTGGAAATGGTTGGTGAGCCGTGCCGGGATCGAACCGGCGACCCTCTGCTTAAAAGGCAGATGCTCTACCTGCTGAGCTAACGGCTCGCGGTTGGCGGTGCGGAGTGGCGGCCCGATGACGGCCGCGTCACCGATTCGAGTCTAACAGAGGGGTGCGACGGCGGGCAAGCCGAACGCCGCGGTGCATCCTCGTCACGGTGTCTCCGATCTGATAGACAGGGACTGTTCTTCATGGACTGGGAAGCTCGACAGCGGGGAGTCTGGCGTCGAATCGGGCGGAACGCTTCCGCGGGTCGAGGGCGCCGAAAGGGGAGTTGCCAATGCTGCTGATCACCGATCCCGACGTGAAGCAGGTGCTTCGCGTCGAGGACATCATCGACGACATGGAGCGGGCCTTTGCCGAGGAGGCCCGGGGCATCGCGGTCAACCGGCCGCGCACCCGCTACAAGGTGCCGCCGGACCGCGATTCGGACGGCTACATGGCCAACATCATCCCCGGCGCGGTGCCGAGCTCCGGGGTGGCGGCCCTCCGCTACGACTCCATGGTCGTGCGGGAGCGGGTCGTGGACGGTCTCAAGCGCATGGATTACCCGTACCCGGCGCGCCGGAGCTGGGGGTTCGTGCTGCTGTTCAGCCTGGAGGACGCCCAGCCCCTGGCCATCATCCACGACTTCAGCCTGTCCTCGATACGGGTCGGCGCCACCACCGGCGTCGCCACCCGCGCGCTGTCCCGGGAGGACAGCCGGGTGGTGGGACTGTTCGGCTCGGGCAACGAGGCCGAGCAGAACCTTGCCGCCATCTGCGCGGTGCGGGACGTGCGCGAGGTGCGCGTGTACAGCGTCACCAAGGAACACCGGGAACGGTTCGCCATGGAGATGACCGGCAAGCTCGACATCCAGGTGCGCCCGGTGGACAACGCCAGGGCGGTGGTGGAGGGCGCGGACATCGTCATGTGCGCCACCAACGCCAGCGCGCCGGTGTTCGACGGGGATTGGCTCGTGCCCGGCCAGTTGGTCACCACCATCGTCAACACCGACGGCGTGCACAGCCGCACCGAGGCGGACGCCACCACCTTCACCCGGGCCGACCTGATCGTCCTCAACAACAAGCAGACTTCGCTTACCAACCAGCAGCGGGAGATGCTCGATCTCATCGACGAGGGGAAGATAAGCTGGGACAACATCTGCGAGCTGGGCCAGGTCCTCATCGGCGAGAACCCGGGACGCAAGAGCGACGACGAGATCATCTACTACAAGAGCAATACCGGGGTCGGCATCCAGTTCGCCGCCGCCGGCGCGGTGATCTACGAGGAGTGCAAGAAGAAGGGCCTGGGCCGGGAACTGCCCACCGAATGGTTCGGCGCGGACCTGGGCGAGTGGCTGGACAAGGGTTATTCGCCGTCGCCATAAGCCGTCGCCTAGTGTCGTGTCCCCCGTAAATGTTGACAAAGATGCGCAGGATTTTTCGTTGTCGGCAAGGCGCGATGACGAGCAGTGGCGGTCACCACGCGAGGAAGAGCAACGCAGCCGACGACGAAAAAGACCAGCAGATTTGTCAACATTTACGCGGGACACGACACTAGGGTCACCGTACACCGGGGAGGTTTTCTCATACCTCGTGGAGGTTCTTCATGATCGTCGACTTCCAGCACCACTACGTGCCCAAGGAGATCGCCCAGAAGCACGGGCTCTACTCGGAGGAACCGTCGTTCGCCAAGCTGGATACGGGCGTGCCCCGGCTGACCATGCACGCGCGGCTCTACGACGCCGAGATGCAGCTCCGCGACATGGACGAGGCCGGCGTGGACGTATCCGTGCTGTCGTGCCTCCTGGGCTGGGACGCGACCCTGGAGGACAACCGCGCCATCAACGATAGCCTGGCGGAGTTGCAACGCCTTTATCCCGGGCGTTTCGTCGGCTTGGCCCAGGCGCCTCTCTTGGGCGGCCCGGAGGCCATGGCGGAGTTCGACCGGGCCGTCGGCGAGCTGGGGCTCCACGGCGTCGCCACCACCTCGCAGTTCCGGGGCCTGCCGCTGGACTCGGAACATCTCTATCCCTTCTACGAAACGGTCAGCGCCCTGGACGTGCCCATATTCGTCCATCCCGCCATGGTCCCCGAGGGCTACGGGCTGCTCATGGATTACGATCTCGCCCGCATCCTGGGCCGGGAGGTGGATCTGGCCGTGGCCGCCACCCGCATCGTGGCCGGCGGCGTGCTCGAACGCTTCCCCAACCTGAAATTCGTCATCGGCCACTTCGGCGGCGGCATCGCCGGGGTGAAGGACCGGCTCGTGGCCAAGGCCTACCGATTCGGTACCCTCGACAAGCCCTTCGAGCACTACTTCGACATGCTCTATTTCGACATGGCCGGCTTCGAGGGGGGAACCGTCGCCCTGGGCTGCGCCCTTCAGGGCATCCGGCCCGACCGGCTGGTGTTCGCCACCGACTACCCCCAGGACTTCACCGGGGTCAGCACCGACACGGGCAAGGGCATGACCGCGTTGCGGGACTACATCGACGCCATCCGGAGCCTGCCGTTGACCGATGCCGACAAGGACGCCATCATGGGCGGCACCGCGGCCGGGCTGCTCGGCCTGGATGCCTGACCGCCGAGTCTGAGCGTCGCGCCTCATCGCCGCCTCCGTCATGATCATCGACATCGACCTCGAGAAGTGCACGAGCTGCGGGGACTGCGACCCGGTGTGCCCCGCGGACATCATCCACATGGAAGAGAAGGCCGGCCGGCAGGTTCCGGTCCTCAAGCACGTGGAGCACTGCGTCACCTGCTTCAACTGCGAGATATTCTGCCCGGTGCAGTGCATCGACGTCCACCCCATCGTCAGGCGCCGCCCGCTTCCCTGGTAGCCCGGACAGGACACCGGATGCTCGAAAAGATCGGCAGACTCATCGACACCGACGTGCTCGTCATCGGGGCAGGCGCCGGCGGGCTCTGGGCCGCGCTGAGCGCAAAGCGGCACCTCCCGGACGGGCGAGTCACCCTGCTGGACGCCCACATGGTGGGGCGCACCGGCCACACCGCCTTCTCCAACGCCTGGATGGTGGTGGTGACGCCCGACGACGACCTCGACGCCTGCGTGCGGGACATCGTCGAAGGGAACGAGTGGGTCGCCGAGCAGGAGCTTATCCGCGACATCCTGTCGGTCTCCTACTCCCAGTTGCTGGAGCTGGAGAAGATGGGGCTCGTGTTCCCCAAGGAAGACGGCCGCTTCATCCGCCGTCCCACCCGCGGCCTCAAGGTCACCAAGGTGCTCAAGCCGGACGGCGGCGGGCTGGAATACTGCTGGCGCCTGCGCAAGGCGCTGGAGGCGGAGGGTGTGGACCTGGTGGAGCGGGTTTTCATCACCGACCTCGCGCAGGACGACGACGGGCGCGTCACCGGGGCCTTGGGTGTCGACGGCCGCACCGGCGAGTTCGTCATCGTCCGCGCCGGGGCTACGGTCCTGGCCACCAACAGCGTGACCTTCCGGGCCGGCTTCGTGCGCGACCTCACCGGCACCGGCACGCAACTGGCCTACGACGCCGGCGCGGTGCTGACCAACGCGGAGTTCGGCTATCTGCGACCGGGAACCCCCATGTTCTACTTCGAAGGCATCACCTTCGCCATCCAGGACGGCGCCAGGTTCGTCAACGCCCAAGGCGAGCCGTTCATGGAGCGGTACGAGCCCGACTGGGCGGACCGGGCCGACGTGCAGGCGCTGAGCAAGGCCATGATCCGGGAAAAGCAAGCGGGAAGGACGCCCCTCTACCTGGACATGTCGCTGATGCCGGAAGAGGAGCGCGGGCAGTACCTCCAGAGCTCGGTGGCGTGGATGGACTCCTTCTTCCGGAAGCTCGGCGACCGGGCCCGCATCGACATGTTCGGCAAGACCGAGTACTACCCGCTGTTCCAGATGACCAAGCTGGGAATCAAGACCGACGCCGCGTGCCGCTCTTCCGTTCCCGGCCTGCTGGCGGCGGGACTGGCCCAGGCGAGCTGCGCGAGCCATTTCGCCGGGTTTCACATCGGCGCCTGCAACGGCACCGGCTGGATCGCCGGCAAGAGCGCCGCGGACGACACCCGCCGGCTGGGTGCGCCCCGGGTGTCCGAGGGCAATGTCCGGTCGGTGAAGGCGGAGACCCTGGCCGGATGGCGCGACGGAGACGAGAAGATCGACGACGAACTCCTTCGCGCGCTCCAGACTCTCGTTTTTCCTTACGAGGTTTCGGTGCTGAAGCACGAATCGCGCCTGCGCCGGGCGCTACGGGAGTTGGATGCCATCGAGGAGCGGGGCGCCCGGAGCCGCGCAGCCCACGTCCACGGCTTCGTGCGCCTGCGGGAAACCCGGTGCATGGTGGAGACCGCCCGGTTGATGCTGGAAGCGTCGCTGATGCGCCGGGAGAGCCGCATGAGCCACATGCGGGAGGACTATCCCGACCGGGACGACGAGGCGTGGCTGAACTGGATCCTGATCGAGAAGGACAAGGAAGGGCGGCGCCTGTGGACGGAGCCCATCGCTACACCGCTGGTGCCGCCGCCCGCTCCATAGAACTCTCCGGCCTGCGCCGTACACGGGAGTACTCGACGTCTGGACGGCAAACCCTTCGCGTGTTGTCGCCCCTTTTTTCTGGGAGGCTAGTACCATCCATGTGTGTTTATCGAACAAGTGAGAGACAGGATATGAACACGGAAGGTTGCTTGCAGGATCGCCCGTGAGGCAGAATAGCAATGGATACGGATTGCGAGATTCGTTGGCTGTTTGGTGGGTTACCATTGAGAAGGAGGACATTGGCGGATGAAATCCACGGAACTGCTCGAACGCATTACAACGGATCCTTCGATATGCCACGGGAAGCCATGCATCCGCGGTTTACGGTACCCCGTGGACATGATCCTGGAATTGTTTAGTGCTGGAATGACGGAAGAGGAAATCCTCGCGGATTACGACGACTTGGAGCACGAGGACATCTTGGCCGTGTTTGCCTTTGCAACTCGCTTGAGCCAAGTCAAACGCGTGCAGGCTGTTGCCTGATGCGATTCCTTGTTGACGCGCAGTTGCCTCGGCGGCTGGCGCGTTGGCTGCGAGGCAAAGGGCACGATGCCTGGGGCGCGACCGGTTAGTGATTTATGAGGTGGTAGGCGACAGGGAGTAGCGACGACCTTCGCATACCGGGGCATTGCCCTATGCGGCCTGTGGCAGAGACTATCTCAACGGAGCGCTAGTGTCGTGTCTGGTTAATTCGTTTAATAACACTGGTGACAGAGTCAATGATGGCGTCAGCGGACTTGGTCCAACGAAACGGCTTGGGATGTTGATTGTGCAGGTCGAGGTAATTTCGTATGGCTTTCTCCAGAGCGACCACGGAGCGGTAGGTGCCGCGGCGTAACTGGTGTTCGGTCAAGGTTGCGAAGAAGCGCTCCACCAAGTTCATCCAGGAACTGTAGGTGGGGATGAAATGACAGTGGAATCGGGGGTGTCGCAACAGCCAGTTCTTGACTTGGGTGGTCTTGTGGGTGCCGTAGTTGTCGAGAATGAGGTGGACTTCCAAGGCGGCCGGGACCTGCGAGTCGATGTGGCGCAAGAAAGCGGTGAACTCTTGGCTCCTGTGCCGGCGGTGCAGCTTGCCCACCACTCGACCCGTGGCCACCTCCAGTGCGGCGAACAGCGTGGTGGTGCCATAGCGCCGATAGTCATGGGTCCGGGTCTCGGGTGTGCCGTAGTTCAGTGGTAAACCGGGTTGGGTACGGTCCAATGCCTGAATCTGGCTTTTTTCATCCACGCACAACACCAGCGCGTTGTCCGGCGGATTCAGATAAAGACCCACCACGTCCCGCACCTTGTCGATGAAGTGCGGATCGGTGGATAGCTTGAAGTTCCGAGACAAGTGAGGTTTGAGCCCGAATGCCCGCCATACACGATGAACGAAATCCCGTGGCACATCCAGGTCCTCGGATAAACTCCGAACGCTCCAGTGCGTGGCATGCTTCGGCCGTCGATTCAGTGTCGCGTCCAACACTTCCTGCACCCGTACGTCGTTGTGCTTGCGCGGCTGGCCGCTTCGCACCGCATCGGACAGTCCCGCCAGTCGCTCTCGGGCGAACCGCCCCCGCCACTTCGACACCGTCTGCTGGCTCGTGTGGTGTCGCTTCGCCACCTCCTCCCCGGTGTAACCTCGCGCGCAATCCAAAACCACGCCCGCTCGTAGATGAAGACCCGCTCGCGTATTGCGCCGCCGACTCCATCTTTCTAGCTCCGCCTTCTCCTCCTCGCTCAAAACGATCAATGCAGGGGGTCGTGCCATGGTGCCCTCCTGTCCTTTCTTCCCATGGTACGACACACTCCATTGTTCTTCAACTAATTAATCGGACAGGACACTAGTGTGGTGTCTGGTTAATTCGCATAATAATATGCGGAGGATTTTTCGTTGTCGGCAAGGCGCGATGACGAGCAGTGGCCGGGTACCACGCGAGGAAGAGTAACGCAGCCGACGGCGAAAAAGACCCGCAGATTATTATGCGAATTAACCAGACACCACACTAGTGTCGTGTCCCACGTAAATGTTGACAAAGGTGCGCAGGATTTTTCGTTGTCGGCAAGGCGCGATGACGAGCAGTGGCGGTTACCACGCGAGAAAGAGCAACGCAGCCGACGACGAAAAAGACCAGCAGATTTGTCAACATTTACGTGGGACACGACACTAGAACAGGTCCGGAAACAGGTCTTCGGGTATCTCGCGTCCGACTCCCCGGCTCACCGCCGCCTCGTAGACCTTCCCCGCCAAGGCGGCGAACTGGAGCCCGAAACCCACGCTGTTGTTGAAGCAGGTGATCTGCTCGGAATCCGTCCGGCCCGGGTGACGATTCAGCAGCAGGTCCGGCAGATCGGGGACGCCGCGCCAGTCGATGTTCACGGCGTCGCCGGGCGGGTAACCCTTCTCGATGTCCAGCAGGACCTGCTGCGGCAGCGGGCCGTGCGAGTTCCTGGCGACAAAGGTGGTCGGCCCCAGGTTGTCCCTGGAGTTGACCGCGAGGACGTCGAAACGGCCGAAGGTTTCCGGCGCGATTTCGCAGTGGCGCACCGAGCAGACGTATTGTCCGGGTTCCAGCCAGCCGGTCTGGATCACGGGCGTAAGCGCGTTGGTTGCAATGACGACGATGTCGCTGCCGCGCACGGCCTCCTCGGCGTTGGCGACGGCGGCCACGTCCGGGCAAGACTCCCACCGGGGGTCCTCGACGAAACGCTCTCGATGCGCCGGGTTGGGGCTGAACACCCGGACCGACTTGATCCCTTCGACCTCGTTCAGCATGGCGTCCAGGTGCGCCCCGGCCATGAAGCCGGTGCCCAGCACGCCGACGGAGGAGGCATCGGGTCTGGCAAGATATCCGGCCGCCAGGCCGGCGGCCGCCCCCACCCGCAAATTGCGTATGTGCCCTTCGCTGATGAGGGCCAGCAGGTCGCCGTTCTCCAGGCTGAACAGCAACAGCAAGCCCCGGGTGACGCTGTGACTCCGCCGGGTCCCCGGCGTCCGGTCGCGGCGGAAGTTGCCGGCGCGCTCCTGCCAGAAGAGCTTGTCGGTGAGGAACCGAATGGCCGCGTATTTCTGCGTGGAGGCCGACATGGTCTTCAGGCTGTGGGCGCCCGGCAAGGTGTTCCCGTCATCGTCCACGTAGGAGTCTGGTGTGAGCAGGTCGATGCGGGGGCTGGTGATGGAGGCCCCCGTGCCCAGATCCCGGTAAGCTTCCTCAAGGGCGGACAGGCTCATGCGCATGTCGAGGAGTTTCTCTGAGTCGGTGTTGTCGATGACGAGTATCATGGCGTTCAGTCCCTCATATCTTGCACGAACCACTCGGTGTCGAGACTCGCCGATGATCCTCGAACGGTCTGAAGTTGTCAAGTTGGGCAACCTTGCCCCCGGAGTTCTTTGAGCAGTCTCCAACAACCTCCATTCCTCGGCGTTCAATATCAAAACGGGCATGTTTGGAACTGCTTTCAGATCTTGCCTTCTGTTCTTTCGCACCGTGTTGCAGTATAATCCGGCGACTATAGTCCGATGGCTTCCAACAGGGACTCTCAGGAGCCCACCAAGGAGGTGTGAAATGGCGCTCGATCCGGCGACAACGGGCAACACGTTCGACCGTTACATCGAGGAGTTGCGGTCCCTTTGGAGAGACAGTCAAGACGCGGAGCTGCCCTTCAAGGTGAAGGCCGCCATGGAGCGGATGATCGCGTCCACAAGTCCGGACGATCCCTGGATGGCCGAGATCATCCGAGACGGCGACCCGTCCAGAGAGCTCTACCGGGATCCGGACTACGGGTTCGTCCAGATGGGTCACGTGCATCCCGAAGGACACGGCAACACGCCCCACGACCACGGGCCTTGCTGGGTGGTTTACGGCGCCTATACGGGACTCACGGAAATACCGCTCTACGAGCGCGCCGACGACGGCAGGAACGCCGACAAGGCCGATCTGCGCATCAAGGAGGTCCACAGGCTGGGGCCCGGCGTCGTCTACCCGTATCTGACGGGCCAGATCCATTCGACGCAGGTGGCGGAACCGCCCGCCATGGTCTTCCGGTTCCTCAGCGCGGACCTCACCCGGATTCTGCGCCGGCGCTACAACCTGGAGACCGGAGAGGTGTCGCTGATCGAGCCGCAGTCGTAGGCGGGTAGCCGTAGCTTGGGGTGGCGCGTCCCGATGCCGGAGACGTGAGGTGGCGGAAGTAGAGAGGATGCCGGCGCAATGACCCACATCCTGAACAACGACGACGTCGAGAAGGTGCTCACCATGGACGTCTGCCTGGAGGCCGTGGAGCAGGCCTTCCAGGATCTGGGCCGGGAAATCGCGGTCAACCAGCTCCGCACCCACACGTACGTCTCGTTGGAGAGTTCCAGGCAGTCCTACCGCCTCAAGACCATGAACGGCGCGGTGCCCCGCTTCGGCGTCATGGCCCTGCGTCTTTCTTCGGACATCGTCCACTTTCCCACGGTTTCTGGCTTGGTGCGTCAGGAGAAGGTCCCGGCCGCGCCCGGGAAGAAGTTCGTGGGCCTGATCCAGCTCTTCAGCCTTGAAACCGGCGAGCCGCTGGCCATCATCCAGGACGGATTCCTGCAGAAGGCCCGTGTGGGGGCCACCAGCGCCCTGGGCGTCAAGTATCTGGCCCGGGACGATGCTCGCGTGCTCGGGCTGTTCGGCTCGGGCCTCCAGGCGGGTGCGCACATCGAAGCCATCGCCAAGGTACGGAAGCTCGAGAAGGTCAAGGTCTTCAGCCCCAACCCGGAGCACCGGCGGTCATTCGCGGCGGAATGGAACGAACGTCTGGAGATACCGGTCGCCGCCATGGACGATCCTGTGGACGTGGTGGTGGGGTCGGACATCGTCATGTCGGCCACGAATACCAACGAGCCGACCTTCAACGGCGAATGGCTGGAAGAGGGCACCCACGTGGGCTCCATCGTGAACAGCGACGAATCGGTCAAGCGCATCGAGCTGGACGAGGTGACGTTGCGCCGGGCCGACGTGATCGTCATCAACTCCCGCGCCCAGTCCGAGTACGCGGGCCATCCCGACCTGTTGAAGCCCATCGAGGACGGCGTGTTCGGCTGGGACAAGATTCACGAGCTGGGCAAGTTGATGGTGGGCGAGGCCGGGGGCCGGACCCGCGACGCCGACATCACCGTGTACAAGAACAACGTCGGCATGGGCATCCAGTTCGCGGCGGTGGGCGCCAGGGTGTTGGAGTTGGCGAAAGACGAGGGACTGGGGAGGGAGATTCCCACGGACTGGTTTCTGGAGACGATACACCCGTAGGGGTCCACCCATGAGTTGAATGTGCCTGATCTCGAAGATCCCGCCGTGACGAAGTTGTACCCGGGAGCCCCGGAAAGCCGGAAGATCGAGACCGCGCCGCGGGACATCATCCGGAAACTTCAGGGAGAGCGCCTGACCGCCCTGGTGCAGCGTTCCTGGGACCGCATCCCGTTCTACCGCAACCGCTGGAAGGCGTGGGGCATCGAGCCCGGCGACATCCGCACCGTCGCCGATATCCGCAAGCTCCCGGTCATCCGCAAGAGCGACTTCGAGGACAGCCTCAGGCTCCATCCGCCCTTCGGCGACTACCAGGGGGACTTCGCCGCGGTGCGGGTGCAGGCCAGCTCGGGCACCTCGGGCAACCCCAAGCCGTTCTTCTTCACCCGCAACGACTGGGACATCATCGCGCGGCTGTGGAGCCGGCGCTTCCACGCCCAGGGGGTGAGGGAAGGGGACATCCTCCAGATCGTCTTCGCCTACACGCTGTTCATCGTGGGCTTCACCGCCTCCGAGGGGGCCATGCGGCTGGGGGCGCTGGTGGTGCCCACGGGCAGCGGCAGCGTCACCCCGAGCGAGCGGCAGGTGAAGATCGCCCGGGACTGGGGGGTCACCGTGCTGGCGGGGACGCCTTCCTATGTGCTCCATCTCGCGGACGTGGCCGAGGGGCAGGGGTTCGACCTCCGGAAGGACTTCCGGCTCCGGCGCACCATCCACACTTCCGAGACCATGACCGAGCCCGCGCGACGGGCCATCGAAGACCGCTGGGGCGTGTCCGCCTACGACAACTTCGGCAGCGTCGAGACCGGCTCCCCCACCTTCGAGTGCGAGGAGCGGAGCGGTTACCACATCAACGAGGACGCCTACATCTTCGAGGTGCTGGACCCGGCCACCCACGAGCCGGTGGCGCCGGGCAGCGAGGGCGTGCTGGTGGTCACCTGCCTCTTCAAGGAGGCGGCGCCGGTGATCCGCTACAACATCGAGGACCTGTGCGAGATCATGGCAGACGGCTGCGGCTGCGGCCGCGGCTTCCGGCGCATCTCCAAGCTCCGGGGCCGGCTGAGCGACATGGTCAAGGTGAGCGGCATCCCGTTCTATCCGACCTCGGTGGAGACGGCGCTGGAGAGCCTGCCGGAGCTCACCCGGGAGTACCTGGTCACCGTGGACCGGGTGGGACAGCAGGACGCCGTGACGGTGGAGGTGGAGATGCGACCGGGCTGCGAGGCCACCGGAGAGGTCAGGCGACGGCTGGAGCGGGAGCTCAAGGTGGCCACGAGCCTCACCATGGAGGCCTCGCTGCTGTCGCCGGGCGAGCTCGGCCGTTCACTCGGAGTGGAGAACCGCATCAAGGTGAGACGGATCCGGGACAGGAGACAAGCGTGAGGGGCGCGGAGCGGGATCCCGGAGACTGCGTTGAAGCACATGGACGACCTGCAAACCGCCGCCGAGACTCTCGCCCTGGACGCCAAGTGGCTCCAGGAGTTCGACGTCGTCGATCCCTTCAACGACACGGCGCTGCGGGGCTTCCTGTCCCGCAGGCCGGACCACCGCTACGGGGCGCTGGCCGTCACCCACGTCAACGAGGAATCCGCTCCGCAGCTCGTCTTCGCCACGCCCAAGCTCCACTATCCCTTCGACCGGCAAGGCCGGTTCAATTTTCCACCGGTCCGCGAGATCGAGATCTTCGAGAAGTACGACGGCACCAACGTGCTGGCGTATGCCTATCATGACGCCCGGGGACGCCGGTATCTGACCTACAAGCTGCGCCTGTCGCCGGTCTTGCGGAACGGACGCTTCGGCGCGTTCCTGGACCTGTGGCGGGAGATGCTGCAGCGCTACCCGGTGGTCCCCGAGCTGGTGGACCTCAACGGGTGTTCCCTGGGCTTCGAGCTCTACGGCAGGCGTAACACGCATCTCATCCTCTACGACGAACCGTTGGACTGCGTGCTGCTCTTCGGCGTCACCCCGGACGGGAAGCCGCTGTCGCCTTCGGGGCTGGACAGCCGCGGCGTGCCGGTGGCGACGCTCTACGGCACGCTGGCGGCGGGGAACGATCCGGTGGCCGAGTACGGCGCCATCCGCGAGAGGCTTGAGCGGGACAACCGCCCGGCCGAGGACGGCAGGATCACCGGCGTCGAGGGGGCGGTGTGGCACGTGCGCACGCGCGACGGCGCCACGGTGCTGTTCAAGTGCAAGCCCGAGTCCGTGGAGGAAGTGCATTGGGTGGGGAGCATCAACAAGGCGGCGGTCACCGCCACCTGCTGGAACCTGTTCGAGACGCAGGACGTGCTGACCTACGAGACCCTCCATCCACTGTTGTCGGAGGAGTACGCCGACGACGAGATCGAGCGCTTCAGGACCTGCATCGACGAGTGCATCGCCGAGGTGTGCGAAGAGATGGAGTTCAAGAACCGGGTCATGGACGAATACCGCCAGGTCGGCATCACGCTCTCCGAGAACAAGGGGGAGGTGATGCGCCGCCTCTCCGGCAGGTTCAGGAAGCAGGAGATGAAGAAGGTCTTCACCCTGATCGCGCTTGACGAAGGGCGCCGGTAAAGGAAGGGCGCCGCCTCCTCCGGCGGCGGGTCCGGCCCGACGCCCTGCGCCCTGTCTGCACGCTTGCAATCGCACCACCTGCACCTTACGTTTGACGGCATGATTTTCGACGACAATCGCGGCTTCATCGAGGCGCTCCGGCGCTCCGGCGACCTCGTGGAGGTGGAGAAGGAGGTGAGCTGGGACCTGGAACTCGGCGCCATCGGCCGGCTGGCGTGCGAGAAGGACGGCCCGGCGGTGTGGTTCAAGCGGGTCACGGACTACGTGGACGAGGTCTCGGTTTTCGTCAATCCGGTGGCCACCTGGCGCCGCATCGCCATCGCCCTGGGCCTGCCCGCCACGGCCACCGTGCGGGAGATCTACGAAGCCTACGAGAAGGGGGAGGGGAGTCCCGTCGATCCGGTGGAGGTGAAGGAAGCGCCGTGCAAGCAGGTGATACGCAAGGGTGCCGACGCCAACCTCTTCGACCTGCCCACGCCCATGCTTCACGAGGGCGACGGCGGCCGCTACCTGGGCACCTGGGACCTGGTGATCTCCAGGGACGTGGACAGCGGCTGGGTCAACTGGGGCATGTACCGGTTCATGGTCTACGACGCGCACCACCTCACCGGCTTCCCTCGGCCCACGAGCCACCTGGGCAAGGTCTTTCAGGAGCACTACGTCGCCAAGGGAAAGCCCATGCCTTTGGCCATCGCCATCGGCACGGATCCGCTCTCCCACTTCGCGGCGGCCGCCACCTACGCCCTGGGGGGCGACGAGGCCCGCCTGGCCGGAGGGCTGCGCGGCCGGCCGGTGGAGATGATCCGCTGCGAGACCAGCGATCTGCTGGTGCCGGCCCATTCCGAGATCGTCATCGAGGGCGAGGTGTTGCCGGACCGGGTAGGGCTGGAGGGACCCTACGGCGAGTATCCGGGCTATCGCACCGGGGAGATGGGCAACGGCATCCTGTTCCGCACCACCGCCATCACCCACCGGGAGGCCCCGGTGCTCACGGTGGACGCCACCGGCTACAAGGATGACAGCTCGACGGTGACGGCGCTGTCCGGAGCGCTGGCCATCAAGCGGCGGCTGGAGCGCCACGGCGTGCCCGTCCGGGACGTGTACGTGCCGCCGGAGGGCGCCGTGCACCTGGCGGTCATGAGCGTGGACTACGGCGGCCAGGAAGTGGCCCGGAAGGTGCTCCAGGTGCTGACCTCGCGCCGGGCGCTCCTGTCCAAGCTCTTCCTGGTGGACACCGACACCGACGTGTTCGACATGGGCAAGGTCGTCCACGCGTTTTCCACCAAGTGCCACCCGGCCAACGGCATCCACGTGATCCACTACGAGGGCCGGGCCAACACGCTGACGCCCTGCTACAGCCAGGCGGAGCGGGCGGCGCAGAAGGGCGCCACCGTGCTCTACGACTGCACCTGGCCGGGTGAGTGGTCCCGCGAGTGGGAGACGCCGGTCAAGGCGACCCTGGATTCGATCTTCTCCAAGGAGGTGCAGGAGAAGGTGCTGAAGAACTGGAGCGAGTATGGCTTCAAGCAGTGACGCGCCGGTCTGGGACACCTTCGTGCGCCGTCCGGGAGACGTCCGGTGCGGCGTGGAGACGCCGATGGTCCTGAGGGACCTGCGGCCGGGCCGGGGCAAGTACGGGCTCAGGCACGTGGTGGGCGTCGTCCGCGAGGGCGGCGGTCCCGGCGACGGGCTCGTGGTGCGCACCGTGGTGGGCGTGGTTCTGCCCGGGTCCTATACCGTCGAGATCGTCCGGGAGATGCCCCAGGAGATCGCCGGGATTCCGTACCGGGACTTCTACGCGGCGTTGCAACGGGCGGCCGAAGCGGAACCCGCATAGCTGGCGCTACACGAACGGCATCTACGGGTCCGCTCTCCACGGCAAGGACGACTCCCCCGCCGATTTCCAGCCTCCTGCCCCGACGCGGTTGCACGTCTGTCCCGTTTCCGCGGGACGTGGTCTCATCATTGCTGGACCCCATGCGGGTCGAGCGCGTCCCGAAGACCGTCGCCGATGTAGTTGAACGCCATGACGGTGATGAAGATCAGGACGCCGGGAATCAGTATCCACGGATGGAAGCGGATCTGCGCGATGTCCATGGCCAGGGCCAGCATGTTGCCCCAGGAAGCCTCGGGGTCCTGGATGCCGAGGCCGATGAGGCTCAACCCGGACTCCCCCAGGATGTAGCCCGGGATGGACATGGTCGCGGCGACGATGGCGTAGGAGAACGTGTTGGGGAGCACGTGGCGTATGATGATACGCGAGTGGGGAACGCCCATGGCCCGTGCGCTGGTGACGTAGTCCATCTCGCTGATGGAGAGTACGAGCCCACGGATGATCCGCGCCAGGCCGGCCCAGCCGATGAAGCTCAGGATGACCACGATCGCCAGGTAGGTCTCGAAGGACGACCAGTCCGCCGGAATCGCGGCGCGCAGGGCCAGGAGAAGATAGAAGCCCGGCATCATCATCAGCATTTCACACAGCCGCTGAATGAACATGTCCGTGCGGCCGCCGAAATAACCGGATGCGCCGCCGATGAGCATTCCCAGGACGAACGTGATGGCCACTCCCACCAGCCCCACCGACAGTGAGATGCGGCCGCCGTACAGGAGGCGGGAGAGGACGTCGCGGCCGAAGTTGTCCGAGCCGAGCAGGAAGAGCATGGGCCGGTTCGGGTCGCTGTCGGAGATGTTCTCAACGCCGCTCAAGCCGAACAGGTGGAGGCGTGTCTCGATCAGCCCCAGGAAACGGTAAGCGTCTCCGGTGACGAAGAGTCCGATGGGATAGGCGGTGCCCGCCGTCTCGCGGTAGACCTTGCGCTGGTTCTCGTCGAATTCGAAGGCGCTGTTGCGGACGTAGGGCCACGTCAGCCCGTTCTCGTCGAAGAAGTGGACCCAGGTGATCATGGGCGGATGATAGGCTTTCTTGCGGGCGCTGGCGGCATAGTGGTGGGGCGAGAGGAAGTCCGCGAAGATGGCGGTGCCGTAGAGGAATACAAGGATCCAGAAACCCAGCATGGCCAGGCGGTTGCGCCTCAGACGGGAAAGGGCGCGGCGGAACGGGGAGCGTGACCCCGGTGTGCCGCGCCGTTCGCGGATGGCGTTTTCCGGCTCGGGAGACATGGCGGCTACCTGTAACTGATGCGCGGATCGACCCATGCCAACAGGATGTCGGCGATGAGGTTGCCGATGATCAGCAGCAGGCCTCCCGCCAGAGAGCTGGCCATCACCACATAGATGTCGTAGGACCGCACCGCGGTAAGCATCAGTTGCCCGATCCCGGGATAGCCGAACACGATCTCCACCAGGGCCGAGCCGCCGATGAGGGTGGGTAGCAGGGAGCCGAAGCCCGCCACGAACGGGGTGATGGCGTTTCTCAGGATGTGCTTGTAGTTCACCACGGTATTGGAGAGGCCCTTGGCCCGTGCCGTTACCACGAACTGCATGTGGCTCTTGTCGAGAAACTCCGCCCGCAGCACCCGGACCAGCGCCGCCATGGAGCCGGTTCCCAACACGAGGACCGGCAGCACCAGGTGACGGGCCACGTCCATCATCCGCCCCCACCTGCCGAGATCATGATAATTCGCCGACGTGAGCCCCCCTATGGGAAGAAACTCGTACAGCGGATTGGCCGGGGCGAGATCATAGGTCAGTGTCACGGCATAGAGCAGCAACAGCGCGAAGAAGAACGAGGGTATGGCCATGCCCATGTAGGCCATGAAGCCGAAGGCCTTGTCGCTCCAGGAGTAGGGATGCGTGGCGGAGTAGATGCCGACGGGCAGCGACAGCAGCCAGGTGAAGAGAATGGCCAGCACGTTCAACAGCATGGTGTTCTTGAGGAAAGGCCACATGGTGGTCCAAACAGGCTGGCGGTTCGCGATGGATTTGCCGAAATCCGGCATGCCGGCGTGGAAGCCGCTGCCGGCCTTCTCAAGCCGGATCTCGTCCACGAAAAGCGAGCCGGGGACGTCACCGCGGAACGAGATCGACTCCATGCGCGTGGTATCCAGGCCCGCGGAGTGAAGTTCCCCAAAATCGACGGAGAGTGATGTGGTCACGCCGGAGGGAAGGGCGACGTCGGTTGAATAGGCGTTGCCGTCCACATCCCGGAAAGCCACGGTCACGGTCATGGGCGGCGTCGGTTCCGCGATGATCCTGAACGCCACGCGGTCACAGCGGCCCGGGTCCCTGAGCCCCGCCGGAAAGGCATTGCGCACCAGGGCCAGGCGGCGCGTCGGATCCAGCGCGTGGCGCACGGTGGCCAGCACCGTGTCTCCCGCACGATAGGCGACCTCCAGCACGGCGGGCCTTCCGCCGCGTTGTCGTGCGAAGAGAAACAGCCCCTTGAGTTCGGTCCGGTCCACACCGAAGCGGGCGTAGTCGGCGTCGGTCAGCGCGATGGACGCCGGTTCGTCCGTGTCGATGGACCGGCGCTCCTGGAACGCCTTCCCGTGGCGGTCCTGGATGCGCAGGAAAATGTCCGCGCCGCCCACCCGGTCGTTGCGGAGTTCCATTTCGACGGCCTGGAAGTCGTCGCCGGACCAGTGATTTCCCGGCCGTTGACTTGCCGTATTGGGGTTGTCCGTCTTTCGCAACACGCCGGCATCTCCGGCCGCGGCGAAGTTGAACCCGAGCCCGAAGGTGCCGTCTTCCGGCACCGGCACGAGGATGGGCGTAGCGTTGCCGGTGATCCTGTAGGCACTCCGGTTGGCGGCCAGATCGGCGTATTCGAAGTCGGCGATGCGAGTGCGCTCGCTCGAGACACGAATGTCGAACAATACGCCGCGCAACCATCTCAGGTACTGGGTCACCCAGCCCTTGTCCGCGCCGAACTCGCGTTTCCACTGGCGCAATTGCCGCTGATTGAGGTCGGGTTGGAGCGCCCACTGGTCGAAGTAGTCCCCCGGAGCGATCTGGATGATCATGAAGATGACGAAGGTCAGAGCGAAGAGTGACGGAATCGTGATGAGCAGCCGCCTCAGGATGTAGGTCGTCATGGTCGAGTCAACCAGGTTTCCGTGACGCCACCCCGGACCAGGGATGGAACACCGGCTACTTCAGATGAAGCCTGCGTGCGTCGAACAGTCCGAACAGGGTCGGCGTCACATTGGCGAAGCGATTCCGGACGGCCGTGATACGCTCGGCCAGCGCGGTATAGACCACGGGCACGTGGTCTGACGCGATCTGTTGGAACTCCCGGTAGACGGCGACCCGCTTTCGGCGTTCCAACTCGCGGCTGCCGCGGACGAAGAGCCCGTCGATCCGTCTCTCCCACTCGGTGGCGGGTTCCTCCTGGTTCGGAAACCACAGGTGAAGCCGTTCGCCGGAATGCCAGAAATTGATGCCGTGGTGAGGCTCCACGCCACCCGTGAAGCCTATCACGATGGCTTCCCAATCGTAGGTGCTGGTGAGCTGGGACACCAGGGTGTTGAATTCCAGAAACCGGAGGTTCACCCGTACGCCGATTCTTGCGAGGTCCTGCTTCATGATCGTGCACACCCGTTCCCGCACCGTATTCCCGGAGTTGGTGGCAAGGGTGAAGACGATGTTGTTGCCTTCGGCGTCTTCCCGGACGCCGTCGCCGTCGCCGTCGAACCAGCCCAGGCCATCCAGCAGGGCGTTGGCCTTGTCGATGTCGTACGGGTACCGGGTCACCTCCGGGTTGTGAAAGTCGCCGGCCGCGGGGCTCACCGCCGCCCACTGTGGATAGCCGAGTCCGTTCATGACGTTGTCGATGATGCTGTCCTTGTCGATGCTGTGCGCCACCGCCTTCCTGAAGTCCAGCGTCCGGAACCATCCCAGCTTGACGGGATCGACGAACGGGGCGTCGTTCCTGGGATTCTTGCCGGCGTTCATGTTCAGGGCGAGGAAGGTGGTTCCGAAGTTCGGACCTCTCTTGTACAGGGTGAAGTTTTTCGCCGCTTCCTGCGGCTTCAGGATCGGGTAGTGCTCGCCGGTCACTTCCAGGACGTCGGTTTCACCCGCCTGAAACTTCAAGAGCGACGTGGCCAGGTTGGGCACCACCAGGTAGACGATCCGGTCGAGGTACGGCAGGGGCTTTCCCGCCGCGTCCCGTTGCCAGTACCGTGGGTTCCTCCGGAGGACGATGCGCTCCCCCGCGTCGTAGCGCTCGATGGTGAACGGCCCGGTGCCGATGATGTCGCCGGGTTTGGTGCCCACATCCCAGGTGGACGTGAAAGTGCCGTCGTCCACGTGCTTCTCCAGGATGTGCCTGGGATAGATGGCCGTGCCCATGGCCCGCAAGAAAGGCGCAAACGGCACCGGCAGGGTGAACCTCACGGTATGCTCGTCGACCTTCTCGGCCTTCACCTGGCCCTTTTTCCAGGTCTGCGCGACGTCATCGCGGTAGCGGATGGTGAGGCCCGGCCGAGCTGACGCCGGGATATCGTCGTTGTAGATGATCCTGGAGAACGTAAAGATTACGTCGTCCGCGGAGAAGGGAGCCCCGTCGGCCCACTTCACGCCCTTGCGCAAGAAGAAGGTCCAGACGATGCCGTCTTCGGATGATTCCCAGCGTTCAGCCAGGCCCGGCTCGACCTCCGCGGTCAGCCAGGAGGTTTCGACGAGGCCTTCGAACACGTAGCCGAGAATCTCGGTCGACGACGTCTCCGTGGAAATGGCCAGATTGAAGGTCTTGGGACCGGAGATCGTCGAGTAGGTCAGCGTCCCCCCGGGCTTGCCGATCTCGTGGCGGAACTCCGCGGCGTTCTTCCTCAGCCGCTCCACCAGCTCGAGGTCGCGGGAATGGGCCGGTTCCAGCGCAGTGAAACCAAACGCCGTAACGGTGAGAACCACCATCGCTCGCATCAGTCGATACATTGTCGCCTCCGGGGTCTGGCCTTGTCGGGATGCCCCGTCCTCACTTGACGGGGACGGACCGTCAGTCTACCGTAAGTTGCCGAACCGAAACGAGAGGTCGCGACGAAACGGACGCTCGATGTTCGCGGGCGGCGACTCCGGGACAACGCCGGCAGGGGGATCATGATGGCTGACGAGGACGTGCTGGTCCTGACCAACGAAGACATGGAGGGTCTCCTCGACATGGGGGAGATCGTGGATGCGGTGGAAACGGCGTACGGAGAGCTTGGCCGGAAGATCGCCGAGGGTATGCCCCGGCGCCGCCTGCACATGCCGCAGGAGGGCCTGGAGCGCACCTGGTACTGGCTGAACGTCATTCCCGGGGCGGTGCCGGCCTTCGATACGGCCGCGGTGCGGCTCGATTCGTCCCAGATCCGGTTCCGAAACGTGGAAGGCGCGAGCCGCATGGAGTTCCCCGGCGACTTCTCCGGCTTCGTCATGCTCTTCAGCATCAAGGAACGAGCCCTCAAGGGCATCGTCCATGACCATTACCTGTCGGCGCTCCGGGTGGGGGCCACCAGCGGGGTCGCGGCGAAGTACCTGGCGCGGGAGGATGCATCGGTGCTGGGCATCTTCGGCAGCGGCACCCAGGCCCACGGTCAGGTGTCGGCCTTTTGCGCGGTGCGGAAGATCCGGGAGGTCAAGGTGTTCTCGCTGCGGGAGGAGAACCGCCAGCGCTTCGCCAGGGAAGTGACCGAACGCTACGGCGTCAAGGCCCGCGCCGTGCGGCGTCCCGAGGACGTGGTCCACGATTCGGACATCGTGGTCACCGCCACCAACTCCGGCGACCCGGTGTTCGACGGCGACCTGTTGGAGCCGGGCACGCACGTCGTCTCCATGATCGGCCCGGACTGGTTCGACAAGCGCCGGGAGCTGGACGACGCCGCCATCGAGAACTGCGACCTCATCGTGGTGAACTCCAAGGAGCAGGTGGAGATCGATGAGCAACCCGAGCTGATGTCGCCGATACGGAAGGGCATCATCGGCTGGGAGCAGATTCACGAGTTGGGCGATCTGGTGATCGGAAAGATCGCCGGCCGCACCACCGCCTCGGAGATCACCCATCACAACAACAACTGCGGCATGGGCGTCCAGTTCGCCGCCATCGGCCACCTGGTGCTGGAGGAAGCCCGCAGGAAAAAGCTGGGCACGCGGCTTCCGGTGGATCTGTTCATGACCCGCCGGACGGATGTGTCCTCGCCTTGAGCCGATTGTATCCGGAGTTCATATGGCCACCACCCTCAGCATCGATCCCCACCACCTGAAGGGACGGCACGTGGACCGCGCCGTCGAGGTCCTGAAGCGCGACGGCGTCATCGTCTATCCCACGGACACCATCTACGGCCTGGGCTGTGACGTGACCAGCAAGGCCGCGGTGGAGCGCGTCCGCCGCATCAAGGGGCGCGATGCCAACAAGCCCATGTCGTTCGTGTGCTCGGACCTGGTCCAGGTCAGCCGGTACGGCCACGTGTCGAACTTCGCGCACCGGATCCTGAAGCGGTTCCTTCCGGGCCCTTACACCTTCGTGCTGACCGCCACCAGGGAAACGCCCCGGGTGTTTCAGTCCAAGCAGAAGACCGTGGGCATCCGGATTCCCGATCACCCGGTGCCGCTGGCGCTGGTGGAGCAGCTCGGCAACCCCGTGGTCAGCACCAGCGCCAATGAGAGCGACGAGGTGGTGGTGACCAACCCGGCAGACCTCGAACGGATCTTCGGCCACCGGGTGGACCTCATCATGGAGTGCGGGACCCTCCCGGTGCTGGCCTCCAGCGTCATCTCGCTGGTCGATGACACCATCGCGATCCTGCGCGAGGGGCAGGGGGATCTCGACTACTTCAAGAGCCTCGCCTGACCGCGCTTTCGTTGACACTTGCGTCACGCGTGTGGCATACGCCAAGCAAACCAAGGAGGTGCCCGATGTTACGTAACCTGATACGCGCAGGTTCCTTGTTGGCCGTCCTCGGGATGGCCGTTCCGGCGCACGAAGCAACCGCCCAGGAGGGAACTTGGCCGGAGAAGGGCAAGACCATTACGTGGTTGATCCCCTATGCCCCGGCGGGCGGGTTCGATCTTCACAGCCGGGCCGTGAGCGTGGGCTTGAAGAAGGCCCTCGGCGTCAACGTCATTCTCAGGAACCGGCCGGGCGCCGGCGGAACCATTGCCTGGAACCTCCTCTGGAAGGCCAAGCCCGACGGCTACACCATCGGGACCGTCAACGTTCCCGGGGCCATCGTCTCCGAACTGTTCAACGACCCCAAGCCGGTCTACAAGCTGAAGGAGTTCTCCTGGCTCGGACGGATCTCGTCCGGCCCCTACGTATGGGCGGTGGGCGCCAAGACCCACTTCCAGAACCTCAAGGACTTCCAGGACGCCAAGGAGGTCCTTCTCACCGGCACAGGGGTAGGCGCCACCGGGTGGGTCACCAACCTGTTGACAGCCAAGGTCATGGGCTTCAACCCGAAGTTCATCCTCGGTTATCCGGGCGCTCCGGCGGCCAACATGGGAATCGTCCGAGGGGAAGGCCACGCCAGGGCCCTGGGCCTGGATTCGCCGGGCCAAATGGTGTTCGTGGAGGACGGCAACATGAGGGCCATGTGGGTCTACCTGGACAAGCGCGATCCCAGGTACCCGGACGTCCCCACCGTCGGGGAACTGGGCTTCCCACAGCTCAGTGTCCTCGCCTCTCACCGCGTGGCGACCGCTCCACCGGGTATGCCCAAGGACCGGCAGGCGATCCTGCAAAAGGCTTTCGAAACGGCGCTGAAGGATCCGGAGGTGATTGCAAGGTTCGCGAAGATGAAGGCCAAGTTGTCCCCGGTCGTGGGCGAGGACTGGAACAACAGGCTTGACGGCTTTTACGGCCTGATCAACCAGTACGGAGATATATTCCGGGAAGCCCTGCAGAAAAAGAAATAACCGGGCTTTCCCGAGTCACGGTCGACCCTCCACCGGCCGTGATGCGCCGGCATGGTTTCTCCATGCGTGCGGTCCGGCCGGTCGCGTGTCGGGCGTAGAGACCCCGAACAATCCGGACCCGGAAGGAATGTCTCGATGAGGAGCGCCTACGGCTTCAAGATCCCCGAAATCGATCCGGAACTGACTCGTGTCGGCCCCGGCACGCCCTGCGGCGAACTCATGCGCCGTTATTGGCAGCCGGCGTGCCTTTCCCGCGACCTCGGAGATCTGCCCAAGCGCATACGCATCCTGGGCGAGGACCTGGTCGCTTTCCGGGACGGCGAAGGCCGGCCGGGGCTGCTCTTCTTTCGCTGCAGTCACCGGGGCACTTCCCTGGAATACGGCCGGGTGGAAGATCAGGGACTTCGGTGCTGTTACCACGGATGGCTGTATGACGTGGAGGGCAACATCCTCGACATGCCGCTGGAACCTCCCGGGAGCCAAGTCAAGGATCACCTCAAGCACCCGTGCTATCCGGTGCAGGAGTTCGGCGGCCTGGTCTTTGCCTACATGGGGCCGCTGGAAAAGATGCCGGAACTACCCAAGTACGATGCCTGGGTACACGAGGGAGGGAAGTTCCACGCCAGATTCGGTCCGCGCATCGGGGGCTCCGTCGACTGCAACTGGCTCCAGACCGAGGAGAACCTCATGGATGCGCTGCACACGGTGTGGCTGCATACACTTCACAGCGGCTCCCAGTTTCCCACCCAGGTGTTCACCTCGCTGCCGGAGGAGCTCCGGTACGAAGAGACCGAAATGGGCATGCGCTTCGTCATGATCCAGAAGCTCGATGGCGGCAGATGGGCCGAGTTGGTCTGGGAAATGGTCATGCCCCTGAACGCCCACTTGGTTTACACGAGCGAGCTCAAGACCACGAGAGTGAAGCAGGTCTCCTTTTGCGTACCGGTGGACGACACGCATGTCAGGTCGGCCAACATCCGGTGGATGCCGGCGGACGAGGACGAGACCCTGTTGAGCGGGCGCGCCAAGCTTGCGCCCGGGGGGCGGTCCGACACCAGCTACGAGTACCGCCAGCGCCACCCCGACGACAAGGAAGCCCAGGAAGGCCAGGGCGAAATCGCCAACCACCGGCTCGAGCACCACGTCACCTCGGATGAAGGCGTGCTGATGTTCAGGAAGATCCTCAAGACCGCCATCGACGACGTCAAGGCTGGCAAGGATCCCAAGGGGATCATACGGGATCCCGAAAAGGCCGCCTGCGTGCCCACGACGGCAGGGGCCAGAGTCTGGGAAGAGGGCGAGAAGCGTACGCAAAACGTCCAGGGAACGCGAGCGGGTTGATCAAGTGGGAGAAACCATGCAGAGTGAGGAATTCATTGGCTTTCGCAAGGAGGTACTCAGTGTTGCGTAAAGTGATCGGAATCGTTTCTTTGTTGGCCGTCCTGGGGATTACCGTGACCGCGCCCGTCGCACTCGCGGCGGACAAGTACCCGAGCAGGACCATTACCTGGCTGATACCCTACGGTCCCGCGGGGGGGTTCGACCTCCACAGCCGGGCCATGACCATCGGCATGAAGAAGGCGCTCGGGGTCAACGTCATCATCCGCAACCGGCCGGGGGCGGGCGGCAACATCGCGTGGAACCTGACCTGGGGGGCCAAGCCCGACGGTTACACCATCTCGACCGTCAACATTCCAGGAGCCATCGTCTCCGAGTTGTTCGACAACCCGAAGCCGCAATACAAACTGAAGGAATTCTCGTGGATCGGGCAGATCTCCGCGGGGCCGTATGTGTGGGCCGTGGGAGCCAAGACCCCGTTCAAGAGTCTGGAGGACCTGCAGAAGGCCGACGAGGTGCTGCTCACCGGCACGGGGGTCGGCGGCACGGCATGGGTCACCGCGGCCCTGACGGCGTCGGTGCTGAAGTTCAACCACCGGTTCATTCTGGGCTATGGCAGCGCGCCGCAGGCCAATATGGGCATCGTGCGCGGCGAGGGACACGCGCGCGGCCTGGGCCTGGATTCACCCGGGCAAATGCAGTTCGTCCATGACGGCCACCTGCGGCCTCTGTGGGTGTATCTGGAGAAACGGGCACCGGAGTTCCCCGACGTGCCCACCATTGGAGAGCTGGGCCATCCGGAGTTGACGGTGCTGGCCTCCCACCGGGTGGTGACGGCCCCGCCGGGCATGCCCAAGGACCGGCTGGAGATCCTTCAGAAGGCGTTCGACGCCGCAACCAAGGATCCCGACGTGCTGGAGCGGTTCGCCAAGATGAAGGCCAAGATCGAGCCGGTGGTGGGCAAGGATTGGGAGAACATGCTCAATGGCTTCTACAGCCTCATCGAGGACAACGGGGAAACCTTCAGGAAGTCACTGGGCAAGTAATCGGGGCAGCAGCAGGCGCCCTGGCGTCCGGGCGCGGTCGGAAAGGCGGAGGCGGCATGCAGGTAGTCAGACTTTACAGCGGGGACGACGGCGAGTCCCACTTCGAGGACATCGAGCTCAACTTCGAGCCGGATCGCCGGATGGAAAGCACGGCCCTGGGGAACGCCAAGAGCGTGCACGTGCGCCGGGTCCCGCCGGGCGTGCTGCTGGACTGGCATCCGGCGCCCCGGCGCCAGTACCTGTTCACGCTCTCGGGGCAGTGGGACATCGAGTGCGGCGGCGGGGAAGTGCGGCGGTTCCAGGCCGGCGACATCATGCTCGCGGACGACCTGACCGGCCGCGGGCACCAGAGCCGGGTCATCGGCGACGAGCCCCACGTCTTTGCGGTAGTGCCCCTGGCGGACGACTGACGCGGGCGTAGGCCTACGACCCGCCGACGGCGGCGGAGGCGCCGCCGTCCACCACCAGCGCCGTGCCTGTGACGAAGGAGGAGTCGGCACAGGCCAGGAACAGGATCGTGTGGGCGACCTCCCGAGGCTCCGCCCACCGCTTCATCAGCGTGTGTTGCGCGCCGTTGCGGCGCAGTTCTTCTTCGCTTACGCCGCGGGCCTTGGCCCGCTCGATGTGAAAGGGCGTGATGGTGGGGCCGGGACAGACGGCGTTGACGCGGATGCCGTTTCCCACCTCCTCGATGGCCAGCGTGCGGCTGAGACTCACCACCGCGGCCTTGGTCACGTCGTACTGTCCCATTCCCGCCCGTCCGGTGACCCCGAAGACCGAGGAGACGTTGACGATGCTGCCGCCGCCCCGTGACCGGAGCAGCGGCACGGCCGCCCTGCAGCAGTGGACGGTGGCCATCAGGTTGACCGCCAGGATGGAGTCCCAACTGCCCGGCTCCGCATCCGCCAGGGCGCCGAACACCCGGATCCCCGCGACGTTCACCAGGATGTCGAGGCCGCCGAAGCGCGCCGCGGCGGCATCCATGGCGCGGTTCGCCCGCGGCTCGTCGCTCAGGTCGGCCGCCAGGGGCATGACGTCCGCGGAGGGGACCCTGCCGCGGACCTCTTCGGCCGCCGCCTCGGCGCTGGCGCCGTCACGGTCCACCAGCGCCAGCCGGGCGCCCTCCTCGGCGAAGAGCAGGGCGGTGGCGGCGCCGATGCCTCCTCCGCCGCCGGTGATGAACGCGACCTTGTCCTGGACGCGGCCCATGGGTCCGGTCTACCTGGAGTGTCCCATGGCGGCCCGGGTGGCCACGTCGGCGGCCGGGAACGAATAACCCTCGGCCTCGAGGGCGGCGGCCGCCACTTCCTCGTCTTCCTGCGGCGCGGCGCCGCTCACGCCGATGCCTCCCACCACTTCATCACCGATCCAGACGGGAAGCGCTCCCTGGCCGATGGCGATGTGCCCGGCGTGCACCACCTGCACGCCGGTGTAGAAGACCGGCTTCGGGTTGGCCTTCTCCTCCAGCACCCCGGTGCTCTGCCGGAACGCGGCCGCGGTGTAGGCCTTGGCCCGGGCGATGTCCGGCGCCACGAACTTGGTGCCGTCCATGCGCCCCGACCACATGAAGTTGCCGGCGGCGTCCACGATGGTCACCGCCACCTGGTAACCCTTTTCCTCCGCCGCGCGGATGCCCGCATCCACCAGCGCCCGTGCCTGTTTCATTCCAAAGCTCAATGCAAGTCTCCTCTCTTCGGCTCGTAGACTGAAATTCGCATTATCGGGTCAACTGTTTCGAACTCTCAGCAACCTTGCCAGCGGCCGGCGCGGAACCGGCACCTGCACCCCGGTGGCGAGGAGTTCGCGCACCATGCGTTCGCGGTTGCTGTCGAGTTCCGCCAATGCCGCTTCCGGTGAGAGACCCTCGCCGAAACAGCCCGGCAACTCCGGATACTCCGCCCGCCACAGCCAACGGCCGTCGGTTCCTTGCACCGCCGCCATGCACAGCACGTAGGGCACGGCCATATACTCTTCAAACGTCATGGTTCCTCGGCGATGAGATCCAAACCCGCCGTCCGCGCCCCTCTCCGTGATTCCCGCTCGGCTCCGTCGTCCTCGGCCCCCTCCGTCATTCCCGCCCCCTCTCCCTGATTCCCGCCTCCTCTCCGTCATTCCCGCGAAAGCGGGAATCCAGGGGCGGGGAGGATGGGCTGCCCTACAACGCGATATGCACCCGATCCTTCACCGCCTCCACCCACACGGCATCCTTGGGCAACCGCACGGACGTGGCCCGGACGTGATGGAGCTTCGGCTCCAGGCCCGGCGGGTCCGCCTGTTCCTGCCGCAACATTTTCGCCGAGTCGATGAGGCATTTACGCACCTGGATGATGGCGGTGTCGCTGGTGCCCAGGCGTTCGAGGGTCCGGTCGAAGATGGGTCCCTGGCTTTCGGTCATGGCGCGGTCCTGCATGCCGAAACCGGGGATGCCGCAGAACATGCGCGTGCGGTGCGCCTCCCAGTCCATACCGTAGTCCGCGGCCCGTGTGGCCGCCGGGCGGACATCGCCGTAAGGGCCGTTGGCGGGCGGTCCGTACTCCGTGATGTGGGCGCTGAAGCCGGTGTTGAGCGACATCAGCTCCTCTTCCTTGAGGGGCCGCGTCGGGTGCCAGGTGATGGTCCAGTTGACCAGGTGCCCGTCATCGGCCGGAACCCAGGCGTGGGAGTGCAGGATCGGGTCCTCGTCCTGGGGCGGCGGCATGGTGTAGAAGGGCATGATGAACTGCGTGATGCGCCAGTAGTAGCGCTCGCCTTCGGCGTTGCGGCGGGCGCCGATCATCACCCCGTAGTCCGTGTCCACCACCTCGAACCGGGGGCTTCGATCCGAGGTCCCCACCGCCGTGTCCACGCCGAATCCGGCCTTCTCGATGTTTTCGAGGGAGGCCTGGTCCGCGGTGTCCAGCGGTGCGTGCAGGAACGAGATGTGGCTGGAATCGATGCCGCCCTCCAGGGCCTGAAAGTAGTTGCTGTCCTGGTAGTATTTGGAGATGAACCGTTGATTGTCGGGCAAACCCAGCCATTCGAAGTCGGGCACCTCGGTGATGTGGGCGGGATCGCCCATGAATGCCCAGACGATGCCGCCGCGCTCGCGGCAGGGGTAGGCGGGATGCCTCACGGCATGTTTGAAGTCGGTCTCGGGGGACTCGTTGGGCATCTCCAGGCAACGGCCGTCGAGTCCGTATTTCCACCCGTGGTAGCAGCAGCGTAGCCCGTCCTTCTCCACCCGGCCGAAATAGAGCGACACGCGCCGATGCGAGCAATACTCGCCCAACAACCCGGCCTCGCCCCCGGAGGTCCGAAACGCTACCATGTCCTCGCCCAGGATGCGCACCCGCTTGGTCCGGCTTCCCGCTTCCAACTCGCTGGAAAGCACCACCGGCACCCAGTACCGCCGCATCAACTCGCCCATGGGCGTGCCCGGACCCACCCTCGTCAGAATCTCGTTGTCTTCCCTGGTCAGCATGTCGTCCTCGGTGTCTTCGCCGTTGTCCGCCGAGCCTAAAGAACTACAATCGGGGTTCTGTTTGTGTCAAGTTCAGCAACTATCGAATGGCCCAGTCGGACTCACACGTGCGCGTTGCACAAGGAACAACCGATGGCGAGTTTCACGACCAATCCTGTACGGCTTGAGGAACTCTTGCGCGAATGCGAGCGCGGGATCATCAAACTGCCGGACTTCCAGAGAAGCTGGGTCTGGGACGAGGAACGCATCCGCAGCCTGATCGCCTCTGTCTCGTTGGCGTTCCCAGTGGGGGCCTTGATGACGCTGGAGGCCGGGGGAGCGGTCGAGTTCAAGGCTCGACCGGTACAGGGTGCGCCGGACGACGCGGAAACACACGTAGCGCACCATCTGCTGCTGGACGGGCAGCAGCGCATGACATCCCTCTATCAGACCTGCGTGCGGCAGCAGATCGTTGAAACGGTCACGGCGCGGCACAAGAAGGTGAAACGCTGGTACTACCTCGACATAGAAGCGGCGCTTGATCCACAGCGCAACCGCGAGGACGCTGTGGTGGGCGTCCCGGAGGATCGCATTCAACGGGCCGACTTTGGGCGCAATGTTCTCCTCGATCTCTCTTCACCGGAGTACGAGTACAAAGAGGGGATTTTCCCGGTCAATCAGGTGTTCGACTGGGACGCTTGGCAGGACGGGTTCGGCGACTACTGGATCGCGCGCGGGAGAGCCGAAAAGTCTATGACCTCCCTTACCAGAGCCAGTTTGTGCCGCTCGCCGCGATCCTCATGACCATTGGCGACTTGTGGGAAAACGCCGTGATTCGCACACGCATTGCACGCTGGTATTGGTGTGGCGTGTTCGGTGAACTCTACGGTTCAGCCGTGGAGTCTCGAATCGCCAGGGATATTGTCGAGGTGCCGATTTGGCTTGCCGGTGGAGATTCCCCCTCGACCATGGAGGATCCGATCTTCCGAGTCGATCGCCTTCGCACTATGCGCACTCGGCTGTCGGCCGCCTACAAGGGCATCAATGCCATGCTTATGGCCAAGGGCGCCAGGGATTTCCGGTCCGGCCAGGAGTTCGACCAGACGGTTTTCTTCGACGAGAGCGTCGACATTCATCACGTTTTTCCTCGCGACTGGTGCCGACAAAAGGGGATATCCCCAAGGGTTTATGATTCGATCATCAACAAGACGCCGCTAACCGCCCGCACCAACCGCATGCTGGGTCGCGTGGCGCCCTCGAAGTATCTGGCGAAACTCGAACGCGGTGGAGTTGACTCGCCGCCGATTGCCGCCGCCAACATTGACGATTACCTGCGGACGCATCTCATCGATCCGGAAGTGCTTCGAGCAGATGACTTCGAAGCCTTTTGTCGTGCACGCCAAGCGGCCCTGCTTGGACTGATTGAGGAAGCCACTGGTCAAACTGTCTATGGCGGTGAGGCGACCAATGAGCCTGAAGTGGACGTGCCGGATGAGACGGTTGACGATTTCATCCCAGACCTGGCGGGGTGATGTGAGCTCGCACACATGACGAACTGGTCTGTGTCAACCGCGGTGTTTTGGTCGTCGAGTTGGATGTGTTTCAGCGCAGCTGACAGGCTGTCTGTGCTCTGTGATGACGACAGCCAGCGTATGCCGGACGACGTGCGCGCCGCTCATGGTCGCAACGACGAGGTGCTGGAGCGTATCTACATCGCCGCCGTTTCAGGAACGATACGGAGCGGCTGGAGAAGCTGTTCGAGATGTACACGGAAATGGCTGGCGACGGGACGGCGGCATGATCGCGTGCGGTTGACTGGATCCCGTTAACCTGGCATCTCTCAGTTGAGATACAGGAGGCTTCAATGAGCACACAAAGTTCCATGCTCCACGTCCGGATGGACACCGCTCTGAAGCGGAAGGCGACCGAGACGCTGGCGGCGATGGGGATGACGGTGTCAGATGCCGTGCGCCTGCTCTTCCACCGCATCGCGGTCGATCAGGCATTCCCTCTCGAACTCAAGGTTCCGAACGCGCAAACGCGAAGAGCAATGGCCGAGGTCGACGACATGGTGAAGACCCGTAAGGCGCGATTCGCGAGCGCGGACGAGGTGTTTGCGGAACTTGAAGAAGACAGCGGCCAGTAAACGAAGCAACCCGCCGCGCCGGGTTGACTACACCAGAGAATTTCTCAAGGACTGGGGACGGCTTTCGCGTTCCGGCCGATTCGACATGAAGCGGCTGAAGGCGGTCATGCTCCTTCTCATCGCAAACGATGCCCCGCTCGGTCCGGAACGGAAGGATCACCCGCTGAAGGGCGAGTGGGCGAACCACCGGGAATGTCATGTGGGTGGCGACTTCCTTTTGATCTATCGCATCGACGACATAGTGGATGCTGAACCTTCACGGTTATCTCTCGTCGCCGACGGGTGGGGGAGTCCGTCATGCTCTGGATGTGACCGAAGGATTCCCTTACGGCGTCCGTGGCGATGAATAAAAACATCAAAATATCAACTAGTTAGCTGCAACTTATCCGTTTGTGTCAAGTTGTGGAAGCTTCGCGAAAGGTGTCGGCGGGCTCCGGAGTCGATGAAGTTGGGCACGGCATGGGGAAAAAACGGCGCGGCATAGCAGGGAGACTCGGTATGGACGGGGGCTTTTGGTTCATGTTCGTGGCCAGCATCGTCGTGGGCGTGTACGTGGTCCATTCCTATGGCGTGCCGCGGGCGGTGGCGGGCCTGTCGAGCGGCGGCCAGCTCCTGATGAACACGCTTCCGAAGATGATCTTTGCCTTCGCGGTGGCGGGTCTGATCCAGGTCATTCTCCCGACGGACCTGGTCTCCCAGTGGCTCGGAGAAGGCTCCGGGGTGCGGGGGCTCATGATCGGCACCGCCGCCGGGGCGTTCACCCCGGGCGGGCCCATGATGCACTTTCCCATCGTGGCTTCACTGATGGCCTCGGGCGCCGGCGCGGGACCCATCATCGCCTATCTGACGTCTTGGTCCCTCATCGGCTTCCACCGGGTCATCATCTGGGAGATTCCCATACTGGGCCTGGAAATAACCGTAGCCCGGTTCCTGGCCAGTCTCGTCCTGCCCCCCTTCGTGGGCTTCGTGGGCGGCCTGCTCTTCCACGGCATGGCCGCCAGAGTGCCGGGACCGTGACCGAGCGTAGGCGTCTCAGGACGCTGTTTCCTCGTCCTTGACCAGGTCGATTTCCCAGGACAGATAGCGCTCCATGTCCTCCCGGGACTTCCCCAGCGCGCCGTGCCAGACGCTGTGGCCGAAGTCGGCCTGCGCGTCCTCGGTGGAGACGCCGGTGCCCTCGAGCCCGTCCTTCAGCGCTCGGCCGCCGCTCTCCCATGCACGGGTCCCGCCTTCGAGCACCTGGACAGCGGTGTAGCCGAGTTGCCGCAGGGTGCCGGCCGCCAGCGTCGACCGTGTACCGTTGTCGCAAACCACCACCAGCGGCGCGGTCTTCTCGGGCGCCATGCGCTCGACGTCGAGTTCCAGGCGGCCGCGGGGGAGCCAGCGGGTGCCCGGGATGTGGGCGAAGCCGTATTCGCCGATGCTGCGGACGTCCAGGGCGAGGGCCGATGACTCGATATGGGCCTGGAGCGCCGGCGGGTCGATGAGGGCCGCCCGGGCTCGTGCTCCCTCCAACCCGAAGACCGTGGGCTCCGGAGTCCCTTGCTGCAGGGGCAGACCGGCCTGGTCCCATGCCCGAAGGCCGCCGTCGAGGATGGCGACGTCGCGGAAGCCGAGGTTCCGCAGCAGGGCGCCGGCCCACACCGGCCGCAGATCGTCGTCGGAGACCACGAACACGGGCGCGCCGCGCACTGCGAGGAAGTTCTCGTGGGCCAGTGCCATCTGTCCCAGGGGCAGCGAAATGGACCGGGGCACGTGGCTCGTTTCGTATTCCTCGGGCAGCCGTACGTCCAGCAGGTAGAAGGCCCGGTCGGAGTCGTAGACCGTACGGAACGCGTCGAGGGGACAGCGCCTGGCGTCTTCTCGCGAGGCGAGAGCCTCGGTGGCCCGCCGGACCTGGGCGGCCCGCGATGCCGCCGCCGTCCCGGGCACTTCCTTGCCCGGGCCCGTGGCGATTTCGCCGCCGGCCAGGAACCAGCCCATGACACCGTTCTCCAGGGCGTAGACGTTGGCGAACCCGTTGTCGTGCAGCAATTGCGCGCCGAGGATGCCGCGGGTCCGGCCGGCGCAGCTCACCACCAGCGTGGTGTCCTCCGCCAAAGGCAGCCGCGGCGCGTCCAGCAAGAGGTTGCCGCCGGGAATGTGGTAGGTGTCCGGTACATGGCCGCGGAGGTACTCCTCTCGCGACCGCACGTCCACCACCACGACGTCCTCGCCGGCCTTGCGCCGGCGCGCCAGCTCCACGGCGTCCAGGTGGGTGATGTCGCCGCCGTGGGCGACCCGCTCGCCGTATTCCTTGCCGTGCACGCCCCAGCCCGAGCGCACCGGCAGGCCCCGGCGCTGCCACTCGTCGATACCGCCCGCCAGGACCTTGACGTCCGTATAGCCCATGCTCGCCAGCGTCTCCGCCGCCAGCCCGCTGCGGCGTCCGTCGTCGCAGCATACCACCACGGGAACGCGCTGGTCGGGCACCATCACGGGCAGCCGGATCTCCAGCATGCCCCGGTTTACGGGACTGGTGCCGGCGATCTGGGCCCGCGCGAACTCGCCGCGCTCACGCACGTCGATGCAGGCGTGAAGGGTATCCGAGGCCAGCAGGGCCCGGTTGGCCAGTGGGTCGATGGATGGGATGCTCAAGTTCTTCTCCCTCGCCGGATGATCGTGAAGGTCCTGTCCGGTGTACAGTCTTGATCCGGCCGTGTGCGGCCGAAAAACAAAGGGGACACCACGGTGTATGGTGCCCCCTTTTCTGCATGGCGAATTCCGTCCGGTCAAGTGAACAGCTTGACGATGATCGTCGCCATCCCGACCAACAACCCCAGCGCTCCCCACATCATTTTGGACTCAAGTTTGCTTATGGCTTTGACGAGATCCGTCTCAAGCTTCGCCAAGTCCGCCTTCGTGGCCAGATGGGGCAGTACGGTTTCAAAATTCGCCAGGTCCGCCTTCGTGGCCAGATGAGGCAGTATGGTCTCAAATGCCGTTTCGAGCTTGGTCATGCGATCTTCCGTTCCGTCCGGCATTGCGGTCCCTCCTCGTTTCCAGTCTTTTTATACCTATCGGCACATAACGCCGATAGTCAAGCACCGAACCTTTTTTGGGTGCCGCCGGGTAGTATATGATGTCGCTTTTGCACATGGGGACACGAGGGAAGGGAAGGCCATGATCAAGGCGTGGGATGCGGACGGACACGTTTCGGAGTCCGAGGTCACGTTCTCCGACAAGTACTGGGATGCCGGGCCTCCTTCCCGCAGGCCGGAGGTGATCGAGATCGGTCCGGACCGGGCGCTGCGCTGGCTGATCGACACCCGGGCGTTCCCGGTGCGGACCGGGCCGTACCAGCAGGCGGGCTTCCCCTTGAGCAAGGACGGCCGCCCGGCGGCGGTCACGCCGGGCATCAACGCGGCGGACCCGGTGGAGAGCGCCGAGTTGCGCACGGTGGCGGCCCGCCTCGAACAGTTGGACCGCGAAAACACGCAGCTTCAGGTCATCTATCCCACCATGTTCCTTTCCTATCCCATCACCTTCGACCGCGAGCTGTCCGTGGCCATGATGCGCGCCTACAACAACTGGATCGCGGACATGACCGCCCAGGCGCCGGACCGGCTCAAGTGGGTTACCATCATCGACCCCATCGATCCCGAGGCATCCGCGCGGGAGGTTCGGCGCACGAAGGAGATGGGCTCGGTGGGCGTGATGATGCTGGGAATGACCGGCCACCACCGGGTGGACGACGACTCCATGGAGCCCGTCTGGGAGGCCGCGGCGGCCGCCGGTCTGCCGGTGGCGGTGCACACCGGCCACAGCTTCCGGGCCTTGGGCGAGGTCTGCGACACGCACCACGACAAGACCAGCATGGCTTTCTGGCTGACGGTCCAGTTCGCGTTCCAGCGGGTGGTCTCCAAAGGCATCGCCGACCGCTATCCCGACCTCCGCATCGCGTTTCTCGAGGCCGGCTGTTCCTGGGTACCCGCGGTGGTGGAGCGGGTGTCGGAATACAGCGACCTCGGCGATGCCCGGGCCGGAGAAAGCTTCAACCGGGGTTATCTGGGCAGGTACAAGCCCGAGGAGTACATCCGCAGGGGGCAGATCTACTTCGGTTTCGAGGTGGACGAGCGGCTGCTGCCGTTCGCCGTCGAGGAGTTCGGCGACGACTGCTGGCTCTACGGCTCCGACATTCCGCACGGGGACCGGCTGGTGGACTCGGTGAGCGTCTTCCTGGAGCGCACCGACATCGGCGAGGACACCAAGCAGAAGCTGCTGGTGGACAACGTCGCCCGCTTCTACGGCCTGGACCCCGAGACGGGCGGGGACTGAACGAAGGGCAGGGGTTCCAGGGTGCCGGTCGGTCAGGCCACGTGGGCGGGCCGGGCCGCGTGCACCACCGCTCCCGCGGTGGTGGGCACGCAGGCGGCCCTGTCGGGATCCCTGATGATCCCCTTGGGGTCCTTGCCCGCCTTGACGTCGTCGATGGCGGTCTTGAGGATCTTCCTGAACAGCAGCACGCCCTCGTCCGAGCTCACGTGCCGCTCCATGGCGTGGATCACGATCTCCCCCTGACCCTCCTGGGCTTCCTTGTCGTCGGGGTAGCGCTGACTGTATTCGTAGTCCCGGGGTCCCCGGCCCGCGGGGGCGAGCTTTTCGCGTCCGGACAACTCTGACGGGTCGGCGCCGTCCGGAATCCAGCGGATGTTGGCGCCGAGCTGGTGGGTGTCGTCCACGGGAACGCAGAAGGACACCTGGTTCACTTTCTCCGTCACCGGCTCGTCCGTGTAGGTCAGGTGCACGTTGAGCGGCATGATGTTCTCCCAGATGACGTCGGCCCAGCGCCCGTCGTCGAGCTTCCGGGTCATGATGAATCGCATGCCGATGTCGGTCTCCTCGTAGGCCAGCCTTTCCGGCAGCGTCGAATGGGCCTGGGTGGGGAACTGGGCGCCGCTGTGGACCGTGTGCAGCCACACCGCGTGGAGCGCGTCCATGAGGTTCTCCTCGCTCTGGAGCCAGTTGCAGTCCTGGGCGCCGCCCACGCGGGGTCCGAAACGCGGCTTCAGGGTGCCGCCTTCCGCCTGCAACACGTCGTAGCGGGGCAGCAGCGGCATCTTGTCCAGGGGGCCCATGTAGGCGAACAGCAGCCCGCCGAACTCCTGCACCGGGTAGGCCGGGTGCCAGATGTGGTCCTTGACGGTGCTGTCGGGCGGTTCCAGCGGCATGTCGAGGATGCGGCCCTCCACGTCGTAGAGCCAGCCGTGGTAGCAGCAGCGGAGCCCGTCCCGTTCCACCCGCCCGTATTCCAGCGACGTGCCCCGGTGGCTGCAACGGAAGAACAGCAGCCCTGGCCGCCCCTTTCCGTCCCGGAAGGCGATCAGGTCCTCGCCGAGGATGCGGATGCGCTTGGGCAGGTCGGTGAGGTCGGCCGAAAGGCACACGGGTTGCCAGTACCGCCGCATCAGCTCGCCGCACGGTGTGCCCGGCCCCACCCGGGTGAGCTCGGGGTCTATCTCGGGAATCTTGAGACCGTAGGCGCTTCGCATGGCGATCCTCCTCGCAGTGGACCTGACTCGGGCCGATTCGGCAGCGGGTATATCAATACCCACATGCCGAGTAAAGCGTGCGGGCCTTCGTTGACACCCTACAACCGTTTTGATACCGGCGAGACAGGCATTCACGCCGGCTTATCGGAGACAAGGAGGGGTAACGATGGCGGATACTCAAACGGATGTCATTACCACCAAGACCTATTTCAGGGTTCCCCCGGAGGCCGGTGGCCCGCCTCTCTCCCCGGAGCAGTACGAAGCGCGGTTCCTGCAGGCGCAGGCCGACGTCGTGCGGACTTACCACAATCACCCGCCCATACCCGACGAGGTCCGGAGCGACCCTGAAAAGGCCAAGCGGTACTTCGGCGTGTGGCAGATGAACCACAGCTTCTTCGCCAAGATGTTTCCCAGCTACCTGATGAACATCGCCGCCAGGTGCCCGTACCAGGACGTCCGCCGCGAGATCCTGCGCGACTGCTGGGACGAAGAGGTGACCGATCCGGACGCCGACGGCATGTGCCACATCGAGGTGCTGTACCACGACTCCCGGCAACTCGGAATCACCCGTGAGGAGGCGGAAGCGTTCGAGCCGACGCCGGTCTTCATGGCCTGCATGCACGCGCTGGACAACCTGAGCCGTACCCTGACGTGGCAGGGCGGCTTTGCCGCCATCGGCGGCCTGGAGAGCATCCGGGTGGCGGTCAAGCGGGGCTATCTCGACAAGGGGGAGTTCGAGGGCCCGTGGGCGGCCAGCGCCAACACCGTGGAGAAGCTGTGCGGCATCCCCCACGGTTCCCTGATGAACGCCGGCCTCCACCAGGCCAAGGACCAGCTCCACGGCGGCGGGGTGCTGGACATTCTGAAGAAATACGCCGCCACCCGGGAGATTCAGGAAGAGACCTTCTGGGCCATCAAGACGGCGCGGTCCTTCCGGGTGATTACGACCCGGGAGCAGGTCCGGCTGGCCCGGGCCGCCATCGGGCTCCCGGCCGACCAGCTCTGGGTCACCTGAGGAGTGCGTTGCATAACCGCATGCCGGTTGAAAGGCCGGGCGGTTAATTTGACAGGCGATCACGCTATCGACTAGTATCGGCGCGCTTGGCCGCGAATTCGGTCGTACCAGGAGACATCATTTATGGCGAAACAGGAGGAGCTGACGCTCGTCGCAACACCCGGCACGGACCCGCTCAGAGGGCCGCCGAAGACCGCTTCCGTCTTTACCGAGGCCGGCTGGGACGTCTCTCTCCGGGTGGGCTCCGTCGTCGCGCTCATCCTTGCATGGTGGGTGATGAGCCTCTTCTTTCCGCCCGCCCTGGTGCCGAGGCCGTGGGAAACGTTCGCGGAAGTAGGAGTCATCATCAAGACCGGTGAATTCTATCACCACATGGGCAGCACCCTCTGGCGCGTGTTCGTCGGCTTCGGCCTTGCCATGGTGGTGAGCACGCCCCTGGGGATCATCATGGGGAGCTTCCGGAACCAGGAGAGCTTCTTCGAGCCTCCGGTGATCCTGGGACTCACCATGCCGGGCCTCATCTGGGCGCTGCTGATGATCATGGTCTTCGGCATTCAGGAGATCAGCGCCTACATCGCGGTGGCCGTGACCATCTCGCCCATGCTCACCATCAGCATCTGGCAAGGGACCAAGTCACTGGACAAGGACCTGATCGACATGAGCACGGCGTTCCACGCCAGCGTATACTCCAAGCTGGTGGATGTGATCCTGCCGCAGTTGGTGTCGCATATCCTCGCCGCCATACGATACGGACTGGGGCTGGCGTGGAAGGTGATCGTGCTGGTCGAAGGGTTCGGTTTCAGCAACGGCGTCGGCTATCAGGTCATGCACCAGTTCGACCTCTTTTCGGTGAAGGGGGTGTTGGCCTGGGCCATTACGTTCCTGATCGTGATGATCTTTCTCGAGTTCGGTGTGGTCGGCGTGCTGGAACGCAGCGTCACCCGCTGGCGGCCGCGCGTCGAGGCCTGGAGGAGATAGGTGGCCTACGTACGTATTGACGAAGCGGTCAAGTTCTTTTCCCGCGAGGACGGCTCGCCGCTGAAGGTGTTGGACGGCATCTCCTTCGACACCAAGGAATACGGCATCACCGCGTTGCTGGGGCCGTCGGGCTGCGGCAAGTCGACGCTGTTGAACATCATCACCGGACTCGAGCGCCTTGACCACGGGCGGGTGGAGATCATTTCGGAGGGCGAGGACGAAGGGCAGGCGCACCCGCAACTGGGCTACGTGTTCCAGGATCCGAGGCTGCTCAACTGGAAGCGGGTGGAGGACAACCTGAAATTCGCCCTCAGGGGGATGGAGGTGCCGGCGGATGAGTGGGACGAGCGGCTGGACAAGTACCTGTCGCTGGTGGGACTCACGGATTTTCGCAAGCAGTACCCCCTCTACCTGTCCGGCGGCATGCGGCAACGCGTGGGTCTGGCCCGCGGGCTGGTGATCGAGCCGCAGGTGCTGTTGATGGATGAGCCCTACAGCAAGCTCGACCAGCTCACGGCGCGCCAGTTGCGGGAGGACACGTTGCAGATATGCTCCCGGCTGAAGCAGACCGCCTTGCTGGTGACCCACGACGTGGAGGAGTCGGCCTACATGGGGGATCGGATCGTGATCTTCTCCGCCCGGCCGGCGCGCATCGCCGCGATCTACGAGAACCCCCTGAAGTCCTCGGAGCGGGATACCGACGACATGCGGTTCATCGAGTTCAAGCAGGAAGTGCTGGAAACCATACTCAACCTGGTGAAGGAGGAAGCATGATGATCGCGAGAATCAAGAAGTTTCGTCTGCTGGTCCTGGCCGCGGGGCTGTTCCTGTTGGGTCCGGGCCTCTCGGTGCCGGCCCTGAGCGCGGACCTGCCCGTGGTGGAGTTCGGCCTGCCTTCCGGCGGCGTCTTCGGCCTGGGCGGCCAGTACATGATCGACAAGAAGCTCGACCGCAAGAACGGCTTCATCGCCAATCCCCGCTGGGGCGGAGTGGCCAACGTCGAGCGCCTCATCGCCATCGGCGCCATCCCGGTGGGTCTGGCCACCGTGGAGTCCGCCCTGCGCGCCAACATGAAGGGCATCCCCCTCAAGCTGATCCAGCCCTACATGAGGACGATGCACAACTACATCCTGGTCCGCAAGGACTCCCCTTACAAGACCATCACCGATCTCAAGGGGAAGTCCATCGCGGTGCCGCGGGAAGTCACGTCGGCCTACAACCTGTTCGACTTCATGATGAGGAAGCAGGGCGTATCCATCGAGAAGGACTTCCAGCTCAAGAAGCTGGGCGCCGCCGGCATCATCGCGTTGATGGAGAAGGGCGACGTGGAAGCCGCGCTCCATTGGGAAGCGCACGTGACCCGGATGATGGCCACGGGCAAATACCGCTCCATCGCCAAGCTGGGAGACGTGATCACCAAGGTGCTGAACAAGGACATCCACCTGTTCGGCTGGGTGGGAGCTCAGGAAACCTGGGCGAAAAAGAACCCGCAACTGGTGGGGAAGATACGCGCCGCGTGGCAGGAAATGATCGCCGGCGTCCAGGACGACCCCGAACACTTCCGGAAGTACGCCAAGAAGATCTTCGGGCTGGAGGGGAAGGACGTCGTGGACCTCGGCTACAAGCGGGTCAGGCCGTTCCTGCTGCCGGGTGACTTCAAGTGGCCGAACCCGAAGAACCTGGCGAACCAGAAACAGTACCTGAAGGACGGCATCGCCCTGGGGATCTTTCCCAAGGAGGCGGAGGCCCATATCGACGGTCTGTTCGTGCCGTAGGAGTCACTCAAACGCCGCGCCGGCTAGAACCCTGCTGCCAGGGCTCGATCCGGTGCGGCAGTCAGCCGAAAAGCCGGGGAAATGCGTGCATTTCCCCGGCTTTTGCGTTCAGGGTGCGACGTCTTGTATCCGAAGCTCGGCTTGAAGCCGTACACGCCGCAGAAGGCGTGCCGGCGCCGGCGCTATCCGCCGAAACATCCTTGTGATAGGTGAGGAGCCACGGAGGCGTCATGCCGGATGTGGGCTTCGGCTGGTTTCCGAGCCGGCCGAAAGACCCGGGCAAACGGGTCGAGTCGAAGCAGCCCGTCGTCCTCCCCCCAAGCCCTCCAAGAAGCGCACGATGGAACACGCGTCCCGGTCCTCGATCACTCGGTGCAGACTCTTCGCGTTGCTCGCCGCATCCTGCTGGAGCCTTGCCGGCGTCTTCATCAAGTCGCTGGCGCTTCCCGCCGCGGTCATTGCCTTCTACCGGAGTCTGTTCGCCATGCTCTTCTTCATCCCGTTCGCGGGGACCCGGCGGTGGCGTCCGAGACCGCGGCTCCTGTTCTGCGGACTGGCGTTCACCGCGGCCACGGGCTCGCTGGTGTGGGCCACCAAGCTCACCACCGCCGCCAACGCCATCGTGCTGCAGAACACCGCCCCGGTGTTCGTCTGCGTGCTGGTGTACCTGCTGTTCCGCGAGCGTCCCACGCGCGCCAACCTGGTCACGCTGCTCTTCGGGACGACCGGCATCCTGATCCTGTTCGCCGGGGCCGCGGGCGCGCGGGATCTCCTGGGCGTTTCCGTGGGCCTCGGCAGCGGATTCATGCTCGGGGTTTACTTCGTCAACCTCCGCCCCCTCAGGGGTTTCGACCCGTTCGCGCTGATGCTGAGCAACAACTTCGTGTCGACCCTCGCCCTGCTCGGTCTCGCCTACGGCGCGCTCTCCGTGTCTGTGTCCCAGCTTGCGGCGCTGGTGTGCCTGGGGGTCGTCCAGTTCGCCTTCGCCCATTTCTTCTTTTTCAGGAGCATCGAGCACATATCGGTGCAGGAAGCATCGCTGATCTCCCTGGTGGAGCCGGTGCTCAATCCGCTGTTGGTGGCGCTGTGGGTGGGGGAAGTGCCGTCCCTGGCCACCTACATCGGCGGCGGGATGATCCTCGGCGGCCTCGCGCTACGGTACCTGCCGTTCGGATTCTTCAAGGCGCCGTCCCGGGCTTGACCCGGGGTGACGGAGCGGCGGTCAAGGTAATCGGGTCAATCCCTTGGTGACGGGTTACGACGCTTGGGCGCGCTCGACGGCGTCTTGGACGGCCCGTTTGGTCAACACCTGTCCCAGATGCGCGCGGTAGGCTTCGCTGGCGTGGATGTCGCCCACGGGGGTGACCGAACCATCCACTTCGTGCGATGCGGCTTGGATCGTTTCCGGTGTCGGCCGGTTGCCCTTGAGGGTCTCCTCGGCGGCGACCACCCGCACCGGCCGGTCGCCGATGCCGCCCAGGGCAACAGCCGCGCCGGCTACCGCGCCTCGGTCGTCCAGCGTGATCAGCGCTGCCGCGGCCACCAGCGCGAAGTCTCCGTGGCGGCGCGCCACCTCGTGGAAGCCCCAGCCCGAGCCCGTGCCGGGGAGCGGGAGGCTGATGCCGGTGAGCAGCTCGTCGGGGCTCATGCCGGTCATGAGCAGCCCCATGAAGAAGTCATCCGCCGGAATGGTCCTTCTGGACCCGGCGGAGCACACCTCGATCTCCGCATCGAGCGCCTGAAGCAGGACCGGCAGCTCCGCCGCGGGGTCGGCATGGGCGACGCTGCCGCCCACGGTGCCGCGGTTGCGGATGGCGGGATGGCCGATGAACTCCGCGGCCGCGCGCACGAGCGGACAGTGTTCCGCCATCAGGGGATGTGTCAGCAGCTCGCACTGCCGCGTCAGCGCGCCGATCCTCATGCGGCCGTCCGCCGCCTCGATGGAGTCCAGCCCTTCCAGCCGGTTGATGTCCAGCAGCAGGGCTGGCTTGGCCAGCCGAAAGCTCATCAGCGGAACCAGGCTCTGGCCTCCGGCGAGCACCTTGGCGTCGTCGCCGTGCTCGCGCAGCACGGCCAGGGCGTGTTCCCGGCTCTCCGCGGTGACGTAATCGAAAATCGGCGGTTTCATCCCGGCCTCTTTCTCGCCTCAGCGTCCGTTCACCAGCCCGAACAGGATGTCGGGCGTCACCGGCGTGTCCGTGATGCGCACGTTGGTGTGCCGGAGGGCGTCTTCCACCGCGCTCACGATGGCGGGCGGCGCGGGCATGTAGCCGCTCTCGCCCGCGGCCTTGGCGCCCACCGGGTTGCCGGGGGCCGGAGTCTCGTGCTCCTCCAGCACGATCTCCGGCACCTCCATGGTTGAGGGCAGGAGGTAGTCCATGAAGGTCTGGCTCAGGAGCTGGCCGTCCTCGTCGTACTTGAACTGCTCGTAGAGCGCTCCGCCGATGCCGAGGTTCACGCCGCCGTAGCAGAAGCTCTCCACCATCAGCGGATTGATGACCTTGCCGCAGTCGTGGACCACGTAATAGTCCACCAGCTTGATCTCCAGGGTCTCGGGGTCCACCTCCACCACCGGCACGTGCACCGAGAACGTGTAGGTGGCGAACCCGCCGGCGACCCGGCCGTCCGGGGTCGGCGGCACGAACCCGCGCGGGTGCTTGGCGACGGCGCTGGCCATGAGCCCGGGCTCCATGCCGGGGGAGAGCAGCGTGTCGCGGCGGTATGCGTAGAAGCACACCTGGTCCCAGCTTACCGTCTTCTCCGGGTCCTCGCGGTCGGTGAACATTTCGCCGGCGCGCTCGATGCGCTCGGCCGGAACCTCCAGGACGTTCGCGGCAATGGCCTGCATCTTCTCCTTGATCTTCCGGCCGGCGCTGAACAGCGCCAGCGGCAGCATCAGGTGCAGGCGGTTCCCGGACGTGGCCCGGGTGACGATGCCCTCCATGGAGTCGGCGCGGGCGATGCGGACGCGGTCCGGCGCCACCCCGAAGAAATCGCAGGCGAGTTGCGTGGTGGTGGTCTCGTGGCCTTGGCCGCAGGACTGGAACCCGATGGTGACGGTGATCATGCCGGTGACGTCCACGTGGACGCGGATGCCTTCCATGTTGGTGTCCATGTTCACCATCTGCGGCCCCATGACGGCGAACACCATGCCGGTGCCGCCGCCGGGCTCGATGACCGTGGAAAGGCCGAAGCCGAGCCACTTGCCCCGCTCCCGGGCCTCCCGCCGGCGTTCTTCCCAAGTGTCGGCGCGGGAGACCGCCAGCGCCTTCTCCAGACAGATGGGGTAATCGCCGCTGTCGTACTCGGCTCCGGTGGGGATGGTGTACGGGAATTCGTCGGGCTGGATGAAGTTCCGCGAGCGGATCTCGGCCCGGTCGATCCCGAGCTCCCTGGCGATCAAGTCCACCATGCGCTCCAGCACGTAACCCGCGGGCGCCTGGCCAAAGCCCCGGTAGGGCGACTGGTTGGTCTTGGAGGTCAGCGCCGAAATGGCGTGATAGCGCACGGCCGGGATCCGGTAGGGGCCGACGATGGCGGTGATGGGCTTGATGAGTTGCATGGCGCCCCGGCCGGCGTAGGCGCCGGCGTCGTCGATGCAGCGGATGTCCAGCGCCTGGATGCGGCCGTCGCCGTCGCAGGCGGCTCGCAGGTAGTAGACCCGGTCGGGGCCATGGCCGTCGCCCGAGCTCATGTTCTCCAGCCGGTCCTCGATGAACTTCACCGAGCGCCCCAGCATGCGGCTCACCGCCGTGGTGAGGAACATGTGCTTGCGGCCGCGCTTGACGCCGTGGCTTCCGCCCACGTCCAGGTGCTGGTGGACGCGGAGCTTGTTCAACGGCAGCCGCAGCACCTTGGCGAGCTGCTCCTCGATGTTGGGGGTCTGGTGGGAGGCCCAGAGGCTCATCTCCTGCCGGCCCGCGTCCCACCGCGCCACCGCGCCGAAGGTCTCCAGCGGCACGCCGGAGTGGCGGTTCCAGCGGTAGCGTTCCTCGAACACGTGGCCGGCCGCGTCGAAGGTCTCGTCCACCGGGCCGTAGGTCAGCACGCGCTCGTAGGCGATGTTGCTGCCGTGCTTCTCGTGAAGCACCGGGGCGTCCGGCCGGATGGCTTCCTCGGGATCCACCACCGGCCCCAGCATCTCGTACTCCACCTCCACGAGCTCGGCCGCGTCCTCGGCGACGTAGCGGTCTTGCGCCACCACCGCGGCCACCCACTCGCCCGCGTAGCGCACCTTGTCCAGCGCCAGCGGATACCAGACGACATGGGGGATATCGAGGTTCTGGGGCACCGGGTCGATGACGTCCGGAAGCATCGCTCCCAGGATCACCGCCAGGACGCCGGGATGGGCCTCGGCCCGGCTCGTGTCGATGCTCAGGATGCGGGCGTGGGCGTGGGGTGACCGGACCGTGGCCATGTGCAGCAGGTCCGGCAGCGTGAAGTCGTTGATGTAGGTCCCCTTGCCGGCCACGAAGCGGCGGTCCTCCACCGGCGGAATGCGCCGCCCGATGTACGGACCGCCGGCGTCACCGGCGGAGAGGGAAGGAGGCTCCTCTACCGCGGTCTCGCCCCGGGCGATGCGCCCGGCCGCGTCCTTGACCGCGTCGACGATCTCCATGTACCCCGTGCAGCGGCAGAGATTGCCCGAGAGGGCGCCGCGGATCTCCGCCTCGTCCGGGTCCGGGTTGGCGGCCAGCAGGTCCGCGGCGGCCATGATCATTCCCGGGGTGCAGTAGCCGCACTGCATGGCGTGCTTGTCGGCAAAGGCCCGCTGGAGCGGCCCCAGCCGCTCGGGGGAGCCCAGGCCTTCCACCGTCCGGACGTCGCGGCCGTCCGCCTGGACCGCCAGCAGGAGACACGAGCGCACCACCTTGCCGTCGAGCAGCACGTTGCAGCAGCCGCATACGCCGTGCTCGCATCCGGCGTGGGTGCCGGTCTGCACCAGGTCTTCCCGGACGGCGTCCAGCAGCGTCTTGCGCGCCGGCACCTCCGCCGTCACCGGCCCGCCGTTGAGGGTCAGGGAAATGCGTGCCGTCGGTTCGGTGTGCGAGCCGTTCATCTGAACGTTCTCCTTCCTGGCGTCGATGCGTGACGGTCGCCGGTGGAGGCCCGTCACGCTCCCTTGACGTAGCGGTCGAGCCAGCGCAGGGCGGGCCCGATGACGGCGTCGAAGCGATAGCCGAGAAAGTGCCGCTGGCAGAAGAAGTGCTCCACTTCGTCGATGATCTCCACGGACACGTTCCGGTTGCCGGCGCGCTCGAGGGCGCCGGCCATGTCCGTGCAGTGATAGGACGGGTTGACCCAGTCCTGGGCGCCGACGATGAACAGAACCGGCACCTTGATGTCCCCGGCATAGTGGATGGGAGAGCGTTCCATGAAGGGCCGCGGATCCACCTCCGGCGGGACTCCACCGGTCATCTCCCTGACCGTCAGATCGTAGAAGTCCGGTTTCCACTCCCGGGCTCCCCGCAGCGCCTTGATCCAGTCGGTCTTGGGGGCAAGGCTCAGGCAGGCCTTCACGCGTTCGTCCCTGGAGCTCACGATCAGGGCCAGGGCCGCGCCGTTGGAATGTCCGCTCACCGCGATGCGTTCCGGGTCCACGGACGGCAGCCCGCCGAGGAAGCTCATGCCGTTGGCGACGTCGCCCTGCTGCAACGGGCCGCCGCGGTCGTTCTGCCCCGGGGGCCCCGAGCCGTAGCCGCGTTGCTCGATTCCCAGCCCGACGTATCCCGACTCCGCGAACCTGCCGAGGTACCATTCGTAGTGTTTCGCGGGGCTCTTGTGGGAGGGATGGTGAACCACCGCCGGCGCACCCTCCGTCAGACCCACCGGCTCGAACAGGAGCGCGTTGACGTCGATGCCGCCGCTGGGATAGCTGACCTCTCGGACCGTGTATTTGTCGCTGGGCATGTCCGGCCGTGCCTTTGGCGATGAATCGACTCGGAGACATCTGTCCTCGCTCGGTCTCCGGATAATCCGTTCCCGGTTATCCAAGGGCGCCCCTGTTGTCAAGGATCGCCGGACGCGAGCGTTCGAGCACACGTGTTGACATACCCGCGGCAAGCAATATAGCGTTCACGCAATCGCGTTCGCGCTACATCCCGAGAAAGAGTGGGAGGGAACATGGACCACGAGAAGTGGAGAGGGATTCATACGATCCTGACGACGCCGTTCAAGGACGATCTTTCGCTGGATCGGGAAGGGATGGCGCGCAACGTCTCGTTTGCGGCCGACAGTTCGGCGCAAGTGCTGGTGGTGCTCGGCACCCAGGGAGAGTTCGCGGCGGTGACGGACGAGGAGCGCCTGGAAGTCATGCGTATCGCCGTCGAGACCAACCAGGGACGCAAACCCGTCATGTTGGGGGTGTCGCATTCCGCCACGGTGGCGGCCGTGGAGCTGACCCGTTACGCCGAGGAGCTGGGCGCCGACGCGGTGATGGCGACGCCGCCGTACTTCAACAACGTGAACGATGCGAGCATTCGCGACCATTTCCAGAGGATTGCCGAGGTGGGGGTGCCGGTGTTTCTCTACAACGCGCCGCCCCGCGTGGGCTACAGCCTGCGTCCGGCCATGATCGCGGAGTTGGCGGACATCGACGGCGTCGCCGGCATCAAGCAGGCCTCGCAGAACGCGGTGGAGCTGGACGAGACCGTGGCCATGGCGGCTGACAGGATGGCGCTCATCGGCGGCGCCGAGTCGATGATCTGGACGTGCCTTGCGTTGGGCATGATCGGCAACACGGCCACCACCGCGTCTTTCTGGCCGGAGTCGGTGGTGGAGATCTACGATGCGGCCGTCCGCGGCGACGCGCGCGAGGCGCAGGCCCTGTACCTGCGGCTGGCGGAGTACCGGATGTTGTGCAAGGCCGCCGGCCACGCCGCGGTGGTGAAGGCCGGCATGGACATGGTCGGCCTCGCCGGAGGGCCGGTCCGGCCGCCCCTTCCGGTCATGACCGAAGCTCACAAGGAGCACTTGGCCCGGATACTCAGGGAGTTCGGAGTCCTGGCCGCCGGCGCCAAGGTTGCGAAGGCGTAGCCGCGCCGCTACCCGCGCGGCCTTCAAGGCCGGGCGCATGCCCGGCTCCACGAGGCCGGCGTCCCGGTATGCCGGCCTCTGCTCTCCCAAAGCCGGCAACGACGTCAGCGACAGCCTTGGCCGTTTTTCGCGATCCCCGTCTCTCAAGCCCTTTCCTTGCGCGTTGACTTTCTACGGACCATGTCACAAGCTACTGTCAGGAGCGGTTGGACGGTACGGCGGGAGATGATCAGGTGAAACAGCCCTTCTTGACCACCCATCACGGAGTGCTCTACGACGCCGACTGCCTTGATATTCTGGGGCGCATGAGGCCGGAGGTTGTCGATACGGTTTTTGCCGATCCGCCGTTCAACCTTGGTAAGGACTACAAGAATGGCTACAACGACACGGTTGCGCGGGCCGAGTATCTGGCGTGGTGCCGGAAGTGGATACTGGAGTGCTGCCGCATCCTGAAACCCGGCGGTGCATTTTTCCTGTACGCTACACCGGAGCTTGCGGTCCGATTTGCTCAGATCATGGAAGAGCGTCTCAAATTCAGACACTGGATAGCGCTTACCATGAAAGGTACGTATCCGCGCGGGAATAAACTCTACCCGGCACATTATGCTCTCCTGTACTATACGAAGGGTACGCCACGGGTGTTCAACAAGCTTCGTTTGCCGATCGAAACCTGCCGGCATTGTGGCAAGGAACTCCGAGACTACGGCGGCCACCGCGACAAGATGAACTCCGAAGGGGTGAACTTGACGGACTTCTGGGTCGACACGTCTCCGAACCGCCACAAGAAATTCAAGGTCCGGCCGGGCGTGAATGAACTGAAGATGGTCATTCCCGAGAGAGCCATCCTCATCTCGACGAAGCCGGGAGATGTCGTATTCGACCCCTTCGGTGGTGGAGGCTCTACGTACCAAGCGGCGGAGAAGCTTCACCGTAACTGGATGGGCACCGAACTCTATGACTCCATCCACATCCGGGAGCGTCTGAAGGAGAACTATTCGCTCTTTCCCGCTCAAGAGCCCCGGTTCGAGTTTGAGGGATTGTTCACCCATGAAGATAAGCAAGATTCGGTTTTACGGAGGATCGAGGGACAAGGTGTGTCGGCTCGGACTGTCACACATCTTTCTTGAGCTTCTGGAGATCCTCGTCTCGACAGACATTCATGTGCTCGATCAAAAACAGGCGAACGGTGCAGGTCGGGTCCGGGAACTGATCGACGATAGATTTGGAGGGTACGAGGATTGGGTCCAGTCAAAGTCAGGCGACGTCGATTGGGTGAAGCGATTCCGATACAATCAAACCATCGTATCCAGAATAGGCGTGGAGATTCAGGTTTCAGGGAGGAGCGATCTTCTTGCCCGGGACATCATCCACATTCGCAATAGCCTCCAAGACAGCAATATCGATGTCGGCGTGATCGTCGTGCCGTCCGATGGGTTCGAGTTCTTTTTGACCGACCGCGTTGCCAATTTCAGCTACGCAGTACGTTACGTCGAGGAGGAATTGCGGGAGGCGAAGGACTATCCGATTGTATTGTTGGCCGTGGAGCATGACGGATTTGCGGACAGCCCGCTTCCGAAAAAGGTCACGAACAAGGGGAACAAGGGGTAGCGAAGATGGCCGCAGGCAAGACGCTGAACCGACATCTGATGGAGGAAGGGGGCTGGCGCCAGGACGGGGCAGGGGATCTGCTCGCGCTGCTGGAGCCCATGGCGTTGGCGGGGAAGATTCTGGCCCGGGAGGTCGATCGGGCCGCCCTTGCCGGCAAGCTGGGTCTGGCCGGCGAGGCCAACGCCACCGGCGACATGCAGAAGAAGCTCGACGTGATCGGCAACGAGATCGTGATGGACGCGTTCGCGGGCTGCAGCCTGGTGGCGGGCATCGCGTCGGAGGAACTGGACGAGGCCGTGGTGTTGAGCACGGCGGAGGACGCGCGGTACCTGCTGTGCACCGACCCCCTGGACGGTTCGTCCAACACCGACGTCAACGCCCCGCTGGGGACCATCTTCGGCATATTCAGGCGCGGCCGGACCGGCGAGCTCTCCGGCGAGGAGTTCCTGCAGAAGGGCTCGGAGCTGGTGTGCGCCGGCTACGTGCTCTACGGCACCAGCACGGTGCTGGTGTACACCGTAGGCGCCGGCGTCCACGGATTCACCCTCGATCGGGGCGTGGGAGAGTTCATGCTGTCCCACCACGATATCCGCTGTCCGGAGAAGGGCAGCGTCTACAGCGCCAACGTCGGCCGCCACAAGGCCTGGGAACCCGGCGTGCGGAAGTATCTGGACCACGTGACGGAGCAGGACAAGTCCACCGGCAGGCCCCATTCCCTCAGGTACACGGGCGCCCTGGTGGCGGACCTGCACCGCTGTCTGCTGGACGGCGGCGTGTACTTCTACCCCGGAGACCCCGGCAGCCCCAACGGCAAGCTGCGCCTGCTCTACGAGTGCGCGCCGCTGGCGTGCGTGGCGGAGCAGGCGGGAGGGGCGGCCAGCACCGGCCGCGGACGGCTGCTGGACGTGATGCCGGAGGCCATCCACCAGCGCACGCCCATCGCCGTCGGCAGCGTCGACAACGTCACCCTTTATGAACGGTTCATGGCGGAGGAATGAGACCGCCCGAGGAGGCTGAGCGATGACCGAGAGAGTACGAGAGGTTCTGAGCTGGTACGGCAGCGACAATCCCGGGACCCTGACCAACCTGGCCCGGATCCTCAACCATGGCCGCCTGGGCGGCACCGGCAAATTCGTGATCCTGCCCGTGGACCAGGGGTTCGAGCACGGCCCGGCGCGCAGTTTCGCTCCCAATCCCGCGGGATATGACCCCCGTTATCACTTCGAGCTGGCCCTGGACGCCGGCTGCAACGCCTACGCGGCGCCGCTGGGCTTTCTGGAGGCGGGCGCACGGGACTTTGCCGGCGAGATCCCGCTCATTCTCAAGGTCAACAACCACGATCTCCTGAACGACGAGAGGGACCCGACCCAGGCCGTCACCTCCAGCGTGGAGGACGCGCTGCGCCTGGGATGCGTGGCCGTGGGGTTCACCATCTATCCGGGCTCGGAGCACCGTTTCGGGATGTACGAGCAGATCCGTGAGATCGCCCGGGAGGCCAAGCACAACGGTCTGGCGGTGGTGATCTGGTCGTATCCCCGGGGCTCGGGGCTCAGCAAGGCCGGCGAGGCGGCAGTCGACGTGTGCGCCTACGCGGCCCAGATCGGCGCCCAGCTCGGCGCCCACATCGTCAAGGTGAAGTTCCCCGGCGAGAACGTCGAGCAGGACGCGGCGCGCAAGGTCTACGAGAAGGAAGGCGTCCCCCTCGCCGATCCCGCGGACCGGATCCGCCACGTGGTCCAGTCGGCCTTCGACGGCCGCCGCATCGTCATCTTCTCGGGAGGACCCGCCACCACGGACGAGGCCTTGCTGGCGGAGATCCGCGCCATCCACCAGGGGGGCGGGTTCGGCTCCATCATCGGCCGCAACTCCTTCCAGCGGAGCAAGCCCGACGCCATCGCGCTGCTCGACAAGGTGATGCGGATCTATTCCGGCGAGTCTGTCTGAAAGCGGCCGGGCCGTGGCTCCTTCCCACTCCCGGTCATTCGAGGGCGGGGACCGAGGGCGGGGAGTTGCGGCCCTCGCATCCCTGTGTTAACCGTCATCCGCATGCCTCTCCAGAGAACGATGGAAATAAAGCGGCGGCGCAGGCGCCGGAAGAGTTTGGCCAAGCTGCGCGTGAAGCTTGAGGGCGCCAGGGGCGACCAGGCGCGCGCCAAACTGCTGGACAAAGCCTTCAAGATCTCTCCCGGCGCCGTCCTGGAATCGTAGGCGCGGGTTTCGAAACCGCTCTACGCGGGCTTGCGCCCGATGACCAGGGACGACGTCAGCGGCGCAGGCAGCTCCACCCGCTCCACATCCACCAGGCCCCCACGTTCGAGCCAGCCCCGGACTTCGCCGAGGGAATAACAACGCCCGCCGTCGGTGGTCAGCAGCATCAGCAGACTGAAGACGGCGCCGGCGTCGGTCTCCGCCCGGCTTCCTTCCAGGATGTGGTCCTTGATGATGAGGTGCCCGCCCGAGACCAATGATTTCGCGAGCTTTGCCATCAAAGCCTCATTGATTGCCTCATTTTCTCCGTGGATGATGTTGGACACGAAAACCACGTCGTAGCCGTCCGGAACGGTGTCGGTCCGATAGTCCCCGGCAACGCATTCGATGCGGTCGGCCACATCCGACGCGCGGACGTAGCGCTCGGTGACTCGCAAGGTCCCCGGCAGGTCGTAAAGGGTCGCGCGCAGGTTCGGATAGCGGCGGCACAGAGCCACGGGATAGGTGGCCGGTCCGGGGCCCACGTCGAGCAGCCGCCGCGGGGCGCCGAGGTCCAGGATGTCGGCCGTAACCTCCGCGTCACCCCGCGCCCGGACCAGTGAGTCCATGGCTTCGATGAAGATCCGGGTCTCGGCTTCGTCGCCCTGGTACATGTCCGGCCTGCGCGCGGGCCGTCCGGTTCGCACCGCATCTTCCAGCTTGCCCCAGACGTCCCACGACAGCGCGTCGAAGCGGACCATGCCGCTGAAGTCCCTGGGCGAGCCGCTCGTCAGGCAGGTGGCCGACAACTCGTTGAGACGGTAGCCCCGGCCGTCCCGCTCCAGCAGGCCCATGACCGCCAGGGCATCCAGCAGCAGGCCGGTGGCGCGGGCCTCGGCGCCGATGGCGCTCGCCGCCGTGGCCGCGTCGGCGCCTTTTTCGTCCCGCAGGGCGTCGAATAGCCCCAACGCCACCGCGGCCTGCAGGATCCGAGACTCCACGTACCCGCCGGCGATACCCGCCAGCCGGGCAAAGTCGTCGCTCATATCGGTTCCACCACCCGGTAGGTGCGGCTCTTGGGCTTGATGGGGGCGAGGATACCCATTTTCACCAGCCCGCGGATGTCGCGATAGGCGGTGTCGCGGTCGACCTCGGCGACGCGCTGGTAGTCGGCCGTGGAAAGCAGCTTGTCGTGGGACAGCGCGTACACCAGCAATCGCTGTTGGCGCGGGCCGAGGCGGGAGCGGTCGAAGTGGTCGAGCCACCGCAGGGTCTCGTCGTCATAGATGGGTGTGTTTCGCAGCGTCACGGTGAAAAAGAAGCCGTCGCTGGAGAACTCGGGCGGGCGGAGCGCGTTGTGCTCCATCTCCTGGAACATGCGCGGCACGCCCTCGCCGATCTCGCGCATGTAGCCCAGGTCCGACAGCACCCGCACCAGCAGCGGGTTGCGCGAGAAGTGCACCCGTTGTCGCCGGTTCAGGTGGTCCACGGCGACGGGGGCAGGCAGCGCGCCCGGGCTCCGAACTTCCAGGCGGTCCTCGAACATCCAGAGTTCGACCCCCGCGCCGGTGATGCCGTAGTCACGGTGGGCGACGGCGTTGACCAGAGCCTCCTGCCAGGCAAAGGACGGGTATTCCAGGCGTTCCCGGAAGAACAGGTCGTGGAGGACCATGCGCTCGCGTATGTGCTCCTTGATGCGTCCCACGGCCTCGTCGACCAGCGTCCACAACGGCCGGTCGATGCGTACCCGCTTCACCACGTTCAGGGACTCTCCGTAGTTTCGTTCGGTGCCCTCGTACTTGACGAAGTCGATGCCGCAGCGCAAATGCCAACGGGTCGGTTCGGCGGCGAACAGAAGCAGGGCGGCCATGGAAATCTCGGGCCGTTCCATGGGTCCGCGGACCAGGTGATAGGTGCGGGCCAGCAACGAACGGGGGTCCGCCTGCGCGCCGACCCGTTCCGCGAAGGACTCCAGCGCGGCGTCGTCCAGGTCCTCCCAGGCGGCGGCGTGGATATGCTGCCGTTCGTAGGAGTACGACAGCTTCGCGTCCTTCAGGATCCGGATCTGCTCGGGCGACACCGCGGGGTTTTCCGAGGCGATCCGGTAGAACGTCCTGCCGCCGGCCACCCGGCGGATTTCCAGGCCCGGGCTCACCTCGAAGCGGATCAGCAGCAGGTTGCCGATGTCGATTCGTTCGTGGAGGGACGGGAGCGGCGGATTGAGAAGGCTTTGGGGCACCTCGCCGAGCTCCCGTATTTCAGACTCGGAATAGGGGAGCCCGGTGAGGCTCTTGTCGGGTTCGACGCCCACGAGGAGCACGCCGCCGTCGGCGTTCACCATGCCGTCGAGGATGCGCGCGATCTCGCGGGCCAGGTCTCGGGGTCGCTTCGTCTGAGTGCCGCGCTTCTTCGGTTCGAAAGCGCTGACGAACTCGAAGAATTGACCCCGCTCTTCCTTCAGGAGTGTTTCGAGCTCGCGTCCAAGCATGCTTGACGGGATCCTTCCAGCCGGACGACTTCGTGGATGATCCGGGCCGCGGTCACCAGGTCGTTGACATCGAGCCATTCATGGACCGTGTGGATGTCCCGCATGCCGCTGGCCAGGTTGGCCACCTGGAGCCCCCGCTGGTTCAATACGTTGGCGTCGCATCCGCCGCCCTTGGCGACGGTGTCGACGGCGAAACCCAGGTTGTGCGCCGCCTCGTGAACGCGCCGGACGATGGCGGTCTCGTGGGGCACGTCCATACGGTCGTATTGCCGCCTGATGCGGGACTCCACGCGCGCTTCGTGGCGGCGGCCGTCCAGTTCCAGGGCGGCGCCGGCGGCGGCCTCCTCCAGGCACGCGACCATCGCCTGCGTCTGCCGCTCGAGCTTCCCCTCGTCGTGGCTGCGCACTTCGCCCGTGAGCGCCACCCGGTTCGGCACGATGTTCACGGCCGTGCCGCCGCTCACCAGCCCCAGGTTGGCGGTGGTGTCCTCGTCGATACGTCCGAGCTGCATGGCCGCGATGCCGCGGGCCGCTACCTGGAGCGCGCTGATGCCCCGTTCCGGGCAGATGCCGGCGTGGGCCTCCAAACCGTGGACCTCGAACTCCACGAGGTTGGCCGCCGGCGCCCTGGTGATGAGGAATCCGATGGAGTCGCTGTCGAGCACCAGTCCAGTCCGCGCGCGTACGAGTGCCAGGTCCAGGTGCTTCGCGCCCAGGAGGCCGACCTCCTCGCAGATGGTGAAAACCACGTCGATGTGCCCGTGCGGCAAGTCCTCCTCGCGCACGGCCTCGATCACTTCCAGGATAATGGCGATGCCGCTCTTGTCGTCGCCGCCAAGCACGGTGCTCCCGTCGCTCCGGATCACGTCGCCGTCCACCACCGGGACAACTCCCTCGCCCGGGGCAACGGTGTCCATGTGCGCCGACAGCAGCATCGGCTCGACGCCGTCCACGTTGCCGTCGAAGTGGACGACGAGATTCCCCACCTCGCCGCCGACCGCCGTCCCCGCGTCGTCCATGAAGACGGCGCCGCCCAACCCTTCGACGATCTCCCGAAGCCGCAGGGCGATGGTCCCCTCCTTTCGGGACAGGCTGTCGATCCGCACCAACTCCAGCACGCGCTCCTTGAGACGCGTCTTGTCGATCAAGAGTACCTCCTCTGTCCGTGTGACCCCGCCGGCTGCAAGGCGGCGAACGGCACACTTTTGGCGGCATGCGCAAGTCCGGGCGCTGCCCCCCGGGACGCGGACCGGCAGGAGTCTACTACGAAACCGGGCGGCAGGTCTATTCTCCGCGTCGAGATTGGCCGGTCCAAAACGCTCTGATATGCTCCGGGCTCGCCCGACGCGGCGTACCACGGCGTACTACCCAGAGTCCGGTTTCCGGGAGGGCATCCGATGCAGACCGACAAGTCCCACCACCGCGCCAGCATTCGTTACCAACCCGATGAGAATCCGCCGGCCGCGCTTGCGGTCGGGTTGGGCCTTCAGCTCGCCATTCTCTGTGTTGCGGGCATCGTGCTGACTCCAGCCATCGTGATCCGGGCCGCCGGCGGCAGCGAAGCGTTCCTTTCGTGGGCGGTGTTTGCCGCGGTGGCCGTCAGCGGCGTCACCACCGTGCTGCAGGCCGTGCGGGTGGGCCGTTTCGGGGCCGGGCACGTGCTGCTGATGGGCACGTCGGGCGCGTTCATCGCGGTCTGCGTCGCGGCGCTGGTCCAGGGCGGCCCCGCCATGCTGGCGACCCTGGTGCTGGTTTCGTCGTTCTTCCAGTTCATCCTCTCGTCCCGCCTGTCCCTGCTGCGGCGGATACTGACGCCGGCGGTGGCGGGCACCGTGATCATGCTGATACCGGTGACGGTGATGCCGATCATCTTCGGCATGTTGAACGATGTGCCGGAAGGCTCCCAGGCGTTGGCGGCTCCGCTGAGCGCTCTCGTAACCGTCGTGGCGATTGCCTGCATCGCCCTGAAGGCCACGGGGGCCTTGCGCCTCTGGGCGCCGGTCATCGGCGTGGTGGTGGGCTCCGTGGTGGCCGGCGTTTTCGGTCTCTACGACGGGGCGCTCGTAGCCGGGGCGTCCTGGATCGGACTGCCGGACGGAGAGTGGCCGGGTCTGGATCTGGGTTTCGGAGCGGTTTTCTGGTCACTCCTGCCGGCGTTCGTGTTCGTGACCCTGGTGGGCGCCATCGAGACCATCGGGGATGCCGTGGCCATCCAGCGGGTATCCTGGCGCGGTGACCGGGCCGTGGATTTCCGCACCGTGCAGGGGGCGGTGGGGGCGGACGGCGTGGGCAACCTGTTGTCCGGCCTCGCCGGGACGGTGCCGAACACGACCTACTCCACGAGCATCTCGGTAACCGAGCTGACCGGAGTCGCGTCCCGCAGGGTCGGCGTCGCCATCGGGATCATTTTCATCCTGCTGGCCTTTCTGCCCAAGGCCCTGGCCGTCGTTCTGGCGATCCCGAACCCGGTGGTGGCCGCCTACGCCACCGTGCTGCTGGCCATGTTGTTCGTCGTCGGCATGAAGGTGGTGGTCCAGGGAGAGCTCGACTACCGTACCGGGCTCATCGTGGGCGTGTCCTTCTGGGCCGGGGTCGGCTTCCAGAACGGGGTCATCTTCCCCGAGTACTTCGCCGATTTCGCGGGAGGGTTGCTGCAGAACGGCATGACCGCGGGAGGCCTGGTGGCGATCCTCATGACGCTGTTCGTGGAGCTGACCGCGCCCCGCCCGAGCCGAATGGAGGTAGAGTTCGGAATGGAAGCGTTGCCCAGGATACGCGCGTTCCTGGCGGACTTCGCTTCACGCGGCGGCTGGGACAAGGCCATGGCCGAACGCCTCGACGCCGCCGGCGAGGAGACGCTTCTGACCCTGATGCGGCAGGACGAGGAGGGCGAGGGGAGGGGACGCCGCCGGCTGCGGCTGACCGCCCGCAAGCAAGGCGGCGGGGCGCTGCTGGAGTTCGTCGCGGCCGCCGGCGCCGAGAACATCCAGGACCGCATCGCGCTGCTCGGAACCGGCCCTGTCGACGTGGCCGAGGAGCGGGAGATCTCGCTCCGGCTGCTCCGCCACCTCGCTTCAAGGGTCCATCACCAGCAGTACCACGACACCGACATCGTGGCGGTGCACGTGGATGCCCCGCCGGGGTCTCCTGCCGAATCATGAGCCGACGCTACGGTCGAGAGGGTTGACGAGGGGATGAATGGTGGCGGTGGCTGGACTTGAACCAGCGACGCCGCGGATATGAGCCGCGTGCTCTGACCAACTGAGCTACACCGCCATTGTGTGTGAATCGCGCTCGCGCGAGGAGAGACCTCGATCATAGAACGCCGCCGGGAAACATGCAAGCCGGACCCGCCGCACGACACGGACCGTCCCGAATCGCCTTGCAAAATCTTGAGGCTTTCACTATTAGTCAGCGGGAGCAGCCGTTCCGGATACGACCGCTCCGATCCAGGTCAACCGGCTTGCCTGTCACGGAAGAAATCGGTCACGTCTTTGAAGGGAGGGAAGCGCCATGCGGGGTTGGGTGACACACGCGTTCAAGGACATGCGGCTGGAGGAGTTGCCGGACCCGGAAACCCGGCCCGGCTGGGCGGTCCTGAAGACCCGGGTGGTGCAACCCTCGGTGACAGAGGTGCAACTCTTCTACGGCGAGCGTTCCAATAGCTATGACAAGGTGAAGAACAAACTCGCCCAGGGTCCCGAGCCGTTGTTCGGCCACGAGTTCTGCGCGGAGATCGTCGACATCGAAAAGGACAATGCCTACGGGCTTGCGGTGGGCGACCGAGTCGGCGCCACGCATACGGAGATCGGCACCATCGGCCGGGACTTCCCGGGCCTGTTCTCCGAGTACGCGGCGGTGCCGCTGGATGCGCTGGCCAAGATTCCAGACGGCATCAGCGACTGGGAGGTGTCGGCGTTGCAGCCCCTCACCAGTTGCGTTCACAACATCCAGGTGCTGGGGATAACGCTGGGGGACACGGTGCTGGTGCTGGGCCAGGGGGTCATGGGCCTCAACTCGGCCCAGGCGGCCAAGGCCGCGGGAGCGGACACGGTCATCGGCACCGACATGAGGCCGGAGATTCTCGAGATGGCCAGGGAGTTGGGCATCGACGTCACCATCGACGCTTCCAGGGAGAACGTCGTCGACGCGGTCATGGACCTGAGCCACGGCAAGGGCATTCCTTTCGTCATCGAGGCCGCCAGCGGCAGCCCGCAGATGGGACTGTCCGGCGGCGCCACCGTGTCGGAGGCGGTGGCCTGCGTGGCCGCCGGGGGCAAGGTGCTGAGCATCCCGCACTTCCACGAGCCGGTGACCCTGGACTTCAACTACCTCCGGGCCAAGCGGGTCACCTACATGTTTCCGCCGGAGCTGGCCCACCCCGGGGAAATGACCCTGGCCGCGCGGCTGGTGGCGCAGAAGCGCATCAACATCGACCCCATGATCACCCACAAGCTGGAAGGCATCGACAAGATGCCGGAGGCCCTGGACATCACCGCCAACAAGTCGAAGCACGGCGCACTGAATCCGGCGCAGGTGCGGTTCTCGCAATAACCTCGAAACCTTGAAGGAGGCCGTTATGAGTGTGAACGCCAAGATCATTGACGCCGACGGGCACGTCAGGGACCGGGACGCGGACATCCGCGCCCACATGGAAGACCCCTGGAACAAGCGGGAGGGTTCGCTGCTGCCGTCGGACGAGTGGGACTCCAGCATGTTCGGCACCTTGGGGATGAACATCACCGACGTTCCCACGCGCCTGCGCGACATGGACACCGAGGGGATCGAGATGTCGGTGCTGTTCCCCACCGGCGCGTTCCACGTCAACCGCATGCCGGAGAAGGCCTACGCGGGAGCCTTCTCGCGCGCCTACAACAACTGGATCTCGAGCATGTGCAGCGAGGCGCCGGAACGGCTCAAGGGCGTCGGCGTGGCACCTTTCCAGGACGTGCCGGCGGCGGTGGAAGAGATCAACCGCGCGGTCACCAGGCTCGGCGTGGTGGGGATCACGGTGGGCACCTTCGGCATGAAGGACCACTTGGGACAGGAGCTCTTCTGGCCCATCTACGAGGAGCTGGAGCGGCTCAACGTGCCGCTGCTGATCCACAACTCGCGCTCGGGCCCAGCGGGCGAGAACCGCTTTGACACGTTCCTGTTCAAGCACACCATCGGCCGGCCCTTCGAGACCATGCTGGACTGCGCCGCGCTGATGTACGGCGGCGTGCCGGAGCGGTTCCCGAAGCTCCGCATCGCGTTTCTGGAGTGCGGCGTCGGTTGGGTGCCCTACTGGATGGACCGGATGGACGAGGAGTACGAGCACCGGCAGTCCGAAGCGCCCCTGCTCAAGGCCATGCCCAGCGAGTACATGAAGGCGGGGAGCTGGTACTACGCGGCCGAGCCGGAGGAGGAGAGCCTGCCCTACGGCATCGAGCGGATTGGGGACAAGAACATCGTGTTCGCCTCCGACTACCCGCACTGGGACGGCATTTTCCCCAACGTGACCAAGACCATCAAGGAACGGACGGACATTTCCGACGACTTCAAGGCCAAGTTTCTGGGCGACAACGCCAAGGCGCTCTACGGCTGGGACTAGCCGGGTAGCGGACAACGGGATTTTCGCGTGCGATTGACACCCAGGACGGTCTTCAGTTTCCTGGTCCTGGTCTTCTTCGGCTATCTGGTCTGGGAGGCCGGAGAGTGGCGCCTTCAGGCGCGGCTCTACCCTTGGGCCATCGGCATTCCCATGGTCATCCTGGCGGTCCTCAATATCGTCCAGGAGCTTCGGGGCCCGAAGGAGGAGGGCGAGAGCGCCTCGGCCAACATGCCCTCCGACTTCCAGCTCACGCAGACCGTCGAATGGGCCGTGGCGGTCAGGCGTACCGCGAACATCCTGTCCTGGATCGTGGGGTTCATGGCCGGTATCTGGCTCCTGGGTTTTTCCATCACCGTCGCCGGCATGACCTTCGGATATCTGAAGATTCAGTCGAAGGAAGGCTGGCCCATGTCGCTGATCCTCACGGCCTCGGCGTGGCTCGTGTACTACGTGGTGTTCGAGCGGACGCTGTTGCTGCCGTTTCCGGAGGGTCAGGTGTTTCTGTGGCTGGGCATTGAGTAGGATAGACACGAGAGGGGCGAGTCGTAACCCTGCACCCGTTCGTGCGGTGCGGGGCCCTCGGTTCCAAACACGGAGGTGTGCAATGAAGCGAGCGATCTGTCGAATTTTTCTCGTGCTGCTGCTGGCCGGGTTCATAGTCATGAGCTTCGCCGGACAGTCGGCGGCCAAGGACTTCTACGAAGGCAAGACCATCCGCATTCTGGTTTGCTGCTCGCCGGGCGGGTTCTACGACCGGTGGGCCAGGCTGTTCGCGCGGCACATGGGCCAGTACATCCCGGGCAAGCCCGACATCATCGTCCAGAACATGCCCGGCGCCGGCTCCCTCATCGCCGCCAACTACGTCTACAACATCGCCAAGCAGGACGGCACGGCCATCGTGATGCCCTTGGCGGGCCTGTACCTGGATCAGGTGGTGGGACGGAAGGAAGTGCGATTCGACATGGCCAAGTTCCAGTGGATCGGCACACAGGAAGTGAGCCACTCCGTGCTCTTCTGCCGCAGCGACTCGAAGTACAAGAGCGTCGATGACCTGATCAAGATGAAGGACGATCCGGCCAAGCTTGGCAACACCGGCACGAGCGGCAACAGCTATCTCCTGGGCAAGGTGCTGGAGAAGGCCGTGGGGGCGAACTTCAAGCTCGTTTCGGGTTATCCTGGCGGCAGCGAGATCGACTTGGCGGTGGAGCGTAACGAGGTGTCGTGCCGCGGCCTGTCCATCCCGCCGTTCTTCGGACGCGAACCCTATCTGACCTGGCACAAGAAGAACTTTGCGCGGTCACTGGTTCAGACCGGGCAGCAACGGGACTCCAGGCTCAAGGATACCCCCACCATCCACGAGCTGATGAAGCAATACAAGACGCCGGAGGGCATTCGGGCCATCGCCACGGTGATCTTCGCCAGCGGTGACTTCGGACGTCCTTTCGCGGTGGCGCCGGGTGTGCCGGCGGACCGCGTGAAGATCCTGCGCGACGCCTACGCCAAGACCTTGGGGGACGCGAAGCTGGGGGCGGAGGCCGAGAAGGGGCGGATGGTGCCCTTCCAGCTCAAGAGGGGCGAGGATCTGCAAAAGGTAGCCAAGAACGTCGTAGGCCAGCCCAAGGAGGTGGTGGACGGCGTCAGGGAGATCCTTGGGAGGTAGTTCCTAGGTCATGATGCTCGACGCCTTCGTAGACGGACTGTTTCACGTCCTTTCCTGGCCGGCCTTCGGCTTCCTGCTCCTGGGGGCGCTGGTGGGGTTCATCGTGGGGATTCTCCCCGGCCTGGGCGGCCTGGCCACCCTCGCCCTGATGCTCCCTTTCGCCTACAAGATCGGGGAGCCGATCTCGGCCTTTGCCTTTCTCCTGGGCATGCACGCCATCACCGGCACCACCGGTGACCTCACCTCGATCCTCTTCGGCATCCCGGGAGAAGGCACGGCCGCGGCCACCATCATGGACGGCTACCCCATGACCAAGAATGGGGAGGCCGGCCGGGCCATGGGCGCCGCGCTCATGAGCTCGCTGGTGGCCGGCCTCGAAGGCGCCGTCATCCTGGCCCTCGCCATTCCCATCATGCGCCCGCTGGTGCTGTTCTTCGGCTCTCCGGAGCTGTTCATGCTGGCGATCCTCGGCATCACGTTCATTGCCTCGCTGAGCGGGTCGTCCCTCACCAAGGGGCTCCTCTGCGGCGGCATCGGGCTTATGCTCGCGGCCATCGGTGTGGATCCCCAGACCGGGACGCTGCGTTACACATTGGGCACACTCTATCTCTGGGATGGCCTGAGTCTGGGCCCCGTCGTGGTCGGACTCTTCGCCATCCCGGAGATCATCGATCTGGCGGTGCGCGGCACCAGCATCGCCGAGGCAAAGGTGGCGAAGATCACCGGCGTCATGGAAGGGGTCAAGGACACCTTCCGCCACTTCGGCCTGACCATGCGCTGCGGTTTCATCGGCGCCTTCATCGGCGCCTTGCCGGGCCTGGGCGGCGGCGTCTCGCAATGGCTGGCCTACGGCCACGCGGTGCAGTCGGCCAAGGACAAGAGCAGCTTCGGCAAGGGCGACGTCCGTGGAGTCCTGGGGCCCGGCGCGGCCAACAACTCCCGCGAAGGGGGCAACCTCATTCCCACGGTGGCCTTCGGCATTCCCGGCAGCAGCGCCATGGCGATTCTGCTGGGGGCATTTCTCATCGTCGGCCTCAATCCCGGTCCGGAGATGCTCACCAAGCATCTGGACGTGACGTTCGCCATGGTGTGGATCCTGGTGGTGGCCAACATCATCACCGTGGGCGCCAGCTTCCTGTTCCTCAATCAGCTCGTGAAGCTCACCTTCGTCCGGGGTAACCTGCTGATACCCTTCCTGCTCATGTTCGTATTTCTGGGCGCCTTCGCGGCCCACAACAACTTCAGCGACATCATCGTCACGGTCATCTTCGGCATCGTGGGCTACGTCATGGTGCTGTTCCAGTGGCCGCGGCCTCCCTTCGTCCTGGGCCTGGTGCTCGGGACCATCGTCGAGAACTACCTGTGGATCTCCTCCAGCGCCTACGGCGCGGGGTGGCTCGTGCACCCCACCGTCGTGTGCATCGCCCTCATGATCGTCGTCACGCTGGTCTACTCCGTCATCCAGGCCCGCCGGGGAAGTTCCCTGGAGGACGAGATCGAACGCAAGCTGGGCATAGAAGGAACACACGAATAGCGTGGGCCACGGCCGTGCCCGGGACGGGCGCCAAGCGCGCGAGGCGGCGTAACCCGGCGCCTCGCGATTCATTCCAGACATGCTCGCCGTCGCCCTGGGCCTGCTGGCCTCCCTTGCCTTTGCCGTTACCGCAACTCTGGTCCATCGGGGAGTCCGTTATCTCGATCCCTTCAGCGGCCTCGTGGTGGACCTCTTCTTCAACGGGCTGGTGTTGTGGCTCTTCGTGTTCACGTTCCACGATCTCTCGGAGCTCTGGGCCGGCGCCAACCTGATCTTCGCCGCATCGGGCCTCATCGTTCCGGGGTTGTTCCGCCTGGTGGCGTTCAAGGGCATCGAGCGGATGGGCGCCTCGGCGGCCACCACGGTCCTCAACTCGGCGCCGCTCTTCGCCGTGCTCCTCGCCATGGTCCTGCTGGATGAGCAGCCCGGTCGGGCGAACCTGCTGGGCGCGGTGGCCGTGGTCTCCGGCTTGGTGTTTCTCTCGTGGCAGGGCGGATCGAGGTCCTGGCGCCCTCGGGACCTCTTCTATCCGGTGGCGGGAGCGATGTTCGCGGGGCTGCGCGACAACGTGGTCCGGCTCGGGCTTCTTGCCGGCCCGGCGCCCATGGTGGGGGCGGCCATCACGGTGACCACGTCGTTCCTGACCATGTCCGCGGCCTATTTCCCGGTGCACGGCCTGGGCCGGATAAGGACGTGCGAGTGGGGCACGCTCGGGTGCTTCGCACTGGTGGGGTTCGTGCACTTCGTCGCCTACTTCTTCATGTTCACGGCGCTGGACATGGCGGACGTGGCGGTGGTCTCCCCGCTGGTCCACTGCTTCTCGCTCTTTACCCTGGGCCTTTCTCCGCTTATTCTGGGCGACGCCGACCCGATCACGCGGCGCAAGGTCATCGCCACCTCCATGGTCGTGCTGGGAGTGCTGCTGATCGCGTGGTCGAGATGGTCGTACGCGTAGGGGGTCCGTCAACGCCATGTGGACACTGCCGAACCTGCTGAGTCTCTTCCGTATCCTTCTGGTACCGTTCCTGGCCTGGCTGCTGGCGTTCACCGATCCGATGTCCTGCGCCCTCGCGGCGCTGGTCTTCATCGTCGCTTCGCTCACGGACATGCTGGACGGCTACCTGGCGCGCCGGAACAAGAGCGTGTCCGACTTCGGCAAGATACTCGATCCCCTGGCGGACAAGCTGCTGGTGGTCACCGCCCTCATCATGCTGGTAGCCATCGACCGGCCCGGGGACGCGTACGTGCCCGTGTGGCTGGTGGTGGTCATCGTCGCCCGGGAGGTGGCCGTGACCGTGCTGCGCGGCATCGCCCTGACCGAGGGCATCGTTATCCCGGCTGACGATCTGGGCAAGTACAAGTTCCTGGTGCAGACCTTCGCCCTGGTGGGGTTGATGGTCCATTATCCCTATCTGGGCATCGACTTCTTCGTGGCGGGGATGTATTTCCTGGCGCTATCCACCGTGCTGGCGGTGTGGTCGGGGGTCGATTACCATGTCCGGTTCCTGCGCTCGCTGCGTGCCCGTTCCCGGCCCGCATAATTGACAAGGATGAGCGGATGATGTAGGAACCCTTGCAGGATGCGGGTGTAGCTCAGTTGGCTAGAGCGTATGCTTGCCAAGCATAAGGTCGCCGGTTCGACCCCGGTCACCCGCTCCATCCCCACCTCCCTTCAGACGGTTCCCGTATATTGTCGACTCAAGCCTCGCCCCTTCTTGCGCCGTGCAGAGAACGCTGACATTCGCCACCTCCAACAGGCACAAGTTCGGCGAGGTAAGCGCCATCCTCGGGGATTACGACATAACCGTGGAGATGGCGGCGCTGGAGCTTCGGGAGATCCAGGCGGATACCCTGGAAGAGATCGCCGCGGAGAAGGCCCGCGAGGCTTGCCTGCGAGTGGACGGTCCGGCCCTGGTGGAAGACACCGGGCTGTTCATCGGCGGCCTGGGGGGCTTCCCCGGCCCGTACTCGGCCTACGTGTTCCGCACCCTGGACAACCAGGGTATCCTGCGGCTGCTCGAGAACGCGCCGGACCGGGGCGCGACGTTTCAGTCCGTGTTCGCTTACTGCCGTCCCGGAGGGTCTCCCGAGTGCTTTCCCTCTGCCGTGGCCGGGACCATCGCGCTGGAGTGCAGGGGAGGGGGCTGGGGCTACGACCCGGTCTTCATTGCCGAAGGCGCCTCGGGAAGGACCTACGGCGAGCTCGGCGACGAGAAGAACCGGCTATCCCACCGTCGCGGGGCCCTGGAGAACCTCGCCCGCCGTATCCACGACTCCGAAAATCCGCTCTGAGCCGATGACGGCCCCGCACAAGCGGGAGGGTGCGGGGCAACGCACCCTCCCGCGGTTACTTCCTCTTCGGAAAGAGAATGTCCTTCAGTTTCTGGACCACTTCGGGCGGCAGCGCATCCAATGAGTCCACCACCTCTTGCACCTCGGCGCCGTCCGAAGGGTCGATGTTCAGGCGCGTCTTCTTGGCATCCGCCAGGAATTGCGGATCCCGCATGGTCTTCATGAAGGCCGTTCGAAGCATCTTCACGCGTTCCGGGGGCGTGCCCGGAGGCATCGCGTAAATGCGAGTGAGCCTGGCGGGATCGTGGATGCCCGCCTTGATGAGGAGCCGTGCCTCGTCGGTCTTGGCAAAGCTGATGTCCAGAGGAACATGCTGAAGCTCGGGATGCGACTTCGGAGACATCTGCACGACCGGCACGGCATCTCCGGACTTGAACTTTGCTCCCCAGGTGGCGGTCAGGGCTGTCCAGCTCAGTCCGCAAATACCATCCACCTCGCCCTTGTCAGCGGCCAGAAGCATGCCGGGTGCGCCGCCATACCCCTCGATCAGCTTGATGGGCAGGCCAAGCGCGGCGTTCAGCAATCTGGGGCCGTCGTTGGTGGAGTTGCCGGGACCCGTGCCGGACAACTTGACCGGTCTGGGCGAGTTCATCCACTTGTTCATGTCCGTAATGCCGCTCGCCCTGGTGAACGCACAAACGGAAATGGTCGACTCCGGGACTCCGAGAAACTCGTACTTGCTGGAAACGAACTGGATTCCCTTTTGTCCGTAGAGACGGGCCCAGAAAAGGCTTCCGGGAAAATTCCCGATGGTCAGGCCGTCGGGCTTGGCCTTTCTGTATACGTAGTTGGCCGATATGAGTCCCCCTGCTCCGGTCCTGTTCTGCACCAGGAACCGCGGGTTCCCTGGAATATAGCGGCGCATGTGACGGCCTATGGTGCGCGAATAGAGGTCGAAACCGCCCCCCACGGAGAACGCCACCACGATTCGTATGGTCTTGCCCTTGAAAAACATGTCTTCCGCGGCCGAACTGCCGGACGGACCGGCCAGGATGGAGACTCCCATGATCAGGCAGCACCATACCGGCAGCATGCGTTTCCGTAGCGAGCGGTGTCTCATATCGAACCTCCCATGTTCGAGTTATACGGCGTTGGCAGCCTTGTAGTGGTCCTGCAGCACCCGTGCCACGCAACCCGTGAGGTGGACGCCGGTTTCGACGTGCAGGAATTCGTTCGGTCCGTGGGCGTTGGACCTGGGGCCCAACACACCGGTGATCATGAACTGTGCTTCCGGGAACTTTTCCGCCAGCATGGCCATGAACGGGATGGTGCCGCCCTCTCCGGTGGCGCAGGCGTCCTTGCCGAAGAACTCGCGGGACGCGCGGTTCATGGATTCTTCCAGCCACGGTGCGAACGGCGGCGCGTTCCAGCCGCCGGTGCCCTGGCCGGCGTCGAAGGTCACCCTGGCCCCGTAGGGTGGGTCCTGTGTCAACGTATCGCGCAGGCAGGCCACGGCGGCGTCGGGATCGGCGGTAGGGGGAAGACGCAGCGACAGCTTGGCCCGGGTCTCCGGGCGCAGCACGTTGCCGGCCTGCTCCAGGGCCGGGAGCCCGGCGGCGCCGATGATCTCGAGCTGGGGCCGCCAGGTGCGGTTCAACAGCAGCTCGGCGGGATCGTCCGACACCGGCGTGGTGCCGGGATGGAAGGGGTAGCCTTCGTGCAGTCCCGCGCCGAGCACTTCCGCCGCCGCCCTGGCCTGCGCCAGCCGGTCGGGCGGGATGTCCACGTGCAGGCCGGACGGCAGGATCCGTCCGGAGTCTTCGTCTTCGATGCGGCTCAGAAGGCGCCTCAGGACACGGAAGCTCGACGGCACGATGCCGCTGGCGGCGCCGGAATGGACTCCCTCGGTGAGGGTCGACACCGAAAGCGTGGCGTTGATCACTCCCCGGAGCGAGGTGGTGATCCACATCCGCTCGTAGTCGCCGCAGCCGGAGTCGAGGCATACGACAAGGTCGGGCGTGCCGATGCGGTCCGCCAGCGCGTCGACGTAGTGGGGGAGATCGAAGCTGCCGCTCTCCTCGCAGGCCTCGATCATGACGACGCAACGGGCGCAGGGTATGGACTCGAGCTTCAGCGCCTTCACCGCCGTCAGGGCCGCGAACATGCCGTAGCCGTCGTCGGCGCCGCCGCGGCCGTAGAGCCGGCCGTCTTCCAGAACCGGCGTCCACGGACCCAGCCCCGGACGCCATCCCTCCATGGGAGGCTGCTTGTCCAGATGACCGTAGAGCAGCACCGTCCCTTGGCCGGTCCCGGGTATCTCCATGAGCAGGAGCGGCGTCCGGCCTTCGGCCCGGGCCACGTGAAGCTCCAGGCCCGGAATCTCCTGGGCCGTGGCCCAGCCCGTGAACAGCTCCACCGCCCGGTCCATGTGTCCGTGCTCTTGCCACCGGGCGTCGAAGGCCGGCGACTCGTTGGGGATGGCGATGTACTCCTTCAGTGCCGGGACGATGCCGGCCTGCCAAGTGTCACGGATGAATGATTGCATGGAACTCATCTGTACGTATACGTGTCCGGTTCAGGCCACCTTCGGCGTGTCGCTCTGCTTCGGCTCGGGGAAGTAGAAGCGTTCGATCTCGGCGTGGTCCACTCCCAACTCCACGAGCTCGTCCACGTCGAGGGCGGCTTCGGCCTCCCGCACCCGCCGCAGGGTGGCCTTGATGGCCGGGTGCTTGGGCACGAAGAGCTGGCAGCAGTCCTGGTCGGGTTGAACCGAGGTCTCGAAGGTGCCGATGGCCATGGCCTGGTTGATGATCTCCTGCTTGTCCATGCCGATGAGCGGCCGCAGCACCGGCAGCCGCGCGGCTTCCTCGATGACCGCGATGTTGGGCAGGGTCTGGGACGCCACCTGGGCCAGGCTCTCCCCGGTCACCAGCGCCCGGGCGCGCTCCTTGGCGGCGATGGCGGAGGCGATCCGGAGCATCATCCTCCGGTAGATCACCACCCGGAGCGGACGAAGGACGGCGGCGACGATCCGGCGTTGAATCTCGCCGAACGGCACGAGATGGAGCCGGGAGACGTACTGGTAGCGGGTCAGCATCTCCACCAGGGCCCTGGACTTGTCCTGGGACGAGCGGTCCAGGAACGGACTACTGTGGAAGTGCACGAACATGAGACGGCAGCCGCGCTGCATCATGCGGTACGAGGCCACCGGGGAATCGATGCCCCCGGAGATGAGCGACACCAGCCGCCCGCTGGCGCCCACCGGCAGGCCGCCCGGGCCCGGCGCGCGCCCCAGGCTGACGAAGGCGCTGGCAGGCAGCACCTCCACGGATACCGTCAGCTCGGGTCGGTTGAGGTCCACCCGCGCGCCCGAGTGGGCCTGGACCAGGGCGCCGAGCTTCCGGTTGATGTCGTTGGAGGTGAGCGGAAAACGTTTGTCCACGCGCCGGGTCTCGACCCGGAAGGAGTCGAAGGACTGTCCCTGAAGGGCCTCCAGAACATGTGCTTCCAGCGCCGGCATGTCGGCGTCGGTGCGTTCCACCAGCGAGAAGTTGGCGATGCCGAAGACCCGGCCGAGCCGGTCGGTCACTTCCTCCGGCGGCACGTCGTGGTTGAAGTTCAGCAGCAGTCTGCCGGAGGCGTTGCGGATCTCCTTGAGTCCCATTCCCCGCAGGGCCGTGCTGAGGTTCTTCTTGAGGTGCTCGACGAAGTAGGCGCGGTTGCCGCGCTTGAGAGCGATTTCGTGGTATCGGACCAAAGCCGCGCGCATGCCGAGAAAATAGCAGATCCGCGGAACTTTTGCATGGAAAGGCGCCTGTGATACCATGACCGCTTCGTCCTGGAGGTTCATTCGATGGAAACGTTCAAGCGGGTTTCGGAGGTTGCGCGGTTCTCGCCGGAGAAGATGAAAAAGAACGGCGTTTTCGAGACGGAGCGGCTGTTCTGTGACGTGTACTGCTTCGAGGCCGGACAGGCCCAGAGCGTGCACACCCACGAGGGGTCCGACAAGGTCTACTTCGTGCTGGAGGGCAGGGGGCTGTTCCGTATCGGCGCGGAGCAGCGGGAGCTCGGCAAGGACGAGGTGGCGCTGGCACCGTCGGGAGAGCCCCACGGCGTGGAGAACCCCGGGCCGGGACCGTTGAAGCTGCTGGTGGTGATGGCGCCGCGGCCCGGCCACTGAGGAGCCCGCGGACGAAGCGGCCGGGCCACACGCGGCCGCGTCAACGGTACGCAACGCACCGCACCCCGGACCCGTCATTCCCACGGAAGCGGGAATCCAGGGGTGGTGGAGGGGAGGGGCTCATGGCGGCAGACGATCCGGTGAACGATGTCAACCGGCGCTTCTACGAGGCTTTCGAGAGCCTCGACATAACGCGCATGGAGAGCATCTGGGTGCGCGAGGACTACATCAAGTGCGTCCACCCCGGATGGGCTCTGCTGTCGGGTTGGGACGCCGTCATGGAGAATTGGCGGCGGATCTTCGAGAACACGGAGCGGATGCGCTTTACGCTCACCAACGTGGAGACGCGGATTCAGGGCTCCCTGGCCTGGGTCACGCTCTACGAGAACCTGGCCTCCAGACTCCAGGGAGAGACCAATGCCGCCGTGGTGCTTGCGACCAACATCTATGAGCAGCGCCCGGACGGCTGGTTCATGATCCACCACCACGGCTCGCCGGTGATGATGGCCGAGTCCGAGCCTCATTCCACCGTTCAGTGAAGCTTCTCCAGGACAAGGTGTGTATCGTCACCGGCGCCGGTCGGGGCATCGGCCGCGCCATCGCGTTGCTGGCCGCCGGAGAGGGCTGCCGCGTAATGCTCGCGGCGAGAAGCGCGGATCAACTCGAGGCGGTGGAGGCCGAGATCGCGGCGCGGGGCGGGCAGGCTGCCTGGCTGGGCATCGATCTGTCCAGGCAAGAAGACCTGGAGGCGCTGGTGCGTCAGACCCTCGACCGGTTCGGCACCGTCGATTTCCTCGTCAACAATGCCGGCTGGGGCATCAAGGCCGGCATCGCCAAGGCCAGGGTAGCGGATTGGGAGCGGACACTCCGGGTCAACCTGCTGGCGCCCATGATCCTGAGCCAGCTCGTCCTGCCCACGCTCGTGGCCGGGCGGTCCGGCGCCATCGTGAACATCGCGTCGATATCGGGGCGGGCGGGGCAGGGCGGTTCGGCGGCCTACGCCGCCTCCAAGGCCGGACTCATCGCATTCAGCCAGTCACTGTTCGAGGAGGTGCGGGAGCACCGGATCAAGGTGGCGGCGATCATCCCGGGTTTCGTGGATACCGGAATGATACCGCCGGTCAGGCACTTGGACCGGGCCAGGATGATTCAGTCCGAAGACGTGGCCCAGGCAGTGCTGTTCGTCCTCACCGCGCCGCCCACCGCCTGTCCGGTGGAGATCACGGTGCGTCCGCAACGCACCCCGTACCGGTAACGTCGAATACGTCATTCCCGCTTTCGCGGGAATGACGTAGAGTCACGGGAATGACGGAGAGAGGCGTGGGTTGTTCCCCGGGTGACCGCGCTACGGACGGACCCCTCAGGCCGCTCCCTGCAGATTGCAGAACTCCTCGTAGTCGATGAGCTCGTGGATGGTGGGCGTCTCCCCGCACATCGGGCACTCGGGGTCTTGCCGCAGGCGGAGCGTGTTGATCTCCATGGTCAGCGTGTTGAAATGGAGCAGGCGTCCGGCCAGGGAGTCGCCCTTGCCGAGGATGAGCTTGATGGCCTCGACCGCCTGGATCGTGCCGATGAGCCCCGGCAGGACTCCCAGCACTCCGGCCTCGGCGCAACTCGGCGCCATGCCCGGGGGAGGCGGCTCGGGATAGAGGCAGCGGTAGCACGGCCCGTTGCCCGGGTGGAACACCGATACCTGCCCCTCGAACTGGAAGATGCTGCCGTGGACGTTGGGCTTGCCGGTCATCACGCAGGCATCGTTCACCAGGTAGCGCGTGGCGAAGTTGTCGCAGCCGTCCACCACGATGTCGTAGTCCTTGATGATCTCCATGATGTTGTCGGAGCTCAGCCGTTCGGGAATGGGGATCACGTTGACGTCGGGGTTCAGTCCCTGAAGCGTCTGACGCGCCGACTCGGCCTTGGGCTCGCCGATGCGGTCGTTGGTGTGGAGGATCTGGCGCTGCAGGTTGGACAGGTCCACCACGTCGTGATCGATGATTCCCATGGTGCCCACGCCGGCTGCCGCCAGGTAGTAGGCGGACGGGGATCCCAGGCCGCCGGCGCCGACCATCAGCACCTTGGCGTCGAGCAGTCTGGCCTGTCCCTCCTCTCCCACCTCGGGGAGCAGGAAGTGGCGGCTGTAGCGGGTGAGTTGCTCCTGCGTGAACTGCCGGTCCTGCTTGAAGGAGTAGCCCTCGTTCTTCCAGGCGCCATATCCGCCGGACATGGAGATGACGTCCTCGTAGCCCATCTCCTGCATCACCTTGCCCGCGAGAAGCGACCTCACGCCGCCGGCGCAGTAGGCGATGATGGGAGTCGACTTGTCGGGCACCTCGGCGTCCATCTTCATTTCGAGGAAACCCCGCGGCACCGATACCGCGCCCTCCAGGTGTCCTTCCCGGTACTCCTCTTTCTCCCGGACGTCCAGGACCACGTGCTTGCCGTCGTTCTGCAGCAGCTCGTGCACCTGCTGAGGCGACAGCTCCTTCACGGTGTCCCGCGCCTCGTCCATCAATTGCTGAAATGTCTTGGCCATGATCTCTCCCTCGCGGAGGCCTTCGAATAGTAACCGAGTTTTGAATCTCTATTATAGGTTATTTGCCGGCCCTGTCAATTCAACCGGTAGAAGCGGTTCGCGTTGTCGGCCAGGATCTTCCGCTTGGCCGTGTCCGAAACGTCCTCTCTGGCGCAAAGGTCGGGGATATCCTTGAGATATTCCTCGCGCGGCCGCTCGTGGGGATAGTCCGAAGCGAAGAAGATGTGATCCTCGCCCAGGAGCTCGACGACGTAGGGCAGGGTGCGCTCCTCGGACTCGACGGAGACGTAGACGCTACCGCTCTTGATGTAGTGGCTGGGGGAATGCTTCAGCCGGGGCGCCCACTTCTTGCCTCGCCGCTCGTAGCCCTCGTCGAGCCGGTCCATCATGAACGGCACCCAACCCGCGCCCGCCTCCAGGTAGGCGACACGGAGGTCGGGAAAGAGCTCGAACACGCCCTGGAAAACCATGTTGGTCAGATGGATCAGCAGGGGGATGGGATGCTCCAGCGCATGGACCTCGGCGAAGCTGTCGAGGTAGTCGAAACCCAGGCCGCGGCTGGGCGCGCCGTGGATGGCCAGCGCCATGTCGAGCCGGCACGCCTCTTCGTAGAGCGGGAAGAAGCTCTCGTGGCCGTAGCCCTTGCCCAGCGAGTTCACCGACGGCAGCACCGCGGCCGGCATGCCCAGTTCTTCCTTGGCCCGCCGCATCTCCGTTATGGCGTCATCGATGCTGTGAATCGGGATCAGCGCCGCGCCCAGGACCCTCGGCGTATGCTTCATGTAGTAGTCGTGAAGCCACGAGTTGTAGGCGTGGGCGATGTTGACGGAATAGGCGGGATCCTGAATCAGCCCGAATCCCAGGCCGGAGGTCGGGTAGACGACGGTCCGGTCGATGCCGCAGTCTTCCAGGAACGACACCCACATGTCGCAGTCAGGATAGTCCCTGAGCCCCGAGGAGCTCATGTTCGACAACCGGGTCCATCCGTCCAGCGACGGAAACAGCGCGTACATGCGCGCCCAAGCGGGCTGGCCGTCACTGCCCACGTACTTCTCGCCCATGAAGGGCATCATCTCGCTGGCGTTCTCCATGATATGGCCGTCGCCGTCGATGACCGGATAGGCATTCGCGCGCATGGGATTCTCCTTTCGCTCCGAAGCAGGGGTTGGACGTCGGTTCGGTTCAGGCTCCGTCGATGCCGTAGAACCGCTTGGGGTTGTCACCGAACATCTTGTCCGCGACTCGTTGCGGGATGTCCTCCCGGCCGCGGATGGTGCCCGTGAGGTCGGGCTCGAAAGAGGGGTCCTGGTGGCCGTAGTCCGAGCCGATGAGAAGATGGTCCTCGCCGATGTAGTCCACGAGGTAGGGGACGTCCTCGTCCGCCTCGCAGGCGACGAACAGCCGGTACTCCTCGAACAGTCCTTCGTCCGACTTGTGCTTCCAGTCGCTCTTGAGCAGCCGTTTCAGGATGTGCAGCATGAACGGCACCCAGCCCGCCGAGGCCTCGATGAAGCCGATGCGCAGGCCCGGAAACTCCTCGGGTATGCGGTTCGCCACCAGGTCGCGGAACGCGAACACCGGCAGGATCCGGCCCTGGGCGAAGGAGAAGTTCCGCTCGAAGCTGAACAGGTTGATGATCGACGGCGCGCCCATGCCGGTGTGGACGCAGATGGGCAGATCCAGCTTCGCGGCTTCCTCGTAGACCGGGAAGAAATAGGGGTCGTCCAGGGTGCGGTCGCCTTCCATGCCGCGGAAGAAGATGCCCACGGCGTCGTGCTCCCTGGCCAGCCGCATCTCGTCGACGGAAGCCTCGATGGAGCGCAGCGGCAGCACCGCGGTCCACAGGAGGCGGTTCTGCCCGGTGCGCTGCACCTCCCACATGTAGCGGTTGTAGGCCTTGCACAAGGCGATCTCCAACTCCGCGTCGTGGGTCAGGTAGGTCAGAAAGAGCGTCGGATAGATGACCTGCACGTCGATGCCGAGCCGGTCCATGTCGGCGAGCCGGACCTCCGGCTGGGTGATCTCGCGGCTGGCGATGAGGCTGTCGCTGCGGGACGACTCCAGCTTCGTGGCGGACGGGGTGACCAGGCGGTAGCTCCCCTTGCCGTTGGGCTTCGGCACGATGTTGCCGTCGATGAGCCAGAAGGCATTGCGCGGGCCGTAGAGCGTGTCCTCGGGCACCGAGGCCAGCACCGGGCGGCGCGCGTACATCCCCTCGTCGATGTGGCTCCACATGGCGACGGGTTCCGCGATATGCGTGTCGGAGTCGATGATGGTCATGGCATGCGGCTCACGCGGCGCACGGGCTCAGAGGTTGTAGAACTGCCTCGGGTTCTCGTACAGGATCTTGTCCGCGATGGCCGGCGACAGGTCCTCCCGGGCGCGGATGGTCCGTGCCAGCTCCGGCTCGAACGAGGGATCGTTGTGGCCGTAGTCGGAGCCGATGACGATGTTGTCCTCGCCCATGTGGCGGATCAGGTAGGGGATGTCCTCGTCCGCCTCGCAGGCCACGAACAGCCGGTATTTCTGGAACAACTCGACACTGGAATCGAACTTGAACTGCTGCTTCAGCAGCCGCCGCAGGATGTGCAGCAGGAACGGCACCCAGCCGGCCGAGGCCTCGATGAAACCGAACCGCAGCTTCGGGAACATCTCCGGGATGCGGTTGTGGATGATGTCCCGGAAGGCGAAGATGGGCAGCACCCGGCCGTGGGCGAACGTGTGGTTGCGCTCGAGATTGAACATGTTGGTGAGGGTCGGGCAGCCCGAGCCGGTGTGGATGCAGATGGGCATCTCCAGGGAATTGGCCTCCTCGTACACCGGAAAGAAGTAGGGGTCGTCCAGGGTCCGTTCCCCTTCCATGCCGCGGAAGAAGATCCCCACCGCGCCGTGTTCCTTGGCGAGCCGCATCTCCTTCACCGATTCGTCCACCGAGCCCAGCGGCAGCACGGCGGTCCAGCGCATGCGTCCCTCGGCCTTCTCCTGGATCTCCCACATGTAACGGTTGTAGGCCTTGCAGAGCGCGATCTCGAGGTCCACGTCGTCGGTGAGATAGACCAGGAACAGCGTGGGATAGATCACCTGCTTCTCGACGCCGAGGCGGTCCATGTCCGCGAGCCGCACGCCCACGTCGGTGATCTCGCGGCTGGCCACGAGGCTGTCGTTCCGTTCCGTCTCCAGCGTGGAGGCCGCCGGCGTCACCAGCCGGAAGCCGCCCTTGCCCGACGGCTTGGGGAAGATGTTTCCGTCGATGAGCCAGAACTTGTTGCGGGCCCCGTACAGCGTATCGTCGGTGATGGACGTCAGCACCGGCCGGCGCGGGTACATGTCCTCGTCAAAGAACTTCCACATCGCCTCGGGCTCGGCGATATGCGTATCCGCATCGATGACTCCTGCCATGATAGCCTCCTTGGAGAATCGGCACCGCGGTCGGGACGCGCGGAAGCACGGACGGTGCCCGTCACTGTTTTTACTGCCAGCGGCGAGGGGTTGTCAAACGTGAAAGGCCCGCCAGAGCGCACGCGGGCCCGGGTCAACCCTCGGCGCACAGGCGTCCCAGTCCCGGGATCGACGTCGGCCGGCCCATGCGCCGCAGGCAGGCCCACAGCGCCGCCTGGTTGCTGGACACCACCGGACAGGCGAGGCGGCTCTCCACCGCCTCGATGGTCTCGATCATGCGCGTGTTGGTGCAGCTCAGGAAGTAGCCCTCGGCCTCGGAGCGGGAGTTGTCGCAGGTGATGTCCAGCCACTGCTCCGGGGTCACCGCGATGTAGTCGTCGCTTCCGGCAAGGCCCAGGCCCAGTTCGTGAATCACCTCGAAGCCGGCTTCCGTCATGTAGCGCATCTCTGCCTGGTTCGTTTCCTCCACGTAGGGGCTGATGAGCACGAGCTTGCCAATGGTGAGCTCGTTGAGCGCTTCGGTGATGGCCTGGCTGGTGGTCACGGCAGCGCATCCGCTTGCCTGGCCGACCCACTCGGTGATCCGCTTCTCGCCGTCGAGGCCTCCCTCCATGGAGTTTGCCGTGCAGTGGAACACGATCACGTCCGGGCTGGTGTCGGACAAGACAGCCGAGGCTTCTTCGATGGCGGCCTGGAGCTGGTCAAGGGGTTTGCTCCACTTTCCGGTCATGCGCAGCCGGGTGACGTGGATGTCCACGTCATCCGGCGCGTATTGGTTGAACTGGGGCTCCGTGAGCCGGTTGGCGGACGGAATGATCAGACCGATGCGCGCGTGGTTCTCCATGAGGTTCCTCCGTTCTATGCCGGCGGGACGGCGCCGTTCCAGTTGTCCCACGAGCCCATGGCCTTGGCCAGAGCGTTGGGCTCCGGGAAGTCCTTCAGGTCGAAGAACTCGACGGCGTTCTTGTAGAGCACCCGTTCCTTTTGCTCGAAACTCATATCGTCGCCCGAGATGACATCCCGGACGGAGTAGGGGAAGTGGCAGTCCCAGTGGCAGTAGTCCGAGGCGTACAGCACGGTGGCGGGTCCGGAAGTGTCCAGCACCCGGTCCAGTCCGGTTTCCTCGGATTCGCATGACAGCACGATCTGCTCGCTCCGGATCACCTCGCTGGGACGCCGCCGCATCTCGGGCATCTGCGGCGCCAGCTTCTCCATGTGCTCGTCCAGGCGCTCCATCCAGAAGGGCAGCCAACCGGCCGCGCCTTCCATGTAGGCCACCTTCAGCCTGGGATAGCGGTCGAATACGCCTTCTCCGAGCATGTGCATCATGGCGATCATGAGCTCGAAGGGAAACGCCGTCGTGTGGACGTAGACGTACTTGTAGAAGCGCCGGCTGCCCGCGCCCATGACCCCGGACACGCCGGGAACGCCGTCGTGCCCCGTCTGCGGGTGCACCGAGAGCGGCATGCCGATCTCCTGGGCGGCGGCGTAGATGGGGTCGAACATGGGGTCGCCCATGTTGCGCCCATAGACGTTGGTGGGGAGCATGGCGGTGGTGGCGCCGTGCTCGGCCAGGTAGTGGAGCTCGCGCACCGCCGCCTCGGGGTCCTGGCAGGGGATGAGGCCCACGGCGCGCAGGCGCCGGAGGTCGGCGGAACAGTACTCCAGCAGCCATTCGTTGACCGCATGACAGAGCGCGCCCGCCAGACCCTTGTCCATCAGCCCGTTGACCGTCAGCGCGATCTGGGTGCCGAAGATCACCGCCACGTCGATGCCCTCGAGGTCCATGTCCTTGAGGCGTTCCTTCGGGTCGGTCATTCCAGGACGGCCCTTTCGCGCTTCCTCCGTCATGGGGCCCGTCACTCCAGGGCCGGGCCCCTCGTTGGCGGGCCAGATGCGCCCCTCCAGCAAAAGCCGGTTGCCGCCCCGGTTGTCCTTGAGGCGCACCGGCGCCAGCGACTTGTACTTCTCGGGCAGCAAGGGCGCGAAGTCGATGTCGCCCTCGTTGACGTGTCCGTCCGCGTCGATGACCAGCGTGTCGGTGAAATCATCCATGATTCGTGGTTACTACTACCGCCGTTTTTGTGTCAAGATGCCCGCGTCGTCGAGGTTGCCCATGGATACCGAATCCAGCACCACGCCCGCGCCCCTGCTCGAAGTCAAGGACCTGCGAACGTACTTCTACACCCGGTCGGGAACCGGCCGGGCCGTGGACGGCGTCTCCTTCGCATTGCGCCAAGGGGAGTCGCTGGGCCTCCTGGGCGAGTCGGGCTGCGGCAAGAGCATGACCAGCCTCTCCATCCTGCGGCTGGTGCCGCGGCCGGCCGGGCGCATCGTCTCGGGTCAGGTGCTGTTCCGGGGCCGGGACCTGCTGAGGATATCGGAGCAGGACATGCGCCGGGTCCGGGGCAAAGAGATCGCCATGATCCTCCAGGACCCCCTGAGCACCCTGAATCCGGTGTTCACCATCGGCAACCAGGTGGCGGAGCCGTTGCGGGTCCACGGCGTCGTGTCGCGCTCCCGCCTTTGGGAGAGAGTCTCGAAGCTCTTGAGCCTCGTGCGCATACCGGCGCCGGAGTCGCGTCTGAGAGACTATCCCCACCAGTTCAGCGGCGGCATGCGCCAGCGGGTGGTGGGAGCCACGGCCATCGCCGCCGGCCCCAGGCTCCTCATTGCCGATGAGCCCACCACCTCTCTGGACGTCACCATCCAGGCCCAGTATCTGCGGCTCCTGAAGGAGCTCCAGAGGGAGTCGAACCTTTCCATTATCTACATAACCCACGACCTGGCCACCCTGGCGCGGATCTGTGACCGGGTGGCGGTCATGTACGCCGGCAAGATCGTCGAACAGTTGACGGTGGAGGCGCTGTTCGAACGCCCTGCGCACCCCTATACGGAGGCGCTGCTGCAATCCGTCCCGCGCATGGACCGCAAGGTCCACCGGTTCGCTTCCATCGAGGGCAGCCCGCCGGTGGTGTACGACCTGCCGCCGGGCTGCGCGTTCGCGCCGCGCTGTCCCAAGGCCATGGACATCTGCCGGTCGGAGTCCCCGCCGGCGACCCGGATCGACGCCGACCACCACGTGTCCTGCTGGTTGCATGAGAAGGACGAGCATGAGCCCCGCGCTGCTGGAAGCCAGGAACGTCAGTAAACGTTTCCCCGTGACCAAGGGTTTGATCCTCGGCGGAAACGTGGGCTGGATCCACGCCGTCGAGGACGTGAGCTTCCACATCGACGGCGGCGAGACCCTGGGACTGGTGGGAGAGTCCGGTTGCGGCAAGAGCACCACGGCCAGGATGGTGCTGTTGTTGGAGCGCCCCACCGACGGCGAGATGCTCTACGAGGGAGTCAGCCTGCAGGAGATGTCGGGCGCCGACCTGCGACGTTACCGCGGCACCGTGCAGGCGGTGTTTCAGGACCCCCAAAGCTCCCTCAACCCCAGGATGCGTGTAGGCGACATCGTCGGCGAGCCGCTGGAAGTAAACGCCGGGCTTCCCCGGAGGGCGGTGCGTGAGCGGGTCGCGGAGGTTCTCGAGGACGTCAACCTCGACGCGGCCTTCGCCCGGCTCTATCCCCACGAGTTCAGCGGCGGGCAGCGCCAGCGCATCGCCCTGGCGCGGGCGCTGGCGACCCATTCCCGGTTGATCGTCCTGGACGAGCCCGTGGCCTCCCTCGACGCCTCCATCCGAAGCCAGATCATCAACCTGCTGAAGGACCTCCAGGACCAGCACGGCCTGAGCTACCTGCTCATCACCCACGACCTGGCCGTGTCCCGGCACCTGAGCCACCGCGTCGCGGTCATGTACCTGGGGCGGATCGTCGAGGAAGCCAGGGCGGATGCGCTGTACGCTGAGCCCCTGCACCCCTACACCAAGGCGCTGATTGCTGCCGCGCTCCCGGTCAGGGCAGGCCAGGAGTCGGACGAGATGGTAGTGGCGGGCGAGGTCCCCAACCCCATGGATCCGCCCTCGGGCTGCCGCTTCCACCCGCGCTGCCCCCTGGCCATGGCCCGGTGCGCGGAAGAGGAGCCGGTGCTCCGGGAAGTCGCCCCGGAGCGCAGGGTGGCCTGTCACCTGTTCTGAACGGCGGGGTGTGCCCGGATCGTGTTCAGAACTCGCGTAGCAGCCGGCCGTAGCCGTTGATCCGGTCGCTGACACCGGTGCGGCGCAGGGTCTCCCACACGATGGCCTGGATCGCGACGACCACGTTGACGCCGAGCTCCTGCTCCAGGGGATCGATGAGCTCGATGATGCCCCAGTGCGGCGCTGGGATGTAGAGGGTGTCGGCGTCGGGATAGTCGCGGTAGAGAGCCTCCGCGAGCGCCTTGACCTCGTCCTGCGAGATGGTGGCGAGGTCCGCCACCGTTTTCTGGGCGCCTCTGAACCCCAGCAGATTGAAGCCGTAGTGGGTTACATACTCCGCGTGGAAACCCTCGGGGTCGGTAAAGGGGTGCAGCAGGACGAGCTTTTCCGCCCCCAAGGCCCGCAGCGCGTTCACCTGCGCGGTGATGCTGGAGGTGACCGGGACGCCGATTTCCTCCTCGGTCTTGCGCAGGGTCTCGTCGAGTCCTTCGTAGCCCAGGGACAGGTTGAGTGGAACGCCGCCGAAGACCATGATGTCGACCCCGGCCCTGCCCATTTCACGCGCGGCCTCCAGGGTCATCTCGACGCTGCGGGTGGTTTCCTGCTCGGTAAGCTTCTTGATGGCCAGGGTGGTCAGCACGAGGGTCACCCCCTCGGGGACCATCTTGTAGAACTCGTAGGGGAAGGTCTCCGTCAGGTAGGGGGGCGACGTATAGCCGATTCGGGCGCGATAACCGTACATAGCAAGGCCTCCTTTAGCGTGCTGTCACACATCCACCCGTGAAAGTCTACTGGTTCACGTCAGGTTCCGGGTCCTGGGGTCCAGGAAGTCCCGGAGCCAGTCTCCCAGCAGGTTGATGGAGAGCACCACCAGCACCAGCGCCACGCCGGGGAAGAACGACAACCACCACGCCGTGGTGATGTGGGCCCGTCCGTCCGCGATCATCGCTCCCCAGGAAGGCGTCGGCGGCGGAATCCCGGCGCCCAGAAAGCTCAGCGAAGCCTCCACGATGATGACCCAACCCACCTGGAGGGTGGCCAGCACCACCAGCGGGTTGACGATGTTGGGGAAGATGTGGCGCTGAAGGATGCGGAACGACGAGCAGCCGGCCACCCGGGCAAGCGCCACGAACTCCCGCTCCTTCCAGCTCAGCACCTCGCCGCGCACGAGGCGGGCGAACCTCGCCCACATGACCAGACCCAAAACCAGGATGAGGTTCCGGAAGCTCGGCCCGAACACCACGGCGAACAGCAGCGCGATGAGTATGATGGGGAGCGACAGCATGGCGTCGGTGGCGCGCATGATCAGCGTGTCGACCCAGCGTCCGAAGTAGCCCGAGACAAGCCCCAGCAGGGTGCCGATGACGCCGCCCACGCCCACGGCCGCCAGGCCCGCGGCAATGGACACTCGCGCGCCGTGGATGATGCGGCTGGTCATGTCACGGCCCAGCCGGTCGGTGCCCAGCGGATGGGCCAGCCTGCCTCCCTCCTGCCACGCCGGCGGCAGCAGACGTGCCCTGAGCGCGATCTTGTTGGGGGGGTAGGGGGCCACGACGTCGGCCAGCACTCCGAGACCTCCGAAGAGGAGGAGGATCAACGAGGGGATCACCAGCAGCCTGCGCGCGCGGGCGCGCACCGATCCGGGAAGATCGCTCGCAGGGACGGCCACACCGGTGTCGGCCGTTGCGGTGATGCCGGAGTCAGCCATAGCGAATTCGGGGGTCGATGTAAGCGTACAGGATGTCCACCACGAGATTGGCCGCCAGGATTATGGTGGACACCAGCAGCACCACGCCCTGGATCACCGGATAGTCGCGCCACTGGACCGCCTCGAACGCCAGCCGTCCGATGCCCGGCCAGGCGAACACGGTCTCCACCACCACGCTGCCGGCCATGAGGATGCCGAAGTAGAACCCGACGAAGGTCACCACCGGGATCAGCGCGTTCTTGAGGGCGTGCTTCCAGGTCACCACCGCTTCGGCCAGGCCCTTCATGCGCGCGAACTTGACGTACTCGCTGTCCAGCACGTCCAGCATGGAGCCGCGCAAGAGCCGCACCACCCCCGCAAGCATGAAGCCGAACAGGCCCAGGGTCACGGCCGGCAGCACGTACGACTCGATGCCCTCCTTGCGGCCGGCGGGCAGGATGTCGAGGTTGACCGCGAAGATGGATATCAGCACGATGCCGGCCCAGAAAGTGGGCACGGACTGGCCGAACAGCGCCACGGCGCGCGCACCCACGTCCCAGAACCCGCCCTTCCGCGTGGCCGCGATGACCCCCAGCGGCAGGGCTATCAAGAGCGCCATGCCCGTCGAGAACGACACGAGCTTCAGGGTGTTGGGTAGCCGCAGGCCGATGAGCTCGGCCACGGGCTTGCGGGTGCGGATCGACGTTCCCAGGTCGCCGTGCAGCAGGCTCAGCACGAACCGCGCGTACTGGACGTACATGGGCTGGTCCAGCCCAAGCTCCCGGCTCATCTCCGCCTGGAGTTCGGCCGAGGCGTCGATGGGCATCATCACGTCCAGCGGGTTGCCGGTGAGCCGCGCCAGAGCGAATACCAGCAGGCTGATCACCAGCAACGTGACAAGGCACTGGATCAGCCTGCCGGCGATGTAGCGTTGCATGAGATTCCGTGATTGGGAGGCGGGTGGCCCGCACCGTTCAAATCGCTGGCGATTCGTGTGGTACGGGCCACCTCCCGCAACTGTCGCGCTTGCCTACCTGGCAGTCACCAGGCTGGGCTCGATGTAGCCCCGGTGGGGCCGCAACTGGATGTCCTTCACCTGGTTCCCGTAGCCCCACAGGATTCCCTTGACGTCGGCGATGGGCACGCCGCGGTACTCGTTGTGGAGTATCGTGTAGGCCTTCCTGACCTGGGCCGCGATGCCGTCGATGGTGGCTTCACCCGCCGCCTTGCCGGCGATGTCGTCCACGGTGTTGGCCATCTTGATGATCCTGCCCTTTGCCGACCACCAGATGCGCAGGCTGTCGGAGCCGTTGAGCCGTCCGGTGGTTGCGAAGGTTCCGGCCTGTCCCACGATCTCCGGTTTCTGCGGGTTGGCGATGTAGAGCGGACGGAACGCCCCGATGTCGGTGGGGACGATGCTGGTCTTGACCCCGATGGCCTCCCAGTACCCGGCCACGATCTCGGCAAGCTGGAGGTACTGCGTGAAGCCGCCCGTGGGCAGCGCGAACAGCTTGATGGAGAAGCCGTCGGGATAGCCCGCGTCCGCCAGCAGCTTCCTGGCCCTGGCCGGGTCATAGGGGTACGGCTTCAGGTCCGCGGGATAGCCGATGGAGATGGGAGAGCTGGGGAACACCGCCGCCGGCTTGCCCTTGCCGTGCAGGAGCGTGTCCACGATCTCCTGCTTGTTGACCGCCAGGTTCAGGGCCTGGCGTACGCGCACGTCCTTTACCGGACCGGCCTTGTCATAGTAGGTGGCGTAGAGGTGGATGCGCACGGACGTGGGCTGGGGGTCCTCGGCGACCTTGAAACCGGCCTTGCTCACCTCCTGAACCTCGTCCAGCGAGATCCGCGCCACGTCCACCTGGCCGGTCTTCAGCATGGCCACCCGAGTGGACGCCTCCTTCACCAGCACGGTGCGCAGGCGGTCGAAGTTCGGCGCCTTGCGCCAGTGGTCCTTCACGGCCTCGAACTCGATGAAGTTGCCGACCTCGTGCTTGACGAACTTCCAGGGCCCGGTGCCTACGGGCTTCTGGGCGAAGCCGTCCCAGCCGACCTTCTTGATGTAGGCCTTGGGGAGCACGATGCCCTCGATGCCGGGCTGAAACGACATGTCATACGGAAAGGTAGGCCATGGTTTCGCCGTGACCACCGTCACCGTATGGCGGTCGACGACCTTTACGTCCTTGATGCCCTTGCGGAACTGGCGCACCCGGGAGGCCTTGGCCTTGGGCCGGCGAAACCCCTCCATCAGGGTGAACTGCACGTCCTCGGCGGTCATCTCGCTGCCGTCGTGGAAATTGACCCCGGGCCGGAGCTTGAAGGTCCAGGATCTTCCGTCCTCCCCGGCCTTCCAGCTCAGCGCCAGCCCCGGCGTGAGCTTGCCGGCGGCGTCTATCTCCGTGAGCCAGTCCCACAGCGGCCCCACCAACCCCAGCGAGGCGCTGATGGAGGTCCGGGTGGGATCCATGCTTTCCTCGCCGAAGCTTCCGGCGGCGTACCGGAGCGTCTTTCCGGCATCGGCCGCGAGGGCCGGCGCGGTCAGGGTCAATGGGAGCGCGAGAAACAGGAACAGAAGGAGCCCTTTCGAAGCGTTCAACATGGTCATACCCTCCTTGTTGCCGATTCGGTTCGATAGCCCTTGTTTGCGCCCGGGCTTGACACGCCCGCACATTACTCCGGTTGAAGTTCGGAGTGCAAGAGATGCCGTGCAGACGTCACCCCCGCTGGCGCCATCGTCACCCGAGGCGACTTTCATCGCCACCCCGGGCCCCGGGTCAAGCCCGGGGCAAGCTTGACCCGAGGTCCGGTTCCTGACAACCCCTTTGCTGACATGCACCTCGAAACCCTGCTGATCATCTTCGTCGCCCTCGGCGCCGGCGCTTTCTCGAAGGGAGCCACGGGAATGGGCCTGCCGCTCATCGCGGTACCGATCATGGCGGGTTTCCTGGGCGCCCAGCAGGCCGTCATCGTCATCACCATCCCCAACATGGTCAGCAACTTCTGGGTCATGTGGTCCTACCGCTCCAGGTTCCACACCGTGCCGGGACTCGTCTTCGCCACCATGGCGGGGGCCCTCGGCGTGGCCGGCGGCACCTGGTTCCTGGCCACCGCCAACGAGCGCATGCTGACCCTGGCGCTGGCGGTGTGCGTGGGCGCCTACCTGGTGCTGCTGGCCTTCCGCATCGAGATCCGTTTCAGCGGGCGGTTGGGTCGTATCCTCTCGCCGCTCATCGCCGCCCTGGCCGGCGTCTCCCAGGGCGCGGCCGGCATATCCAGCGCGGTGGTGGCCGCGTGGGTGCGCGCGTTCCAACTGGAGAAGGAGGCATACATCTTCGCGGCGTCGACGATGTTCCTGGGCCTCACCACCATGCACTTCCTCTTCGTCCTGGCCGCCGGGCTGTTCGATCGGCAGCTCCTCGGTCAGGGAGTGCTCGCCCTCGTCCCCATCGCGCTGTTCCTGCCCTTGGGAATGCGGACAACCCGCTACATCAGCAAGGAGTGGTTCAACCGGGTCATCGTCACCCTCATCATCGTGATGGAGGCCAAGCTGATCTGGCAGGGCGTGGCGGGATAGGAGACACTCGGAAACCGCCGCCGCGCGAGGGCTCGAAACGGCACCCGGCGCCTGCAACGTCACCCCGGCCCTCCACCCCGTCACCCCGGACTTGATCCGGGGTCCAGGGGCGAGGCGGGGAATCAGTCCGGCAGGTGCGCGGTCTCCGGCAGGCCGAGCATCAGGTTCAGGTTCTGGATGGCGACGCCGCTGGCGCCCTTGCCCAGGTTGTCGAGAAGGGCCACCAGCAGGGTGTGCCCCGAAGGGTGCGGCACCACATGCAGCTCCATGCAGTTGGTGTCGTTGCAAGCCTGCGGGTCGAAGCTGCGCTCGTGGGCTTTGCGCGGGTCCGGATGATGGATGACCCGGACGAAGGGCTCGCCGTCGTAGCGTTCCCGCAGGCACTCCAGGATCGCCGAGCTGGCCCCCCCCATGGGCAGCATGCCCAGAGGAATCGGCACCTCCACCCGCATGCCGCAGCGGAACGGCCCCACCGCGGGCACGAAGTGCGGCTCCGTGCCGAGGCCGCCGTAGGCCATCATCTCCGGGATGTGCTTGTGCCGGGCCCCCAGGGCATAGGGCGCCTCGTAGGGCAGGGAGCCCAGACCTTCCTCGGCGCTTTCCCACTTCTCGATCAGTCCCCGTCCGCCGCCGGAATAGCCCGACAGGGCATGAATGGAAACCGGGGTGTCATGGGGCAGCAGCCCCTCGTCCACCAGCGGCCGGGTAAACAGGATGAACGCCGAGGGGTAACAACCGGGGTTGGCCACGAAGCGGGCCTCGCGGATGGCGTCCCGTTGCGTTGGCTGGACTTCCGGAAGTCCGTAGACCCACCCGTCCGCTACCCGATGGGCGGTGCTGGCGTCGATGACACGCGTTCCGCATTCACCAGCCCACCGCGCCGCTTCCCGGGCGGCGTCGTCCGGCAGGCAAAGCACCGTCAGGTCCGCGGCCTCGATGGCCGCCCGCCGCGCACCGTCGTCCTTCCGCCGGTCCTCGTCGAGGGTGGACAATTCGATGTCCCGGCGTCCCGCGAGCCAGTCGCGTATGCGCAGCCCCGTGGTGCCCACGTGGCCGTCAATATAGACCTTGGGTGGCATGGATTCAGCTCGGGTCGTGTCCTTGAACTTGAATTTACCAGAAACACTTCAACATTGGCACGGACACTTCGCCCTTGCCTGCGAGAGTTCGCATCGGCGAAGTCCACACTGGTTCAGGTGGTGCCGCGGGCGCGGCGTATCATGGCGTCCACGTCCGGTTTCGTCTTGAACGGAACGAGCTCGACGTTAGGATGAGCTCTGGCGAACACGCGAAACACTTCGTCAGCGAAGGCCTGTCCAATCTGCTCCACACCTTCGAAATCCAGAATCACTTTCTTGAAGCGGTCGAATCGCGCCAGCAGCCGCTTGGCTTGGGAGCGCGATATCAAGGCTTCGTCGCCGTATCGGACCAGACTGACCGGGACGACGGTTTTGGAGAATCCGTAGTCTCCGTCCTCCGTATACTCGTCAAACACTTGTTTAGTGCTCCTCGTGGTATCGTTGTTCAGTTCCAGGACGACCAATGTACCCGGAAATTCTGCGCCGCCGGATACCGCCCTGGATTCTTGAATCCAATCCTCCCGAGTAGCGCTGTCATGCGAGAAAAAGACGTTTCGAGATAGTAGATTGAACTCGTCGAACAGGCGTGAAGTGAAGAAGATGCCTTCACCGGTATGGTTCTCGGGATCGGTGGTCAACTTTCCCTTTGCCAGTTCGAGGACCGCATGCCGTTCGTCGTCGAGTCGCAGTTCCCTGGCAATCTTGCGGAAGATGCCTTCTCCATTGTCCAGCAGGTGGACATCCACATCGACCGCCGTGCGCGTGACCGTGATTTTCACCCATGACCCTGATGAATGGTCGATTGCGTTGTTCAGCATTTCCGTGAAGCCGTATTGCCAGATCTCGCGGGCGCCTTGGGGTATAGGGGCCAAGAGCGGCGCGACTTCCCTCCGCCAGACGGCATCCTCGTCGGTCCCCTCCGTGAGTTGAACCACGATATCCTTTTCGTCCAGTGCGCTTAGAGAGTAACAGCGACTACGTGTCGCACCTTGCGCGGTCAGGAGGCCGTCGGCGACAAGACGACCGAGGTGCTTGTTGGCGGCTTGGCGCGAGATATCGAAATGATCGGCACAAACTTGTGCGATGTCGTAGGGATGGGCGCGGACGTGCGCAACGATGTAGTCACGAATCGTTCGACCTCTTTCCCGTATTCCGGCCACGACTGCCCCTCCTTTGTCAATGCTTTATCCACCCTTTGTCAACCTTATATATTGGATTGTCAACTCGATGGTGGAAACTGGTTACGAAAACGGGTTACGAAGGATACCCTATGCAGGGTCGGACGGCTGCGGACCTCATCAAGCAACACGGTTACACCTTTACGCCCACCGCCGGAATTGTTACTTTCTCGGTCAGTTCCACGGCCCGTGCTCGCATGGCGGCGGAGCGGGCATTTCAACGAAATTCAAGGAGGAATGAATGGACGCCGACGCCAAGAAGACCGCGCTTCGCATGATCCCCTACGGACTCTACGTTCTGACCAGTGAGGCCAAGGACGGCCGGGTGGCCGCGGCCACCGTGAACTGGGTGACCCAGGCATCCTTCGCGCCCCCTCTGGTGGTGGTGGGAGTCAAGGCCGACTCCGGTGCCCACGACATCATCAAGGAATCCGGCAGCTTCGCCCTGAACGTGCTGGGCAAGGGGCAGCAGGGCCAGGCCTTCGCCTTCTTCAAGTCCCTGGAACGGGAGGGCGACACCATCGGCGGCGAGGCGTTCACCGCCGGGGCGACCGGGGCTCCGGTGCTGGCCGGCACGCCGGCCTACGTCGAGTGCAAGCTCGTGGAGACGGTGGAGAAGGGCGACCACTCGGTGTTCATCGGCGAGGTGGTGGAAGCGGGCGTGCGGGGCGAGATCGAGGGACGCGCGGACGACGCCACGCTCATCATGAAGGACCTGGGGGAGAAGGTCTTCTACGGCGGCTGACGTCCGTAGTCCGGTAACTCCCCACGCGGACGTCCGCTCCGAAACGGGTGCCTCCATGATCACCGAACGGCTTCTGGGCGCTTTGCGTGACATCCTGGGCGACGACGGGGTCGTGTCGCATGCCACGGAGCTCAGCGTCTACGACTGCGACGGCTACACGTTGGAGAAGTCGACGCCGGAAGTCGTGGTGCTGCCGCGTTCCACCGAGGAGGTGGCGGCGGTGCTGAAGCTGCTGAAGCACGAAGGGGTGCCGTTCGTGCCCCGGGGCACCGGCACCGGCCTGAGCGGCGGCTGCCTCCCCTTGGGCGCGCCGGTGATGGTGAGCCTGACCCGGATGAACCGGATCCTGGAGCTGGATCCGGCCAACCGGCGCGCGGTGGTCGAGAGCGGCGTGGTCAACGCCTGGGTCAGCCGCGCGGCCAAACCCCATGGCCTCCACTACGTGCCGGACCCTTCGAGCCAGATGGCCTGCTCCATCGGCGGCAATGTGGCCGAGAACTCCGGCGGCCCCCACACCCTGAAATACGGCGTCACCACCAACCACGTGCTGGGCGTGACGCTGGTCCTGCCGGACGGCGAGGTGGTCCGGCTCGGCGGCATGACCGAGGACAGGCCCGGATACGACCTCCTCGGCGTCACCGTGGGCTCGGAGGGCACTTTCGGCATCGTCACCGAGGCGATCCTCAAGCTGTACCCGCTGCCCCAAGGCTACAAGACGCTGCTGGCGGTGTTCGATTCCGTTGCCGACGGCAGCGCCGCGGTGGCCGGCATCGTCGCCAGCGGCATCGTGCCCGCCGCGCTGGAGATGCTGGACCGGCTCATCCTCCAGGCGGTGGAGGACGCCTTCCACTTCGGTTTCCCCCGGGAGGCCGGCGCGGTGCTGATCGTGGAGCTGGACGGGCTCGCGGCGGGCCTGGAGCGGGCCGCCGGAAGGATCCGCGAGGTCTGCGAGTCCAACGGCGCCACCGAGATCCGGATGGCCCGGGACGACGGCGAGCGCGAAGCGCTGTGGAAGTGCCGCAAGCGGGCTTTCGGCGCGCTGGGGCGCTTGGCGCCCAACTTCTGCTGCCAGGACGGCGTGGTGCCGCCCACGCGGCTGCCGGAGATCATGGAGCGCATCGCGGCCATCGGCGAGGCCTACGACCTCCGCATCGGCAACGTCTTCCATGCCGGAGACGGCAACATCCATCCCATCCTTCTCTACGACGAACGCGACCGCGAGCAGACCGAACGGGTGGTGGCGGCCGGCCGGGAAATCCTCCGGGAATGCGTGGCCCTGGGCGGTAGCCTCACCGGCGAGCACGGCATCGGGGTGGAGAAGGTGGCGCTCATGCCGCTGATCTTCACACAAGACGACATGAACGCGATGGAAGGCGTCCGCTCCGTGTTCGATCCCGAAGACCGTTGCAACCCCAACAAGATATTCCCGTCCGCGGAACAGCACGTCGAGGTCCGCTCGCCGCGGCGCCAGGCGGCGATGTAGGCCGGCCGTGACGTGGTCTGTGATGAACCACGAAACCCTCACCGAACCGGCGCCCGACTGGGCCGGGTTGGACAACGATTTGCTGAATGCCGCGGACGCGCCGCGGATGGGGACGGATGCCGACCTCGCACGGTTCGCCGTCGACGGCGTCCGACCGGCGAGGGTGGTCTTTCCGGGGTCGGTGCCGCAGGTCCAGCGGGTCATGGAGTCCGCGTCCGCCCGGGGCGTGGCGGTGGTACCGGCGGGCTTTGGCGCGCACCTGGGGTTGGGGGCGCCGCCGCGGCGGCCGTTCCTGGCGCTCTCCCTCGCGTCGCTGAACGCGCTGGTGGACCACCAGCCGGCCAACATGACCTTGACCGCGGAGGCCGGCGCTTGCCTCACCCGGCTTCAGGCGGCGGTGGCGAGCGCGGGCCAGTGGCTGCCCGTGGAGCCGCCGTTTCCGGACCGCACCAGCGTGGGCGGGCTCATCAGCGCGGACCTGAGCGGCCCGTCCCGGTTCTCCCAGGGAACGGTCCGGGACCTCCTCATCGGCGTCACGGTGGTGAGGGCGAACGGGTCTCTCGCCAAGAGCGGGGGCCGGGTGGTCAAGAACGTGGCCGGCTATGACCTAGGGAAGCTCTACTGCGGCGCGCTGGGCACCCTGGGGGTGATCGTCGAGGCCACCTTCAAGCTGCGTACGCTGCCCGAGGCGAGGGCGGCGGTGCGAATCACCTGCGGCGACATGGCGGGTGCGGAGAGGCTGTTGGAGCGGATACTGAAGGCGCCGCTGGAGCCGTCGTTCATCGAGCTTGTGGCGCGCATCCCGGCCGCCGGGTCGGGCTACGCTGTCGTGGTGGGGTTCGCCGGCGCCGAGGAGGACGTGGCCGATCAGGCAGCGACATTGCCGTCCCTGGCGGGGGGCGATGACCGGTTGGGCGGCGCGGTGGTTGCGGAGTTGCGGGATGCCGCCGCCCTGGGAGTGCCGGTTCTCGGCCTCAAGGTCAGTGTCCTGCCCGCCAGGGTGGCGGCCTTCGTGACGGCGCTGGAGGACGAGGGTGCGCGGAACGGGTCGATCATGGCAGTGCAGGCCCACGCCGGCAACGGCATCATCCACGTGCACGTGTCGCCGCCGGACGACTCTGACCTCAGGGGTTGGGCCTCCGCGGCGGTCGACCGGATGCGGGCGGCCGCCACGGGGCTGGGCGGCACCCTGGTGGTGGAGCGGGCCTCTCCGGAAGTCAAGCCTGCCCTGGACGTCTGGGGCGGCCCCATCGAGGGCCTGGAGTTGATGAAGGGCATCAAGCGGGCGCTGGACCCCAACGATGTTCTGTCGCCGGGGCGATTTATCGGCGGTATCTAGTAGCGGATGAATTATGGCCGGCCAAGTCGCTGATTTTGAAAGCTCCGGAAACTGCATCCATTGCGGGCTTTGCGTGGCGTCATGCCCGACTTTTCTCGAGCTGGGAACGGAGATGGACTCACCGCGGGGACGGATCCAGCTCATGCGCTCCATCGACCGGGGAACGATTCCACTGGACGATGCGAGCGTCAGGCACCTGGACCTTTGTCTCGGCTGCCGGGCCTGCGAGACCACCTGCCCGTCCGGCGTGCGCTACGGCACCCTCATCGAGGGCGCCCGGCATTTCATCGAGTCGCGGCACCGCCGCTCCTGGCCGGAGCGCGTGCAGCGCTGGCTCGTGAACCGGACCTTTCCCAATCCGGCGGTCATGAGGATATTCGGTTGGAGCGTCCGCTGCATGACGCGATTTGGAGTCCACCGGCTGGCCCGTGCCGGTTGGGTGCCGGGGCCGGTCCGCCGGTTGCTGCGTTACCTGCCGGATCCCGAGGCCCCTTTCCGGTCGGTACGCCTCCCTGAACGGACCGCTCCGCCGGCCGAGGTGCGCCATCGCGTGGGCCTGCTGGCCGGCTGCGTCATGCAGAGCCTTTTCGGCACCACCCACACGAACACGGTGAAACTGTTGACGGAACACGGCTGCGAGGTGCGAGCGCCGTCGGGAGCCGGCTGCTGCGGCGCCCTGTTGCTGCACAACGGCGATCGGGAGCGTGGCCTGGAGTTGGCGCGCCGGACCATCGCGGCCTTCGATTCCCTCGAGCTCGACGCCGTATTGACGAACGCGGCGGGCTGCGGCGCGGCCATGCGGGAGTACGGCGAACACTTCAAGGACGACCCCGCGCTTCGACCGGCCGCCGAACGCGTTGCCGCCAGGGTGCGGGATGTGGCAGAGTTCCTCCATGGGCTGCCCGATGTGGGACCCAGGCGGCGCATGAATGTGAAG